>NZ_AZVV01000006.1:0-386676 GCF_000514395.1 Pseudomonas sp. URMO17WK12:I12
GTTGTCGACGTAGTAGGTGTCGTTGCCGGCGCCGCCGTCCAGGGTGTCGGCGCCGGTGCCGCCGTCGAGCACGTTGTTGTCGGCGTTGCCGGTCAGGGCGTTGTTCAGGCTGTTGCCCGTCAGGTTGAATGACCCGCTGCCCTGCACAATGATGTTTTCGACGTTCTGCAGATTACCGAGCAGGTCGACATAGCTGCTGAACAGCCTCGGGTCGCCGGCGTTGTAGCCAATGTAGAGCGTGTCGATCCCCTCGTTCGCATTTTCCTGAACACGGGCCAGTTCTCCCACCTGGTCGATACCGTAGTCATCGTTACCCTTGCCACCGATCAGTGTGTCCAGTCCGGCGCCACCGTTGAGCTGATTGTCGCCATCATTGCCAATCAGCACGTTGTTCTGGGTGTTGCCGACGCCGTTGATGTTGGCGGTGCCGGTGAGGGTGAGGTTTTCCAGGTTGGCGCCGAGCACGTAGGTGACCGAGGAGCGCACGGTGTCGATTTCGCCGGCGACAGTACTGGTTTCACTGACGACGTCGCCAATGTTATCGACGACATAGGTGTCGTTGCCTGTGCCGCCTGCCATGAAGTCGGCGCCCAGGCCGCCGTCTATCAGGTTGTCGCCACTGTTGCCGATCATGCCGTTGTTCAAGGCGTTGCCGGTCACGCTGAATGCGCCGCTGCCCTGGATCAGGACGTCCTCGACGTTCTGCAGATTGCTCAAGCCGAGGTCGACCACATAATCCTGTGCGGTCGCGTTGTAGGTGACGTACAGCGAGTCTCTGCCTTCTCCGGCGTTTTCCTGAACCAGCGCCAGTTCACCGGACTGATCCAGGATGTAACCGTCATCACCCTTGCCGCCGATCATCGTGTCCAGACCGCCGCCACCGCTCAACTGGTTGTCGGCATCGTTGCCCGTCAGCACGTTGTTCTGGCTGTTGCCGAACGCGTTGATGGGGCCGGTGTTCGTGCCGACGAGCGTCAGGTTTTCCAGGTTTGCACCCAGCGTGAATGTCACGGAGGAGCGCACAGTGTCGATTTCACTGACCAGGGTACTGGTTTCCACCACCACGTCGCCGACATTGTCGACCAGGTAAGTGTCGTTACCCGTCCCTCCCGCCAGGTAGTCGCCGCCGGCGCCACCATCGAGGATGTTGTCGCCGGCATTCCCGGTGATCACGTTGTTCAGGATGTTGCCGGTGCCGTTGAGATTGGCCGAGCCCAGCAGGGTCAGGTATTCGACATTGGCGCCCAGGGTGTAGTCGATAGAGGCGGCGACTGCGTCGATTTCCGAGGTGGACGCGCCCCGTTCGATGACCACGTCACCGACGTTGTCGACGTAGTAGCTGTCGTTGCCAGCCCCGCCGTCCATGATGTCGGCACCGGCCATGCCGTTGAGAATGTTCGCGCCCGCGTTACCGGTCAGGAGGTTGTTCAGATCGTTACCGGTAAGGTCGACCTGGGCAGTACCTACCAGTTGGCCGTTCTCGATATTGGCGCCCAGCGCATACCCGATGGAGCTCTGGACCAGGTCGATGCCTTCGTTGGCGGCTTCGACCACCGAATCCGCAACGTCGTCCACGACATAGGTGTCGTTACCGAGTCCGCCGATCATCGTGTCGGCGCCAGCGCCCCCATCAAGGGTGTCGTTGCCCAGTCCACCGTCAAGCGTGTTGGACGAGCCGTTGCCGGTCAGGGCGTTGTTCAGGTCGTTGCCGACCGCCGAAAAGGCGCCGGTGCCCAACAGCAATACGTTCTCGACGTTCTGCAGATTGCTCACGCCCAGGTTGATGGCGTTGCCTTGGTCTGCGTTGTAGACCACGTACAGCGAGTCATTGCCTTCCCCGGCGTTTTCCTGAATCCGCGTCAGTTCGCCGACCTGGTCGAGCGCGTAGGCATCGTTGCCCTTGCCACCGATCATGGTGTCCAGCCCTAAGCCACCATTCAACTGGTTGTCGCCATCATTGCCTGTGAGCACGTTGTTCTGTGCGTTACCAATGGCGTTGACGCTGGCATTGCCGGTCAGGATGAGGTTTTCCAGGTTCGCGCCCAGCATGAACGTCGCCGACGAGCGAACGGTGTCGATTTCGCTGACCAGAGTGCTGGTCTCGATGACGACGTCGTTCACATTGTCGACGATGTAGGTGTCGTTGCCCGCGCCGCCGGCCAGATAGTCGCCCCCCACGCCGCCGTCGATGATGTTGTTGCCGGCATTGCCCAGGATCACGTTGTTCGAAGCGTTGCCGGTCCCGTTGAGGTTGCCGCTAGTGAGCAACGTGAGGTTTTCCACGTTGGGGCTGAAGGTGAGGTTGTAGCTGACCGTCGAAATTACCGAGTCGATTTCCGTGGCGGACGTACCGGTTTCAACGACCACATCATTTTTATTGTCGACGTAGTAAGTATCGTTACCCGCGCCACCGTACATGGTATCCGCGCCTTCGCGGCCATCCAGGACGTTGTCCAGGGCATTGCCTTTCAAAATATCGTTGAACGTCGAGCCAATAGCGTTTTCGATCTTCGTACCGTAAGCAATCGCAAGACCGCTGTTGAAGATGTAAGTGGTCCCGCTGGTGCTGTTCTCAAAGTAGACACCGATGGAACTGAACGCGCCCTCGTTCAAGTCGAGGTTGACCGAATTCAGCTGGTTGCTGGCGTCAATCGTATCGGTACCGCCGGAGTCCCAGATGGTTTCGAATACCTTCTGGTAGCTCTCCCAACGATAAACGTTGTCACCGGATTGCCACTGGGTATTGGCCCCATACAGTGCCTGGATCGCGAGAATGTCCAGAAGCATCGGCGTTGTAGGCTGATACGAGTAGTTATTGTTGTAGCTCATCACGGTGAAGCGGACATCGTCCAGCGACGGGTCCAGGATCGTGGTGTTCAGCGAGTTGGGTGAGAAGGGGTGTTTAAGTCCGATGGCATGACCGATTTCGTGGATATAGGTCATGTAATCGTAGGAGCCATTGATCGGGAACTCATTGGCTGGGTCGCCGATCCAGACATCCCCGCCCTTGGGCGTATTGGACGGTGTGTAGGCCCAGGCAGCGGCCTGATCCTTCATCAGCGCATAGCCGCCAAAGCGCAGGTCTCCGACGTTCGAGATATCGTCGGTGGTCTGGGTGAATTTGATATTGGCGACCGCACTCCAAGAGCTCAGCGCTCTGATAATGCCGCCACGCTGGTCCTGCGACAGCTCATACATTGCCAGGTATTCATTGTCGGCACTGTAGTTGGTAGCAAAGTAGGAATTGCTGCCCGAGATGAAGCTGTAGCTCAGGTTCGTCGACCCTCCAACGGTCCAGCTCGAACCTAGCCAGTAAGTTCCGGAGAGCAGACTGTCTACGGGTTTGACGCCAGTCAACGAAGAATAAAAGCTTAAGGTGGAACCAGTCGGAGTGGGCATGCGAAATTCCTGAGTGCGCTGCGGCCCTTCCTGGATGCGGCCGCTACAAAAGTACAATTCTGCACCAGAATCGGTACAGTTGACATCATCTGGCCACTACTTTTCTGTTGCTGACGTCAAGTAATTGGCCTGGAGAACTGTATCGGCGAGTGGCGTAGAATCCTGAAGCCATGTTCAATGCCTTCTGTCCAATACAGGCCATCGATTTCCCATGACCGTTACAAACCCCGCCCTGATCCGCGAAACCTTCCCCGTCGGCCCGTTGCAGTGCAACTGCACCATCATCGGCGACCCGATCACTAAAAAGGCGATCGTGGTCGACCCGGGCGGCAATCATGAATTGATTCTGGCGCGCCTCGATGCCTTGGGCTTGAAGGTGGTCAGCATCATCCATACCCACGCGCACCTGGATCACTTCCTGGCCTCCGGTCAGCTCAAGGAGAAAACCGGCGCGACGTTGCACCTGCACAAAGAAGATCAGTTTCTCTGGGACAACCTGGAAATGCAGTGCCAGATGTTCGGAGTGCCTTATACGCCGGTTCCGTCGCCGGATCGCTGGTTGGCCGATGACGAAGAACTGGCTTGCGGTTGCGGTGTGGCGATCCACACACCGGGGCATACGCCAGGTTCCATGAGCTTCTGGTTTTCAGAGGCTAAGCTGCTGATTGCCGGTGATACGCTGTTTCGACGCGGGGTAGGGCGCACGGATTTGTGGGGCGGCGATCAGGCGACCATCGTGCGGTCGATCAAGCAGCGGCTGTATACCCTCGACGAAGAAGCGACCGTGGTCACCGGGCATGGTCCGGACACGCGTCTGGGCGATGAAATGCGCGAGAACCCGTTCGTGCGGGCCTGATTTGTAACACAGGGAATTTTTGACCGGCGCGACGATCCAACGCCCGCAAAGGTCCAATGCTTAAGTCCGTTGCACCACAGAATGCAAAAAGTAGGAGCTCTTAATGTTCACCATGCGTCCTTTGATTATTGTCGCTACCGCAGTGGCCTTGCTGTCGGGCTGTGCTTCGCCCAACCCTTACAATGGCCAGCCTCAGGGGCAGGCTGATACTGGCTCCGAAGGCATGAGCAAAACCGCTAAATACGGCGGCCTCGGTGCCTTGGCGGGTGCCTTGGCCGGTGCCGCGATCAACCACGATAACCGTGGCAAGGGCGCGCTGATCGGCGCTGCGGTGGTGGGTGCTTCCGCCGCCGGTTACGGTTACTACGCCGACCAGCAAGAGAAAAAACTGCGCGCCAGCATGGCCAACACCGGGGTTGAAGTGCAGCGCCAGGGCGATCAGATCAAACTGATCATGCCGGGCAACATCACGTTCGCCACCGATTCGGCGAACATCGCCCCAAGCTTCTATCAGCCGTTGAACAACCTGGCGGGCTCGCTCAAGGAGTTCAACCAGAACCAGATCGAGATCGTCGGCTACACCGACAGCACCGGTGGGCGTCAGCACAACATGGACCTGTCCCAGCGTCGTGCACAGAGCGTGGCGACTTACCTGACGTCGCAAGGCGTGAGCGGTGCCAATCTCTCGGCTCGCGGTGCCGGCCCGGATAATCCGATTGCCAGCAACGGTGATGCCAATGGTCGGGCACAGAACCGTCGCGTTGAAGTCAACTTGAAAGCGATTCCGGGTCAGCAGTATCCTCAGTAATAACCGTTTTACCTTTACCAACCTGACTGAACCCCAGGCGTAAAAAAAAGAGCCCGCCCGATCCTCAACAGATCGGGCGGGCTTTTTTGTGTGATTTGTTCCGACGATGAGGCCAGTGCTGACAACCCAAACATCAGCAACAAAAAAGCCCCCGGACAATCACTCGTCCGAGGGCTTTTGTATTGCGCTAAACCTGATTACTTCTTCAGGCCGTAATGCTCATCAAGCATGCCCGGCGCGTTCGGGGATTTTGGTGCGTAATCGCGAGGCGGCTCCTGGTTGCGCGGCGGCGTCAGGCGTTCACGCGGGGCCGTTGCCGCATCGGCGTGCAAGGAGGCCAGCAAGCGCTGGCGAGTTTGCTCGTCCAGGGCCAGGCGGTTGGCGCCCTCGGCGAGGTGATCCTGCACTTCCTGATAGCTCTGAGTCAGCTTCTTGACCAGGGTGGCCGTGCTGTTGAAGTGGGTTACCACCTCATTCTGATAATTGTCGAAACGTTCCTGAATGTCATCCAGCTGACGTTGCGTGCTGCTCGGCGCGGCATTTGGCACCAGGCGAGCGATCAGGAATCCAATGGCGACACCCACAACCAGGGCAAGAGTCGGTAACAACCAAACTAAGAGCGAGTGTTCCACGAGTCCTTCCTCTATAAACGGCTTTGCTTTACGTTAACGGCTCGAACCTGCGCTGTATACCGCGATTCACTCGCAATAGATTGGCACAGACAAATTGCTAGACGAGTCGACCCGATTCGAGGTCACGGAGTTCCTTCCTTGCTTATGCGCGAAACCCCTGTAGTGATTGATGGCCCGGTGGGTCAACTGGAAGCCCTTTACCTCGATAATGAGCAGCCACGCGGCATTGCGCTGATCTGCCATCCGAACCCGGTGCAGGGCGGCACCATGCTCAACAAAGTGGTGTCGACCCTGCAGCGCACCGCGCGTGATGCCGGTTTGATTACCTTGCGGTTCAACTACCGTGGCGTCGGTGCCAGCGAAGGCGCCCACGACATGGGCACCGGCGAAGTCGACGATGCCGAGGCGGTGGCCGAATGGCTGCGGGCCAAACATCCAGATTTGCCACTGACCCTGTTCGGTTTCTCCTTCGGCGGTTTTGTTGCCGCCAGTCTCGGCGGACGCCTGGAAGCCAAGGGCGAACAGCTGAAACATGTGTTCATGGTAGCGCCCGCTGTCATGCGCCTGGGCGATCAGGATCAACTGCCGCAACACGGCGAATTGACCCTGATCCAGCCGGAAACCGACGAAGTGATTGACCCGCAAGTCGTCTACGATTGGTCCGCGAAACTCGAGCGTCCCCATGAGCTGCTGAAAGTGGCAGAATGCGGACACTTTTTTCATGGCAAGCTGACCGATCTCAAGGATCTGATCCTGCCGCGTCTTTCGAATTGATTGCAGTCTGACAAGCGATTACCCATGACGACTCGTACCCGTATCCTCACCGGCATCACCACCACCGGCACGCCACACCTGGGCAACTACGCCGGCGCCATCCGCCCGGCGATCGTCGCCAGCCGTGACAGCAATGCCGATTCGTTCTACTTCCTGGCCGACTACCACGCCCTGATCAAATGCGATGACCCGCTGCGCATCCAGCGCTCGCGTCTGGAAATCGCCGCGACCTGGCTGGCCGGTGGCCTGGATGTGGACCGCGTGACGTTCTATCGCCAGTCCGACATCCCGGAAATCCCCGAGCTGACCTGGCTGCTGACCTGCGTCGCCGCCAAGGGCCTGCTCAACCGCGCCCACGCCTACAAGGCTTCGGTGGACAAGAACGTCGAGACCGGCGAAGACCCGGATGCAGGCATTACCATGGGCTTGTACAGCTATCCGGTGCTGATGGCCGCGGACATCCTGATGTTCAACGCGCACAAGGTGCCGGTCGGTCGCGATCAGATCCAGCACGTGGAAATGGCCCGCGACATCGGTCAGCGCTTCAACCATTTGTTCGGTCAAGGCAAAGAATTCTTCACCATGCCTGAAGCGCTGATTGAAGAAAGTGTTGCCACGCTGCCAGGCCTCGACGGTCGCAAAATGTCGAAGAGCTACGACAACACCATCCCGTTGTTCAGCAGCGCCAAAGAGATGAAGGACGCGATTTCGCGGATCGTCACCGATTCGCGCGCGCCGGGCGAAGCCAAAGACCCGGACAATTCGCACCTGTTCACACTGTTCCAGGCATTTGCCACCCCGGCGCAGTCCAACGAGTTCCGCAGCGAACTGTTGCAAGGCCTGGGTTGGGGCGAAGCGAAGAATCGTCTGTTCCAGTTGCTGGACAGCGAACTGGGCGAGTCCCGCGAGCGTTATCACCAGTTGATCGAACGCCCGGCGGACCTGGAAGACATGCTGCAAGTCGGCGCCAAGAAGGCCCGTGCCGTGGCGACACCGTTCCTTCACGAACTGCGTGAAGCGGTCGGCCTGCGTTCTTTCGTGGCGCAGACTCAAGTCGCGGCCACTACCAAGAAAAAAGCCGCGAAAGCAGCACGTTTTGTCAGCTTCCGTGAAGACGACGGCAGTTTCCGCTTCCGTCTGCTGGCGGCCGATGGCGAGCAACTGCTGTTGTCGCGCAACTTTGCCGACGGCAAAACCGCTGGGCAAGTGACCAAGCAACTGCAAGCGGGCCAGCCTCTGGACCTGCGCAGCGAAGACCTGAGCTTCAGTGTCTGGCTGGAAGGCGAGTGTGTGGCAGACAGCCCGGCATTCGCCGACAGCGCCGCGCGTGACGGCGCCATCGACGCCCTGCGCGTTACGTTGACGCCGGTTCAGGAATAAAACAGCGGCTCGACCCGACCAAGGGCCGATTGCCATTCCCCCGGGCCGTCGCTACAGTGACGGCCCGTTTTTGTTGCCTTGCTAACGAATTATGACGCCCCTAGAACGATATCAAGCTGATCTGAAGCGCCCGGAATTCTTCCATGACGCCGCGCAGGAAACTGCTGTGCGCCATTTGCAGCGCCTGTACGACGATCTGGTCGCGGCCTCGCAGAGCAAGCCGGGCCTGTTTGGCAAACTGTTTGGCAAGAAAGAGCAGGCGCCGGTCAAGGGCCTGTACTTCTGGGGCGGCGTGGGTCGCGGCAAGACTTACCTGGTCGACACCTTCTTCGAAGCGCTGCCGTTCAAGGAAAAGACCCGGACTCACTTCCACCGCTTCATGAAGCGCGTGCACGAGGAGATGAAGACCCTCGGTGGCGAGAAAAACCCGCTGACCATCATCGCCAAGCGTTTCTCCGACGAGTCGCGCGTGATCTGCTTCGATGAGTTTTTCGTCTCCGACATCACCGACGCCATGATTCTTGGCACGCTGATGGAAGAGCTGTTCAAGAACGGCGTGACCTTGGTCGCGACCTCGAACATCGTGCCGGACGGCCTGTACAAGGACGGCCTGCAACGCGCGCGCTTCCTGCCGGCCATCGCGCTGATCAAGCAGAACACCGACATCGTCAACGTCGACAGCGGCGTCGATTACCGTCTGCGTCATCTTGAACAAGCGGAACTGTTCCACTTTCCGTTGGACGAAGCCGCTCAGGAAAGCCTGCGCAAGAGCTTCCGCGCACTGACGCCGGAATGCACCGCCGCGGTCGAAAATGACGTGCTGATGATCGAGAATCGCGCCATCCGCGCGGTACGTACGTGTGATGACGTGGCCTGGTTCGACTTCCGCGAACTGTGCGACGGCCCACGCAGCCAGAACGATTACATCGAACTGGGCAAGATCTTCCACGCCGTGCTGCTCAGCGGTGTCGAGCAGATGAGCGTCACCACGGATGACATCGCCCGTCGCTTTATCAACATGGTCGATGAGTTCTATGACCGTAACGTCAAGCTGATCATTTCAGCCGAAGTCGAGCTCAAAGACCTCTACACCGGCGGTCGCCTGAACTTCGAGTTCCAGCGCACGCTCAGCCGTCTGCTGGAAATGCAGTCGCACGAATTCCTGTCCCGGGCGCACAAGCCGTAGGACGATTCGGACACAAAAAAAGGGCCTGCATTTGCAGGCCCTTTTTTATGCCTTGAGCAGACCTTGAATCCAGCGCGGACCCTGTGGGAGCGAGCTTGCTCGCGATGGCGGTTTCACATTCAACATTGATGTCGACTGACACACCGCAATCGCGAGCAAGCTCGCTCCCACATTGGATATGTGTTGGATTTGAGTATTACGCCGCCTGCTGAAACTGCTGCCGATACTGGTTCGGCGACAGTTCCGTGTGCTGGCGGAACAGCCGCGCGAAGAAGCTTGCATCATCGTAACCGACCTCATAACTGATGGTCTTGATGCTCTTGCGGCTGCCGGACAGCAGCCCCTTGGCGGTTTCGATGCGCAGGCGTTGCAGGTAATGCAGCGGCTTGTCGCCGGTCGCGGTCTGGAAGCGGCGCATGAAGTTGCGGATGCTCATGCCGTGTTCGCGGGCGACGTCTTCGAAGCGGAATTTGTCGGCGAAGTGCTCTTCGAGCCAGTGCTGGATCTGCAGGATGATCACGTCCTGATGCAGCTTCTGGCCGCCAAAACCAATCCGTCCCGGGGAATAGCTGCGCTGGACTTCGTAGAGGATATCCCGCGCCACGGCCTGCGATACGTTGGCGCCGCAGAAGCGCTCGATCAGGTAGATGTAGAGATCGCAGGCCGAGGTGGTACCGCCGGCGCAATACAGGTTGTCGGCGTCGGTCAGGTGCTTGTCCTGATTCAGCTGAACCTGCGGGTAGCGCTCGGCGAACGCGTTGAAGAAGCGCCAGTACGTGGTCGCTTCCTTGCCATTGAGCAGGCCGGCCTCGGCGAGCCAGAACACCCCTGTGGCTTCGCCGCACAGCACCGCACCGCGGGCATGTTGCTCGCGCAGCCACGGGAAGACCTGCGGATAACGTTTGCAGAGCGTCTCGAAGTCGTCCCAGAAGGCGGGGAGGATGATGATGTCGGCGTTTTCCAGGCCGCCGTCTACCGGGATGATCACGTCGCTGAAGCTATTCACTGGCTTGCCGTCGGGGCTGACCAACCGGGTTTCAAATGCCGGTGTCAGGCCCTGGCCCAGCTGTTTTCCATAGCGCAGGCTGGCCAGATGGAAGAAATCTTTGGCTTGCAGGAGGGTGGAAGCGAAAACCCGGTCGATCGCCAGGATGCTGACGCGCCGCAGGGGCGTGGAGACGTGCTTAGACATAATTCAACTTTATTTTTATAAGGGAAAGTGGTCATCAAACGGCTGGATCGTCTTATTTTTTGTCTGATGTGTCCAGTGTCCTGTGTCGGAGGTGAGGCTTAGTCTCTGAAGGGCCATTCCTCTAACAATAACGACAGGTGCCGCATGATCCCCAGAACCTTGTTCAGTTCCGAGCACGAACTTTTCCGCGACAGCGTGCGTACATTCCTCGAAAAAGAGGCCGTTCCGTTCCATGCACACTGGGAAAAACAAGGCTATATCGACCGAAAACTCTGGAACAAGGCCGGGGAGGCGGGGATGTTGTGTTCGCATCTGCCGGAGGAATACGGCGGGTTGGGCGCGGACTTTTTGTACAGCGCGGTGGTGATCGAAGAGGTCGGGCGCCTGGGGCTGACCGGGATCGGTTTCTCCCTGCATTCGGACATTGTGGCGCCTTACATCCTGCATTACGGCAGTGAGGCGTTGAAGCACAAATACCTGCCGAAACTGGTGTCCGGCGAGATGGTCACGGCGATCGCCATGACCGAGCCGGGGGCCGGTTCCGACCTGCAAGGGGTGAAGACCACGGCGGTGCTGGATGGCGACGAGTACATCATCAACGGTTCGAAAACCTTCATCACCAACGGCTTTCTGGCGGACCTGGTAATTGTCGTGGCCAAGACCGATCCGAAGGCCGGCGCCAAGGGCACTAGTCTGTTTCTGGTCGAGGCCGGCACCCCCGGCTTCGACAAGGGCAAGCGCCTGGAAAAGGTCGGGATGAAGGCGCAGGACACGTCGGAATTGTTCTTTCAGGACGTTCGGGTGCCCAAGGAAAACCTGTTGGGGCAGGCCGGGATGGGCTTCGCTTACCTGATGCAGGAATTGCCGCAAGAACGCCTCACCGTGGCCATCGGCGGGCTGGCGTCGGCTGAGGCTGCGTTGCAATGGACGCTGGACTACACCCGCGAACGCAAGGCGTTCGGCAAGGCGATTGCCGATTTCCAGAACACGCGCTTCAAGCTGGCGGAGATGGCCACCGAAATTCAGATTGGCCGAGTCTTCGTCGATCGCTGTCTGGAGTTGCACCTGCAAGGCAAGCTGGACGTGCCGACGGCGGCGATGGCCAAGTATTGGGGCACGGACCTGCAATGCAAGGTACTCGATGAGTGCGTGCAGTTGCATGGCGGCTACGGCTTTATGTGGGAATACCCGATTGCCCGGGCTTGGGCGGATGCGCGGGTGCAGCGGATTTATGCGGGGACCAATGAAATCATGAAGGAGATTATTGCGCGTTCGCTTTGATCTGCATTGACTGAACTGGCGCCATCGCGGGCAAGCCTCGCTCCCACAGGAATAACCGAACCTGTGTGAGCGGGGCTTGCCCGCGATTGGTTTTAAGGATCAATCAAGGTGCAGGGTTCGGGTGATCCTTGTGAATCGCCTCAATCCCCTCCAGCACTTCATCCGACAGTTTCAAATCGAAGCTGGCGATGTTGCTCTCCAGTTGCTCCATCGTCGTCGCACCAATGATGTTGCTGGTGACGAACGGTTGCTGGGTCACGAATGCCAATGCCATTTGCGCCGGGTCCAGGCCGTGTTCACGGGCCAGTGCCACGTAACGGCTGCACGCTGCTTCCGATTGTGGGTTGAAATAGCGGCTGAAGCGACTGTAGAGGCTCAGGCGGCCTTTTGGTGGGCGAGCGCCACCTTCGTACTTGCCCGACAGGAAACCGAACGCCAGCGGCGAATAAGCGAGCAAGCCGCATTGTTCGCGAATGGCAATTTCTGCCAGGCCGACTTCGAAGCTGCGGTTGAGCAGGTTGTACGGGTTCTGGATCGACACGGCGCGCGGCCAGCCACGGGCTTCGGCCAGGGCGAGGAAGCGCATGGTGCCCCATGGTGTTTCATTGGACAGGCCGATGTGGCGGATCTTGCCGGCCTTGACCTGCTCGTCCAGCGCTTCGAGGGTGTCTTCCAGCGGCGTGAGGTTGGCTTCGCTCTTGTGCTTGTAGCCCAGCTGTCCGAAAAAATTGGTGCTGCGTTCCGGCCAGTGCAGTTGATAGAGGTCGATGTAGTCGGTTTGCAGGCGTTTCAGGCTCGCGTCCACGGCTTCGGTGATGTGCTGGCGGTTGTGGCGCAGGTTTTTATCACGGATGTAATCGATGGTATTGCCGGGGCCGGCGATCTTGCTGGCGAGGATCCAGTCGGCGCGATCGCCGCGACTTTTGAAGTAATTGCCGATGTAGCGCTCGGTGGTGGCGTAGGTTTCGGCCTTGGGTGGCACCGGGTACATCTCGGCGGTGTCGATGAAATTGATCCCGGCACTTTTGGCCCGTTCAATCTGCGCGAAGGCTTCAGCCTCGCTGTTTTGCTCGCCCCAGGTCATGGTTCCGAGGCAGATGGCGCTCACATTCAGATTGGTTCTGCCTAGCTGGCGATAGTCCATCGGGTACTCCTCGGGCAAAACAATCATAAAAGCAGGTTGAATTATTTTTCGCAATCTGCATAATTGCGCACCTCTTTCTGCAGTGGAAGTGATGCGCCGCCGCCGAAGAATCTTGCCGTTGAACGGACGCGCCGACCCGAGCCCCCGAAAGCGTCTGTATCCGGCTGCCTTTGACTTGTCAAAGTACGCACTATTCAGTAAGATCCGCCGTCTAATTTACAGGGCGGCCCCTGAGGCTATAAAGAATGAAAACTTTTACTGCTAAACCGGAAACAGTACAGCGCGACTGGTTTGTCGTCGACGCTGCAGGTCAGACCCTGGGTCGTCTGGCCACCGAAATCGCGAGCCGTCTGCGTGGCAAGCATAAAGCTGAGTACACTCCTCACGTTGACACCGGCGATTACATCGTCGTTATCAATGCCGAGCAGATTCGTGTAACCGGTGCTAAAACCACCGACAAAATCTACTACTCCCACTCCGGTTTCCCGGGCGGCATCAAGTCGATCAACTTCGAAAAGCTGATCGCTAAAGCCCCTGAGCGCGTGATCGAGACCGCGGTCAAAGGCATGCTGCCTAAGAACCCGCTGGGTCGCGACATGTATCGTAAGCTGAAAGTCTATGCGGGCGCTGTACACCCTCATACTGCTCAGCAGCCCCAAGAACTGAAGTTTTAACGGAATAGTTCATTATGTCGGCGACTCAAAATTACGGCACTGGCCGTCGCAAGACCGCAACCGCACGCGTTTTCCTGCGTCCGGGTACTGGTAACATCTCCATCAACAACCGTTCGCTGGATAATTTCTTCGGCCGCGAAACTGCCCGCATGGTAGTTCGTCAGCCGCTGGAATTGACTGAGACTGTCGAGAAGTTCGACATCTACGTCACCGTGATCGGCGGTGGTGTAAGTGGTCAAGCTGGCGCAATCCGCCACGGTATCACTCGCGCACTGATGCAGTACGACGAAACCCTGCGTGGCGCTCTGCGCAAAGCTGGCTTCGTTACTCGCGATGCTCGTGAAGTTGAACGTAAGAAAGTCGGTCTGCGTAAAGCGCGTAAGCGTCCGCAGTACTCGAAGCGTTAATTCGCTTTCACGTTCAAAAAAGAACGCCCAGTCTCCTCGCGGAGCTGGGCGTTTTTTTATGCGTGCGATTTATCAAAGAATTGCGCTGTGACAACTTGCCACAGCCGTAGAGCCCCTATACTGCAAGGCTTGGCAGTGGAGCCCTTGGGTAATTACCTTGTCAGAATTGGGGCTTTTCATTACCATTCGGCAAAATTTTTATAAGTACATAGATTTACTTAGTAGATGCCTGATTTAACAGGCCACAAAAGCTGATGGGAGAGGACTGAATGAGCAATGACGGCGTGAATGCAGGCCGGCGTCGCTTCTTGGTAGCAGCCACATCCGTGGTGGGTGCTGCAGGAGCGGTGGGGGCTGCGGTCCCGTTCGTGGGGTCATGGTTTCCCAGTGCCAAGGCGAAAGCCGCAGGTGCACCGGTGAAAGTGAATGTCAGCAAAATCGAGCCAGGCCAGCAGATGATTGCTGAGTGGCGCGGCCAGCCGGTATTCATTGTCCGCCGTACTACGGAAATCCTGGGGAATCTGAAAAAGATCGAGGGCCAGTTGTCTGACCCGACCTCCAAGAACTCGACACAACCGACTTATGTCGACCCGGAAACGCGTTCGATCAAGCCAGAAGTACTGCTGCTGATCGGTATCTGCACACACCTGGGTTGCTCGCCGACCTTCCGTCCCGAAGTGGCACCTGCTGATCTGGGCAAGGACTGGGTAGGCGGTTATTTCTGCCCGTGCCACGGTTCCCACTACGATCTGGCTGGCCGCGTCTACAAGTCGCAACCTGCGCCTTTGAACCTGCCAGTTCCCCCGCATTCCTATGAGACCGACGACATCATTGTCATCGGCGTCGATACGGAGAAAGCGTGATGAGCAAGTTCATGGATTGGGTTGATGCGCGCTTTCCCGCGACCAAAATGTGGGAAGACCATCTCAGCAAGTACTACGCCCCGAAGAACTTCAACTTCTTCTATTTCTTTGGCTCCCTGGCACTGCTCGTTCTGGTTAACCAGATCGTCACCGGTGTCTGGCTGACCATGAGCTACACCCCGTCGGCAGAAGAGGCGTTTGCTTCCGTCGAATACATCATGCGCGACGTCGAGTACGGCTCGATCCTGCGTCTGCTGCACTCCACTGGCGCCTCGGCGTTCTTTATCGTGGTTTATCTGCACATGTTCCGTGGCCTGCTCTACGGTTCGTACCAGAAGCCGCGTGAGCTGGTGTGGGTCTTCGGCATGCTGATCTACCTGGCGCTGATGGCTGAAGCCTTCATGGGTTACCTGCTGCCGTGGGGCCAGATGTCCTACTGGGGTGCCCAGGTGATCATCTCGCTGTTCGGTGCGATCCCGGTCATCGGTAACGACCTGACCCAGTGGATCCGTGGTGACTACCTGATTTCCGGTATTACCCTGAACCGCTTCTTCGCCCTGCACGTTGTTGCGTTGCCGATCGTGATCCTCGGTCTGGTGGTGCTGCACGTTCTGGCGTTGCACGAAGTCGGTTCGAACAACCCGGACGGCGTCGACATCAAGAAACACAAGGACGAAAACGGCGTACCGCTGGACGGCATTGCCTTCCACCCGTACTACACCGTGAAAGATATCGTCGGCGTGGTGGTGTTCCTATTCATCTTCTGCTCGATCGTGTTCTTCTTCCCGGAAATGGGTGGTTACTTCCTCGAGAAACCGAACTTCGAAGTGGCGAACGCCTTCAAGACCCCAGAGCACATCGCTCCGGTCTGGTACTTCACTCCGTTCTACGCGATTTTGCGGGCCATCCCGGACAAGCTCATGGGTGTTATTGCCATGGGTGCGTCGATCGCCATGCTGTTCGTCCTGCCGTGGCTGGACCGTAGCCCCGTCAAGTCGATGCGCTACAAAGGCTGGCTGAGCAGGATCTGGCTGTGGGTGTTCTGCATTTCGTTCGTGATCCTTGGCGTGCTGGGCGTGTTGGCCCCGACTCCTGAGCGGACGTTGCTGTCGCAGGTCTGTACCTTCCTGTACTTCGCCTACTTCATTCTGATGCCGTTCTACACCAGGCTCGAGAAGACCAAACCGGTTCCGGAAAGGGTGACTGGCTGATGAAAAAGTTATTTTTTGCGCTGATTTTTGCTGCTTTGCCTGTCCTGTCCTTCGCGGCTGAACATGGTGGTCCCGAGCTGGAAAAGGTCGACATCGACGTTTCCGACAAGGCTGCCATGCAAGATGGTGCACGTACCTTTGCCAACTATTGCATGGGCTGCCACAGCGCCAAGTTCCAGCGCTACGAGCGCGTTGCGGATGACCTGGGCATTCCCCATGAGCTGATGCTCTCGAACCTGGTATTCACCGGCGCCAAGATTGGCGACCACATGAGCATCGGCATGCAGCCGGCAGACGCCAAGGCCTGGTTCGGCGCGGCTCCGCCTGATCTGACGCTGGTGGCTCGTGTTCGCGGTACTGACTGGCTCTATGGCTACCTGAAGTCGTTCTACGAAGATCCGTCGCGTCCATGGGGCGTGAACAACAAGGTTTTCCCGAACGTCGGTATGCCTAACGTCCTGGCGGGCCTGCAAGGTCGTCAGATCATCGGTTGCAAGCAGGTTCAGATCGTCGAAGACGGCAAGAAGCAGTTTGACCCGCTGACCGGTACGCCTTTGACGCATGAAGCCTGTGATCAAATGACCATCGTGCCGAAAACGGGAGCCCTGACCGAAGAGCAGTTCGATGAGAAGGTCAAGAATCTGGTAACCTTCCTGGCTTACTCGGCTAACCCGGTTAAGTTGCAACATCAGCGCATTGGTACTTACGTCTTGCTGTACCTGGCGTTCTTCTTCGTGTTCGCTTATCTGCTCAAGCGCGAATACTGGAAAGATGTGCACTGATAAAGATTCAAGCAGTTGCTGTTAATCGCGCGCGCCCAAGGGCGCCTCTGAAGGTGTAACGAGTCTGGTGATCCAGGCGTTACGGGAGGCGTCCTCTGGGCGCGCTCGTTTTTCCGCTTTCGATAATTTCAACAAGCGAGGAGGACCGCCATGGGCGTGACCAATCGGTTGGCCTGTTACTCCGACCCCGCCGACCACTATTCCCACCGAGTGCGTATCGTACTTGCAGAGAAGGGTGTCAGCGCCGAGATCATTTACGTGGAAGCTGGTCGCCAGCCGCCTAAACTGATTGAGGTGAACCCTTACGGAAGCCTGCCCACCCTGGTCGATCGTGACCTGGCGTTGTGGGAGTCGACCGTGGTGATGGAATATCTGGATGAGCGTTACCCGCACCCGCCCTTGCTGCCGGTTTATCCTGTGGCGCGTGCAAACAGCCGTCTGCTGATTCATCGTATTCAGCGCGACTGGTGTGGCCTGGTGGATCTGATCCTGGATTCGAAGACCAAGGAAGCAGCCCGCGTCGTCGCTCGTAAAGAGCTGCGCGAGAGCCTGACGGGCGTGTCGCCGCTGTTTGCCGACAAGCCGTTTTTCCTCAGTGAGGAACAAAGTCTGGTGGACTGCTGCCTATTACCAATACTCTGGCGCTTGCCGATTTTGGGTATTGAACTGCCGCGGCCTGCCAAGCCGCTGCTTGATTATATGGAGCGCTCGTTTGCGCGTGAGGCTTTCCAGGCAAGTCTGTCTGGTGTCGAACGCGATATGCGCTAAGGCTTAAGGAGCCGCTATGAACTCCAGTCGACCTTATCTGGTCCGCGCGCTCTACGAGTGGATTGTGGACAACGATTGCACCCCGCACATGCTGGTCAATTCGGAATACCCATCGGTGCAGGTGCCTCAGGGCTTTGCCAGTGACGGTCAAATCGTCTTGAACGTGTCGCCACAAGCCGTGCGGCATTTGCACATGGACAACGAGGCGGTCAGCTTCGAAGGGCGCTTCGGCGGTGTGCCACACACCCTGTACGTGCCTATCGCCTCGATCCTGGGGATTTACGCCCGGGAGAACGGTCAGGGCATGGTGTTCGATCTGGAATCGCCTATGGAAGACGAAGAAGAGATTGAGCCGGATGATGATATTCCGCCACCCGACAGCGAGCCGCCGCGTCCCAGCGGTCGACCCAGTTTGAAAGTGGTGAAGTAATAAAAAAGGCGATCCGGATGGATCGCCTTTTTTATTACTTCCGTAGGAGCCGAGCTGGCTCGCGATGGCGATTCAAAGACGCCATCGCCGGCAAGCCGTGCTCCTACAGGTGTGGATCAGTCGATGTACTCAAACAGCTTCACAATCTTCTGCACGCCGGAAACGCCTTGTACCAGATTGGTCGCTTGAGCAGCTTCCTGTTTGGTCAGCAGGCCTAGCAAGTAGACGATGCCGTTTTCGGTCACCACCTTGATGCGCGAGCCGGGGATGTTGGCGTCTGCGAGCATCTGGGTCTTGATCTTGGTGGTCAGCCAGGCGTCGTTCTGGCGTGCCAGCAGCGAGGAGGGCGGCAGGATCTGCAATTCGTTGTGCACGGTTTTTACCCGCTGCACAGCGGCTGCGGCCTGCTCGGCCTTGGCCTTGAGGTCTTCGCGAGGCGTCTGCCCGGCGAGCAGCACCACACCATTGAAGCTGGTAACGACAATGTGCGAATCCTTGTCCAGGGCCGGGTCGGCCTTGGCCACGTTGACGCCGACTTTGGTATCGATCAGGGAGTCGTCGATCTTGCTGCCGAAGGTGCGTGTGCCACGGTCATCTTCAATCGGCGCTTCACGGCTGGCGTTAACCACCGAGGTGCAGCCGCTGATGCCGATCAGGCACAGGGTCAAGGCCATCAGGCCTAGGCGATTAGGGGTCATTCTTCACTCCCGAACAGTTGGCTGTCGATCAGATCGCAAAGGCAATGGATCGCCAGCAGGTGGACTTCCTGAATACGTGCGGTGACATTGGCCGGTACGCGAATCTCGACATCCTCGGGCAATAGCAGTGACGCCATGCCGCCGCCATCGCGACCGGTCAATGCTACGACAATCATTTCGCGATCATGTGCGGCCTGGATCGCCTGAATTATGTTTGCCGAGTTGCCGCTGGTGGAAATCGCCAGCAATACATCGCCTGGCTGGCCGAGGGCGCGGATCTGTTTGGAGAAGATTTCGTTGTAGCTGTAGTCGTTGGCAATCGAGGTGATCGTCGAGCTGTCGGTGGTCAGCGCGATGGCTGGCAGGCTCGGGCGCTCACGCTCGAAGCGGTTGAGCAGCTCCGACGAAAAGTGCTGGGCGTCGCCGGCGGAACCGCCGTTGCCGCAGGAAAGCATTTTGCCCTCATTGAGCAGGGCGTTGACCATCACTTGGCTGGCTTGCTCGATGTGCGGTGCAAGTACGTCCATCGCCATTTGCTTGGTGTCGATACTGGCCTGAAAAAGCTGGCGAATTCGGGATTGCATGTCCATCTGTGTGACCTTAATTAGCGCGGCTACTCGGCACATGAATGTGCAGCCCGCAAAGCAAAGAGCAAAAGTGTTGGGTGTAGGTGTCCGGTTCGGGGCGCAAGCGATCAGCTGTCGAAGGCATTCTGAATCCAGTTCAACTGATCAAGATTGCTGTCGATGGCAACCACGTCGAAGCGGCAAGGGGAATTGGCCCAACGCGACTCGCGCTGAAGAAAATACTGCGCGGCGAAAATCAGTTTCTGCCGTTTGCGCTCATCGATGCTATCGAGCGCGCCACCCCATTGGGTATTTTTTCTGTAGCGGACTTCAACGAATACTACTGTATCGCCATCAAGCATGACCAGATCAAGCTCGCCGCGTTTACACAACCAGTTCTGCGCCAGCAGGCGCAGACCGTGTTGTTGAAGATGCTCGAGCGCATGGCGCTCGGCATCTTGACCGCTTTGCTGGCGTGACCTGTCAGGCATCAGTTCGGGGTGTCAGGCAGGCGTTGAACCTGGCCGTTGACGAACTGGGCCCAAGGCAACTGGCGCACGACGCGTTGGTTCTGGGTCATGCCCAGGCTGCCCGACTGGCCCGAGATGCGGCTGTCCGGCAAGGCCTTGAGTTGCCCCAGGCGTGGCGCCAGACGGTAGGCATCGACGCCCATGGCATACAGGCGACCGAGGCTGCCGCCGGCTTGTGGCCATTGTGCTGTCACTTGTTTGCGCAGTGGATCATTGGCATCCAGCAACCACGGGGTTTCGCAGAAGCGAATACCGTTCATGTCGTTGTACTGATTGACGTCACCGCTGGCACTGAACACGTGGGAGGTGGCGTAAACCGGCACATCGCCTGCGTACTGGAAGTTCAGGGTCGGTTTGATCTGCTGGGCCTGTTGCGGAGTGGCGGCCAGGAAGATGAACTCGATGTCCTGGCGACGTGAAGGCTGGGCAGCGACCTGCGAGCCTACGGTGCTTTGCAGGCTTTTCGCGCGGCCTTCGCTCTGGCGCAGCTGGAACATGTCAGCAATCTGCTGGGCCAGTTGAACCGGTTGGTCGACGCGTTCGGTGGCGACGATGCTGCCACCGTTGGCCTGCCAGTCCTGGCTGAAGGCGCGGAGTACACGATCGCCCCATTCGCCTTTTGGCACCATGATCGCGGCGCGATGCAGGCCATCGGCACGAGCGCGGCGAGACACTTCGCGGGCTTCGTCTTCAGCCGCCAGGCCAAACTGGAACAGTTGGGCCGGGCCTTGTTCGCCTTCGCTGTAGTTCAGTGCCAAGGTTGTGATTGGCAGTTGCGGACGCGAGCTAAGCTGTTTGACCAGCGGCTTCTCCAGCGGGCCAACCACCAGTTGCACGCCATCGGCCTGGGCCTTGCGGTAGAACTCGTCCATCGACGTCAGCTTCGAGCTGTCATAGAACTCGATGGCCGGTGGCTTCTGCCCGGCTTGTTGTGCCTGGTAGTGAGCCGCCATGAAACCTTCGCGCAATGCTTTGCCGACCGAGGCCAGCGGGCCGTCCTGTGGCAGTAGCAGGGCGATCTTGCTCAGGGGCTGGCTGGCCAGTTCCTTGAGGTTGGTCAGTGCCTGCGGCAGATGAACGGCGGCAGGGTGTTTAGGGTTTTGCGCGCGCCAGTTATCAATCGCGGCTTGCTGTTGTTCCAGCGTACCGGCCGATTTCACGGCCAGCGCCAGGCCCATCCAGCCACCGAGGTCGTCGGAGGTGGTGGGTTGCAGCTGCTCGGTAGGCAGTGAGGCGATCAGGGTCCAGATCGCTTCGTGGTTTTTGCTGGCTGCTTCACCGCTCAACATCGGCGCGATGAAAATACGCTCCCGTGCGGCGGCGAGCGTCTGGCCATCGGCTTCAAGGGCGCGAGCGTGAACAGTACCCGTGCGAACCTGTTGCTCGACGGGCAATTCACTCAGGTGTTGCAGGCTCGGATGGCTCAAGGCAGTCAGTGCCGCTTTGGGCTGGTTGCGCACCATCGCCAGTTCCGCCGCCAGCGTGCTGGCGAAGACTTGTGGGCCAGGCTTGAGTTGCTCGACCGGAACCAACTGCAGGATTTGCGCGGACTGGCCGGCATTCCCTTGTCGGTAGGCTGCGTCCGCTGCGCTCAAGCGCAACAGGGCGGCTTTTTCCGGATCCTTGCTTTGATTCGCCTGCTCGAGCAGTTGCTCGATACTGGCATCCGGGGTCCGTGGAAGTTCGCCAAGGCTGGAGGAGGGCGAGCTGGCGCAAGCCGCCAGCAAGGCAGCGAGGCAGAGGGCAGTGAACAGCCGCAGGCAAGCGATCATGTAGTGTTCCTGATACTCGATCAAATTAGCGTGGAATTGTACCCAAGCACTGGCCGGGGCGCGATGTTACTGGCGTGAATCGATCAATTTAGCTCGTGTAAATGTTGCAGCACTGCACAAATGGCGGAAAAACCCGTCAAGGGCCAGACGTATCGCAAGCGCCGCTACGCGCTACAATGTCGCCTTTTACCGATCATGAGGTGTGCGCTTTGACTGCTCCAGGTGCTTTGAATTCCGCTGCTGGCTCGCTTTATGTGGTGGCGACGCCCATCGGCAACCTGGACGACATCAGTGCGCGTGCGCTGAAGATCCTGCGCGACGTCGCGTTGATTGCTGCCGAAGACACGCGTCACTCCCAGCGTTTGATGCAGCATTTCGGTATCCCGACACCGTTGGCCGCCTGTCACGAACACAACGAGCGGGATGAAGGTAGCCGCTTTATCACCCGCCTGCTGGCCGGTGACGATGTAGCGCTGATCTCCGACGCCGGTACGCCGCTGATTTCCGATCCCGGTTATCACCTGGTGCGTCAGGCCCGTGCTGCGGGGATCAATGTGGTGCCGGTGCCGGGAGCTTGCGCCTTGATCGCGGCGCTGTCGGCAGCGGGTTTGCCATCCGACCGGTTCATTTTTGAGGGTTTCCTGCCGGCCAAGGCTGTCGGTCGTCGCGCTCGTCTTGAACTGGTAAAGGAAGAACCACGCACGCTGATTTTCTACGAAGCCCCGCACCGCATCCTTGAATGCCTGCAAGACATGGAGCTGGTGTTCGGTGGTGAGCGTCAGGCGTTGCTGGCTCGGGAAATCACCAAAACCTTTGAAACCCTTAAAGGCCTGCCATTGGCCGAGTTGCGCGAGTTCGTCGAGTCGGACAGCAATCAGCAGCGCGGTGAGTGTGTGGTGCTGGTGGCTGGCTGGGCTGCGCCTGAGACCGAGGACGCCGTCAGCAGCGAAGCGATGCGCATCCTCAATTTGTTGTTAGAGGAGATGCCGCTCAAGCGTGCAGCGGCATTGGCGGCGCAAATCACCGGCGAGCGCAAGAATGTGCTGTATCAGGTCGCACTGGATAAACAGAAGGGCGAGTAAAACCCGATGTGCAGGAGGGGCCAAAGGCGTTTAGCGCTTGTTCTTCGGCCGCTCTGCCGTTAACCTTCGCGGCGGAGAGTCGATCGGACAGTCGCTGCCCTCTATGAAAATTAGGGGGGGGAGGAAAGTCCGGGCTCCATAGGGCGAAGTGCCAGGTAATGCCTGGGAGGCGTGAGCCTACGGAAAGTGCCACAGAAAATAACCGCCTAAGCGCTTCGGCGCCGGTAAGGGTGAAAAGGTGCGGTAAGAGCGCACCGCACGTCTGGCAACAGTTCGTGGCTAGGTAAACCCCACTTGGAGCAAGACCAAATAGGGTCCCAAGGCGTGGCCCGCGCTGGGACCGGGTAGGTTGCTAAAGATGTCCAGTGATGGCCATCGTAGACGAATGACTGTTCAAGACAGAACCCGGCTTACAGATCGACTCTCCACCTTTTTCCCCTCCCTGTTTGAATCGTTGAACAGGGCGCCAGTGATGGCAGTTTCCCTCCGTTCAGAATCATCAGCAGAAGCACTTTCGTAATACCAAAAAAATCTTACTCTTAACAAACTACTTTAACTTTCGAACGCAGCCATCCGTGCTGATTCAAGTTATTGGGTCGAATGACACGTCAGATTCCCGTAACACCTCCTTCTGTGCTCCTAAATCTCAGTTCTGTAAGGGTTTTCCTTTAATCCGCGCCTTGACGGTGCGGTGGCCGCATTCCTATAGTGTGCGCAAGTGGCGGAAAGTGGCATGAAGTGGGTTTTTTGAACGTAAAACGCTAAAATTTGGAGAAACGCTGACGTGTTTCGCGGAGCTAACGCTATCAGTCTCGATGCAAAGGGCCGTCTCGCCATGCCGAGCCGGTACCGTGACGAGCTCGTTTCGCGTAGTTCCGGTCAGTTAATCGTCACAATCGATGCCGTTGATCCATGTTTGTGTGTTTACCCCCTCGATGAGTGGGAAATTATCGAAACCAAACTGCGCGCACTGCCTTCGCTTCGCGAAGAGAACCGCCGCCTGCAACGTTTACTGATTGGTAATGCCGTCGACCTCGAGCTCGATGGCAGTGGTCGTTTTCTGGTTCCACCGCGTCTTCGTGAATATGCCAAGTTGGATAAGCGCGCGATGTTGGTAGGCCAACTGAACAAGTTCCAATTGTGGGACGAGGATGCCTGGGATGCGGTTTCTGCCGCTGACCTGGCTGCTATTCAACAACCGGGCGCCATGCCTGATGAACTGCGTGATTTGATCCTGTGACTATTGATAGCGGCTTTAACCACATCACCGTACTGCTTGACGAAGCCGTCGAGGCTCTCGCCGTACGTCCTGATGGCTGCTATCTGGACGGTACGTTCGGGCGCGGCGGTCACAGCCGGCTGATCTTGAGTCAGCTGGGGCCTGATGGCCGGTTGCTCGGATTTGACAAGGATCCTCAAGCCATTGCCACCGGGCAGACGCTAGCGGCCGAAGACGGCCGCTTTGTCGTTGTGCAGCGCAGCTTTGCCGAGCTCGGTTCGGAAGTCGCCGACCGCGGTCTGGCCGGCAAGGTCAGCGGCGTTTTGCTCGACCTCGGCGTGTCTTCGCCGCAGCTCGACGACCCTGAGCGCGGCTTCAGTTTCCTCAATGACGGCCCGCTGGACATGCGCATGGACCCGTCCCGCGGGATCAGCGCTGCCGAGTTCGTCAACACCGCGCCGGTCGAAGAAATCGCTCGGGTGTTCAAAGAGTACGGCGAGGAACGTTTCTCCGGTCGTATGGCCCGTGCCGTCGCCGAGCGCCGCGACATCAAGCCGTTCGAGCGCACCGCCGACCTGGCCGAAGTCCTGAAAGTCGCCAACCCGGCGTGGGAAAAGGGCAAGAACCCGGCGACCCGTGCGTTCCAGGGCCTGCGCATTCACGTCAATAACGAATTGGGCGATCTGGAAGCCGGCCTCGAAGCGGCGCTGGAATGCCTGGAAGTCGGCGGCCGCCTGGTCGTCATCAGCTTCCACTCGCTGGAAGACCGCATCGTCAAACTGTTCATGCGCAAACTGGTTAAAGGTGAAGCCGACAACCTGCCGCGCAATCTGCCGGTGCGTCACGTCGCCTTCGAACCGATCATCAAAATCCATGGCAAAGCGCAGTCCGCCTCCGAGGCCGAACTCAAAGCCAACCCACGTTCCCGTAGCGCCGTCATGCGCGTCGCGGAGAAGCTGCGGTGAGCAAGCTTTTCGCCAAGCCACTGCCCGGCGGAAGCTTTTTCATGCTGCTGCTGTTTGTGGCCGTGCTTGTTTCGGCGATCGGCGTGTCGTACAGCGCTCACTGGAACCGTCAGCTGTTGAACTCGCTGTACAACGAGCTGAGCGTGCGCGACAAGGCGCAGGCCGAGTGGGGCCGCCTGATTCTCGAGCAGAGCACCTGGACCGCCCACAGCCGTATCGAAGTGCTGGCCACCGAACAACTGAAGATGCGCATTCCTGGCGCCGCTGAAGTGCAGATGGTGACGCCATGATGAAACTCGAAGGGGCAATGTTCCCATGGCGTTTTCGCGTGGTGCTGGGGCTGCTCGGCATCATGGTTGCGGCGATCTCCTGGCGCATCATCGACCTGCAAGTCATCGACCGTGCCTTTCTTAAAGGTCAGGGCGATGCGCGCAGTGTTCGTCATATTCCTATCCCGGCTCACCGTGGTCTGATCACCGACCGTAACGGCGAGCCTTTGGCCGTGAGTACGCCGGTCACCACGCTGTGGGCCAACGCCAAGGAAATGCAAACGGCCAAGGAAAAATGGCCGGCACTGGCGGCAGCGCTGGGTCAGGACCCGAAAGCCCTGGCTGAACGTCTCGAAGCCCAGGCCAACAAAGAATTCATCTATCTGGTGCGTGGGCTGACCCCCGAGCAGGGCCAGTCAGTGCTCGACCTGAAAGTACCGGGCGTCTACGGCATTGAAGAGTTCCGGCGTTTCTACCCGGCCGGTGAAGTGACCGCGCACATGGTCGGATTTACCGACATCGATGACCACGGTCGTGAAGGCGTCGAACTGGCTTATGACGAATGGCTCGCCGGGGTCGCTGGCAAGCGTCAAGTCATCAAGGACCGGCGCGGAAGGCTGATCAAGGATGTCCAGGTCACCAAAAACGCCAAGGCCGGCAAGCCCTTGGCGTTGTCCATTGACCTGCGCCTGCAATACCTGGCCAACCGCGAACTGCGTAACGCGATCATCGAGAATGGCGCCAAGGCCGGCAGCCTGGTGATCATGGACGTGAAGACCGGCGAGATCCTCGCCATGGTCAACCAGCCGACCTACAACCCGAACAACCGTCGCAACCTGCAACCGGCGATGATGCGTAATCGCGCGATGATCGACGTGTTCGAACCGGGTTCGACCATGAAAGCGATCTCGATGAGCGCCGCCATCGAGACCGGCCGCTGGAAACCAAGCGACACCGTCGAGGTGTACCCAGGCTCCTTGCAGATCGGCAAGTACACCATCAAGGACGTCTCGAAGACCGAAGGCCCGGTGCTCGACCTGACCGGGATTCTGATCAATTCCAGTAACGTCGGCATGAGTAAGGTCGCGTTCGATATCGGCGGCGAAACGATTTTCCGTCTGGCGCAAAAAGTCGGCCTCGGCCAGGACACCGGCCTCGGCTTCCCGGGCGAGCGCGTCGGCAACCTGCCGAACTACCGTGAATGGCGCAAGGCTGAAACCGCCACGCTGTCCTATGGCTACGGTATTTCCGTGACGGCGATCCAGCTGGTTCACGCCTTCTCGGCGCTGGCCAACAACGGTCGTCTCGCGCCGCTGACCCTGATCAAAACCGACAAGGCGCCGCAGACCACGCAAGTGCTGCCGGAAGCCGTCGCAAAAACCATGCAAGGCATGCTGACCCAGGTCATCGAAGCGCCGCGTGGTGTGTTCCGTGCGCAGGTGCCGGCGTATCACGTGGCCGGCAAGTCGGGTACTGCACGTAAAACGTCGGTGGGCACCAAGGGCTACGCCGAGAACTCTTACCGCTCGCTGTTCGCCGGCTTCGGCCCGATGAGCGATCCGCGTTACGCCATCGTCGTGGTGATCGACGAACCGACCAAGGCCGGTTACTTCGGTGGTCTGGTTTCGGCGCCGGTGTTCAGCAAAGTGATGTCCGGGACGCTGCGCCTGATGAACATCACGCCGGACAACCTGCCGCCGACACAAACCGCGAACGCGACTCCCGTTGTTCCGCTGAAAGCCAATGGAGGGCGCGGCTGATGTCTCTAAGTCTGAATAAAATTTTCGCCCACGCTGGCCGCGATCTATTGATCCGCGAATTGGCGCTCGACAGCCGCAACGTGCGCGCTGGCGACTTGTTTCTCGCTGTTCCTGGCGGGCGTTTCGACGGTCGTGCGCACATCGCCGACGCGCTGCAACGCGGCGCTGCCGCGGTGGCGTATGAAGTCGAAGGCTCGACCGTATTGCCGATCACCGACGTGCCGATGATTCCGGTCAAAGGCCTGGCCGCACAGCTGTCGGACATCGCCGGGCGCTTTTATGGCGACCCGAGCCGTCATTTGAACCTGGTGGGCGTGACCGGCACCAACGGCAAAACCAGCGTGACCCAATTGGTAGCCCAGGCGCTTGATCTGCTTGGCCAACATTGCGGCATCGTCGGCACGTTGGGCTGCGGTTTCCACGGCGCGCTGGAAAGCGGCCTGCACACCACGCCGAATCCAATCGCCGTGCAAGCGACCCTGGCCGACCTGAAAAAGGCCGGCGCCAAAGCGGTCGCCATGGAAGTCTCGTCCCACGGGCTGGATCAGGGCCGCGTCACGGCGCTGGCGTTTGATGTGGCGGTGATGACCAACCTGTCCCGC
Organism: Pseudomonas sp. URMO17WK12:I12; assembly: GCF_000514395.1. Taxonomy (NCBI): domain Bacteria; kingdom Pseudomonadati; phylum Pseudomonadota; class Gammaproteobacteria; order Pseudomonadales; family Pseudomonadaceae; genus Pseudomonas; species Pseudomonas sp. URMO17WK12:I12. The sequence goes on from NZ_AZVV01000006.1 coordinate 27,251, forward strand.
GATCACCTTGATTACCACGGCACCATGCAGGCCTACGGCGAAGCCAAGGCCAGGCTGTTTGCCTGGAATGATTTGAAGTGCCGGGTGGTGAACCTCGACGACGACTTCGGCCGGCAACTGGCCGCCGAAAAGCGTGAGTCGCGTTTGATCACCTACAGCCTCGAAGACAGCAGCGCCTACCTGTATTGCCGTGAAGCGCAATTCGATGACGAAGGTGTGCGCGCCACGTTGGTGACGCCGCAGGGCGAGCACCATTTGCGCAGCACCTTGCTCGGTCGCTTCAACCTGAGCAACGTGCTGGCCGCCGTCGGCGCTTTGCTCGGTCTGGATTATGCGCTGGACGAAATTCTCAGCGTCCTGCCGAAGCTCGAAGGCCCGGCCGGTCGCATGCAGCGCCTCGGTGGCGGTACTCAGCCATTGGTGGTGGTCGATTACGCCCACACCCCGGATGCGCTGGAAAAAGTCCTGATGGCCCTGCGTCCACACGCCAAGGGTCGCTTGCTGTGCCTGTTCGGTTGCGGCGGTGATCGTGATCGCGGCAAGCGTCCGCTGATGGCCGAAGTGGTCGAGCGTCTGGCCGACGGCGTACTGGTCACCGATGACAACCCTCGCACCGAAGACCCGTCAGTGATCTTCGATGACATCCGCGCCGGCTTCACGGCTGTGGATAAAGTGACGTTCGTGGCCGGTCGTGGCCAGGCGATTGCCCAATTGATCGCCAGCGCTTCGGCGGATGACGTGATTGTCCTGGCCGGCAAAGGTCACGAGGACTATCAGGAAATCAACGGCGAGCGTCACGATTTTTCCGATCTGGTCGAGGCCGATCATGCCCTGACCGCGTGGGAGGTGGCCCATGCTTAAAGCCTTGAAACTGAGCGAGCTGACCGGCGCATTGAATGGCCAACTGCTCAATGCCGATGCCACATTTGATGGCGTCAGCATCGACAGTCGCGCGATCAAGCCCGGCCAACTGTTTGTTGCCCTGACCGGCCCGCGTTTCGACGGTCATGACTACCTGAACGACGTGGCCGAAAAAGGTGCCGTAGCGGCGCTGGTCGAGCGTGAAGTCGCCGACAGCGCGTTGCCACAACTGCTGGTCAAGGACACTCGTCAAGCGCTCGGTCAACTGGGCGCATTGAACCGTGCCGCGTTCACCCACCCGGTTGCAGCCATCACCGGTTCCAGCGGCAAGACCACGGTCAAGGAGATGCTTGCGAGCATCCTGCGCACGCGCGGTCCGGTACTGGCGACCCGTGGCAACCTGAACAACGACCTCGGCGTGCCGCTGACCTTGCTCGAACTCGCGCCGGAACACACCGCCGCCGTGATCGAACTCGGTGCTTCGCGCCTTGGCGAAATTGCCTACACCGTGGGCATGACCAAACCCCACGTGGCCATCCTCAACAACGCCGGGACTGCCCACGTTGGCGAGTTTGGCGGGCCGGAAAAAATCGTTGAAGCCAAAGGCGAAATTATCGAAGGGCTTGAGGCCGATGGCATCGCCGTTCTTAATCTCGACGACAAGGCTTTTGAAATCTGGAAGACCCGCGCTGCCGGTCGCAAAGTGCTGACGTTCGCCCTGAGCAACCTCAGCGCCGACTTCTATGCCAGCGACCTGGACCGCGACGCTCGTGGTTGCCCGGCGTTCAACCTGCACACGCCTGACGGTGTGGAGCGTGTTCAATTGAACCTGCTCGGCACGCATAACGTCGCCAACGCCATGGCCGCTGCCGCAGCCGCTCATGCCTTGGGCGTGTCGCTGTTCGGCATTGCCACCGGCCTGGCCGCCGTGCAACCGGTCAAGGGCCGCTCTGTCGCGCAATTGGCCACCAACGGCATGCGCGTGATTGATGACACGTACAACGCAAACCCGACCTCCATGTGCGCTGCCGTTGATATACTCGCCGGCTTTTCCGGTCGCACCGTTCTGGTGCTCGGGGATATCGGCGAGTTGGGCGATTGGGCGGAGCAGGGGCACCGCGATGTGGGCGAATACGCCCGCGGCAAAGTATCTGCGCTGTATGCCGTCGGACCCATGATGGTTCACGCCGTAAACGCTTTCGGTCCACAGGCCTTTCACTTCAGCACTCAGGCTGAACTGATCAAGGCGCTGGGCGCCGAGCAAGACACCAATACCACCATTTTGATCAAGGGTTCGCGCAGCGCTGCGATGGAAAACATCGTCGCCGCTTTGTGCGGGTCCAGTCTGGAGAAACATTAATGCTGCTGCTGCTAGCGGAGTATCTGCAACAGTTCTACAAAGGCTTCGCGGTCTTCCAGTACCTGACCCTGCGCGGGATTCTCGGTGTGCTGACCGCGCTGGTCTTGTCGCTGTGCTATGGCCCGTGGATGATCCGCACCCTGCAGAACCGTCAGATCGGCCAATCCGTTCGCAACGACGGTCCACAGTCGCACTTGTCCAAGTCGGGTACGCCGACCATGGGCGGCGCGTTGATTCTGTCGTCCATCGGTGTCAGCACCCTGCTCTGGGCTGATCTGAGCAACCGTTATGTCTGGACCGTGCTGCTGGTGACGTTGCTGTTCGGTGCCATCGGCTGGGTCGACGATTACCGCAAAGTGATCGAGAAGAACTCCCGTGGCTTGCCGAGTCGCTGGAAGTACTTCTGGCAGTCGGTGTTCGGTCTGGGCGCTGCGGTCTTCCTTTATATGACCGCGGCCACCCCGGTAGAAACCACCCTGATTTTGCCGATGCTCAAGGATTACAGCATTCCGCTGGGCGCAGGCTTCATCGTCCTGACCTACTTCGTGATCGTTGGCTCGAGCAACGCGGTCAACCTGACTGACGGCCTCGATGGCCTGGCGATCATGCCGACCGTGATGGTCGGCGGCGGTCTGGGGATCTTCTGCTACCTGTCGGGTAACGTGAAATTCGCTGAATACCTGCTGATTCCTTATGTACCGGGCGCGGGTGAACTGATCGTGTTCTGCGGTGCGCTGATCGGGGCGGGCCTCGGGTTCCTCTGGTTCAACACCTATCCGGCTCAAGTGTTCATGGGCGACGTCGGCGCACTGGCGCTGGGCGCCGCGCTGGGCACCATCGCGGTGATCGTCCGTCAGGAAATCGTCCTGTTCATCATGGGCGGTGTGTTCGTGATGGAGACCCTGTCGGTGGTCATCCAGGTTGCTTCTTTCAAGATGACCGGTCGCCGCGTGTTCCGCATGGCACCGATTCACCACCACTTTGAACTCAAGGGCTGGCCTGAGCCACGCGTGATCGTCCGTTTCTGGATCATCACCGTGATTCTCGTGCTGGTCGGCCTTGCCACCCTGAAGCTGAGGTAGAAACTCGTGTCTCTGATCGCTTCTGACCACTTCCGCATCGTTGTCGGCCTCGGCAAGAGCGGCATGTCCCTGGTTCGCTTCCTGGCGAACCGGGGCACGTCGTTTGCTGTGGCCGATACGCGGGAAAATCCACCGGAACTGGCCACGCTCAAGCGTGACTATCCGCACGTGGAAGTGCGTTGTGGCGAGCTGGACGTCGAGTTCCTGTGCCGTGCCGACGAGCTCTACGTGAGCCCCGGCCTGGCGCTGGCGACCCCGGCCCTGCAGGCTGCCGCCGCCCGTGGCGTGAAATTGTCCGGTGACATCGAGCTGTTCGCGCGTAACGCGAAGGCGCCGATTGTCGCCATCAGCGGTTCCAATGCGAAAAGCACCGTCACCACTCTGGTTGGCGAGATGGCCGTCGCGGCGGGCAAGCGTGTGGCGGTCGGCGGCAACCTCGGTACGCCAGCGCTGGACCTGCTTGACGATGACATCGAGCTGTACGTGATGGAGCTGTCGAGCTTCCAGCTGGAAACCACCGATCAACTGAACGCCGAAGTGGCGACCGTGCTCAACGTCAGCGAAGACCACATGGACCGTTACAGCGGTCTGCCGGCCTATCACCTGGCCAAGCACCGGATTTTCCGTGGCGCCAGACAGTTTGTGGTCAACCGTCAGGACGCCCTGAGCCGTCCGCTGATGGGCGAGGGCCAGCCTTGCTGGACCTTCGGTTTGAGCAAACCTGATTTCAAGGCGTTCGGTATCCGCGAAGAAGACGGCGAGAAGTACCTGGCCTTCGAATTCCAGAACCTGATGCCGGTGCGCGAGTTGAAAATTCGTGGCGCCCACAACCAGTCCAACGCCCTGGCGGCATTGGCCCTGGGCCATGCCGTCGGTCTGCCATTCGACGCCATGCTCACGGCCCTGCGCAGCTTTGCCGGCCTCGAGCATCGCTGCCAGTGGGTGCGTGATCTGGACGGCGTCAGCTACTACAACGATTCCAAAGCCACCAACGTGGGGGCCGCGCTGGCGGCCATCGAAGGTTTGGGCGCGGACATCGACGGCAAGATCGTGCTGATCGCCGGTGGCGACGGCAAGGGTGCCGAGTTCAATGACCTGCGTGATCCGGTGGCTGCCAACTGCCGCGCTGTGATCCTGATGGGCCGTGACTCCGACAAGATCGGCCAGGCCATCGGCGATGCCGTGCCGCTGATTCGTGTCGGTTCGCTGGTCGAAGCCGTGGAGCAATGCCGCGCGGCAGCCCACCCCGGTGACGTGGTGCTGCTGTCACCGGCCTGCGCCAGTTTCGACATGTTCAAGAACTACGAAGACCGTGGTCATCAGTTCGTCCAAGCCGTGGAGGAACTGGCATGAGCCTGAGAAACATCATCAAGCCTTATCCGTCGCCGATCATCACCGGGCGCGGGGTCGACCTCGACTTCCCGATGCTCGCCGGTTGCCTGGCCTTGATCGGCCTGGGGCTGGTCATGATTGCATCGGCCTCGACCGAAGTTGCCGCAGTGCAATCGGGCAGTGCCCTGTATTACATGATTCGCCACCTTATCTACATTGTTCTGGGCCTGGGTGCCTGCGTCATCACCATGATGATCCCGATCGCCACCTGGCAACGCCTGGGCTGGCTGATGCTGCTGGGTGCATTCGGTTTGCTGGTGATGGTGATCATTCCCGGGATCGGCCGTGAAGTGAACGGTTCGATGCGCTGGATCGGTTTCAGCTTCTTCAACGTTCAGCCTTCCGAAATCGCCAAGGTGTTCGTGGTGATCTACCTCGCTGGCTATCTGGTGCGTCGCCAGAAAGAAGTGCGCGAAAGCTGGATGGGTTTCTTCAAGCCATTCATCGTGTTGCTGCCAATGGCCGGTCTGCTGCTGATGGAACCGGACTTCGGTGCCACCGTCGTGATGATGGGGGCGGCGGCGGCGATGCTGTTCCTGGGCGGGGTCGGGCTGTTCCGGTTTTCCTTGATGGTGGTCCTGGCCGTTGCGGCGGTGGTGCTGTTGATTCAAGTGCAGCCGTATCGAATGGCGCGTCTGACCAACTTTGCCGACCCGTGGGCCGACCAGTTTGGTGCCGGCTATCAGTTGTCCCAGGCATTGATCGCGTTTGGTCGCGGCGAATGGCTGGGCGTTGGCCTGGGCAACAGCGTACAGAAACAGTTCTACCTGCCAGAAGCCCACACCGACTTCGTGTTCTCGGTGCTGGCTGAAGAGCTGGGGGCCGTGGGCTCGTTGTGCACCGTGGCGCTGTTCGTCTTTGTCTGTATTCGTGGCATGTACATCGGTTATTGGGCCGAGAAGGCCAAGCAGTTCTTCGCTGCCTACATTGCTTACGGTCTGTCGTTCCTGTGGATTGGTCAGTTCCTGATCAACATCGGCGTGAACGTCGGCCTGCTGCCGACCAAAGGCCTGACCCTGCCGTTCCTCAGTTACGGCGGCAGTTCGTTGGTGATTTGCGGTGCCTGTCTCGGCTTGTTGCTGCGCATCGAGTGGGAGAGTCGAACCCACCTGGGCAGTGAGGAGATGGAGTTCCATGAAAGTGACTTCGCCGAGGAGCCACCCCATGGGCGCTAACGTATTGATCATGGCGGGCGGCACCGGGGGGCACGTTTTCCCGGCACTGGCCTGCGCTCGCGAATTCCAGGCCCGCGGTTACACCGTGCATTGGCTCGGGACGCCGCGCGGCATCGAGAACGACCTGGTGCCGATGGCCGGGATCGAACTGCACCGGATCAACGCCAGTGGCTTGCGCGGCAAGGGCAAATTGTCCCTGCTCAAGGCACCGTTCATGTTGCTTAAATCCGTCTGGCAGGCGCGGGCGATCATTCGTCAGCTGCGGCCAGTGTGTGTGGTCGGCTTCGGTGGTTACGTGACCGGCCCTGGTGGAGTTGCCGCCAAACTGGCCGGTGTGCCGGTGATCGTTCACGAACAGAACGCCGTGGCCGGTACCGCCAATCGGTTGCTGGTGCCGTTGGCCGCCCGAGTCTGTGAAGCGTTCCCCGACACCTTTACCCTGTCGGACAGCCGTCGGACCACCGGTAACCCGGTGCGCACCGAGCTGTTCCTCGAAACGGCGCGACCAGCCCTGGCCGGTCGCAAGGCGCGTTTGCTGATCCTGGGTGGAAGCCTGGGCGCAGAACCGTTGAACAAATTGCTGCCTGAAGCCTTGTCGCAAGTCGCCCCCGACCTGCGTCCGGAAGTGTTTCATCAGGCCGGTAAAAACCACGATGAAGTGACTGCAGAGCGCTATCGCGCGGCTGGCGTCGAGGCGCAAGTGCAGCCTTTCATCAAAGACATGGCCCAAGCCTATGGCTGGGCCGACCTGGTGGTGTGCCGCGCAGGCGCGCTGACCATCAGTGAACTGGCCGCCGCCGGTCTGCCCTCGATGCTGGTGCCTTTGCCCCACGCGATCGACGATCACCAGACCCGCAACGCCGATTATTTGGCCCGTGAAGGCGCTGCCTTCCTGATGCCGCAAAGAACGACTGGCGCAGCGGATCTTGCCGCTCGCCTGACAGAGGTCCTGATGCAACCACAACGACTCAACGATATGGCTAACGCGGCACGCCGCCTGGCCAAACCCGATGCCACCCGTAACGTGGTCGATACCTGCCTGGAGGTGGCTCATGGTTGAGAATCAGAAAGCCATGCCGCAACCGGAAATGCGCCGCATCCGTAAAATCCACTTCGTCGGCATCGGCGGAGTGGGCATGTGCGGGATCGCCGAAGTGTTGTTGAACCTGGGCTATGAAGTGTCCGGTTCCGACCTGAAAGCCTCGCCGGTTACCGAGCGCCTGGAATCTTTCGGCGCGCATATCTTTATCGGCCACCGCGCCGAAAACGCCGCGGCTGCCGATGTGCTGGTGGTGTCGAGTGCCGTCAACACCTCCAACCCGGAAGTCGCGACTGCGCTGGAACGCCGTATCCCGGTGGTGCCGCGCGCCGAGATGCTGGCCGAGCTGATGCGTTACCGCCACGGTATCGCCGTCGCCGGTACCCACGGCAAAACCACCACCACCAGCCTGATCGCTTCGGTGTTCGCGGCCGGTGGCCTGGACCCGACGTTCGTCATCGGTGGCCGCCTGAATGCCGCGGGCACCAATGCCCAGCTCGGCACCAGCCGTTACCTGATCGCCGAAGCCGACGAAAGCGACGCCAGTTTCCTGCACTTGCAGCCGCTGGTGGCCGTGGTCACCAACATCGACGCCGACCACATGGCGACCTACGACGGTGACTTCAACAAACTGAAGAAAACCTTCGTCGAGTTCCTCCACAACCTGCCGTTCTACGGTTTGGCCGTGGTGTGCCTGGACGATCCGGTGGTGCGTGAAATCCTCCCGCTGGTCAAGCGCCCGACCGTCACTTACGGCTTCGGCGATGACTGCGACGTGCGCGCGATCAATGTGCGTCAGCAGGGCATGCAGACCTTCTTCACCGTGCTGCGCCCTGAACGCGAGCCGCTGGATGTCTCGGTGAACATGCCGGGCAACCACAACGTATTGAACGCGCTGGCGACCATCTGCATCGCCTCTGACGAGGGCGTCAGCGATGAAGCCATCGTCCAGGGCCTGTCCGGGTTCCAGGGTGTCGGCCGACGCTTCCAGGTCTACGGCGAACTGCCGGTCGAAGGCGGCAACGTGATGCTGGTCGACGACTACGGTCACCACCCGACCGAAGTTGCCGCCGTGATCAAGGCCGTACGCGGTGGATGGCCGGAGCGCCGCCTGGTGATGGTTTACCAGCCGCACCGTTACAGCCGCACCCGCGACCTGTACGACGATTTCGTCAATGTACTGGCCGACGCCAACGTCCTGCTGCTGATGGAAGTGTATCCGGCCGGCGAAGAGCCGATCCCGGGCGCTGACAGCCGCAAGTTGTGCAACAGCATCCGTCAGCGCGGTCAGCTGGACCCGATCTACATCGAGCGTGGTGTCGACCTCGCGCCGCTGGTCAAGCCGCTGCTGCGTGCCGGCGACATCCTGTTGTGCCAGGGCGCCGGTGATATCGGCGGTCTCGCACCAAAACTGTTGAACAGTCCGTTGTTCGCGGGTGCCGTTGCTGCACCTGCCGTGGGGAAGTTGAAATGACTGCTGCTTACGCCAATCTCGTCTCCACCGTTGCGCCGAAAGACTTCGGCCGCGTCGCCGTGCTGTTCGGCGGCAAGAGTGCCGAGCGTGAGGTTTCGCTGAAGTCCGGTAACGCGGTCCTCGCTGCACTGCAAAGTGCTGGTGTGGATGCGTTCGGCCTCGACGTCGGCGATGACCTGTTGCAGCGTTTGCTCAACGAAAAAATCGACCGCGCCTTCATCATTCTTCACGGTCGTGGCGGTGAAGACGGCAGCATGCAGGGCCTGCTCGAATGCCTGGGCATTCCGTACACCGGCAGCGGCATTCTGGCTTCGGCACTGGCCATGGACAAACTGCGCACCAAGCAGGTCTGGCACAGCCTGGGTATTCCGACGCCGCGCCATGCCGTGTTGAGCAGCGAGGCCGATTGTATTTCGGCAGCGACGGAACTGGGCTTCCCTTTGATCGTCAAACCGGCGCATGAAGGTTCAAGTATCGGTATGGCCAAAGTGAGTTCTGCGTCCGAGTTGATCGACGCCTGGAAAGCGGCCAGTACCTACGATTCGCAAGTGTTGGTCGAGCAATGGATTCACGGTCCGGAGTTCACCATCGCCACCCTGCGTGACCAGGTGTTGCCTCCGATTGCCCTGGGCACGACGCACAGCTTCTACGACTACGACGCCAAGTACATCGCCAACGATACCCAGTACCGCATTCCATGCGGGCTCGACAGTACCAAGGAAAAGGAACTCATGGACCTCACGGCGAAAGCCTGCGAGGCGCTGGGTATCGCCGGTTGGGGCAGGGCAGACGTGATGCAGGACGCTGACGGGCAGTTCTGGTTCCTGGAAGTGAACACCGCGCCGGGCATGACCGATCACAGCCTGGTGCCGATGGCGGCCCGTGCCGCCGGTCTGGATTTCCAGCAACTGGTTCTGGCGATTTTGGCCGCCAGCATTGCCGGCAATAACGAGCCGCGAGGGTAAGACCATGCAAGGCGCGCAGCTAAGACATCAGCCACCCCCAGCACCCGGCCGCAAGCCGGTGCCACGGGGTGCCAGCCGAATGGTGGCCAAAGAGCCGATGTCGATGCGCCTGCCGAAAGCCAATTTTGGTTTTCTCAAAGCGTTGTTCTGGCCAGTGCTGTTGGTTGCACTGGGGTTTGGCACTTACGAAGGCGCACAGCGTTTGCTGCCGTACGCCGACCGGCCGATCACCAAGATCAACGTGCAGGGTGATTTGAGTTACATCAGCCAGCAAGCCGTGCAGCAGCGGATCGCCCCGTACGTGGCGTCGAGCTTCTTCACCATCGACCTGGAAAGCATGCGCACCGAGCTTGAGACGATGCCGTGGATTGCTCACGCCGAAGTGCGTCGGGTGTGGCCGGATCAGGTGGTGATCCGCCTGGAAGAACAACTGCCGGTGGCCCGTTGGGGCGATGAGTCGCTGTTGAACAACCAGGGCCAGGCGTTCACCCCGCGTGAACTGGCGAACTACGAACATTTGCCGCAGCTGTTCGGCCCACAACGGGCTCAACAGCAGGTCATGCAGCAATACCAGGTGCTGAGCCAGATGCTCAGGCCGCTGGGCTTCTCGATTGCACGCCTGGAGTTGCGTGAACGCGGCAGCTGGTTCCTGACCACCGGCGCCGGCAGTGCCGGCCCGGGGATCGAACTGCTGCTGGGGCGCGGCAACCTGGTGGAGAAGATGCGCCGTTTCATTGCCATCTATGACAAGACGCTCAAAGAACAGATTACGAACATTGCGCGCATCGATCTGCGCTACGCCAACGGCCTCGCTGTTGGCTGGCGGGAACCTGTAGCGCCCACGACAGCCCAACCCGCTGTCGCGAAGAATTAAGAAGAGGCAGGACCCATGGCAAACGTGCAAAGCGGCAAAATGATCGTCGGTCTCGATATCGGCACCTCCAAGGTGGTGGCGCTGGTCGGCGAGGTTTCGGACGACGGCACGCTGGAAATCGTCGGGATTGGTACCCATCCGTCCCGTGGCCTGAAGAAAGGCGTGGTGGTGAACATCGAGTCCACCGTTCAGTCGATCCAGCGCGCCATCGAAGAAGCGCAGCTGATGGCCGGTTGCCGCATTCACTCGGCGTTTGTCGGCGTGGCCGGCAATCACATCCGCAGCCTGAACTCCCACGGCATCGTGGCGATTCGTGATCGCGAAGTCAGCTCGGCCGACCTTGAGCGCGTTCTCGACGCTGCCCAGGCTGTGGCGATCCCGGCTGACCAGCGCGTGCTGCACACCCTGCCGCAGGATTACGTGATCGATAACCAGGAAGGCGTTCGCGAGCCACTGGGCATGTCCGGCGTGCGTCTGGAAGCCAAGGTCCATGTGGTCACCTGCGCCGTCAACGCCGCACAGAACATTGAAAAATGCGTGCGTCGCTGCGGTCTGGAAATCGACGACATCATTCTTGAGCAACTGGCCTCGGCCTACTCGGTGCTGACCGACGACGAGAAAGAGCTGGGCGTGTGCCTGGTGGACATCGGCGGCGGCACCACCGACATCGCCATCTTCACCGAAGGCGCAATCCGCCACACTGCGGTGATCCCGATTGCGGGTGATCAGGTGACCAACGACATCGCCATGGCGTTGCGCACCCCGACCCAGTACGCCGAAGAAATCAAGATTCGCTACGCCTGCGCCCTGGCCAAGCTGGCCGGTGCCGGTGAAACCATCAAGGTCCCAAGCGTTGGCGACCGTCCTCCACGCGAGCTGTCCCGTCAGGCCCTGGCCGAAGTGGTCGAGCCGCGTTACGACGAGCTGTTCACGCTGATCCAGGCTGAACTGCGTCGCAGCGGCTACGAAGACCTGATCCCGGCCGGCATCGTGCTGACCGGCGGTACGTCGAAGATGGAAGGCGCCACCGAGCTGGCTGAAGAGATTTTCCACATGCCGGTCCGCCTGGGCGTGCCGCATGGCGTCAAGGGCCTGGACGACGTGGTCCGCAACCCGATTTATTCCACCGGCGTTGGCCTGTTGATGTACGGCCTGCAAAAGCAGTCCGACGGGATTTCGTTCTCGGGCATCAGCAGCCGTGACAGCTACAGCAATGAAGAACCGAAAGCCGCCTTGCTCGATCGCATCAAGAGCTGGGTACAAGGCAACTTCTAAAGATTTATCGCAGCACCGTTGTAGATACAGGCAGTAGGCGAAAAAACTAGAGAACGTAAAGGAGAGGGAAAATGTTCGAACTCGTAGACAACATCCCCGCAAGCCCGGTTATTAAAGTTATCGGTGTTGGCGGAGGCGGCGGCAACGCTGTCAACCACATGGTCAAGAGCAACATTGAAGGCGTTGAATTCATCTGCGCCAACACTGATGCCCAGGCGCTGAAATCCATCGGCGCGCGGACCATCCTGCAACTGGGTACCGGTGTGACCAAAGGTCTGGGCGCCGGCGCCAACCCTGAAGTAGGTCGTCAGGCCGCTCTCGAAGACCGTGAGCGCATTGCCGAAGTCCTGCAGGGCACCAACATGGTGTTCATCACCACTGGCATGGGCGGCGGTACCGGTACCGGTGCGGCGCCAATCATTGCCGAAGTGGCCAAGGAAATGGGGATCCTCACCGTTGCGGTGGTGACTCGTCCGTTCCCGTTCGAAGGCCGCAAGCGCATGCAGATCGCGGACGAAGGCATCCGTCTGCTGTCCGAAAGCGTCGACTCGTTGATCACCATTCCCAACGAGAAACTGCTGACCATCCTTGGCAAGGACGCAAGCCTGCTGTCCGCATTCGCCAAGGCTGACGATGTACTGGCCGGTGCCGTTCGCGGTATCTCCGACATCATCAAGCGTCCGGGCATGATCAACGTCGACTTCGCCGACGTCCGTACCGTGATGAGCGAAATGGGCATGGCGATGATGGGCACTGGCTGCGCCAGCGGTCCGAACCGTGCACGCGAGGCCACCGAAGCGGCCATTCGCAACCCGTTGCTCGAAGACGTGAACCTGCAAGGTGCACGCGGCATCCTGGTGAACATCACCGCCGGTCCTGACCTGTCCCTGGGTGAGTACTCCGACGTGGGTAGCATCATCGAAGCCTTCGCTTCCGAGCACGCCATGGTCAAGGTCGGTACCGTTATCGATCCGGACATGCGCGACGAGCTGCACGTGACTGTGGTTGCTACCGGTCTGGGCGCGAAAATCGAGAAGCCTGTGAAGGTCATCGACAACACCGTTCACACCTCGATGGCCTCCCAGCCGCAACAATCGGCGCCCGCTCGTCAGGAACAGCCAGCGGTGAACTACCGTGACCTGGACCGTCCGACCGTCATGCGCAACCAGGCTCAGGCCGGTGCTGCGACTGCCGCGAAGATGAATCCGCAAGATGATCTGGACTACCTGGACATCCCGGCTTTCCTGCGTCGTCAGGCTGATTGATGGAATGTATCAGGGCTATGAAGTTGATTGGTGTTCAGCAAAGGTCTGGTCTGCTATCATCGCCAGCCTTTGTTGATACCAGTTCGCAATTTGCGCTGAAGCGGCCCAAGCCATGATTAAACAACGCACACTGAAAAATATTATCCGTGCCACAGGTGTAGGCCTGCACTCCGGGGAGAAGGTATACCTGACCCTCAAGCCCGCGCCTATCGACACCGGCATCGTGTTTTGTCGTGCTGACCTCGATCCTGTGGTGCAGATTCCTGCTCGCGCAGAAAACGTTGGCGAAACCACTATGTCGACCACACTGGTTAACGGTGACGTCAAAGTGGACACGGTGGAGCACTTGCTCTCGGCCATGGCTGGCCTGGGCATCGATAACGCCTACGTCGAGCTCTCCGCGTCCGAAGTACCGATCATGGATGGTAGCGCTGGACCTTTCGTATTCCTGATTCAGTCGGCCGGCCTGGAAGAACAGGACGCAGCCAAGAAGTTCATCCGGATCCTGCGGGAAGTGACAGTGGAAGATGGCGACAAGCGCGCCACTTTCGTCCCTTTCGAAGGTTTCAAGGTGAGCTTCGAGATCGATTTCGATCACCCGGTTTTCCGTGACCGCACACAAAGTGCAAGCGTGGATTTTTCCAGCACTTCGTTCGTAAAAGAAGTCAGCCGCGCCCGTACCTTTGGTTTCATGAGTGATATCGAGTACCTGCGCAAGCACAACCTCGCACTCGGCGGCAGTGTTGAAAACGCTATTGTGGTCGACGCGGATGGCGTACTGAACGAAGACGGTCTTCGCTATGAAGACGAATTCGTGAAGCACAAGATCCTCGATGCAATTGGTGACCTCTACCTGCTGGGCAATAGCCTGATTGGTGAGTTCAAGGGCTTCAAGTCCGGACATGCATTGAACAACCAGCTGCTGCGCAAGTTGATTGAGCAGACAGATGCTTGGGAAGTCGTGACTTTCGAAGACGCCAGCACTGCACCGATCTCTTACATGCGTCCCGTCGCGGCCGTGTAAGCAAAAAACCTCTCTAGTTTTTAAAGGCTGCCTTCGGGTGGCCTTTTTTTATGCCCCTGGGAAAGTCGTGCGATGTTCGTTCCGGCCTCATCGCGGGCAAGTCCGGCTCCCACGGGTTATTTGGAGAGCCACAGATTTAGGTCCGACGCATTACTTGGGAGCCGGGCTTGCCCGCGATGAGGCCCTGCGCTGCAACGCAGAGCTCACTGCGCAGTCACCACCCGATTGCGCCCACCTTCCTTGGCCTGATACAGCGCTTTGTCCGCCATAAACAGCAACTGCTCCAGACTGATTTCCTTTTCCGTCGTCCAGGTACTGATCCCGATACTGACAGTGATCGGTGTTTCCGCCCCCGCCACCAATGGCATCTGCTCCACTGCCACGCGGATTTTTTCGGCAATCTGCCGGGCCCCTGCGTTGTCCGTTTCCGCCAGGATCACCGAGAACTCCTCACCGCCATACCGCGCCACCAGGTCCCCGGGCCGCCGTACATTGGCGCAGATCACCTTGGCCACGGCCCGCAACGCATCATCGCCACCCTGATGGCCATGGCGATCGTTGAACGCCTTGAAGTGGTCTGCATCAACCATCAGCACCGACAGCGGCTTACCCGAGCGTTGAGCACGAAACCACTCATGGCGCAGGGTCTGATCCAGGGTTCGGCGGTTGGCGACACCGGTCAGGGCATCGGTGGCGGCCAAAAGCGCCAACTCCTGTTCGGCGTGATGGCGCAGGCGTAGCTCGCGGCACAGCAACCAGGTCAGCCAGAGCAGGCCGATGCACAGCACGCCGGTGGCACCGCTGATGACAATCGCGGTGCGCTTCCAGGTGGCGAACACTTCGTTGCCGGAGAGCGCGACGATGACCGTCAACGGCAGGTTGCCGACCCTGGAAAAGGTGTACAGGCGTTGTAGATGATCGACGCTCGACACGCTGTCGAAGCTGCCCGCGCCCTCACGCAGGATGCGCATGACATTGGGCCTGCCGGCGAAGTTCTTGCCGATGGGGTCGTTGATCAGATGAGGTTTTTGTGCGAGCAGAATGCCGTCGTCATTGATGATGCTCAGGGTGCTGTCGTTACCGATGTCCAGGCTGTTGAATAATTGTTCGAAGTACGCGAGGCGCATCGATGCCACGGCGACGCCGAGAAACTCGCCAGTGGACGAGGAGATGCGTCGACTGAAGCTGATCCGCCATTCCTCGCTGTCGTCGCAGTCGCAGCGGGGCTTGAATGGCCGGCTGATGAACATGCCGGTGTCACTGTTAAACGCATGGGCGAGGAAATAGTCGCGGTCCGCAAAGTTGCCGGGCTTGGGATCGATCAGCGATGAGTCGGCGAGGACGTCCCCGTGCTTGTCCAACAACAAAATATCGCCCTTGAAGCGCGCGGTGGTGGAGCGATCGAACAGCACCAGATGGCGAATCTGCGGCGAAACCTGTTTCAGGTCTTCGCGCTGCGACGCGGCAATCAGGCCTTGCAGGGTCAAGTCGTAGAGCTCGACGGTGCGCAGCACGTCTGCGTCGATCAACTGCGCAATGGTGGTCGCGCCGCGGGTCGCGGCCTGCTGGGCGTTGGCGTGTTCGCGGATCAGCAGAAACGCGACGATGCTGAGAATCGCGATCACCGTCAGCAGGCTGCCAAGCATCACCATGAGCTCAGGTCGTCCGGTCTTGCCTGATAGGTGTTGGGGGGGGCTCACTGGCATGGGGCGTTTGTCTGCTTGAAGAGCATAAAAAAGGCCAGCAAAACGCGCTGGCCTTTACTTATTCAAGCTTAGAAGACATTGAGCGGGAACGCACTTGCGCCAATCCCCAATGAAAAAAAGCCGCTGATAGCAGCGGCTTTGAAGACAACTTTTCAAAGGGAAGAGCCGATGAAAAGTGTCGAGGGAAACAGGTGTTCGATGAGTCAGCTGTCTTTCTCAACCCGTTGCTGGGTGGCGGAAGTGGACGCTTGAGGGGGTTGCGCGGCGTCTTGAGCCTTGGCCGTCATTTCGCTCTGATCGTAGGCGGCGGCGCGTGCAGCATTTTGCGCGACGAACGTCTGCGACTCTTCCGCGATTGCGAACGGAGACAGAAACAATGAGGACAAAACGAAAGCGCTGGCAATACCCGTAATGTTGGACATCTTTTAAACCTTCTTGCTTGGCAAGTGCTGTTTGGTGCGGGCAAAGATAAGGATCTTGGCCAATGGGAAACAGAGCCAATCGAAGAAAGGACTGTTGCGCCAGAAGCAACAGTTTGCCAGTGATCATTCCCAAGCTCTGCGTGGGAATGATCATGGGTGGGGTCAGACGGGGAGGT
This sequence comes from Pseudomonas sp. URMO17WK12:I12, assembly GCF_000514395.1. NCBI lineage: Bacteria > Pseudomonadati > Pseudomonadota > Gammaproteobacteria > Pseudomonadales > Pseudomonadaceae > Pseudomonas > Pseudomonas sp. URMO17WK12:I12. The sequence goes on from NZ_AZVV01000006.1 coordinate 43,341, forward strand.
GAATACCGAAGGTATTCATGCCGTGGTCGCTGCGCACAAACACATCGCCGCCATGCATCAGCGCAATCGCCTTGACGATCGCCAGCCCCAATCCGTGATTGTTGCCACTGTTGCTGCGCGACGCATCTACCCGATAAAACCGTTCAAACAACCGTGGCAGATGCTCACTGGCAATCGGCGATCCAGGGTTGGCCACACCAATGCTCACTTGATGTTCCTCAACCTCGATCCGTACCTGAATCACTTGCCCGGGCTCAGTGTGCTGCACCGCGTTGCTCAGTAAATTGATCAACGCCCGGCGCAGATGCGCGATCTCGATCCGCACCTGCGCATCGCCGCTGACCTGCACCTGAACCTGTGCATCCTCAAGAATGAAATCCAGATACTCCAGCGTTGTCGCCACTTCAACGGCGAGGGAAGTGGACGTCAGTTTGGTGGCCTTGCTGCCCTGGTCCGCGCTGGCGAGAAACAGCATGTCGTTGATGATCGAGCGCAGCCGTTCCAGTTCTTCGAGGTTCGATTGCAGCACTTCAAAATAGTGTTCGGCCGAGCGCCCGCGCGTCAGCGCGACCTGGGTCTGGCCGATCAGGTTGGTCAGCGGCGAGCGCAATTCATGGGCGACGTCGGCGTTGAACGACTCCAGCCGCGAATAGGCCTGCTCAACCCGCTCCAGTGTGGAGTTGAACGAGTTGACGAATTGATTCAACTCCGGCGGCAGCGACGACAGGCGCAAGCGTCCGGAACGCAGCGGCGGCGCCAGGCGCTGGGCTTCCTGGGACAGTTTGATCAAGGGTTTAAGGCCGATGCGCGCCACCCAGTACCCTAACGCGGACGCCAGCAACACGCCGACAATCGCCAGGCTGATCAGCGCGATCAGCAGGTGATGCTGAGTCTCGAAAAATGTTTCGGTGTCGATGCCGATCATGAAGCGCAGCGGTGGGCGTTGATCCTTGGCCGGGAACTGGCTCACCAGCACTTTCAGCGGATAAGGATGATCCGGCAACTGCAAGTCGCGCATGCCCAGCGGCCCTTCGGCGAAGGCGCGAATCTGCGGCGTCGGGTTGCCATATTCGTACGGCGGATCGCCGCTGATAATCCAGAAACTGATGCGCTTGTCTTCCTCGCCAAGCAGCTTGAGCTTGTTGTTGATCTTCACCCAATGCTCGGGCGTGCCGTAACGGCCAACCGTGGATTCGAGCACGCTGTAGCGCGCATCCAGCTCGGCTTCGGGCAACAGACCCAGGCCCTTGTCGACCTGCTGATACAACGCCCAGCCGATCAACAAAAACACCAACAGCGCCACCAACGTGAACATCCCGCTCAGGCGCAGTGCGATGGAGTTACTGGACACCACGGCTCTCCAGCACATAACCCATGCCACGAATCGTGTGCAGCAGCTTCTCGTCGAACGGCCCGTCGAGCTTGGCCCGCAGACGCTTGATCGCGACCTCGACGACGTTGGCGTCGCTGTCGAAATTGATGTCCCAGACCATCTCGGCAATCGCCGTTTTCGAGAGGATTTCGCCTTGCCGACGAGCCAGCACACTCAGCAGCGAGAACTCTTTGGCGGTCAGGTCCAGGCGTGTGCCGGCGCGGGTCGCTTTGCGGCTGATCAAATCTATCCACAGGTCAGCGATACTCACTTGTACCGGTTCGTGACCGCCGCTGCGCCGGGTCAGCGCTTGCAGGCGCGCCACCAGTTCAAGGAAGGAAAACGGCTTGCCGAGGTAATCGTCAGCGCCGTCGCGCAAGCCTTTGATGCGATCTTCGACGCGCTCGCGGGCGGTGAGCATGATCACCGGAGTTTGCTTGCGCGCACGCAAGGCGCGCAGCACGCCGAAGCCGTCGAGGCCCGGCAGCATGACGTCGAGGACGATCACCGCGTAGTCACTTTCCAGCGCCAGGTGCAGGCCTTCAACGCCGTCCCGCGCCACATCCACGGTGTACCCCTGTTCCGTCAGGCCGCGGTGCAAATAGTCCGCGGTTTTTTCTTCGTCTTCGATAATCAGAACGCGCATGACCCCGCCTCAGTCTGTGGTCGCCAACGCCGGTACCGGCGAAGGTTTGGGCCCGTGAAATAGCCGCTCAAGCCACAAGTATATGACCGGAGTGGTGAACAGCGTCAGCGCCTGGCTCACCAGCAAGCCGCCAACCACCGCGATACCCAGGGGCTGGCGCAGTTCGGCGCCGGTGCCGTAGCCGAGCATCAGTGGCAGCGCACCGAGCAAGGCGGCGAGGGTGGTCATGATGATCGGTCGGAACCGCGTGATACAGGCCTGGAAAATCGCCTCTTCCGGCGGCAAGCCACGGTTGCGCTGGGCGTCCAGCGCGAAGTCGATCATCAGGATGCCGTTCTTCTTCACGATACCGATCAGCAGCACCAGCCCGATCAGCGCCATGATCGAAAAGTCCTGGCCGCAGATCCACAGCATGATCACCGCCCCCAGCCCCGCCGACGGCAGCGTCGAGATGATGGTCAGCGGATGCACGAAGCTCTCGTAAAGCACGCCGAGAATGATGTACACCGCCACCAGCGCCGCCAGAATCAGCCACGGCTGGCTGGCCAGCGAACTCTGGAATGCCTGGGCCGCGCCCTGGAAATTGCCGCTCATGGCCGCCGGCATGCCGATGTCGGCCTTGGCCTGGTTGAGCATGATCACCGCATCGCCCAACGCCACGCCAGGCGCGAGGTTGAACGACAAGTTGGCGGCCGGGAACATGCCGTCGTGGGCGATGGACAACGGACCGACCGTGGGTGCGTCAAATTTGGCCAGCGCCGACAGTGGCACCATTTCCCCACTCAGCGGCGAGCGCAGGTAGAAGTAGTTGAGGCTTTCGGCTTTGCCGCGTTGCTGGGTGTCCAGTTCCAGAATCACGTTGTACTGGTTGATCTGGGTCTGGAATTCATTGACCTGTCGCTGACCGAACGCATCGTACAGCGCTTCGTCGACGTCACTGGCGGTCAGGCCGAAACGCGCCGCGGCGCTGCGGTCGATGCTGATGTGGGTGATGCTGCCGCCCAGTTGCAGGTCATTGGAAATATCGCGGAACGCCGGGTTGCGGCGCAGTTTTTCCGTGAGGCGCTGGGTCCAGGTGCTGAGGGTCGCGCCGTCGTTGCTCTTGAGCACGTATTGATACTGGGCGCGGCTCGGGCCGGAGCTGAGGTTGATGTCCTGGCCGGCGCGCAGGTACAGCACGATGCCGGGGACTTTCATCAGTTGTGGGCGAATCCGGTCGATGAACTGGCTGGCGGAGACGTCGCGGTCGCCGCGTTTTTTCAGGGAAATCCAGAAGCGCCCGTTGGCGATGGTCTGGTTACTGCCCGACACCCCGACCGAGTGGGAAAACGCCGCAACCGCCGGATCCGCCGCGACGATCTCGGCCATCGCCAGGTGTTTTTTCACCATGTCGCCGTAGGAAATGTCGGCGGCTGCTTCGGTGGTGCCGAGGACAAAACCGGTGTCCTGCACCGGGAAGAAGCCCTTCGGAATGAAGATGTAACCGACGACAGCCAGGCACAGGGAAAGACCAAACACCCCGATCATCAATTTCTGATGGGCGAGGGCGCGGCGCAGCAGTTTTTCATAGCCGCCCACCAAGCGTTCGCCGAACGTCGGTTTGCTGTGGGCGTGGTGCACCGGCGCACGCATGAACAGCGCGGCCAGCGTCGGCGCCAGGGTCAGCGACACCACCACCGAAATCATGATCGTCGACGTCGCGGTCAGGGCGAATTCCTTGAACAGCCGCCCGACCACGCCGCCCATGAACAGCAGCGGAATGAACGCCGCCACCAGCGAGAAACTGATCGAGACCACGGTAAAACCAATCTCGCCCGCGCCCTTGATCGCCGCTTCGCGCATGCCCTCGCCAGCCTCAAGGTGTCGGTGAATGTTCTCGACCACCACAATCGCATCGTCGACCACAAACCCCACGGCCACCACAATTGCCACCAGGGTCAGGTTGTTCAGGCTGAAGCCCATGATGTACATCAGGGCGAAACTCGCGATCAGGGAAACGCCCAACACTGCAGACACAATCAGCGTCGCCGACCATTGGCGCAGGAACAGCGCCATCACCGCCACCACCAACATGATCGCGATCAGCAAGGTGATTTCCACTTCATGCAAGGACGCGCGGATGGTCTGGGTGCGGTCGACCAGTACCTCGACCTGCACCGAGGCGGGGAGCATGGCTTCCAGCGCCGGCAACGCGGCTTGAATTCGATCCACGGTCTCGACGATGTTCGCGCCCGGTTGCCGGGAAATCACCAGGTTCACCCCCGGCTTGTCACCGGCCCAGGCTTGCACGTAGGCATTTTCCGACCCGTTGACGACTTTGGCCACATCCCGCAGGTGAACCGGAGCGCCGTCCTTGTAGGAGACGATGAGTTGGCTGTATTCCTCGGGGTGAAACAACTGGTCGTTGGTCGACAGCGTGGAAATGCTCGACTCGCCGTACAACGCACCTTTGGCCAGGTTGAGGCTGGTGTTCTGGATCGCCAGACGTATGTCGGCCAAGGTCAGGCCGATAGCGGCGAGTTTGTCCGCCGAGGCTTGAACGCGAATCGCCGGACGTTGCTGACCGGTGATGTTGATCTGGCCTACGCCTTCAATCTGGCTGATCTGGCGGGACAGCAGGGTTTCCACCAGGTCACTGAGCTCGGTGCCGGGCATTTGCGTGGAGTTGACGCTGAGGATCAGCACCGGGCTGTCGGCGGGGTTGACCTTGCGCCAGGTCGGCAGTGTTGGCATGTCCTTGGGCAGTTTGCCGGCGGCGGTGTTGATCGCGGCCTGGACTTCCTGGGCGGCGGTGTCGATGCTTTTTTCGAGGGTGAATTGCAGGGTCAGGTTGGTCGAGCCCAAGGCGCTGCTCGACGTCATTTGGGTCACGCCGGGAATGGCGCTGAATTGCACTTCAAGCGGCGTGGCCACCGACGATGCCATGGTCTCCGGGCTGGCGCCGGGCAATTGCGCGGCCACCTGAATGGTCGGGAATTCGGCTTCCGGCAGCGGCGCAATCGGCAGGCGCGGGAAGGCAATGGCGCCGAGCAGCACCAGCGCAAAGGTCAGCAGGATGGTGGCGACCGGGTGATCGATGCACCAGGCCGAGACCGAGCCGTGGCCCTTCATGGCTTCGGCTCCGTTTGCACCACTTGTGGCGGATCGCTCATGACCTGCACGGTCGACCCCGGTTTGAGTCGCGACTGGCCATCACTGACCAGCACATCGCCCGGTTTCACGCCTTTGATGATGTCCTGACTGCTGCCTTGGGCAACCACCTGCACGGTCACGGTTTCCACTTTGTCGCCGTTGACCCGGTACACGAAGTGTTGATCGGGACCGCGTTGTACGACGGTGGGTGGCACCACCAGCGCATCTTTCTCCAAGGCAGTCTGAATTTTTACCGTCACCAGCAGGCCCGGCCAGAGTTTCTGCCCGGGGTTGTTGAATTCGGCCTTGGCGCGGATGGTGCCGGTGTTGGCGTTGATCTGGTTATCGATCAGGGTCAAGTGACCTTCGCCCAGCAAATTGCCGGTTTCACCGTCGGTGTCGGCGCCAATGTAGGCTTTCACTTGTGCGCGTTGCGGGTCGCCGATCAGCCCTTGCAGGGTCGGCAACATTTGCTGCGGCAGGGAGAACTCAACGGCGATGGGGTCGATCTGCGTCACCGTGAACAGGCCCTGGGCGTCGGTCATGCGCAGGAAGTTGCCTTCATCCACTGTACGAATACCGACGCGCCCGGTGACCGGCGAGTGAATCTGTGTGTAGGAGAGCTGCACCTGAGCGGCGTCGATTGAAGCCTGGTTGCCCTGGGCGGTGGCCTTGAGCTGATTGACCAGCGCTTGTTGCTGGTCGTAGGTCTGTTTGGACACGCCGTCATCAACGCTCAGTAATTTGTAACGCTTGAGGTTGACCAGTGCCACTTGCAACTGCGCCTGGTTTTCTCCCAGTTGAGCGCGGGCCTGATCGAGGCTGGCACGGATCGAGCGGTCATCGATGGTGGCCAACAGGTCACCTTTGTTCACCAATTGGCCTTCCTTGACCATGATTTTGGTGAGAATGCCGTCGATCTGCGGGCGCACCACCACACTGTGCAAGGACAACACCGACCCGATACCGCTGACATAACGCGGCACATCTTTCTCAACGACGTTGACCACGCGCACCGGGATGGCGGTCGGGGCGGTGAGCTTGGCGGTGGCCGGTTTGACGAGGTACCAGGTGCCCAGCGCTGCCAAGGCCATTAGCAGACCTGCGATCAAGGCGGGTTTTTTCTGAATTCGCATGCGAGTGGGGCGCCGGGCTGAGAGGTTGGGGTATTTTCAGGTTTATACCCTTCTTTATAACCCTGTCAGCCCGTCAGGAAGGTGACTGCTAACTGACGGGGCTGTCAGTTTGGGATTTTCAAATTTGCGGCGATGGGCCCGCCAGCACAAAACCCGACGGACTCACGCGCGGTGTGAAGCTTGCGGCTCTCGACACAGGTATACTGCCGCCTTTCGCGGCTCGCTGACCGGGCCCGACTCTATGTGCATCACCCGGAGCTTTCATGACTTCCCCGACACAACCGCCGGTTGCCGACGCTTTGAGCGACGACCAGGCAGACCTGCCAGACAGCGTCGACTCCAGCGCAGACAGCGAAACCAAAACCGCGATCCCGGCGTTCAAGTTCCCGTTCAAACCAGGTGATCTGGCTGCCGCGAAGAACGCCAGTCAGCCCTGGTACAAGAATGGCGCGAAGAATGGTCATACCAAGACGCCTGGGGCGGCGCCTCCGGGTACGCGTCGTTCGATGGGCAAGCGCTAGGATTTGACTTGAGCGGTGCCTGATCTGCCGTCATCGCGAGCAGGCTCACTCCTACAGTTAACGTCACAGGTCACAGATTCTGTGTACGACGAAGAACCACTGTGGGGGCGAGCTTGCTCGCGATGGGCCATACCCGGCGACATCAATCCTGAATCAAGCCGCCCGCAACGAAATAAACGCATAGTTCACCGGTGCTTCAGTCACCAGTTGCGCACCCGCCGCCTGCACCTGCCCGGCAATGTCATCCCCCGACACATGAAACAGCCACTCACCCTCCGGCGCCGCCAGTGGTTGCGCTGACACTTGATCAATGACCGTGGCAAACGCGTTCATGTCCGGCAGATAAGCGGTAAACCCATCGCCCTTCAGCGCTGTCGTGCGAATCCCCAGCAACGCGCAAATCGCGTCCTTGGCCTGAATATCATCGCGATCCGCCTGGCGAGAACGCTGGATCAACTCCACCAGCTCCTGATCCACCACCTGACCGCCGATGATCAAATCCGGGCCCTGTTCCCATGACTCGGGCGGACAATCCTTGATCGCTGTGTTCAGCAGGATGTGCGGGTTGATTTCTGCCGGGTAGATACGGCACACCAGCGGTCGGCGCTCGTAGATGCGGCACAGGTTGTCTTCGTCAAGATTCCGGCAGCGACCGACGTTATAGGCGGCGAAGGTGATCGCCACGTACGCCTCGGACGCGCCGCTTCGAACCAGCACCGAACGGCGTTCGGCGTGTTCGCGTTGCTGCACCGGCAAGCCCAGGCCGTTACCCAGAAAACCCTCGACCAGCACGATCACTTGACCGCCATCGGCCGCCCACATGCGGGCTTCCGCCAGGGTCAGGGGGACGTGGTGGTCGGTGCAGCACTTGCCGCAACCTACGCAGGAAAACGTTGTGTTCATTGATCGCCGGGCCGCATGTGAGGGCAAGAAACGGCGACAGAATGTCACCGCACTGCTCAGCGATGAAGCAAGTTATGCGCCATTCACTGGGACTTGGCGGTCGGGTGAACGGAGTCCCACTCGGTCACATAGGCGGTTTTTGTCTTCTTGTTGTAGAGGCACAGCTCGGTGCCTTGCTGGCCTTTCATGTGTTTTTGCGGGTATTGGCCTTGCAGCAGGAGGGCGGTGTAGTCGACCCGGTCATCGAATTGCGCAGGGTTGCCGACGGGCTTGGCGTTTTTCAGGCCGCTGGCTTTGGTGCAACTGGTGAGGACGGCTTTGTCGTAGGCGGCCCAGGCGTCGGGGCTGGAGGCGTGGGCCTGGGAGGCGAGGGCGGTGAGGCAGAGGAAGGTCAGGGTGGCGGCTTTCATTGGTCGGGCATCCATTGGGTTTGTATGGCCGAGTATGCCTTAAGGTCTGATGATGCGGGTCAGACGGGAACTGGCTCCCGGCGGACCACATACATCCCGGCGCTTTCGTACAATCGCTGCGCCCGAAGGTTGTCTTCCAACACCTTCAAATCGACAAACCCTTCCCGACGTTGCTGAAACACGTGAAACGCCTGCAGCAACAAGGCGCGGCCCAGCCCGAGGCGTTGCGCCCGCGGGTGGACCACCAAGTTCTTGATGTAGGCGCTGGTCCAGCACTGGCATACACCGACGATGCCGTCGGCATCCAGCGCAATGAAACACAGGGCTGGATCGTATTCGGGATCGGTTTCAAACCGCTGCTGCCACACCTCCAGTATCGGGACGCGGCCGCCACCGTCCTGGTAACCCTGTTCCATCAAGTGATGAACGGCGACTGCCAATTCAGGGCGGTATTGGCTGAGGACGATGCCTTCAGGCCAGGTGATCACCGGCACAGCCTCGGCGAGGTTGCGCCGCATCAAATAGCAAAAGTGCTCGGCCACCTCTTAATGACCTTGTTCAGCGACAGCCCGGGCCGCCTCGATCAGGCATTTGGTCAGTTCGGGCGAAGAGAACTTGGTCAGCACCGCGTTGGCCCCGGCCAGACGCGCTTTCTCACTGTTCATCGCGCTGTCCAGCGATGTGTGCAGCAGCACATAAAGGTGCGAGAAGTCCGGCGTCTCGCGCAGGGTGCGGGTGAAGGCGTAGCCGTCCATCTCCGACATTTCGATGTCCGAGACGATCAGGTTGATCTGCTGGGCCGTGCCTTGCAGGTCGAGCAGGCAGTCGATGGCCTCCTTGGCGCTGCGGGCGGTGTGGCATTGCAGGCCGAGGTTGCGCAGGGTATGCACGGATTGTTGCAGGGCGACCTGGCTGTCATCGACCACCAGAATGCGTGCGCTGCCCAGTACTTCAGCGTCTTCCATGCTCAGTTCGGTGGGGGCCGTTTCGATCTGTGCCGGGGCGATGCCGTGGATGACTTTTTCGATGTCCAGCACTTGCACCAGCGTGCCGTCGACCGAGGTCACGCCGGTGATGTACGAGCGCACGCCGCCGGAACCAAAGGGTGGCGGGCGGATGTCGGTGGTGAGGCAGTGGACGATCTTGCTCACGGCCTGAACATGCAGGCCCTGCTTGGAGCGACTGACGTCGGTGACGATCAGGCAGCCACCGTTCGGGTCTTCCAGCGGGCGTTCGCCGATGGCACGGCTCAGGTCGATTACTGACAACGAAGCGCCGCGCAGGGTGGCGATGCCTTTAACGTGAGGATGCGACTCCGGCAGCCGGGTCAGCGGCGGGCAGGGGATGATTTCGCTGACTTTGAGCAGGTTGATCGCCATCAGCTTGCCGCTGCGCAAGGTAAACAGCAAAAGCGAAAGTGAATCTGCGCGGGCTTTGTTGGTGGACATAAAAACCTTCTGTGGAAAAAGGTGATGGGCGAGTAAAAAGTCGCCAAAAACTATTGATGCCGGGTTATCGACTTGTTGGGGGCAGGCTTTAGGCTAAATACCCATTCCCGGCCCAACGGCGAACCCTGTGGCGAGGGAGCTTGCTCCCGCTGGAGTGCGAAGCACTCCCGATCAGGTGATGTGTGTTTTCAGACTATCCGCATTTTCAGGTTTTGCGGCTGCTTCGCAGCCGAGCGGGAGCAAGCTCCCTCGCCACAGTGGGGGGGTTATTTCATCCCTAGGCGCTTGGCCATCCTCCCGAGGTTCGCCCGATCCAGGCCCAACTCGCGCGCCGCGCTCGCCCAGTTGTTGTGATGCCGCTCCAGGCAAGCGCTGATCAATTGCCGCTGATAATTCTCCGTGGCCTCACGCAGATCACCGGCTACTAATGACACAGGGCTGACGACGGGTTGTTCGGTAAGCACCTCGACACTGCCAGTAGGCAAATCCAGATCCGCCGCACTCAGGCTGAGAATCTTCGGTCGATCCTTGCAATTACCCAGCGCTTTAAGCGCGCTGCGACCAATCAAATGCTCCAGCTCCCGCACATTCCCCGGCCAGTTGTAGGCCAGCAAGGCCGCCTGGGCGTCGCTGTTCAAACGCAGGCTGTTGAGGCCCATGCGTGAACGATTTTGCTCCAGGAAGAAGCCGCTGAGCAGCAATACATCCCGCCCGCGATCGCGCAGTGCCGGGACTAACAACGGGTAAACGCTCAAGCGATGGTAGAAGTCGGCACGGTAGCGACCGTTGCGCACTTCTTCGGCCAGGTCACGGTTGGTCGCCGCGATCAGGCGCACGTCCACTGTGTGTTCCTTGTCCGAGCCGAGGCGCTGCAACTGGCCGCTTTGGAGGACGCGCAGCAGCTTGGCCTGCACCGTCAGTGACAGTTCACCGACCTCATCGAGAAACAGCGTGCCGCCATTGGCCAGTTCGAACTTGCCGCGACGATCATTCATCGCGCCGGTGAACGCGCCGCGCACATGGCCGAACAATTCGCTTTCGACCAAGGTGTCGGGCAGTGCCGCACAGTTGAGGCTGATGATCGGTTTGTCGGCGCGGGCAGAGGCGGCGTGAATCGCCTGCGCGACCAGTTCCTTGCCGACCCCGGTTTCGCCGGTGATCAGCACGGTCAGGTCGCTGCCACCCACCAGGTTGATCTCTTCCACCAAGCGTTTGTGGGACTTGCTCTGGCCGATCAACTCGCGGTTCTGCTGACCGCTGGCTTGACGGTAAACCTCGGCGCGCTGGTGCTCGTCTTCGACGCGGTTGGCCAGGCGCTCAATGCGCTCGGCAGCGTTGACTGTGGCCGCAGCGAGGCTGGCAAAGGCTTGCAGGGCATCCAGTTCGATCGGTTCGAATTGCTCCGGGTCGAGGGCGTCGAGGGTCAGCAAACCCCATGGGCGCTCGTCGATGAACAGCGGGCAACCCATGCAGTCATGGACTTCCAGATGATCGTCGAGACCCTCGACCAGTCCGTCGTAAGGGTCGGGCAAGTCGCTGTCGGCCGCAAAACGGGTCGGGCCGTGGCTGCTCAGCAAAGCCTCGAATCGCGGGTGCTCGCTGATTTTGAAGCGCCGGCCCAGGGTGTCCGTGCTCAAGCCATCGACGGCCAGCGGCACCAACCATTCGCCATCAAGGCGCAGCAGGGCCGCGGCATCGCAGGGGAGCAGGGCGCGCATGGCTTCGAGCAAGCGTCGATAACGCTCGCCTTCGGGCAGTTCGCGGGACAGGTCGGAGACCAGGGGCAGCAGGGCGGTGAGCAGGGATTTTGCAGTCATAGTGACTCCGTGTAGTCGACATGACTATAAAACAGTGTGTGTCGATATGACTACGATGTTCTTAAACTATTGATTTATATGGTTTTATTACTTGGCACGGAAACTGATAAGTCTAAGGAAATACACATCAAGCTCCGGAGTCGTCCTTATGCTGAGCGTTCAAGACCGTGCCATCGTCAAATCCACTGTACCGTTGCTGGAAAGCGGCGGCGAAGTGCTGATTACTCACTTCTACCGCATGATGCTCTCCGAATACCCGGAAGTCCGCCCGCTGTTCAACCAGGCCCACCAGGCCAGCGGTGATCAGCCGCGTGCGTTGGCCAACGGTGTCTTGATGTACGCACGGCACATCGACCAGCTCGACCAGTTGGGCGACCTGGTGGCCAAGATCATCAACAAGCACGTGGCCCTGCAAATCCTGCCGGAACACTATCCGATTGTCGGCACCTGCCTGCTGCGTGCCATCGCCGAAGTGCTGGGCGAAGAAATCGCCACCCCTGAAGTCATCGCGGCCTGGGGCGCTGCTTATGGGCAACTCGCCGAGATTCTGATCGGTGCCGAAACCAGCATCTACGATCAGAAGGAACAGGCGCCCGGCGGCTGGCGCGGGGCGCGGGAATTCATCGTCACGGCCAAGGTTGAAGAAAGCGCGGAAATCACCTCGTTCTACTTCGAACCTGCCGACAAAGGCCCGATTCTTGAGGCTGAGCCTGGCCAGTACATCGGCATGAAACTGATCCTCGACGGCGAAGAGATCCGTCGCAACTACTCACTGTCGGCGCTGGCAAACAAGGGCGAGTACCGCATCAGCGTCAAGCGTGAAACCGGTGGGCGGGCGTCCAACCATTTGCACGATCAGTTGCATGTCGGGGCGAGCATCCAGCTGTTCCCGCCATCAGGTGAATTCACCCTGACGGCCAGCGACAAACCGCTGGTGCTGATCAGCGGCGGTGTCGGCATTACTCCGACACTGGCGATGCTCGAAGCCGCGCTGGCCACCGAGCGCCCGGTGCATTTTATCCACTGCGCGCGTAACGGCAGCGTGCATGCCTTTCGCGACTGGATCGATGGGTTGGCTGAGCGTCATCCGCAACTCAAGCGTTTCTATTGCTACGCCGAGGATGACGGTGTGAGTCCGGCGGCGGACAAGGTCGGGTTGTTGAGCCGCGAGCAGTTGGGCGAGTGGTTGCCCGAGCAGCGTGACCTGGATGCTTATTTCCTGGGGCCTAAGGGGTTCATGGCGGCGATCAAGCGCCACCTCAAGGCGTTGGGGGTTCCGGAGAAGCAGAGCCGTTATGAGTTCTTTGGGCCGGCTTCGGCGTTGGAGTAACTGTATGTGGCGACTCGGGAGACCGAGTCGCCTTCTTCGCGAGCAGGCTCACTCCTACAGGGGATTTTGGGTGTACACAAAATGTGTGTTCACCCCAGCTCCCTGTAGGAGTGAGCCTGCTCGCGATGGCCGCACCACGGTCTCAATTCTTGATGACAGTCAGAAAAGTTAATCCCTTCTTAACCGGCCTATCGTTTATTCCCCCCAATCCACCGGCACGCGCCAGGCTCTCAAACCTCCGAGCCTGCGTGTAGACTGGCGGCAACTGCTATCTAAAAGGGAAACGCGATGAGCGAGGAAACAATGCGATTGGGGCGCGAACGGCGCTATCTGGTGTTACTGGGCATCATCTGCCTGGCGCTGATCGGCGGCGCGCTGTACATGCAAATTGTGTTGGGCGAGGCGCCATGCCCGCTGTGCATTCTCCAGCGCTATGCGTTGTTGTTTATCGCGGTGTTTGCCTTCATCGGCGCGGCCACGCGTACCCGTCGCAGCATTACCGTGTTCGAGACGCTGGTGGTCATCAGTGCCCTGGCAGGCACAGCGGTGGCCGGGCATCACGTCTACACCCAGTTCTACCCTGCGGTCAGTTGCGGCATCGATGTGCTGCAGCCGATTGTCGATGGTCTGCCGCTGGCGAAGATCTTCCCGCTGGGCTTCCAGGTGGATGGCTTCTGCTCCACGCCGTACCCGCCGATCCTCGGTCTGTCGCTGGCGCAATGGGCGCTGTTAGCGTTCGTGCTGATCGTGATTCTGGTGCCGTTGCTCACTTCGCGTAACCGTAAAGCGCTGCGCTGAGGCGGTTCGCCGCACTGCTGCGTCATCCATAAAAACGCCCCGGCCCTCGTTGAGGGGGCCGGGGCGTTTTGCATTTTCAGAGGCCAGGTAAAAAGACCTTGATGCGCGACAAGCAACGGTGCGGCACGTGTGCGACATGTTGTCACAGCGCGAGTGTCGCAAGGCATTTCAAGGGGCTGAATTGGCATGGGGGCGGGCAACAAAATTGGTCTGTTGCCGCGGCACATCATCTGACCCCGGAAATGCTGGAACAGGCAGTTTTAACAGGGTCTGGCAAATTGCCAAAGCCCTTGTCACATAGGGGGTTGAGCAGGGTAGGGGGAGGGCGAAGTCACCCCGAAGCTGTCTGAACTGCGTTAGGTAGACCTACTATTTTTAGTGTTTTTGTTGAGAATCAATTTCGATACCATGCCGGACTTTTGCGAAATCCGTTAATGATTGTTGCTGGAATGGATAAAAATTATTTCGGGATGAGACATGGTTTATGAATCGTTACATATCTACAATCGCCCGCACTGAATTCCCGGCACTGCTCATCATGAGCAGAAAGTAGGGCGTCGAGAGGCTTGAACGCCTCATGCGACTCCCAGGTGTCGGAGCCTTCCAACTATCCGCACCAAATGGAATTGGTCTGTAACAAGGCCTTTGACCACGAATTCGAATAAGAACTTACCGCTGTCCCAGGATTTGTCGAGCAGCGTCTGACGCGCGACGGGCGGCCCTTATTCAATCCAAGAAAAATGCCAACCCTTGGCAGGGTGAAGTGTTGGCGATCAAAACCCAACTGCATTGCGCAAGCTGCTTTAGAGGTCGTGAGATGAGTAAAAACAGGTACCCCAGACTACTAGGCTTATTGCCGCTGATTGGCACATTGTTGCTGTCAGGCTGCAACATGACCTTGCTCGATCCCAAGGGCCAGGTTGGCCTGGACGAGCGAAACCTGATCATCACCGCAACGCTGCTGATGCTTCTTGTCGTGGTACCGGTCATCGTCATGACCTTCCTGTTCGCCTGGAAATATCGCGCCTCCAACACCGACGCCGTCTACACGCCGAAGTGGTCGCACTCCACCAAGATTGAAATCGCGGTGTGGGCTATTCCAGTGCTGATCATCATTGCCCTGGGTTATGTCACCTACAAGTCGACCCACGCTCTGGACCCGTACAAACCACTGGAATCCGACGTCAAGCCGATCACCATTCAAGTGGTATCGATGGACTGGAAGTGGCTGTTCATCTATCCGGAACAAGGGATTGCCACGGTCAACAAGATCGTCTTCCCGGCCAACACGCCGATCAATTTCCAGATCACTTCCGACACCGTGATGAACTCGTTCTTCATTCCGGGCCTGGGCGGTCAGATCTACGCGATGGCGGGCATGCAGACCAAGCTGCACCTGATCGCCAACCAGAACGCTGAATTCGACGGGATCTCCGCCAACTACAGCGGCGCGGGTTTCACCGGCATGAAGTTCAAAGCAATCGCCACCTCTCAGGCGGACTTCGATGCCTGGGTCAGTGATGTCAAGAAGGCACCTAAACAGCTTGAAAAAGCTGAATACGAAGCCCTTTCCAAACCAAGCCAGAACAATCCAGTAGCGCTCTACTCCTCGTTCACGCCGAACCTGTTCCAGACCATCGTCGACAAGTACGAAGGCATGAAACCAGGTCCGAAAGTGGACCACGAGAAGAAAGAGAAAGAAGTGGCCCAGATGGAAGGGATGGACATGAGTTCGCATTCAGCTGCCGGGGCAGAGGAGTAAACGATGTTTGGTAAATTAAGTTGGGAAGCGGTCCCGTTCCACGAACCGATCGTGATGGTGACCATCGCCATGATCGCGCTCGGCGGTCTGGGCGTGTTCGCTGCAATCACCTATTTCAAGAAGTGGACCTACCTGTGGTCCGAATGGCTGACTTCGGTCGACCACAAGAAAATCGGCGTGATGTACATCATCGTCGCCATGGTCATGCTGCTGCGCGGTTTTGCCGACGCCATCATGATGCGTACCCAGTTGGCCCTGTCCACCGAAGGCTCGCCGGGCTACCTGCCGCCTGAGCACTATGACCAGATCTTCACCGCTCACGGTGTGATCATGATCATCTTCATGGCGATGCCATTCTTCACCGGCCTGATGAACCTTGCAGTGCCGCTGCAGATCGGCGCGCGTGACGTTGCCTACCCGTTCCTGAACTCCCTGAGCTTCTGGCTGCTGATGTCTGGCGTCGTGCTGGTGAACGTGTCCCTGGGTGTCGGCGAATTCGCCCGTACCGGTTGGGTGGCGTATCCACCGCTGTCGGAACTGGGCTACAGCCCTGGCGTGGGTGTGGACTACTACATCTGGGCGCTACAACTATCCGGGCTAGGTACGACGCTAACCGGGGTCAACTTCCTGGCCACCGTGCTGAAAATGCGTACCCCGGGCATGAAACTGATGGACATGCCGATCTTCACCTGGACCTGCACCTGGGCCAACGTTCTGATCGTCGCTTCCTTCCCGATCCTGACCGCTACCCTGGCACTGCTGACGCTTGACCGTTACATGGATTTCCACATTTTCACCAATGAACTTGGTGGCAATCCGATGATGTACGTCAACCTGTTCTGGGCGTGGGGTCACCCCGAGGTTTACATCCTGATTCTGCCGGCGTTCGGGATCTTCTCCGAAGTCATCTCGGCGTTCTCCGGCAAGAAACTGTTCGGCCACCACTCGATGATCTACGCCTCGGGCGCGATCTCGATCCTGGGCTTCATGGTTTGGCTGCACCACTTCTTCACCATGGGTTCGGGTGCCAACGTCAACGCCTTCTTCGGTCTGGCGACGATGCTGATCTCGATCCCGACGGGGGTGAAGCTATTCAACTGGCTGTTCACCATCTACCAGGGCCGTCTGCGCATGACCAGCCAGGTTCTGTGGACCCTGGGCTTCATGGTGACCTTCGCGATCGGCGGCATGACCGGCGTACTGCTGGCCATTCCGGGTGCTGACTTTGTCCTGCACAACAGCCTGTTTGTAATTGCTCACTTCCACAACGTGATCATCGGCGGCGCCGTGTTCGGCTACATCGCTGGTTTCGGCTTCTACTTCCCTAAAGCGTTCGGCTTCAAGCTGCACGAAGGTTGGGGCAAGGCAGCATTCTGGTTCTGGATCTCGGGCTTCTTCGTCGCGTTCATGCCGCTCTATGCTCTGGGCTTCATGGGCATGACCCGTCGTCTGAACGCCACCACCAACCCTGAGTGGGTGCCGTACCTGTACGTGGCCATGTTCGGTGCGGTCATGATCGCCTGCGGTATCGCCTGCCAGTTGATCCAGCTCTACGTCAGTGTTCGTGACCGTAAGAAGCCGGAAAACATGTGCGAACACGGTGACCCGTGGAATGCCCACACGCTGGAATGGTCGACCTCGTCGCCACCACCGTTCTACAACTTTGCCGTACTGCCAAAAGCCGACTGCATCGACCCGTTCACTGAAGCCAAGGAAGACGGTACTGCGTACCAGACTCCGGTCAAGTACGAGCCGATCCACATGCCAAACAACACCGCGACCGGCCTGGTCATGGGTGCTCTGTTGACCGTGTTCGGTTTCGCGATGATCTGGCACATCTGGTGGATGGCCATCTTCGGCCTCGCCGGCGCCGTGATCTACTTCGTGATCCACGCTGCCCGTGATGACCAGGGCTACATGGTGCCGGTCGACGTGATCGAGCGCACCGAAGCCGAGCAGCGCAAACGTCTGGTAGCCGCAGGGAAAATCCCGGCCACTGCCACCCGTGTTGAAACCTCGTTGGAACAGGCTTAAACCATGTCGAACTTAGTGACCAATGCTGGACACACCCATGTCGATGGACATGGGCACGATGACCATCACCACGACTCGGGCGAGATGACCGTATTCGGTTTCTGGCTCTACCTGATGACCGACTGCATTCTGTTTGCGTCGATCTTCGCGGTGTACGCGGTACTGGTTAATAACGTAGCGGGTGGCCCGTCGGGCCACGACATCTTCGAGCTGCCATACGTGCTGGGCGAAACCGCCTGCCTGTTGTTCAGTTCGATCACCTACGGCTTCGCCATGCTGGCGTTGTTCAAGGGCAACAAGAAGGCGGTACTGGGCTGGTTGGCCATCACCTTCCTGTTCGGCCTGGGCTTCATCGGCATGGAGATCAACGAGTTCCACATGCTGATCTCCGAAGGCTACGGTCCTAACCGCAGCGGCTTCCTGTCCGGGTTCTTCACCCTGGTCGGCACCCACGGTCTGCACGTGACCAGCGGTCTGATCTGGATGGCGATCATGATGTATCAGGTCCAGAAAAACGGCCTGACGGCGACCAACAAGACCCGTCTGAGCTGCCTGAGCCTGTTCTGGCACTTCCTGGACGTGGTGTGGATCTGCGTATTCACCGTTGTTTACCTGATGGGGACCCTGTAATGGCTAATGCACACTCCCACGATGGCCACGGCCACGACGACAGCCACGGCAGCGTCAAGTCCTATGCCATCGGTTTCATCCTGTCGGTGATCCTGACGATCATTCCTTTCGGCCTGGTGATGTACCCGTCGCTGCCGAAAGCCATGACCCTGTGGATCGTACTGGCCTTCGCCGTGATCCAGGTGCTCGTGCACCTGGTGTACTTCCTCCACCTGGACCGCTCCGCTGCCCAGCGTAACAACGTGATCGCGTTTGTCTTCGCTGCATTGGTAATCGTCCTGTTGGTAGGCCTGTCGCTGTGGATCATGTTCAGCATCCACACCGTCATGATGGCGCACTGAGGAAAGTCCGGATGTCCTTTAAGCACTTTATCCAAATCACCAAACCGGGGATCATTTTCGGTAACGTGCTTTCTGTGGCAGGCGGATTTTTCCTGGCCTCGAAAGGGCATGTCGATCTGGCCATCTTCCTGGCCGCCATGATCGGCACGTCCCTGGTGGTGGCTTCCGGTTGCGTGTTCAACAACTGCATCGACCGCGACATCGACCTGAAGATGGAACGCACCAAGAACCGCGTGCTGGTCCAGGGCTTGATTTCCCTGAAACTGGCCCTGGCCTTTGCGACCGTCCTGGGTGTTGCCGGCGTTGCGTTGTTGTACAAGGTGGCTAACCCGTTGGCCGCGCTGTTCGCCGTGATCGGTTTCGTCATCTACGTCGGCTTCTACAGCCTGTACCTCAAGCGCAAGTCGGTTCACGGCACGCTGGTGGGCAGTCTGTCGGGCGCCATGCCGCCGGTGATTGGCTACGTCGCTGTGACCAACAGCTTCGACATGGCCGCACTGACGTTGCTGGTGATGTTCAGCCTGTGGCAGATGCCGCATTCCTACGCCATCGCGATTTTCCGCTTCAACGATTACCTGGCCGCATCGATTCCGGTGCTGCCAGTGAAGCGCGGAATCCAGGTGGCCAAGAAGCACATCCTGATCTACATCCTGGCCTTCCTCGTGGCGACCTTGATGCTGACCTTCAGCGGCTACGCCGGCATGAGCTACCTCGCCGTCGCCGCGGCCATGGGCATGTACTGGTTGTACATGGCCTGGACCGGTTACAAGGCAGTGGATGACACGGTCTGGGCACGCAAGCTGTTCGTGTTCTCGATCTTCACCATTACCGCGTTGAGCGTGATGATGTCCCTGGACTTCAAAGTGCCGACCGAGCTGCTGCTGACGTACGCGCCTTAAGCGTCGGATGCTGTAAACAAAAGCCCCGCCTTCGAGAGAAGTGCGGGGCTTTTTGTTGGGGCTTTCTTTTGGACCGTGTCGTGGCCATCGCGAGCAGGCTCACTCCTGCATTCGACCGCGTTCTTTCCTGTGGAATGCAATCGAGTGTAGGAGTGAGCCTGCTCGCGATGGCCACACCTCGGTCGTCAGCAAGCTCACTTATCAAGCAACCGGAAAAACCGCTCCCGCACCAGTGGATCATCGCTATGCGCAACATTGAAGCGCAGAAAACTATTGGCGTCGGCCGCTTTACTCAACATCGCTCCGGGCGCCAGTACCAGGTCATTCTTGAGGCCTTTGTTGGCGAGGGTTTCGGCATGGAACCCGCCGGGCAGACGCGCCCAGATGAACAGTCCTTCGCCCGGCACCGATGACACTGAGCATCCGGCCTCCACCAGCCAGCGCGCCACGCGACTGCTCGACTCATACAAGCGATCCACCGTGCGCCGGATGTGCTTGGCGTAGCTTCCGTTGCTGAGCATGGTGCAGGTGATTTGCTCCGCCAGTTCCGAGGTCACGCCACCGATGCTCATCTTCAGGCTGATCATTCGGGCGGCCAGTTGTGGTGATAACACGGCGTAGCTGACCCGGCTATTGGCCGTCAGGGTCTTGGAGAAACCGGACACGTAACTGACATTGTCGAGCCCGCTGGCGGCCAGGCGCGGGGTGCGTCGTTGCTGGAGATCGCCGTACAGGTCATCTTCAACAATGTGAAAACCGTAGCGGTGACTCAACTCCAGCAGGCGATACACCTGCGCCGCCGAAAACGAGTGCCCGGTCGGGTTATGCAAGGTGCTGTTGGTCATATAGAGCACGGGGCGGTGGACGATCAGCAGGTGCTCGAACGTCTCCAGATCCAGCCCGCTGCAATCGCGGGGAACGGTGAGGACCTTGGCGCCGTGCAACGCCAGATTGGTGTGCAGGTTGAAGTAGCACGGATCGTCGAGCAGCACCGTATCGCCGGGCTTTATCAACAGGCGCATCAGTTGATCGATGGCCTGCATGGTGTTGGCGGTGGTGATGATTTGCTCCACCGGCACTTCGATGCCAAAGCCCGACAACTTGACCCGCAATGCCTCGCGCAGCGGCCGGTAACCGCCGACCTCACCGTATTCGCCCATGCGCAGCGATGTCGCACGAAGGGTGCCGCGCACGGCTTTGAGCAGTTCATCCGCCGGTAACCACGAGCCGGGTAGAAATCCACAACCGGGACGTAGAGCGTCGTTATCCATAAGAATCGCACGGCGGACACGGCTGAGGGTGTCTTGCGGTTGCAGGTCTGGGGCAGTAGCGGTTGGGGGCTGAGTGCTTGCCCGGTGGACGTAATGCCCCGAGCCCTGGCGTGAGACCACCAGTCCCTTGGCCCGCAATCGGTCGAGGGCGTCCACCACGGTGGATTTTCCGACGTTCATCAATTCGGAGAGTTCGCGAATCGGCGGCAACTTGGCCCCGTGCGGCAGGCCTCCCTGGCTGATGGCTTCGGACAGCTGATCGACAATCTGCTGCACCAGCGGCACCCCCGGCTGGAACTCGATGGCGGCGATCACAGCGCGTTGAGCCTGCATTTTACTGGTCTCCCTGGCAGTAAAGTTCGCTGGATTCTATACGAACTTGCCCTGATCAAGAGAAGCGTCTGTCTCTACCATCAAAATCGCGTTTGTATGGTGGATCAAGAGGGCTCAGTAGATGATTAGGCAAACAACCCGCGACGAACGTTTCCTCGAGATGGCGAAAGAGCATGGCTTCGATATCTACGACGAGAACGCGGCCGGGGGGCATTACGCGCCACTGCTTCGGCATGTCGATGAGCTGTATGTCAGTGGCCTGGTGCCGCGCATGAACGGCAAAATCCAGTACCCGGGCCGGGTGGGCCTGGAGCTTAATTTGGCCGATGCCCAAGAGGCCGCGAGCATCAGCGCGATACGCGGTCTGGCATTGATCCGCGAGGCCGTCGGCTCACTGGATAACGTCAAGGCCCTGCTTCGTGTCACCGTTTATGTGAAATCCACGTTCGATTTCGTCGACCTCAGTGAGGTGGCCAACGGCGCGTCGGATGTCTTCACCCAAGTGTTGGGCGATGCTGGCAAACATACGCGCACGACGGTCGGTGTTTATCAGTTGCCGAAAAACGCGCCGGTGGAAGTGGACATGATTGCGGCGCTGCATCCTTCGATTTCCTGATTTTTGCAGGCAATAAAAAGCCCCGCTGCAAGGGCGGGGCTTTTGGGTTGGGCCGTGTTACTGCGCGGCGATGCTGTAGCCGTCGAACGCGGTTTGTTGCTGCAGTGCGGTGATGATGTTCTTGCGGTTGACCGCTTGTTCGACGCCGGCGTTATCCAGGAACGTCTCGCTTTCAATCACGGCGTCTTCGCCTTCGCCGACGAAGGTAAAGCCGAGGAACTCCAACGCTTTGCGGTCAACGTTCAGGCTTGAACGCGGGGTGCGCAGTGGCAGGGTGACGTTGATGCCGTCCTTGCTGATGGTGAACACTTCGAGGTCTTTCTTGGCGCGAGCCACTTTGCTTTTGCCACTGCTTGGGTTGCTGATGGCTTGGTGAGTCTGGTTCAGCACTTTCAGCGCGAGGCCGTAGACGATTTCCTGAAACGCCGGGTCATCCTTGAAGCTGGAGAGAATCCGGCTGATCGGGAATTTGCTGCTCAGGTCTTCGAGAGCGGCAATGTCGGCCGCTTCCGCGTCCTTGAGTTGTTTGAGTTCGCCCATCAGTTCATAGGCTTTATCGTCGTCGAAGCTGTCGTGTGCCTGGCGAATTGCGGCGCGCAGTTCGCGGATCTGGTCGCTTTCCCGGGTGGATTGAAAAGCGTCCAGGACCATCTCGCTGATGGTCTTGGCCTGAGGCACATGCTGTGAAAGATTGATGGAGTTTTCGTATTCCGCTTTGGACGACAGGGTGACTACGGATTCAGCGGTGTTGGAATCGGACATTGAAATTTCACTACTTCTTTTAACTTGAATTGAGGCGAGAAAGCACAGGGCCTTTTCAGGTCGCCTAATCTATTGGACCCACGCCGAGTTGTCACGGATGAACAGGCGGTTGGTCATGATTTTTGCGAGAAGGCCTCAGTCGATGGCCATTTGCGGTCGTTGTGACTGAAGCGCTGATAGCGCCCGATAAAACTGCAAAGAGCGACCACTGATCAATCCGCAGACAAACCCGGATGCGGAGGCCTTGAGCAGTAACATCTCAAGCGTGGTGGCCTGTTCCGGGTGAACATCATCCTGGTAGCCGAAGTAGTAGTTCACGGCAAAAAACAGCAGGTAGAGCACCAGGGTTTTCGCTGTTCCCGGCACGACCAGTCCGGTTTTCGGCTTATTGAGTTCGACGCCTCTGCTTTGGGAAAGCACCAGCGCAGCCAGACCTCCCAGAACAACGGCGATCAACCAGCAACCGAGGGAGGCGGTGGGGTTCAACGACAGGTTCAGTGAATAGAGCGACCAGCCGAGCAAGATCGGCGGAGTCACGCGTAGCGAGGTTTTGCTTTCCTCAGTCGGGGATAGCGCTTTGATTCCGTAGTAGCAGAGCACCAGGAATACCGCATAAACCCACAGCGGGGTGTGTTGCAGGGTATTGAGCATCACGCAGCGTCCATGCCGAAAAACAAGTGCCGGGATAATAGTCGTTACCGGAGCAGGTGCGGTCGGCTATTTCCCCATCGAATTCAGGTTCATCGAGTGAACCGCCCATTGTTCCGCCGTTTGCTGATCCACCGGCAAGGAGAAGCGGAAGGTCGCGCCTCGTCCGGGCAGATCGATCAGCTGGATCTCACGTCCGTGTAACTGCAGGATCCGATGCACGATGCGCAGCCCCAACCCGCCATCGCGCCGTGCACCGCCAATGTTGAAGGGACGCAGGAACAGGCCTTCGCGCAGCGGCGCAGCGATGCCGGGGCCGGTGTCGCTGACCGTGACTTCTATAAATGGCCCCTGAGGGCGCAGGCTCAGCTCGATTTCTCCGCCTTGAGGGGTGTTGCGCAGGGCATTGTCGAACAGGTTGGTCAGCACGCGCTCGATCAATCCCAGGTCGGCGCAGGCGGCGGAAACGTTAGGGGCGAAAGTGGCCTTCAGTTCGATCTGGCGCGCTTCGGCGGTCAGTTCGAATTTCTGGAAAATGTCCTGCACCAGATCGGTCAGTGAGAAGCGCTCCAGCACCGGTTGCACAAAACCGTGTTCCAGCCTGACCAGTTCCAGCAGCGATTGCGCCAGGCCTCCCACCTTGCGGCTTTGATCGAGGGCGATGCCCAGATAGCGACGCCGGTCGACGGGGGATAACGTGGCGTCCTTGAGCGACAGGGTTTCCAGGTATCCATGCAGCGAGGCCAGTGGTGTTCGCAGGTCATGGGAAATGTTCGCCACCAGTTCGCGGCGTTCCTGGTCTTGACGCGTCAGCGAGCGCCACTGTTCACTGAGGCGGGTTTGCATCTGCCGGAAGGCGGCGTCCAGCACGGCGATTTCATCGTGACTGGCGGCTTTTTCCATCGGCTCGGAGGTGGGCGGTGTGGAGGGCACGCCGTCGATGTCGAACTGACTGACTCTTTCGGTCAAGCGCCGCAGCGGTCGGGTAATCAGGGCAAATGCCGTCAGACCGGCAATCAGGCACAGCAATGCCACCAGACCGATGGACAACAGGGCGGTATTGAGTGCGGCGCTGGTGGCACCGCGTTCGGCGAAGCGGTCGTGTTCTTCGCTGAGCAGTACCACATACAGGTAACCGGCGGGCTGGCCGTTGACCTGCAATGGCGCAGCGCTGAACACCTTGCGCCCGTCGGCGCTGCGCGGGTCATCACCGAGAATCGGCAGGGCATCGCCTTTGAGCAGGCGCTGGACGGGGGCCAGATCGATCCGCTCCCGACGTATCCGTCCCTCCGGTGCGGCGCTTCCGACAATCTTGCCCTCGGTGTCCAGCAGATAAACCTCAACGCTGGGATTGACCTGCATGAGTTTGCTGAACAGTTCACGAATGGCATTGGGCATCAAGCCGCTGCTGTCCATCAGCACCGTGTCATGGGCGATGTGTTGCGCCAGATCGCGCGACAGCCCCTGGACCACTTCCAGTTCATGCATCTTGTTGGAGCGCACTTGCATCCAGGCCGATGTGCCACAGCACACCAGCAACAGAATGGCGAACACCAGCGACAGGCGTTGTGTCAGGGTCAGCCTCATGGCTGCTCCTCCTTGACGGCGAATTTGTAGCCACGCCCCCACACCGTGAGGATGCGCGCGGGCAGCGCCGGATCGGTTTCGATCTTGGCCCGCAGACGATTGATGTGGGTGTTCACCGTGTGTTCGTAACCTTCATGGCTGTAACCCCAGACCGCATTGAGCAAATCCATGCGCGAGAAGACTTTGCCGGGTTGGCGGACGAAGAAATACAGCAGGTCGAATTCCCGTGGCGTGAGGTCCAGGCGACGACCGTCGAGCGAAACGTCGCGGGTGATCGGGTCGATGGACAAGCCGTCCGTCATCAGGCTGCCCGAGTCCATCTTCAGGTTGCGGGCCATGGCGTCGACCCTGCGTAGCAGCGCTTTGACCCGGGCGACCAGTTCCAGCATCGAAAAAGGTTTGGCGAGGTAATCGTCGGCGCCGAGTTCCAGCCCCAGGATCCGGTGCATTTCGCTGGAGCGTGCGCTGGTGATGATGATCGGGGTGTAGCGGGCCATCGCCCGTGCCCGACGGCAGATTTCCAGGCCATCGACACCGGGCAGCATCAGGTCGAGGATCAACGCGTCCCAGCTTCCTTGCTGCAACAGGCGCATGCCTTCGTCACCGTCGGCGCAGTGCACCACCTCGAACTGCTCATCGCGAAGATGCAGGCAGATAAGGTCGGCGATGTGCAGGTCGTCCTCGACCACCAGGACGCGTTTGGTCTGTTCCATAAAGCTCAATCCTTTGTAGCGCAATGGGCACATTGTGCGGGTTTTCCTCAGTCCGAGTTATCACGAATTGTTTAACTGCTCGTGAGGATTTGGCGATCAACCCAAGCCTAGGCTGTGTTCCTTATCAGGCATCGGGAATTTTGGAGAAGGCCATGTTTTCACGGCGACAGTTTCTTGTAGCGGGCGGCGGGCTGGGCGCTGCAGCCTTGGTGATCGGTGTGTTGCCAAAATTTGCCGCCAGCACCGCACTGGTCAGTGATGCCAGTGCCGCGGAGGTATTCGAGGTGACCCGCAGCGACAGCGAATGGCACGCCATGCTCAGTGACGAGCAGTACGAAATCCTGCGTAAAGAGGGCACCGAGCGGGCCTACAGCAGCCCGTTGAACAATGAGCATCGCGAGGGCGTTTTCGCCTGCGCCGGGTGTGATCTGCCGCTGTTCTCATCCGATACCAAGTTCGACAGTCGCACCGGCTGGCCGAGTTTCTGGGCCCCCCTGGACAAAGCGGTGGCCACTCGTCAGGACCGGTCTTTCGGCGTGCTGCGTGAAGAAGTCCACTGTCGGCGCTGTGGCGGTCATCTGGGGCATGTCTTCGATGACGGGCCCAAGCCTACCGGCCTGCGTTATTGCATGAACGGTCTGGCGCTGACGTTCGAGCCACAGGCAGCTTGATTCATGGGCATTTCATTTCACTCGCTTGATGCAGGTCGACGCTATGTGGCTTTTGGTTCTCGCTTATCTCGGTGGTGTCCTGACGATTGTCAGCCCCTGCATTCTGCCGGTGCTGCCCTTTGTCTTCGCGCGAACCGGGCAGCCGTTTATGAAGAGTGGCTTGCCGCTGTTGGCGGGGATGGCGTTGACCTTCGCCCTGTTCGCGACGTTGGCGGCGGTGGGCGGCGGTTGGGTGGTGCAAGTCAATCAGTACGGTCGCTGGCTCGCGTTGCTGTTCGTTGCACTGTTCGGGCTGACGCTGCTGCTGCCACGACTCGCCGAGCGTCTGACTCGACCACTGGTGGCGGCCGGCAGTCGATTGTCGGAAGCCGCCGGCGCCGATGCCCGGCCGCGTCCCGGCGCTTCGTTCCTGATCGGCGTCGCCACGGGTTTGCTCTGGGCGCCTTGCGCCGGGCCGATCCTGGGTCTGTTGCTGACCGGGGCGGCGCTGCAAGGAGCCAGCATCGAAACCACGCTGTTGCTGCTGGCGTACGCGGCCGGTGCCGCCACGTCGCTCGCCGTGGCACTGCTGCTCGGCGGTAAAGTCTTCGCGGCAATGAAGCGCTCGATTGGCGCCGGGGAATGGGTTCGGCGCGGTCTTGGGGCCGCCATGCTGGCGGGTGTCGCCGCGATTGCCCTGGGGTTGGATACCGGGATTCTGGCACGGGTTTCGACCGCGTCCACCGGCGGGATCGAGCAAGCCCTGGTGGGCCGATTGGCCGGCAAGTCGCCGAACAACAGCGGGGCGATGATGGCCGCGGGTGGCGCGATGAAAGCGAGTGACAAGGCATCGGGCGCGTTGCCGATTGAAGGCAATCTCCCAGCGCTGGATGGCGCGGTGCAATGGCTCAATTCCCCACCTCTGACCGCGCAGGCCTTGAAGGGCAAAGTTGTGTTGGTGGATTTCTGGACTTACTCCTGCATCAACTGCCTGCGCACCTTGCCGTATGTGAAAGCCTGGGCCGAGAAGTATCGCGATCAGGGATTGGTGGTGATCGGCGTCCATGCCCCTGAATTCGCCTTTGAGCGCGACGTCGGTAATGTCACCAAGGCCATGAAGGACCTGGGTATCAACTACCCCGTGGCCATCGATAACGACTACAAGATCTGGCGTGCCTTCAACAACGAATACTGGCCGGCTCACTACTTTGCCGATGCTCAGGGGCGCATTCGTTATCACCACTTTGGTGAAGGCGAATACGCCGAATCGGAAAGGGTCATCCAGCAACTGCTGCGTGAAGCGGGCACAGTGAACGTCGCGGACGGTTTGATCAACGCGGAGGCGACAGGGGTTCAACTCGCGCCGGACATGAGCGAAGTGCAATCACCGGAAACCTATGTCGGTTTCCAGCGGGCGGAGCATTTCGTCCCCGAAACCGGCCTTGTGCCTGACAAAGTGGCCGCGTACAGCCCTCCCGCCGAGCTGGCACTCAACGACTGGAGCCTGGACGGAAAGTGGAATGTCGGTTCAGAGCGTGCGACTTCCAGCGCGCCAGCCAGTCGCATCGTTTATCGCTTCCATGCCCGTGATCTGCACTTGGTACTGGGCCCCGGTGCCGACGGTAAACCGGTGCGATTCAAAGTGCTCATTGACGGCAAAGCCCCTGGCGATGCCCACGGCACCGATGTGGCACCCGATGGCAGCGGCCGTGTGAATTCACAGCGTTTGTATCAATTGGTACGCCAGAGCGGCGGCGTGACCGACCGCACGTTCAGCATCGAGTTTCTCGATCCGGGTGTTTCGGCGTACGCGTTTACGTTCGGTTGAAGTCATTTCATTTGTTGAGGAGTCTGCTCCATGAAAACCCTGTTCACCTGGCGCCGCACCCTGTTGGGGATGGCCGCTGCCGGCATTATCAGTCAGTGCTCGGCGTTCTCGTTCGGAGCCGAAGAAGCCGTCGTCATCCCTCCGCCGGCGCTGGATGAAACGACCCAGGCCCACAGCGAAAAAGTGGTGTTTGCCGGCGGGTGTTTTTGGGGCGTCCAAGGCGTTTTTCAGCACATTAAAGGCGTGAAGAAAGCGGTTTCCGGTTACGCCGGCGGTGCGGCCAACACCGCCCAATATGAACGGGTCAGCGAGGGCGATACCGGCCACGCGGAGTCCGTCGAGGTCACGTTCGACCCGACTCAGGTCAGTTACGGGACGCTGCTGCAGATCTATTTTTCGGTGGCCCACAACCCCACCGAACTGAACCGCCAAGGCCCCGACAGCGGCACTCAATACCGGTCGGCGATTTTCACTGAGAACACCGAACAGCAACGCGTCGCCCAGGCTTACATTGCCCAGCTAGACGCTGCTCATTCGTTCAACAAACCTATAGTGACCAAGCTGGAAACCTACAACGGCTTCTACCCGGCGGAGGAGGAGCACCAGGATTTTCTGACCGAGCACCCGACCTATCCGTACATCGTGATCAACGATCTACCGAAAGTGGCGCAGTTGAAGCAGTTGTATCCCGATCGTTATCAGGAGAAGCCGGTGTTGGTGAAGGCGGGGATGTGAGTGGAAGCGATAACGGGGGGTTACCCCGAAATCATATTCTTGCCCGACACCTTCGACCGATAAAGCGCCTGATCAGCCCGAGCCAGCAACCCGGTCTGTTGTTCTTCCTCAAAACGCTGGACCACGCCAAAACTCATGGTCACGTGAAACGCGCCCACCGGGGGCAGGCTCGACAGGCCATCGCGGATTTTTTCGGCCAGGAGTCTGGCGTCAGCCAACGGGGTATCGGGAAGGATCATGATGAACTCGTCACCGCCCCATCGCGCCAGCAGATCGCCTTCGCGCACGAAGTGCTTCACGCCCTCGACCACCTGCACGATGGCGGCATCACCCAAGGCATGGCCGTAGTGATCGTTAATGATCTTGAAATCGTCGATGTCCATGGCGATCAGGGACAGGGGACATCGAAAGCGCTGGGCGCGTTCGCATGCCTGAGGCAGGCTTTTTTCCATCAGGTAGCGATTGGCGATGGAGGTAAGCGTGTCGGTTTCCGCGAGTTTGCGGTTCTCTTCGAGTTGAATCTGCAGCTGCTGATTGACCCGGGACAATTCCCGGGTGCGCTCTTCAACGATGGCTTCAAGGGAATGAGCGCGTCGCTCCAGTTCCTCGAGCAGACGTCGCTTGTCGTCGATGCTGCGGTGCGCGCCGACCATCCGCGCTACCGTGCCGTCGGCATTGCGGGACAGCACATAGCCGCGGTCTTCGATCCAGGTGTAGCTGCCGTCCAGCATGCGGCAGCGATATTCGGCTTGATAGGTGGGGGCGCGCTGTTTCAGGTAGTCATCAAACACGGCCATGACGCGGGGGTAATCGTCAGGGTGGATGAGGTTTTCCCAGGTCAACGCGGTGTTGTCCAGGGAATGAGGCTCGTAGCCGAGCATCTTGTACCAACCAGGGTTGCGGTAAACAAAACCGGTGTTGGCGTTCCAGTCCCAAATGCCATCGCTGACCAGCTCCAGAATGGTGTGGAGCAGGTCTTCGCTAAAATCTGACACATTGAATTTCAACGGCGTGATATTTGATGCTTCCCCCATCACCGCTCTCCCTGACGCGCAAATATCAATTGATTCGCCTGGGGGTCGAGATTAGTTCATGGCGCATTGCCACGGCTAGTGTTTGCCCCACAACTGCATGGCAAAGTCGACGAAGTGGCGTAATTTTGGCAGCCGGTAGCGATCCTGGGCGTACACCAGGTGCATGGGCCGGCTCGGCAGTTGATAGTGCTGCATCAATGCCACCAGTTTTCCGTTGAGCAGGTCCTGTTCCACCAGCGCATCGGGCAGCATCACGATGCCCATCCCGGTACGGGCCGCCTGATGCAACCCCGCTGAACTGTTGATCAACATCGGACCACTGACGGCCACCATCACTTCGCCTTCGGGTCCGCTCAGGCGCCATTGTTTTTCGACCGATTGCCAGTCATCCCCGACCGGGTAGGCAAAGGACAAGCAATCGTGATGTTGCAGGTCTTCGGGTTTTTCCGGCGTAGATCGGCGTGCCAGGTACTCCGGTGATGCGCACATGGTCAGGGTGTAGTCGATCAGCGGCCGGGCGATCAGGTTCGATGGCTCAATGGCGCCCAGGCGAAACGCCACATCAAGGCCGTTTTCGAGCAGGTCAGGGCGCCCGTTGGTGAGCACCACGTCCAGTTTGACCTGTGGGCATTGCAGCGAAAATTCGCTGAGCGCAGGCGCGAGTCTTTCCGTGCCGAAGGTCAGTGGTGCCGTGATACGCAAGGTGCCACTGGGCGCATCCTGACTCTGTTCAGCCAGGCGTTCGGAATCGGCGACCAATCCCAATACTTCAAGGCAACGCTGGTAATAGGCCGAGCCGAATTCCGTCAGGCGCTGGCGCCGTGTCGTGCGGTTGAGCAGGCGTACACCCAGGCGTTGCTCCAGCGCCCGCAGGTGATTGCCGACCATGGTCGTGGACATTTCACACTGCTGCGCGGCGGCCGTCATGCTGCCGGCCTCCACCACG
Source organism: Pseudomonas sp. URMO17WK12:I12 (assembly GCF_000514395.1). Classification (NCBI taxonomy): domain Bacteria; kingdom Pseudomonadati; phylum Pseudomonadota; class Gammaproteobacteria; order Pseudomonadales; family Pseudomonadaceae; genus Pseudomonas; species Pseudomonas sp. URMO17WK12:I12. The sequence goes on from NZ_AZVV01000006.1 coordinate 73,643, forward strand.
CGTACGTAAACGGTCATTGCCTGGAACAAATCCATTATCAAGCTCGGCTTTAAGATGATTGAAGTATTGCAGCGTTTATCCAGCTCAGGTGGCTAACCATACTGCAAAAACACCGACCATTGATGGAGCTTGATGCCATGACCGCCGCCTGCCTGATGAGCACTTACCAACCGCTGGCCCTGAGTTTCAGCAAAGGGGTGGGCACGCGCCTTTGGGATGACGCGGGTCGTGAATACCTGGACGCCGTGGCGGGCGTGGCGGTGACCAACGTTGGCCACTCCCATCCTCGAATCGTCTCGGCGATCACTGAGCAAGCCGGTTTGCTGTTGCACACGTCCAACCTCTACAGCATCAATTGGCAACAACGGTTGGCGCAGCGGCTGACAGCGTTGTCCGGCATGGAGCGGGCGTTCTTCAACAACTCCGGTGCCGAAGCCAACGAAACCGCGCTGAAACTCGCACGGCTTTATGGCTGGCACAAAGGCGTCGAGCAGCCGCTGGTGGTGGTCATGGAAAATGCTTTTCATGGCCGGACGCTGGGCACGTTATCCGCCAGCGATGGCCCGGCCGTGCGCTTGGGGTTCAATGAATTGCCGGGGGATTTCGTCAAGGTCCCGTTCGGTGACCTCAGTGCACTGGATGCCGTGCAGCAAGCCCACGGTCAACGAATCGTGGCAGTCCTGATGGAGCCGATCCAGGGCGAAAGCGGTGTGCAGCTGGCGCCGCCGGGCTATCTCAAAGCGGTGCGCGAACTCTGCAACAAACGCTCGTGGCTAATGATGCTCGACGAAATCCAGACCGGCATCGGCCGCACCGGCCAATGGTTCGCGTTCCAGCACGAGGGTATTGTTCCGGACGTCATGACCCTGGCCAAAGGGCTGGGCAACGGCATCCCCATCGGTGCCTGCCTGGCCCGGGGCAAAGCCGCCGATTTGTTCACTCCGGGCAGCCATGGCAGCACGTTCGGTGGCAATCCACTGGCCTGCCGTGTGGGTTGCACCGTGCTGGACATCATCGAAGAACAAGGTCTGCTGGACAACGCCAGGCTTCAGGGCGAACGTCTGCTCGCCAGATTACGCAGCGAATTGGCGGACAATCCGAACGTCCTGGCAATCCGTGGTCAAGGCTTGATGGTCGGCATCGAACTCAAGCAACCGATCCGCGACCTGACCCTGATCGCCGCGCGCGATCACGGTTTGCTGATCAATGTGACACGCGGGAAAACCATTCGCTTGCTGCCGCCGTTGACGATTGATGAGCGGGAAGTGGAGATGGTTGTCAGAGGCGTTTGTCGGGCCGTGACCATTGCCTGACACACGTTCCCGATCGTTCCCGTGCTCTGCGTGGGAACGATCAAATGTTCACTCTTCTATAAGTTTTCCGGCGTTAGTCTTCCCCGCGCGCAGGCCACCAATCGATTTGATCAGGCGTTCTGCGTTAGCAGGAGAGCGTAGTAGTTAGGCCGTCTCCTCGGCAGCAGACAGATCTGAATACGGCCGCTCCCCCAAGCTTTCCACCAACCGAACCAGATACCCATCCGGATCCTGCACCAGAAATTCGCGTTGCCCGACCTCCACCGCATCGGCGCGATACCAGACATCGGCGCACGGGCGAAACAGTGGCCATTCGACTTCCGACAATCGCTCAAGTATCGGTTCGACGAGATCGACGGTGATCTGAAAGTTGATACCTCGACCAAACGGTGCTTCCAATGCGCCCGTCACCCACTGGCCGTCATCCGGAGCATATTGCTCCAGCATGATCTGTGCGCCGTTGTTATCGAGGTAGGCGAAACCCGCTTCCGGGCGTTCGTAAGCAATCTTGAAACCGATCAATGAGGTCCAGAAATGAAGGCTGTTCTTGAGGTCGATGACCATCAGTTCGGGGACCAACTTGCTCCGTGCAAACATACCTATCCTTGTTAAACCGTGTGGGAGGACTTGGCGAAAGCGCTGATTTCACCTCGATCCATGAGTTTGATTTTTGAGCCCGTGAACGTTGCGAACAATTGCCGGTGTACGGTAAACCCACTGGCGTCTTCGCGCATCCGATAACTGGCGGCCCATTCCACCAACGCTATCAGCAACTCGTCATTGTCCGGTCTATGTTCTCGTTGACGAATATTGGCCACACAGCTGTCGTCATCCACACACAACCAGATCAGCGCCGTTGCCCTGTGGATAAGTTCTCTGACAATCCAGCCATAAACACCTTCGATCACCCACTGATCTTCAGCGGCCGCCACCCGCGCTATGTCCAGTGCCGCGGCATATGGGCGGGCGATGCTGTGTTCGTCCGACACCCAGTAAATCAGGTCGAGATCGATCCATGGCACCTTGAGTTGTGCGGCCAATCGTTCCGCCAGCCAGCTTTTGCCGGCGCCGGAGTTGCCGATGATCAGCGTGCGGGTGAGGTTCATGGTGACTCGCCGTTTCAGTCGTCATGTTCAGGCGCAACCATCCGGGTCTTGGGCGAGCCGTTTGAGTTGTGCTGATAGATATCCTGGGGTTGCCCTTTCTCATTGAAGTACACCTGGCCGATGCCTGCCGAGTTCCATAGCCGTTCGCCGGCCTCGGCGTGTTCGGGGATGTGCGGGACGATGCGCATGCGTCGGCGTTTGGTCAGCCAGTTGAGGGGCGAGCGCGGCGAGTAGAGCCAGCGGTTGAGGCGGTCGAACCATTCGAGCAGCCTCGGCGGGAATTCATTCTTGATGCCGCTGCTGGTGATCTGCCAGATTTTCGGGCCGGCCTTGCGGTGCCGGATCAGTACTTCGTAGACGAAGGAATAATGCACATCACCGGACAGCACCACGTAGTTACCCGGTGTGCGCGAGTGTCGGAAGATGTTCAGGATCACTTGCGCCGCGCCGCGATGGGCCATCCAGTTTTCGGCGTCCACCAGCAGGGGATAACCGAACCAGCTAAAGACTTTCTGCACGGTTTCGATCAGTTTGACGCCGAAGATCGGCGCGGGTGACACGATGATCGCCGACGGATGATCGAGCAGTTCCTGTTGCAGCTCGCTGAGGGCTTCCCAGTCCAGCAGGCCCGACGGTTGCTTGAGGTTCATCTCGCTGCGCCAGCGCCGGGTGCGGGTGTCGATCACCACCAGGGCGGGCGTGGTGGGCAGCACGTAATGCCACTGCTGAAAGCTCAACAGCGCATCGATCAAGTCATCCTGCACCGGACTGTCGAGGTAACGGTCGGCCCCGGTGACGCTGAGCAAACGGGTTTTTTCCAGCACATCGCTGAACGCATCGGGGTTGTTGCCCCAACCCTGGCACAGCATGTAGGCGATCAAGGCGTTGCCGATGATGCGCTTGGAGAACGGATGGCCGTAGGCCGTTTCCTCCCATTGCGCGGAAAGGTTCCAGTCGTCGGTGATGTCGTGGTCATCGAAGATCATCAGGCACGGCAGATGCGCCATGGCCCGGGCGACACCGCCCAGGCCGGACTTGAAGCCATCGATATGGGTCTGTTCAGCGGCATAACGCTTGCGTCTCTCAGGCGTCAGCGCAGGCGGTTGCGGGGCGATCAATCTCCAGGGCGTCGGCGACCAGACCAGCAAATACATGGCCATCACTTCAGCGAACGTCATCAGGTGATTGTCGGCACTGCTGCTAGTGAAGATCGGCTTGCGCGCGCCGCCGAAAAATCGATCACGCAGGGTTTCATTGCTCTTGAGCGCCGGTAACAAATCCGCACGGTGGTAGTAGCTGGCCGGGTGCTCATAAAGCTTGGCGCTGTCGCTGACCACGGCGCCTTCGAGGTGTTCTTCGAACAGTCCTAACCGCTCGATCAAGGCATGAATTGCTCGCAACATCGGTCCCGCGACATCGTCGGCGTAAATCTGATCGCCGCTCATCATCAACAGCGCCGGGCGTTGCGATGCGTCATGTTCCGTTGCCAATAGACCGTCGACACAGAGCAAGCCATCGGTGGCCGGGTGATGGGGTTTACGGCAGGAGCCATGCAGCAATTGATCAATGCGCGAGCGCAGGACGAAGTTCGGGCAGCGTGCTTCGCCGTAGAGCAAATGCGGGGCCCACTCGGCGATGCCCGTCCCGTCGATCAACAGGTCGTATTCGATCACGGTGTCGCAGGGCAGGGCGGTCGCCAGCGGCACATCGATCAAGTGGATAAACGCGTGAGTGCCGATCGGGATGACGGTGCACTGTCCGGCATCCAGTCGGATGTCGGCGCAGTCTTGCAGGCGCAACGTCAGCGACAGCGCCCGGGAACCCACGAGCCACATGACCAGCCGCGCAGGTTCCAGCCGCCGCAACAGCGGGCCGACCAGCACCGGTGGCAGTGAGTGGCAGTCATCAGACAAAGGCAGAGATACGGACATCCGGGTTCAAGGCTCTTGGCGCACAGGCCGGCGATGATAGCGCAGAGCTCTGGCTGAACTTCATCAATTGCCCGATGGGGTCACTTGAGGGGAAAGATCGTGACCGACACCACCAGCGCAACCAGTGCGGCCACCAGGCTGCACGCTGCCGCAGCAAAATGTCGATAAGCGGGGGATTGTTCCTGGTTGCACTTGGTGAATACCAAGAGCCAGGTCCCGATCAGAGTGCCCATAAATGCCATCAGCGTATAAAGCGCAAAGGCCGGGGCTCGCGAGACGGGGGCGTCCGGGGTTAACCAGCTCGAGCAAAGAATCAGCACCGCAGTCCCGACGATGAAACTGGCCACGGCACCCGAGAGGTTCGCCAGCCAGATATTCAACGGGCCACGGCTCTTCACAACCCAAATCCACATCCCTGCTGATGCAGCGAAGAACATCAACATACTGATTAACTGCATTCCATCTTCCCTGTTAACAACGTCGTGGGTCTTTGTTGAGGTGAGGCGATGGCAGGCACGATATCAAATCAGCCGCTCTGAGCTGAAGGGCGTTGTGGGTTTATATCGATTTGATTGAGTCGCAGCGCGAATCCAATGTAATGAGGGAGCAAGCTCCCTCATTACAAGTTGGGTGATCTTCAAGGTCAATCCAGACCTATGCCGCCCAGCCCGCCCCACTGACCGCCGCCTGCGCCAATGGATGCATGTCCGCCCCCTGATGCTCCGTCTGCCAGGCCAGCAATTCCTTGCGCATGCCCGGCGTCCAGTACATCTGCAGGTGATTACGCACACCGAGCACGGCCGCTTGCTGGTCCGGTTCGGTGGCGAAGTACTGGGCGATCTGGTTGGCCATCTTGATCAGGTTTTCAGTGCTCATCGGCGCACCTCCGCTTTAGCGCCACGGGCATGCCGGCGTTCCTTGAGCAAACGATCCTGTTCGTCACTGAAGGCCTGATAGCGTTTTTGCCACTCGGAAGGGTGGTAGACGCGGCTGACCTCCACGGCGGTGACCTTGTACTCCGGACAGTTGGTGGCCCAGTCGGAGTTGTCGGTAGTGATCACGTTGGCCCCCGATTCCGGGAAGTGGAACGTGGTGTACACCACGCCCGGCGCGACCCGTTCGGTGACCCGCGCACGCAGTACGGTCTGCCCGGCGCGGCTGCCGATGCCGACCCAGTCACCCTCATTGATGCCACGGCTCTCGGCGTCGGTCGGGTGAATTTCCAGACGGTCTTCGTCATGCCAGGCAACGTTTTCGGTACGCCGTGTCTGAGCGCCGACGTTGTATTGGCTGAGGATGCGCCCGGTGGTCAGCAGCAACGGATAACGGCTATTGACCTTTTCCTCGGTAGGCACGTAACCGGTGAGCATGAAACGCCCCTTGCCGCGCACGAATTCCTCGATGTGCATGGTTGGCGTGCCGTCCGGTGCTGCGGCGTTGCACGGCCATTGCAGGCTGCCGTGGCGATCCAGTTCGGCGTAGCTGACGTTGGTGAACGTCGGCGTCAGGCTGGCGATTTCGTCCATGATGTCTGACGGATGTTTGTAGTTCATCGGGTAGCCCAACGCATTGGCCAGGGCCACGGTGCCTTCCCAGTCAGCCTTGCCACCCAGTGGCTCCATGACCTTGCGCACCCGGGAGATGCGTCGCTCGGCGTTGGTGAAGGTGCCGTCTTTTTCCAGGAACGAGCTGCCCGGCAGGAATACGTGGGCGAACCTGGCGGTTTCGTTGAGGAAAATGTCCTGCACCACGATGCATTCCATGGCCGACAGGGCAGCGGTGACGTGTTGGGTATTCGGGTCGCTCTGGGCAATGTCCTCGCCCTGGCAATACAGGCCCTTGAAACTGCCGCTGAGGGCGGCCTCGAACATGTTCGGGATGCGCAGGCCCGGGTCGGGTTGCAGGGTGACGTTCCACGCCTGCTCGAACTGCGTCCGTACCACTTCGTTGGAGATGTGCCGGTAGCCGGGCAACTCGTGGGGGAAGGAGCCCATGTCGCACGAGCCCTGAACGTTGTTCTGTCCCCGCAGCGGGTTCACGCCGACGCCTTCGCGACCGATGTTGCCGGTGGCCATGGCCAGGTTGGCGATGCCCATGACCGCGGTGCTGCCTTGACTGTGTTCGGTGACGCCGAGGCCGTAGTAGATCGCCGCATTACCACCGGTGGCGTACAGGCGAGCGGCGGCACGGATGTCGGCAGCGTCTACGCCGCAGACGGCGGCCAGCACTTCCGGTGAGTTCTCCGCACGGCTGACGAACTCGCTCCAGCGGGCAAAATCGCTACCCTCGCAACGGGCGTCGATAAAGGCTTGATCGAGCAGGCCTTCGGTGACGATGACGTGGGCCAAGGCGTTGAGCATCGCGACGTTGGTGCCCGGACGCAGGGCCAGGTGCAGTTCGGCGCGGGCATGCACCGAGTCCACCAGATCAATGCGGCGTGGGTCGATCACGATCAATCGCGCGCCTTCACGCAGGCGACGTTTGAGCTGGGAAGCGAACACCGGGTGGGCGTCGCTGGGGTTGGCGCCCATTACCAGAATCACGTCGGCCTGCATCACCGAGTCGAAACTCTGGGTGCCGGCGGACTCACCCAAGGTTTGTTTCAGGCCATAACCGGTCGGCGAGTGGCAGACCCGCGCACAGGTGTCGACGTTGTTGTTGCCGAAGGCGGCGCGCACCAGTTTTTGCACCAGGTAGGTTTCTTCGTTGGTGCAGCGGCTGGAGGTGATGCCACCAATGGAGTCGCGGCCGTATTTTTGCTGCAACCGGCGGAATTCGCTGGCGGCGTAGGTCACCGCTTCATCCCAGCTGACTTCCTGCCACGGGTCGTTGATGTGTTTGCGGATCATCGGTGTGGTGATGCGATCCGGGTGGGTGGCATAGCCCCAGGCAAAGCGCCCTTTGACGCACGAGTGGCCGTGGTTGGCCTGGCCGTTCTTGTCGGGAACCATGCGCACCAGTTGGTCGCCTTTCATCTCGGCGCGGAACGAGCAGCCCACGCCGCAATAGGCGCAGGTGGTGATCACGCTGTGCTCGGGCTGACCCAGTTCGACCACGCTTTTTTCCATCAGCGTCGCAGTAGGGCAGGCTTGCACACAGGCGCCGCAGGACACGCATTCCGACTCAAGGAAATTCTCGCCACCAGCGGCTGCCACCCGGGATTCGAAACCGCGTCCGGTGATGGTCAGGGCAAACGTGCCCTGGGTTTCTTCGCAGGCGCGCACGCAGCGGTTGCAGACGATGCACTTGCTCGGGTCGTAGTCGAAGTAGGGGTTGGAGGTGTCTTTCACGTCGGCCAGATGGTTGTCACCTTCATAGCCGTAACGCACTTCCCGCAGGCCGACCTGGCCGGCGACGGTTTGCAGCTCGCAGTTGCCGTTGGCCGAGCAGGTCAGGCAGTCCAGCGGGTGATCGGAGATGTACAGCTCCATGACATTGCGGCGCAGCGTCGCGAGTTTCGGCGTCTGGGTGTGCACGCTCATGCCTTCGCTGACCGGTGTGGTGCAGGACGCGGGATAACCGCGCATGCCGTCGATTTCTACCAGACACATGCGGCAAGAGCCGAAGGCTTCGAGGCTGTCGGTGGCGCACAGTTTTGGAATCGTGGTGCCCATCAGCGCAGCGGCGCGCATCACCGAAGTGCCTTCGGGCACGCTGATGCTGCGGCCGTCGATGTTCAGGGTGACTTGCACCTGACTTTCACGGGCCGGCGTGCCCAGATCGATGTCGGTGTTCGGGTCGAAGAGAGTGATCATTGGTCGGCCTCCGAAGATTGCAGACCGAAGTCGGCGGGGAAGTACTTGAGGGCGCTGGCGACGGGAAAGGAAACCATGCCGCCCAAGGCGCACAGCGAACCGTATTGCAGGGTGTCGCACAGGTCCTTGAGGATGATCACCTGCTCATCGCGACCGTTCTGGTCCGGTGCGGCCAGCAAGCGGTCGATCACCTCGACGCCCCGGGTCGAACCGATGCGGCAGGGCGTGCACTTGCCACAGGATTCCTCGGCACAGAACTGCATGGCGAAGCGCGCCATGTGAGCCATGTCCAGGCTGTCGTCAGCTACCACCACGCCACCGTGACCGAGCATCGCGCCGATGCCGGCGAAGGCTTCGTAATCCAGCGGCGTGTCGAATTGCGAAGGTGGCACCCAGGCGCCGAGCGGGCCGCCGACCTGTGCGGCTTTCAACGGCCGGCCACTGGCGGTGCCTCCGCCGTAGTCTTCCACCAATTCACGCAGGGTCAGGCCAAAGGCCCGTTCCACCAGACCGCCACGACGAATATTGCCCGCCAATTGGAATGGCATTGTGCCGAGGGAGCGGCCCATGCCGTAATCACGATAGAACTGCGCGCCCTTGGCCAGAATCAGCGGCACCGAGGCCAGGGTCAGCACGTTGTGCACCAGCGTCGGCAGGCCGAAAAGCCCCTTCAACGCAGGAATCGGTGGCTTGGCGCGGACGATCCCGCGCTTGCCTTCGAGCGAGTCCAGCAGCGCGGTTTCTTCACCGCAAATGTAAGCACCGGCCCCGACACGCACTTCCATATCGAAGGCCAAACCACTGCCGCCGACATTGGCGCCGAGGTAACCGTTGGTCCGGGCAATCTCCAGCGCTTCATTCAGCGTGGCGATGGCCTGTGGGTATTCCGAGCGCACATAGATGTAGCCGTAACTGGCGCCGACGGTGATGCCGGCAATGGCCATGCCTTCGATCAGCAGGAAGGGGTCGCCTTCCATCAACATGCGGTCGGCGAACGTGCCGGAGTCGCCTTCGTCGGCGTTGCACACAATGTATTTTTGCGCCGCCTCGGTAGCGCGCACCGTGCGCCATTTGATCCCGGCGGGGAAGGCGGCGCCGCCACGGCCACGCAAGCCCGAATCGAACACCGCGGTCGCGGTCTCATCGCCGCCAATAGTGACAGCCCTGGTTAAACCCTCGAAACCGCCGTGGGCCCGATAATCGTCCAGCGACAGCGGACGAGTGATGCCGGCGCGGGCGAACAGCAGGCGTTGTTGAGACTTGAGATAAGGCAATTCTTCCACCAGGCCCAAGGCCAGTGGGTGCGAGGACGGGTCGCCTTGCAGCGCATCGAGCACCGACGGCACATCGCTAGCGGTCAGCGGGCCGAAGCCGATACGGCCTTGCGGGGTGTCCACTTCGAGCAATGGTTCCAGCCAGTACAGGCCGCGAGAGCTGGTGCGTTGCAGGTCCGGGCTGGCAAGGGCTGACGCCACCGCATCGGCACCCACGGCACGGGCCAGGGAATCACAGGATAAATAGAGGCTCATACGTCCTCCCGGCAAGCGTCGAGCAACGCATCGAGACGCTCGGCACTGAGCCGCGCATGCACCTGACCATCCAGCTCCAGCGCCGGCGAACAGGCGCAGGCACCGAGGCAATACACCGGACGCAAACTGATGCTGCCATCGGCGCTGCTGCCGTGATCATCCAGTTGCAGACGATCACGCAACTGCGCGGCTAACTGCTCGGCGCCGCGACTCTTGCACGACTCCGCCCGACACAGACGCAGGATATGCCGGGCCGGCGGCGCGGTGCGGAAATCATGGTAAAAGCTGATCACGCCGCGAATCTCGGCCTGACTCTGATTGAGGGCGTGGGCTATCTCGGGGATGGCGGCATCGGGGATGTAACCGATACCGGCCTGAATCTCATGGAGGATGGGCAACAGTGCACCCGCAGAGCCCTTGTGGCGCTCCAGCACGCTGTTGACCATAGGCAATTGCAACATCTCATCAGGCATACAGCATTCCTCACGGTCACGGACAAACCAGGCGGTTGTCGGTCGTCCGAAAGTGTCGGCTGCGGCATTCACACCACGTCACGGTATCGTGGCATTGTCAGGCCGTTGGCCAGGGCACCCTGAGCGGGCATCTTGTTGTGCCCGGCGCGGTCTTTGCCGCACCGTTTATAGGGCATTGAGGGAGCTTGCCACGCTGGTATTGATTCGACTGCACCAAAGCGACGTGTTTGGTTCTTTCCACGACCACCCGTTAAGTCTAGAAGAGCACTGACCACGGCGCGCATTGTCTGAAATGTTTTGTGGTACAAGCGCGGCACACTCGCCCGCTACCGTAAACGTACGATGCCGTCCGACGAGATCGCAAAGGAGCACATATGAACCGACTCATCCTGCCTGCGCTGGTCATCCTGATCGCGGCGCAATCCCCGGCCTACGCCATCAACGACACCTATCGCAAACAACTGGAGCAATCCGGCTGCACTCAGGTCAGCGAAACCCAAGGCTGCGATATCCACAAGAGCAAGGCAGAAAACGCCAAGGCAGGCTTCACCAACCCCGCCGCGGACAGCCCAAGCGCCCCAACCCCCTACGTCGGGCAATGGGTGGCCAAGAGCGATGCCGGCGCCACTGTCGCCACCATCCGCATCGATGCCAAGGAACAAGTGTGGGTCAACGGCAAACAGGTCAAAGCCAAGCGTACCGACGGCACGCTGCAGTTTCGCCAGGGCAACATCCTCTTCACCCTCCAGGGCGATCGAAGCCTGCAGAATCAGGACTACTGGATGGACAGCGATGCCGGGACCAAAGGACCGATACAGATTGAATAACAGGAGCGACACATGATTGATTTCAACAACAAGGGCTTCTTCAAACTCAAGCAAAACGAAGAATACGCCCAACGCGTTACCGACCTTTTGCTCGACGGCGAACACGTCATCGACGCCTACAAATCCATGCGTGACGGCGTGGTGTTCACCAACAAACGCATCATCGCCGTCAACGTGCAGGGCCTCACCGGCAGCAAAAAAGACTTCACCTCACTGCCCTACAAAAACATCGTGGCGTACTCGGTGGAAACGTCCGGCACCTTCGACCTGGATTCAGAGCTGGAGATCTACTTTTCGTCGTTGGGCAAAGTGAAGTTCGAATTCACCGGCAGGACATCCATGGTAGAAATCTCAAAACTGATCTCCCAACACGTCCTCTGACCCCAACACGAAAAAGCCCCGAAAACTCGGGGCTAACAACGACCTCCAGCTAACCGCAATCCCTGTGGGAGCGGGCTTGCCCGCGAAAGCGCCAGACCAGCCAACATTCATGCTGAATCTACCGCCATCATCACAAGCAGCCCACTCACCTCATTTTTGAACCACTACCCTTCAGACGTAGCCGCCGCCCGCTCAGCCGCCGCCGCAGAACCCCGCCCCCGCCCAAGCACCTTCACCGCATCATCAACCACCGCCTTACTCATCGCCGTCAAATAATGCGCAGCCCAGGCGTGGCGGTCTGTGTCTGTTGCGTACGCGGCATCTTCATTCAGCTTCTTGGCGAGAAACAGAAAGTCAGAAGCCATGGCCAATGCATCGCCGAGGGGAACGCCGCGAGTGACGTGGAAGAGTGGTTGATCGGCGCAGTAAATGGCAGGGGTTAGGCCGATGGTTTTCAGCTCGGATTGATCGGTCATTGGCCACCTCCGATGAGGGAGAGGCGCTGGGAGAGGGTGGACAGTGGGGCGTTACGCAACAGGGAGTCGCGTTGAGGGAAAAGCCAGATTTTGTACGTATCCATACAGCGCATTGTGAAGCTCCTTAATTTTTAAGAGCCGCCACAATTCGTTACCAAGCGAATGGGTGGCAGCTGTGCGCAGGTTGGTAAACCGGGAAATCAAGGAAACCGGCACGTCCGAAGACGTCCCACGCACAGCCGCCATAACGCAGATCGCAGGCGAAAAAAAAGCGCCTGCGAACGCATGGCACTGTTGCGCAGTGATTTACCTCGGGTTACCAAGCCCGGCCGCTGAATTGGCAGCGACGGAGGGAGGGTATCGTGCAGGTCATTTTCCTGCAACCCGTCCGCCAACGACCCCAGTAATGGAAATTGATCCGAAATGGTTGTGTAACCGTTCAATGCACTCCTTTTCGACGTCTTACTGCCGGCGGTAGACGGCGAGATGTCAAGATAGTAGCTTCGTGCCATTGCCTCATCTTGTAAAGGACTACTCCATGCCCACTACCGTCGCGGCTTTCCCAGTTAGAGTTTTGTCTTTTCGAGGCCTGAAACCATCGAAAGCAAGCAACACGAAAGCTGCCAGTACTACAACGCCAATTGCCAGAGGATGCCGTGCTATATGACCGACATTCAGAAGAGTCGCGCGCGCAACGCTCGTGAGTCGCCATTACCACAGCTCCGTTTGCGTGCCGCATTACAACTTCCGCGATTTTGAGATCCTAAATGCGGACCTTCAAGTCAAGCAATTAGTGAAGCCCGACTTGTTTACGCAGCCAGTGCTTCAAGTGGTGAATGTGAGGAGGAAAGAGAGTGGAGGTTTAGGGCGAAGCGGGTAGGGCTGGGTGACTGGAGTGATAAGAATCGTGTGTTTTGAGAATGTGGGGGCCAGAGATGATTGGTGACCACTGATTGTACGAGTAGTAAAAATAATAGAAAGTGGCCGTAGAGGATGGTTTGATGCTAGCAGGTTAATGACTATGGAGCATTCTCTCAAGGCCTTAGATAAAAGGTAATCGTGGTGAATAAAATATATTACCCGCATACGGCAACAACAACTTGGAGTGGCTACATATACCAGGGCTATGTTGCTATTTATCACAGTATAAAGTGCCTTCAGAGTAATGACGTATTTGAGTTGCAGTTAGATAGCATAGATGATTTTGCTATTATTATAGATGGGGTCGCAGTTTCGACGCATCAGGTAAAGGCTTTAGGGGACACTCAGAGAAGTGAATACTTAGAAGCCTTAGCGAAGGCAGCTAGCGTGACACGCCTTTGTAATGAGCGTACTACTAGGTATTTTCATGTGTCTAGTAAATTGGATGATTTTTCAGAATATACGTCGAGTGATGGCGTTGTTGTAAAGTTTTATACATACGCCGGTGTACCATATTGTGCTCTTCAGGATATCATATCGAAAATAAAACTAGAGATCGAGTCATATCTGAAACTAAATGGTTTGCCGTGTAGCAATCAATTGGTTGAGCTGAAATACGAGTCGCTGCAATGTCGAATATTGTCACAGATTACGTACATCCATGCTGCTACTCAGGATAACTTAATGACGGCTAAAGAGGCCGCTTATACGCAAACTATAAAAAGTGTACAACTTAAGGAGTTGTTGGAAGCGGTTGCCGAGTTTGATTCAGATAAGAAATATAAAATGTATAAGGCGCGGTTGGCTTTTGCTGAAGCATTTGACCAGTATGCGAAGGCTCTCGCTGGGCGATGTGACGTTGAAGCTTATCACAAGGTCGTTACTGCATATGGGGGAATTAAATCTCTTAGTGATGCAGGGTTTGAGGTTCTGTGGAAAACCGTTTGCCTAGGGTCGGGGGTAGACACTATCTCGAAAACTTCGGTTTTTGATTATGTGGATATTTTGCTCGAGATAGTTATGCCTCCAATAGTTGACAGGGCGCCCTATTATGTGTGTGGACACAAGCAGTTTTATTTGCCTACTGCATACATTTCTAAATCTGAGGTGCGAGAGGATATCCTTGTTCAGGATATTTTTGAAGAGATAAAGTCTAATGGGGCGATTTTTGAAATTCTTTTTGAGTATGATTGGCTGATAGCTGACGTATCTACAACGTTTTCTTTGATGGATCGATATTGTACTTTTAATGGAGTTACTGCTGATATGGTTGAGTCAGAGTATAAGTCGGCTGTTAATGTCCCAAGCAAGATTACGAAGGCATTCGGGGCAAGGATTATTTCAAAAGCTGATGCAAGAGGTAAGATTGATGATTAGATCATTGCTGCGAGAGATTGCTCATGATTCCGGATTTGTCGCCTTTACTCCAGTAGAAGTTGAGGGGAGTAACTCTAAAAAGTTTGATTTTTATAAGTTTTCTGAGGGCGATAGCAAAAGGTTCCTAATTTTTTACGAGTTGTCAGAGCTTGTGGCGCCTGAAATATTGAATAGTGATGTGGTTGAGTTTGCGCCAGCTGAATTTAAGAGTGACCCTTCTTTTGAGAAGAATGCTGACCTGGTCGTAATTTTTAGGCTTGAGAGCGGTGTGGTGTTCAATGACGTTGAGCGCTGGATATTTGATATAGAAGAAAACCCATACTACTTTAAAAAATACTTTCTTTATTATTATGATGTGGAATTGAGCTTGCTGGACGGTGTGGGGTTTCCTGAATTGCAGGCAGTAATAAAGAATGAGGAGATGTTTAAAGAGTATAAAAACGCCCCTTTATCTAATAGTTTGTATGGGGTGGCGGCGCGTATCTATATTAAACTGCCATTTTTAAAGCTTCCAGTTAAAGAAGGGGATCTTAAGCCGCTTGATTTTTATGTTTCAGAAATGCTGGCGTTGAAAGGGGGTTCAGCTTTGTGGTCGAAGGTTGAGAATTTAGAAAATGATGAGTTAACGACCGAACAGTTACTAAAGGAGATGGTTGATGAAGAATTGGAAGATATCTCGCCTGAGGATTTGTAATTTTAAACCTTTTGAAGATTTGCAGATTGATTTTAAAGGTGCCTCGCTAATAACTCTAGATGGGCCAAATGGTTTTGGGAAGACGAGCATATTTGACGCAATCGAATTGCTTCTGACAGGTGGGGTTCAGAGACTAATTGATCTATCAAAAGCTATTGCTGTGGATCAAAGAAGACGGCAATTTGATGAGAATTTAGTGTGGAATGTTAATAAGAGAGGTCCCATTGTTTTAAAAGTTGAATTGCAAAATAAAGCCGATGGGAGGTACCTATACTTAGCTCGCCGAGCGGAGGTTTCTGAACTTAAAAATCCACGACGAAATTCGCCAGATAATTTTGATTATTTTGATTTGTATAGAATTGACTCGTTGGAGTCAGAGGTTTATGAACGAAAGGTTGAGGACCTAAAGCTTGAGGCTGTCCTTGGTGATAATTTTCGGAAGAATTTTTCGCTTCTCAATTACTTAGAACAGGGGCAGAGTAAATACCTGTACTCTAGAAATGTTACCCAGCGTCGGGAGGGGCTGGATCATCTGATTAGCACAGATAAATTGACTGAGAAAATTGAACGGCTTTCGGCGTTAGAGCTACAAGTTAGACGGCAATATAGTGGCCCGGAAAAGGAGCGGCAGAAACTGGCGTTAGAGCTTCAGTTGTCGACAATTAATACGAATCTGAGCGTGAGCGAAGTTGCTCCTTTGTACGCTCGATTAAGCAGTGTGGATCCTGTTCCAGGATGGGATAGTGCTAAGCCTGTTTTGTCTGCCAATGCCATCGATTTTCAGAATCTAATCAGTGATTTCAATGACGTGGAGAATATATTTCTAAATGCCGACGAGTTAAAGGTTAGGTTAGAGAATCGCAAGATTGACGATTTTTTGAAAGATAAATCCCAAGAGATTTTTCTTGCTGCAAAAATTGGTGCCCATATTGGGAGATATCAAGGTCTAAAAACGGTTAAAGAGTCGATTTCTTTATTGTCTCTCGATTTGTTGGTTTTGCGCACTAAGGCCGACAAAGTCGTTCTGCAGCAGGTGGGGGAGCTATCGACAAGTATAGATAATAAAGTCGAAATTGTTCGGTTAATAGGTGAAAGGGATGGGTTAATAAAGATATCATCAAGTCATGATCGTAAGCTTAGTTTGATGGTGAAGGCGCACGAAGATCTAATGCTGTGCTATCAGCAAATTGATGGTGATAAGAACGGGGAGTGTCCTTTTTGCGGATTTGATTGGCCTACTTACGAGATTTTGCTAGAAGAAGCTTCTAAAAGCATTTCTAGAATAAAAGGTGAAATTGAAGGTACTATTTTAAAAATTAGTAGGGTTCTCGGTCTTATTGAGCATGAGCTATTTGTAGCTGCAACTGAGATAGAGGAACGGAAAGCTGAGCTGGAGAAGCAATTTAATTCCTCACTATTTACTGATCTTGAGTCTACACAGGAAAAGACTAAGCTTATTCAAAAAATCGTAGATAGACTAGCCGTCTATTCTATTGATCTTTATCCGGATTATACTGAGAACCCCGAGGTGGTGGCGAGAAGGGTTGCAGAGATAAAAGAAAAAGTACTGGGCTTGAAAGTGTCTGAAAGTGAAGGCCTTATTTCAAATTGGTTTGAGGTTTATCGCTCAAGTTTTTCAAGTGTTGAGGATGTTTTTGGGGTTTCTAAGGTTAAATTGAAATCAAAGCGGGAGTATTTAGATTTTTGCTATGCGAAAGAATGCAACGATGCTTTGTTGTTGAAGCGGCGAGAATTGCAAGAGTTGGTGAAAACTATGGCTGCTGGTCAGCGCGTAAAAGATAAGATTGCAGGTTTACGCCAAGCTCTGCTCTCTGTGAAAGGCGAATATACCAAGAGGACGGTTTCTGAGATTGAGTTGATTTTCCATGTTTATAGTGGGCGTTTGATTCAGAACTACCAACGAGGGTTGGGGTTGTTTATTTTAACAGGAGAAGATGGCCGGGTGTTAAAGTTTAACTCGGCAGAAAAGTCTGAGCATGACGCCATCCTATCGATGAGTAGTGGTCAAGTTGCTGCTATGAGCATGGCTTTTTTTCTTGCTCTAAATAAAGTGTATGCTGGAAATCCATTTGTATTAATTGATGATCCTGTTCAATCAATGGATGAGATAAATATTGCATCACTGAGTGACCTTTTGAGAGTGGAGTTTGCAGATAGACAAATTATTTTGTCAAACCATGAAGAACAGGTGTCTGCTTTTCTAAGATATAAATTTAAACGTAGTGGGTTAAGTCAAGAGTCGATACACATGCAGTTTCGTGAGCAACGAATTCAATAGTTTTGGATTTGTTATGCTGTTGGTGCGAATGTGAGGAATATTTTTCCTCCTTTCGGATGGTATGCGGAGGGAGGTGATGTTTGCTCAACAGTTAGTATTGTCACGCAGCCTTGTTCACTGAATATCTTTCAAGTAATTCTTAAGCGCGATGAGCGGCGTATCAAGCTGCGCCATCCTCTGGGCAGCGCTGAAATCAGCTGACAACCTGCGCAGCTCCCGCCCCATTGGCGTGTTAACACCGTCTAAAGCTTCCAGCGCCAAACCAATGCAGTGCGCCACCCGAAACTGAATCCCCTCAATATCTCCTCGACGCACCAACAACCCAAAAACCTCGCGCTCATAATCACTCATGATTGGATCATCCCGCAGAATCGGACTCGAATCCTCCGTCTCATAAGCAAGCTTGAGGCAAAACAGGGCGACAGTTTCCAGGAGCAGTTCCATGGGGTGAATCCTTGAGTAGGGGCGTACCGGCCAAGAATACGAAGATCAAAAGCTCGCTACCTCCCACAGCTGCGACACGACAGCCATGAGCAAGCTCACTTTTCTACAGACGAAAAAAAAGGCCTTGCTAAGCAAGACCTTTCTTAATTTTGGTGCCCCGAGGGAGACTCGAACTCCCACTCCTTTCGAAAACGGATTTTGAATCCGCCGCGTCTACCAATTCCGCCATCAGGGCTCAATGGCGGCGAAGTATAGAGATGAGATTACCGTCGGTCAATCAGGTACATAGAGAATTTTCACTATTTCGGCTAGACTTCCGGCCCCTGCTAGACGAACCCCATCATGCGCGTTGCTGACTTTACTTTCGAACTCCCAGATTCGCTGATCGCCCGCCACCCTTTGGCCGAGCGTCGCAACAGTCGCCTGTTGACCCTGGATGGGGTCAGCGGCGCCCTGGCACACCGTCAATTCACCGATTTGCTCGAGCATTTGCGCCCGGGCGATTTGATGGTGTTCAACAATACCCGGGTGATTCCGGCGCGGCTGTTTGGCCAGAAGGCTTCCGGCGGCAAGCTGGAAATCCTGGTCGAGCGCGTGCTCGACAGTCATCGCGTGCTGGCCCATGTGCGTTCCAGCAAGTCGCCGAAGCCGGGGTCGAAGATCCTGATCGATGGCGGTGGCGAGGCTGAAATGCTGGCGCGTCACGATGCGTTGTTCGAGTTGGGGTTCGCCGAAGAGGTGTTGCCGCTGCTGGACCGCGTCGGGCACATGCCGTTGCCGCCTTATATAGACCGCCCGGATGAAGGCTCGGACCGCGAGCGTTATCAGACGGTCTACGCCGAGCGTCTGGGCGCGGTGGCGGCGCCGACGGCGGGGCTGCATTTCGATCAGCCGCTGATGGAGGCGATTGCCGCCAAGGGCGTCGAGACCGCGTTCGTGACCTTGCACGTCGGCGCCGGTACGTTCCAGCCGGTGCGCGTCGAGAAGATCGAAGATCACCACATGCACAGCGAATGGCTGGAAGTCGGCCAGGACGTGGTGGATGCAGTGGCGGCCTGTCGTGCTCGCGGTGGTCGCGTGGTGGCGGTGGGGACCACCAGCGTGCGTTCGCTGGAAAGTGCTGCGCGCGATGGCGTGCTCAAGCCGTTCAGTGGCGACACCGATATCTTTATCTACCCGGGCCGCCCGTTTCATGTGGTCGATGCCCTGGTCACCAACTTCCATTTGCCTGAATCCACGCTGTTGATGCTGGTTTCGGCATTCGCCGGTTATCCCGAAGCCATGGCTGCTTATAAAGCGGCCGTCGAGCATGGATACCGCTTTTTCAGCTACGGTGATGCGATGTTTATCACCCGTAACCCCGCACCACGTGGCCCAGAGGAAACAGAATGAGTCGCCAAAGTCGTATGTCGTTTGAGTTACTTGCTACTGACGGCAAGGCTCGTCGCGGTCGTTTGACCTTTCCACGCGGCACCGTAGAAACCCCGGCGTTCATGCCGGTGGGCACCTACGGCACCGTCAAGGGCATGTTGCCGCGGGATATCGTCGCCACCGGCGCGGAAATCATTCTGGGCAACACCTTCCACTTGTGGCTGCGTCCTGGCACCGAAGTGATCAAGAAGCACGGCGACCTGCACGATTTCATGCAGTGGAAAGGCCCGATTCTGACTGATTCCGGCGGTTTCCAGGTGTTCAGCCTGGGCGCCATGCGCAAGATCAAGGAGGAGGGCGTGACCTTCGCCTCCCCGGTGGATGGCGCCAAAGTGTTCATGGGTCCGGAAGAATCGATGCAGGTCCAGCGTGATCTGGGTTCGGACATCGTGATGATTTTCGACGAATGCACCCCGTACCCGGCTGACGAAGACGTCGCTCGCGTGTCGATGGAGCTGTCGTTGCGTTGGGCCAAGCGCTCGAAAGAAGCCCATGGCGACAACACGGCGGCGCTGTTCGGCATCGTTCAGGGCGGCATGCACCAGGACCTGCGCATGCGCTCCCTGGAAGGCCTCGACCAGATCGGCTTTGATGGCCTGGCCATTGGCGGTCTGTCGGTGGGCGAGCCCAAGCACGAGATGATCAAGGTGCTGGATTACCTGCCGGGTCAGATGCCGGCTGACAAACCTCGTTACCTTATGGGCGTTGGCAAACCGGAAGATCTGGTTGAGGGTGTGCGCCGCGGTGTGGACATGTTCGATTGCGTGATGCCAACCCGTAATGCCCGCAATGGGCATCTGTTCATTGACACCGGCGTGCTGAAGATCCGTAACGCGTTCCATCGCCATGATGATTCGCCGCTCGATCCGACCTGTGATTGCTATACCTGCCAGAACTTCTCCCGTGCTTATCTGCATCATCTGGACAAGTGCGGCGAAATGCTGGGTAGCATGTTGAATACCATCCACAATTTGCGCCATTACCAGGTGCTTATGGCTGGTTTGCGCGAGTCTATTCAACAGGGTACATTGGCCGCCTTTGTCGATGCCTTCTACGCCAAACGCGGGTTACCTGTTCCGCCTTTGGACTGAGTTTTCTGACCCCAAGATTCAACATTTGCAACTGGAGTGCTAAATGAGCTTTTTTATCTCTAATGCCATGGCTGACGCTGCTGCACCTGCGGCAGGCCCAATGGGTGGCGGCTTTGAGTGGATTTTCCTGGTCGGTTTCCTGGTCATCTTCTACCTGATGATCTGGCGTCCACAGGCCAAGCGCGCCAAAGAACAGAAGAACCTGCTGAGCAGCCTGCAGAAAGGCGACGAAGTTGTGACCACCGGTGGTATCGCCGGCAAGATCACTAAAGTGGCAGACGATTTCGTTGTTCTGGAAGTTTCCGACACTGTCGAAATGAAGTTCCAGAAGGGCGCTATTGCCGCGACGCTGCCAAAAGGCACGCTGAAAGCGATCTAAGTTTCAACTTCATATTCAATCGACGGGGCGCGCAAGGCGCCCCGCGTCATAAACGGGCGGCGTGATGCTGAACAAATACCCTCTGTGGAAATACATTCTGATCCTGGCGGTGCTGGCGGTCGGTCTGATTTATTCCGCTCCCAATCTATATCCTGATGACCCGGCCATTCAGGTCAGCGGTGCAAGTACTGCGCTGTTGGTCAATCAGGCTGATCTGGATCGCGTGAGCACAGCGCTCAAGGAATCCGGGATCAACGTCAAGGCAGCCACGCTGGCGGCCAATGGCAAGGGCGGTCTGATTCGTCTGACCAAGGCTGAAGATCAGCTGCCGGCCAAAGACGTCGTGCGCAAGGCATTGGGTGATGACTACGTCGTTGCACTGAACCTGGCACAAACCACGCCGCAGTGGCTGCGCAGCCTCGGCGCGCACCCGATGAAGCTGGGTCTGGACTTGTCCGGTGGTGTGCACTTCCTGCTGGAAGTGGACATGGACAAAGCCCTCGACGCACGCTTGAAAGTGTACGAAGGCGATGTAAAGAGCCTGTTGCGTAAAGAGAAACTGCGCTATCGCAGCCTGCCGCAACTCAACGGTGCCATTCAGCTGGGCTTCAGTGATGAAGCAACCCGCGAACAGGCCCGTGCGCTGGTCCGCAAGAACTTCAACGATTTCGACATTGTTCCGGCCGACCTGAATGGTCAACCGGTGCTGCGTCTGGCGATGACCCCAGCCAAGCTGGCGGAAATCCGCGAATACTCCATCAAGCAGAACTTGACCACGGTACGTAACCGCGTCAACGAACTGGGTGTTGCCGAACCGATCGTTCAGCGTCAGGGCGCCAACCGCATTGTGGTTGAATTGCCGGGCGTTCAGGACACCGCAGAAGCCAAGCGTATCCTCGGCAAGACCGCCAACCTCGAGTTCCGTCTGGCGGCTGAGCCAGGTGCTTCGAAAGCCACTTCCGAAACCTTCGAGTTCCGTGAAGGCAAGCGTCCGCCGGCACAGATCGAGCGTGGCCTGATCATCACCGGTGACCAAGTGACTGACGCCAAGGCTGGCTTCGGCGAGCACGGCACGCCAGAAGTGAACATCCGTCTGGATGGCCACGGTGGCGAGCTGATGAGTCGTGCGACTCGCAGCAACGTCGGTCGCAGCATGGCGGTGATCTTCATCGAACAACGCCCTGTGACCACCTACACCAAGCAAATGGTCAACGGCGTCGAGAAAGACGTTGCGGTCCAGACGTTTAAAGAAGAGAAGAAGATCATCAGCCTGGCGACCATCCAGTCGCCGCTGGGTGCTCAGTTCCGCATCACTGGCCTGAACGGCCAGGGCGAGTCGTCCGAACTGGCGCTGCTGCTGCGTGCCGGTGGTCTGGCTGCACCAATGTACTTCGCTGAAGAGCGCACCATTGGTCCAAGCCTGGGTGCCGACAACATCGTCAAGGGTATCGATGCTTCGCTGTGGGGCATGCTGTTTGTCTCGCTGTTCATCATCGCCATCTACCGCTTCTTCGGCATCATTGCCACCGTCGCGCTGGCGGTGAACATGGTGCTGCTGCTGGCCTTGATGTCTTTGCTGGGTGCAACGCTGACCCTGCCGGGTATCGCCGGTATCGTATTGACCATGGGTATGGCGGTCGATGCCAACGTACTGATCTTCTCGCGGATACGTGAAGAGATCGCGGCGGGCATGACCGTACAACGGGCAATCAACGAAGGCTTCGGCCGGGCATTCACCGCGATTCTCGACGCCAACCTGACCACCCTGTTGGTCGGCGGGATTCTCTTTGCGATGGGCACCGGCCCGGTCAAAGGCTTCGCAGTGACCATGTCCCTCGGGATCTTTACCTCGATGTTCACGGCCATCATGGTGACCCGCGCGATGGTCAACCTGATCTTCGGCGGTCGTGACTTCAAGAAGTTGTGGATTTAAGGGGCTGCCATGTTACGTACAATCAACTTCATGGGCGTTCGCAACTTTGCGTTCGGCGTCACATTGTTCCTTACGGCGCTGGCCATTTTCAGCGTCTTCCACAAGGGCATGAACTGGGGCCTGGACTTCACCGGCGGTACGCTCATTGAGCTGACCTACGAGCGTCCGGCTGACGTCACCAAGGTGCGTGAGCAACTGGTGACATCGGGCTATCACGAAGCCATCGTGCAGAGCTTCGGTGCAACTACCGATTTGCTGGTGCGTATGCCGGGTGAAGATCCACAGTTGGGTCATCAAGTGGCAGAAGCGCTGCTGAAAGTCGGCGGCGACAACCCGGCGACGGTCAAGCGCGTCGAGTTCGTCGGCCCGCAGGTGGGTGAAGAACTGCGCGACCAGGGCGGCCTCGGCATGCTGATGGCGCTGGGCGGCATCCTGATCTACCTGGCATTCCGCTTTCAGTGGAAGTTTGCGGTCGGTGCGATTGTTTCGTTGATCCACGACGTGATCGTGACCATCGGTATCCTGTCGTTCTTCCAGATCACTTTCGATCTGACGGTGCTGGCGGCGGTACTGGCGATCATTGGTTACTCGCTCAACGACACCATCGTGGTATTCGACCGGGTTCGTGAGAACTTCCGGGTACTGCGCAAGGCTAACCTGATCGAGAACATCAACATCTCGACCACGCAAACCCTGCTGCGGACCATGGCGACTTCGATCTCCACGTTGCTGGCGATTGCGGCCCTGCTGTTCTTCGGTGGTGACAACCTGTTCGGCTTCTCCATTGCCCTGTTCATCGGTGTTCTGGCGGGTACTTACTCGTCGATCTACATCGCGAACGTGGTGCTGATCTGGCTGAACCTGAACAGTGAGGATCTGATTCCTCCTGCGGCAACCGAGAAGGAAGTCGACGACCGTCCATAACGGCCATCGCTTTCCCGCGGACTGCCAAAAAAGGCGCGAGTTGAACTCGCGCCTTTTTTTATGCTCCAAGGCTGGGAGAAGCGCGGGTTTGTCCCGCATGTGATGGTCAGGAGGTTCATGTGAACAAGTCGTTGCTGGTTGGTGCGGTATTGGGTGCTGTCGGTGTGACTGCCGGGGGTGCTGTTGCCACCTACAGCCTGGTTAAAAGCGGCCCTGAGTATGCGCAAGTACTAGCCGTTGAACCGGTCAAGACACAGATCAAGACGCCACGTGAAGTCTGCAAGGATGTCGCAGTGACTCGGCAAGCGCCGGTCAAGGATCAACACCAGATTGCCGGTACGGTGGTCGGTGCATTAGCAGGTGGTTTGCTGGGTAACCAGATCGGCGGCGGCACCGGCAAGAAGATTGCTACGGTCGCAGGCGCTGTCGGCGGTGGTTATGCAGGCAACAAGGTTCAGGAAGGCATGCAAGAGCGTGACACCTACACCACGACTCAAACTCGCTGTAATACAGTGAATGACATCAGCGACAAGGTCGTTGGCTACGATGTTCGTTATTCGCTGGATGGCAAGGAAGGCAAGGTGCGGATGGATCGTGATCCGGGCAACCAGATCCCGGTCGACAAGGAAGGCAAGCTGGTCCTGTCGCAGAACGAAGAAAACCGCTAAATCTTCAAGCTTAAGCGTTTTAAAAGAAGCACCCTTCGGGGTGCTTTTTTTGTGCCTGGAATTCATGAATCACCGTAAAACCCTGTGGGAGCCGGGCTTGCCCGCGATAGCAATGTGTCAGTCACCATGAAGGGTGCAGGCGAAACCGCCATCGCGGGCAAGCCCGGCTCCCACAAGGATTGGGGGTAATACCCAAATCGCAGGCATAAAAAAGCACCCCGAAGGGTGCTTTCTCTTTCGCTGGAGGCTTAGCGCTTCAGCGAGGCTGGCAGGTGCGGCTGGATCGCCGTCAGAACTGCCTTGAAGCATTTGGTGTTACCGGCAACGACGTGGCCTTTCTCAAGGAATTCGTGACCACCGGTGAAGTCGCTGATCAAGCCACCGGCTTCCTGAATCAACAGGGCGCCTGCAGCCATGTCCCACTCGGACAGGCCCGACTCCCAGAATGCGTCGAAACGACCGGCAGCCACGTAGGCCAGGTCCAGGCTCGCCGAACCCGCGCGACGGATGCCGGCAGTCTGGCCAACCAGGGCGCGGAACATGCCCAGATAGTTGTCGAGGTTGTCCATCTGGTCGTCACGGAACGGGAAGCCGGTACCCAGCAGGGCGCCGTCCAGGCTGGTGCGACCGCTGACGCGCAGACGACGACCGTTCAGTTGAGCGCCGCGACCACGGCTGGCGGTGAATTCTTCCTGGCGAACCGGGTCCAGAACAACAGCGTGTTCCAGGCGACCGCGGTATTTGCAGGCGATGCTGACAGCGAAGTGAGGAATGCCGCGCAGGAAGTTGGTGGTGCCGTCCAGCGGATCGATGATCCACAGGTATTCTTCGCCTTCGATACCGTTGCCGGCGTGCATGCCGGTTTCTTCACCCAGGATCGAGTGGTTCGGGTAGGCCTTGCGCAGCGCATCGATGATTTTCTGTTCGGCGGCGCGATCCACCTCGGATACGTAATCCTTGGCGTCTTTTTCGTCGACCTTGATGGTATCCAGGCGCTCGATGGAGCGGAAAATCAATTCACTGGCGCTGCGGGCGGCGCGCAGCGCGATATTCAGCATGGGCTGCATGGATGTGTCACCTAAGGTTGTTAAAGAAAGCCGAGCATTCTATCAGAACTTTTCTACAGGAGAAGGTCGGTGTTCGCTTTCATAGCTTAACGGTGTGTCCCGCCTCAGAAATACGTTCACTTTTTGACGAGTGGTCAATGTTGGCGGGCAAGGCGCCGCGCCGACTCATGGCTTGCTATGGGGAGAAGCGGCAGCGCAGCATGCCGACATTGAACGCCGTCAAAAGTGAACAGTTATTTTTGAGGCGGGACACCCGGAGGAACTGTAAGATTCGGCTCCTTATTTCTGTGTTCGAGACTGCCTCCCGTGCTGCATAACATTCGTGTCGTCCTGGTCAATACCAGCCATCCCGGCAACATCGGCGGGGCTGCGCGTGCCATGAAGAACATGGGCCTGTCGCGGCTGGTGCTGGTCGAACCGCGGCAGTTTCCGCATCACGAAGCCGACGCTCGTGCTTCCGGTGCCGGGGATGTCCTTGAAAACGCGCAAGTCGTCGCCACCTTGGAAGATGCCTTGGTCGGCTGCAATCTGGTGCTCGGCACCAGTGCTCGCGACCGGCGCATTCCCTGGCCGCTGCTCGATCCCCGCGAATGCGGTGTGAAAGTGGTGGAAGAAGCCGGGCAGGGCGCCGAGATTGCCTTGGTGTTTGGTCGTGAAGATTCCGGTCTGACCAATGAAGAGCTGCAGCGATGTCATTATCACGTGCACATTCCATCAGACCCTGAGTTCAGCTCGCTGAACCTTGGGGCGGCGGTGCAGGTGCTGGGCTATGAAGTGCGCATGTCCTGGCTCGCGGCCCAAGGGCAGCCGAGCAAGGTCGAGAAGGATGAAGTGGCGTCCACCAAAAGTGGTGAACTGGCGACCATGGATGAGCTGGAGCGATTCTATGAGCACCTGGAACACACCCTGGTGGCCATCGAATTCCTCGATCCGGAAAAACCACGGCACTTGATGGCGCGCCTGCGCCGGTTGTACGGACGTAGCTCGGTCAGCCGGGCGGAAATGAACATATTGCGTGGCATCCTCACGGAAACCCAAAAAGCGGCCCGTGGCGAGCTTCTAAAGCGGAAGGATTAATGATGTTTGAGCGTTTGCGTGAAGATATCCAAAGCGTATTCCATCGAGACCCGGCGGCGCGTAACGCTTTTGAAGTTCTGACGTGCTACCCGGGCATGCATGCCATCTGGATTCACCGTCTGTCGTCGGTCTTGTGGCGCGCAGAGCTGAAATGGCTGGCGCGACTGGTGTCGAACTTCGGTCGCTGGCTGACCGGGATCGAGATTCATCCGGGTGCCAAAGTCGGTCGTCGCTTCTTTATTGATCATGGCATGGGCATCGTTATTGGTGAAACCGCCGAGATCGGTAATGACGTCACCCTTTATCAAGGTGTGACGCTGGGTGGCACCAGCTGGAACAAGGGCAAGCGTCACCCGACCCTTGAAGATGGCGTGGTGGTGGGGGCGGGCGCCAAGGTGCTGGGTCCGTTTACCGTCGGCGCGGGTGCCAAGGTTGGTTCTAACGCCGTAGTGACCAAGGCAGTGCCTGCCGGCGCGACCGTTGTCGGTATTCCAGGGCGGATCATCGTCAAGTCCGATGACGAGCAGGATGCCAAGCGCAAGGCCATGGCCGAGAAAATCGGCTTCGATGCCTACGGTGTCGGCGAAGACATGCCGGACCCTGTAGCGCGTGCCATTGGTCAGTTGCTGGATCACTTGCAGGCGGTCGATGGTCGTCTGGAGGGGATGTGCGGCGCACTGAAGGATCTGGGCAGTAATTACTGTGCCAAGGACCTGCCTGAACTGCGCGAAGAAGACTTCGCCTGTGTGAAGGACAAGGATCAGAGCCAGGCGAGCTAGACCGGGTCGACTTCAGTCGCGGGCAAGCGCGCTCCCACAGGTATCTCAGTGTTCACACGGGACCCTGTGGGAGCGGGCTTGCCCGCGATGAACGATAACGCGCAATTGCTGGCTGTAACCGTCCAGCCTTTGCTATGATGCGGCCGCTCTTTTGCGGGTAAACCTGACTAAAGTACTAGGTCTTATAGTTGACTTAAACACTCGGGAATTGCATACTCGCCCCATTCCGAACTCCGTGGTAATTGTCCATGCGACTGACTACAAAAGGCCGATACGCCGTGACCGCCATGCTCGATCTGGCGTTGCACGCGCAGCACGGGCCGGTGTCCCTGGCCGATATCTCCGAGCGCCAAGGCATCTCCCTGTCCTACCTCGAACAGCTTTTCGCCAAATTGCGCCGTAGCAATCTGGTGTCCAGCGTCCGCGGTCCGGGCGGCGGCTACCAACTGTCCCGCGAGATGCAGGGCATCCAGGTCGCCCAGGTGATCGATGCGGTGAACGAATCAGTAGATGCCACCAAATGCCAGGGCCAAGGCGATTGCCATTCAGGCGACACCTGCCTGACTCACCACTTGTGGTGCGACTTGAGCCTGCAGATTCACGAATTTCTGAGCGGTATCAGCTTGGCTGACCTTGTGACTCGCCGTGAGGTACAAGACATAGCCCAGCGTCAGGACCAGCGCCGTTGCAACAGCAAGGCGCCACGTCTGGACAAGATTGAAGCGTCCGCCGTCGAATGACAGCCAAAGAGCTAACGGCACGCCAGCCAGCCTGATTTAGGAGATAGTCCATGAAATTGCCGATTTACCTTGATTACTCTGCGACCACCCCGGTTGATCCGCGTGTTGCGCAAAAAATGAGTGAATGCCTGCTGGTTGACGGAAACTTCGGTAACCCGGCGTCCCGTTCCCACGTGTTCGGCTGGAAAGCTGAAGAGTCCGTCGAAAACGCCCGTCGTCAGGTCGCAGACCTGGTCAACGCCGATCCGCGTGAAATCGTCTGGACCTCCGGTGCCACCGAATCCGACAACCTGGCAATCAAGGGTGCGGCGCATTTCTATGCGACCAAAGGCAAACACCTGATCACCACCAAGATTGAGCACAAGGCTGTCCTCGACACCATGCGCCAACTGGAGCGTGAAGGCTTCGAAGTGACCTACCTCGAGCCTCAGACTGATGGTCTGGTAACGCCGGCGATGATCGAAGCGGCCCTGCGTGACGACACCATCCTGGTCTCGGTCATGCACGTGAACAACGAAATCGGCACCATCAACGACATCGAAGCCATCGGCGAACTGACCCGCTCCAAGGGCATTCTGTTCCACGTCGACGCGGCTCAGTCCACCGGCAAGGTCGACATTGACCTGTCGAAGCTGAAAGTCGACCTGATGTCGTTCTCTGCCCACAAAACCTACGGCCCTAAAGGCATCGGCGCGCTGTACGTCAGCCGCAAGCCGCGTGTTCGCATCGAAGCGACCATGCACGGCGGCGGTCACGAGCGTGGCATGCGTTCCGGCACCCTGGCGACCCACCAGATCGTCGGTATGGGTGAAGCTTTCCGCGTAGCCAAAGAAGACATGGCTGCCGAAAACGTGCGCATCAAAGCCCTGAGCGACCGCTTCTTCAAACAGGTCGAAGGCCTGGAAGAGCTGTACATCAACGGCAGCATGACCGCTCGTGTACCGCACAACCTGAATCTGAGCTTCAACTACGTTGAAGGCGAGTCGCTGATCATGGCGCTCAAGGACCTGGCGGTTTCGTCCGGTTCGGCCTGCACCTCGGCGTCCCTTGAACCTTCGTACGTACTGCGCGCCCTGGGCCGCAACGACGAACTGGCACACAGCTCGATTCGCTTCACCTTCGGCCGTTTCACCACCGAAGAAGAAATCGATTACGCCGCGCAGAAAGTCTGCGAGGCCGTTACCAAGCTGCGCACTCTGTCGCCGCTGTGGGACATGTACAAAGACGGTGTCGACATTTCGAAAATCGAGTGGGCGGCACACTGATTTCAAGTCGCCGCGAACCGGCCCTGTACAACCCAGGTTGGCAGGGCTTAAAGAGCGACTCTCTGATGAGTGAGGATTAAGCATCATGGCTTACAGCGAAAAGGTCATCGACCACTACGAAAACCCGCGCAACGTCGGCAAGATGGACGCGGAAGATCCTGATGTCGGCACCGGCATGGTCGGCGCTCCGGCGTGCGGCGACGTTATGCGCCTGCAAATCAAGGTCAACGAGCAAGGCATCATCGAAGACGCCAAGTTCAAGACCTACGGTTGCGGTTCGGCTATCGCCTCCAGCTCCCTCGCTACCGAGTGGATGAAGGGCAAGACCCTGGACGAAGCCGAGACCATCAAGAACACTCAGCTGGCTGAAGAACTGGCCTTGCCGCCAGTGAAAATCCACTGCTCCGTACTCGCAGAAGACGCTATCAAAGCGGCCGTTCGTGACTACAAGCAGAAGAAAGGCTTGATCTGACTTTCAGGTTTTGGCGACGAGTAAGGAGTCACCGATGGCTATCAGCATGACAGAAGCGGCTGCTCGACACGTGCGGCGCTCCCTCGACGGGCGCGGCAAAGGTGAAGGGATTCGTCTGGGTGTTCGCACCACAGGCTGTTCCGGCCTTGCCTACGTGCTGGAGTTTGTCGACGAGGTGGTTGAAGAGGATCAGGTGTTCGAAAGTCACGGTGAAAAAGTGATTATCGACCCGAAAAGCCTGGCCTACCTGGACGGCACCGAGCTCGATTTCGTCAAGGAAGGGTTGAACGAAGGCTTCAAGTTCAACAACCCCAACGTACGCGGTGAATGTGGCTGCGGCGAAAGCTTCAACATCTGAGGCTTGTCGTGGGTACTCCTTGTCATTTCGCTTTATTTGAGCTGCAACCGAGTTTCAATCTGGACCTCGACCAGCTGGCTACGCGCTACCGTGAGTTGGCGCGCAGTGTTCACCCGGACCGCTTTGCTGACGCTTCCGAGCGTGAGCAGCGGTTGGCGCTAGAGCAATCCGCGAGCCTCAACGAGGCCTACCAGACGCTCAAAAGTCCGCCCAAGCGCGCGCGTTACTTGCTCGCCTTGAACGGTGGTGAGCTGCCGCTGGAGGTCACGGTGCATGATCCGGAGTTTTTGCTGCAGCAGATGGAGCTGCGTGAAGAGCTCGAAGACCTGCAAGACAGTGCTGATCTGGCCGGTGTTGCAGCGTTCAAGCGTCGCTTGAAAACCGCCCAGGATGTACTGAACCAAAGCTTCGCGGCTTGTTGGAATGATGCGGCGCACCGTGAGCAGGCCGAACGCCTGATGCGGCGCATGCAGTTCCTCGACAAGCTCACCTACGAAGTGCGCCAGTTAGAAGAGCGCCTCGACGATTAACCCAGTGCCGCTCCGGTCGCACGCCTGATATACAGATAAGTCCTGATACCAATGGCCCTACTGCAGATCGCCGAACCCGGCCAAAGTCCTCAACCGCACCAGCGTCGTCTGGCTGTGGGGATCGACTTGGGCACTACCAATTCGCTGGTCGCTGCGTTGCGCAGTGGTCTTTCCGAGCCTCTGGCCGACGCTGACGGGCAGGTCATCCTGCCGTCTGCCGTGCGTTATCACGCAGATCGCGTCGAAGTCGGCGAGTCCGCCAAACTGGCTGCCGCCACAGATCCCTTGAACACCGTGCTGTCGGTCAAGCGCTTGATGGGTCGTGGTCTGTCCGACGTCAAGCAATTGGGCGATCAACTGCCGTACCGCTTTGTCGGTGGCGAGTCGCACATGCCGTTCATCGACACCGTGCAGGGGCCGAAAAGCCCGGTCGAAGTCTCCGCCGATATCCTCAAAGTGCTGCGTCAGCGCGCTGAAGCGACCTTGGGTGGCGAGCTGGTCGGCGCGGTGATCACCGTTCCCGCCTATTTCGATGATGCGCAGCGTCAAGCCACCAAGGACGCGGCCAAACTCGCCGGTCTGAACGTGCTGCGTTTGCTCAATGAACCAACCGCCGCCGCTGTGGCTTACGGTCTGGATCAACACGCTGAAGGCCTGGTCGCCATTTATGACCTGGGCGGCGGCACCTTTGATATTTCGATTCTGCGCCTGACCGGCGGCGTGTTTGAAGTTTTGGCTACCGGCGGCGACAGCGCGCTGGGTGGCGATGACTTCGATCACGCGATCGCTGGCTGGATCATCGAGAGCGCCGGTCTGTCCGCCGACCTCGATCCGGGGGCGCAGCGTCAACTGTTGCAAACGGCTTGTGCCGCCAAAGAAGCGCTGACCACCGCCTCGTCGGTTGAAGTGGCTCATGGCGGCTGGAAAGCCGAGCTGACCCGCGAAGCCTTTGATGCGCTGATCGAGCCGATGGTCGCTCGCAGCCTGAAAGCCTGCCGCCGCGCCGTGCGTGATTCGGGTGTTGAGCTGGAAGAAGTGCACGCGGTGGTCATGGTCGGTGGTTCGACGCGTGTGCCTCGCGTTCGCGAAGCGGTCGCGGAAGCCTTTGGTCGTCAGCCGCTGACTGAAATCGATCCGGATCAAGTGGTGGCCATCGGTGCCGCGATCCAGGCCGATACGCTGGCTGGCAACAAGCGCGATGGCGATGAGCTGCTGTTACTCGACGTGATTCCGTTGTCCCTGGGGCTGGAAACCATGGGCGGCCTGATGGAGAAGGTGATTCCGCGCAACACCACCATTCCCGTCGCTCGCGCCCAGGACTTCACGACTTATAAAGATGGCCAGTCGGCCATGGCGATCCACGTATTGCAGGGCGAGCGCGAGCTGATCAGCGACTGCCGCTCCCTGGCGCGTTTTGAATTGCGTGGCATTCCGGCGATGGTGGCCGGTGCGGCGAAGATTCGCGTGACCTTCCAGGTCGATGCTGACGGTCTG
Source organism: Pseudomonas sp. URMO17WK12:I12 (assembly GCF_000514395.1). NCBI lineage: Bacteria > Pseudomonadati > Pseudomonadota > Gammaproteobacteria > Pseudomonadales > Pseudomonadaceae > Pseudomonas > Pseudomonas sp. URMO17WK12:I12. Next base: position 105,377 of record NZ_AZVV01000006.1, read on the forward strand.
CTCAGCGTTTCGGCTCGTGAATTGGGTTCGGGCGTTGAAGCGAGCATTCAGGTCAAGCCGTCCTACGGTCTGACCGACGGCGAAATCGCCAAAATGCTCAAGGATTCGTTCCAGCACGCCAATGACGATAAAGTCGCCCGTGTACTGCGTGAGCAGCAAGTCGATGCACAGCGCCTGATCGAGGCGGTGCAGGCCGCCCTTGATGTCGACGGTGAGCGCCTGCTCGACGCCGAAGAGCGCATGGTCATCGAGTTGCAGATGCAGGAACTGGCCGAACTGATGAAAGGTACCGATGGTTACGCCATCGAGCAGCAGACCAAGCGTCTGTCGCAAGTGACCGATGCCTTTGCTGCCCGCCGCCTGGACTCGACGGTGAAAGCCGCGCTGGCGGGGCGCAACCTGAACGAGATTGAGGAATAACGATGCCGCAGGTCATTTTTCTGCCACACGAGAAGTTTTGCCCGGACGGCATGGTTGTAGAGGCTGAGCCCGGCATTTCCATCCTCGAACTGGCGCACGAACACCACATCGAGATGGAAAGTGCCTGTGGTGGCGTCTGTGCCTGCACCACGTGTCATTGCCTGATTCGTGAAGGCTTTGATTCGCTGGAAGAGGCTGACGAGCTGGAAGAAGACTATCTTGATAAGGCTTGGGGGCTGGAAGCTCAGTCCCGCCTGGCGTGTCAGGCCAGAGTCGGCACGGAAGACCTGACCGTCGAAATTCCGAAATACTCGCTCAACCACGCAGCCGAAGCGCCGCACTGATTCAAGGAATTGTCATGAGTCTCAAGTGGACTGATGTGCTGGAGATTGCGATCCAACTGGCTGAAAGCAAGCCCGATGTTGACCCTATGTCGGTCAACTTCGTCGATCTGCGCAAATGGGTTATGGAATTGCCCGATTTCGACGACAAGCCTGAGCATAGTGGCGAAAAGATTCTGGAGGCCATTCAGGCCCACTGGATCGAAGAACGCGACTGAGCCACGCTGCAGGTTAGGCAATACCCAAGAACCCGCGTATAATTCGCGGGTTTAATTTTTCACAAATTACCGTTTCTGGAGTTACACCATGGCTGTTCAACGTACTTTCTCCATCATCAAGCCTGACGCTGTTGCAAAAAACGTCATCGGCGAGATCACCACTCGTTTCGAAAAAGCAGGCCTGCGCGTTGTAGCTTCGAAACTGAAGCAACTGTCCAAAGCTGAAGCTGAAGGCTTCTACGCTGAGCACAGCGCTCGTGGTTTCTTCAACGACCTGGTTGCTTTCATGATCTCCGGCCCGGTTGTTGTTCAGGTTCTGGAAGGCGAAAACGCTATCGCTCTGAACCGTGAGCTGATGGGCGCTACCAACCCTAAAGAAGCTGCTGCCGGCACCATCCGCGCTGACTTCGCTGACTCCATCGACGCCAACGCTGTACACGGTTCGGACTCCGAAGCCGCTGCTGCTCGCGAAATCTCGTACTTCTTCGCAGCTACTGAAGTAACCACTCGCTAAGCATTGGCTTAAGAGTGAAGGTGAATCCATGACTACATCGACTGTAAAAACCAACCTGCTGGGTCTGACTCAACAGGAAATGGAAAAATTCTTCGACTCGATCGGGGAGAAGCGTTTCCGTGCCGGTCAGGTAATGAAATGGATTCACCACCTTGGCGTCGATGATTTCGACGCCATGACGAACGTCAGCAAAGCCTTGCGCGACAAGCTCAAGGTGATTGCTGAAGTTCGCGGTCCTGAAGTGGTCAGCGAGGACATTTCCACCGACGGCACCCGTAAGTGGGTAGTGCGCGTGGCATCCGGCAGCTGCGTCGAGACCGTGTACATTCCCCAGGGCAAGCGCGGCACTCTGTGCGTTTCGTCCCAGGCAGGCTGTGCCCTGGATTGCAGTTTCTGCTCCACCGGCAAGCAAGGTTTCAATAGCAACCTCACCGCCGCCGAAGTCATCGGTCAGGTGTGGATTGCCAATAAATCGTTTGGCAGCATCCCGGCGACTGCCGACCGTGCCATCACCAACGTGGTGATGATGGGCATGGGCGAGCCGCTGCTGAACTTCGACAACGTCGTCGCGGCCATGCACTTGATGATGGACGACCTGGGCTACGGCATTTCCAAGCGCCGTGTGACCCTGTCGACCTCCGGCGTGGTACCGATGATCGATGAGCTGTCCAAGCACATCGACGTCTCCCTGGCGTTGTCGCTGCACGCACCGAATGACGCATTGCGTAACCAATTGGTGCCGATCAACAAGAAATATCCGCTTAAGATGCTGCTCGAGTCGTGCCAGCGCTACATGTCGTCCCTGGGCGAAAAACGCGTGCTGACCATCGAGTACACCTTGCTCAAGGACATCAACGACAAAGTTGAACACGCCGTTGAGATGATCGAGCTGCTCAAGAACATCCCGTGCAAGATCAACCTGATTCCGTTTAACCCGTTCCCGCATTCCGGTTACGAGCGCCCGAGCAACAACGCGATTCGCCGGTTTCAGGATCAGCTTCACCATGCAGGCTTCAATGTCACCGTACGCACCACTCGCGGTGAAGACATCGATGCCGCGTGTGGCCAATTGGTAGGGCAGGTGCTGGATCGCACCCGTCGCAGCGAACGTTATATCGCCGTGCGCGAGTTGAGCGCCGAGAACGATATGGCTACAAACGCTGCGAAATAATTAAAGAGAGGATCTCTATGTCCCTGCGCTTCGCGCTGCTTTTGCTGTGGGCCAGCCTATGTGCTGGTTGTGTCCTGTCGGGCGATTTCAACCCGATGAAGACCAGCAAGGGGCGCGATGAAGCGCGTGTGGCTTATGTACAGCTGGGCCTGGGGTACTTGCAGCAGGGCATGACCGAGCGCGCCAAGGTCCCGCTGAAAAAGGCGTTGGAGCTGGATGACTCGGACCCTGATGCCAACGCCGCGCTGGGTCTGGTGTTCCAGGCTGAAATGGAGCCGGAACTGGCCGACCAGCATTTTCGCAAGGCATTGTCTTCCCGCCCCAACGACGCACGAATCCTGAACAATTACGGCAGCTTCCTCTTCGAGGAAAAACGCTACAAAGAGGCGTACGAGCGCTTTGAACAGGCCGCCGCCGATACGCTGTATCCTGAGCGTTCGCGAGTATTCGAGAACCTGGGCATGACCGCTTCAAAGTTGGGCGAGCGTGATCTTGCACAGCAGCAACTCGAAAGAGCCCTGCGTTTGAATCGCCAACAGCCACGTGCATTGCTCGAAATGGCTGAGTTGTCCTTCGAAGACAGGCATTATGTGCCCGCGCGTGACTATTACGATCGTTTTAGCCTGCTGGCCGAGCAAAATGCACGTAGTCTATTGCTCGGCGTTCGGCTGGCAAATGTGTTCGAAGATCGCGACAAGGCCGCAAGTGCAGGCCTGCAACTAAAACGACTCTATCCCGGTACGCCGGAATATCAGCAATACCTGTCGGAGCAATGATGAAAGCGGCGCATCCCGAAGTTGTAGCAGCGAATCGCGTTAACCCCGGTGAGACTTTGCGCCAGGCCCGCGAAAGCAATGGCTGGTCGCTGGCCGAAGTGGCCCTCAAGCTCAACCTCACCGTCACCTCCTTGAGCAATCTTGAAGCCGGCGCATTCGACAAGCTGCCTGGGCATACCTTTGCTCGCGGTTATATCCGTGCGTACGCCAAATTGCTGGGCATGGACCAGGCCGTTCTCGTCCAGCAGTTCGACCAGTCCACCGGCACCGATTCCCAGGGCAGCAGCGTTCACAGCCTGGGGCGTATCGAAGAGCCGGTACGGGTTTCCCATACTATTTTGCGCATCGTCAGCCTGTTGCTGCTGATCGCGGTGATTGGGGGTGGTTTTGTCTGGTGGCAGGATCAAACCTCGCTGCGCACCAAGGATTCGATCGGCCTCGCCCCGGAACATGTAGAAGTTGAAGGCGCCGACGGCACCACCCAGATCCATCCGCTGGACGAGCCGGAAGACCAGGCCGTCGCGGAAGGTCAGGCGGAAGGGACTACTTCGCTGGCATTGCCACAAGCCGAGACCTCCTCTGAAGCACCGGCTGAAGCTGAAGCAACCACGCCGGCTGCTCCGGTAGTATCGACACCGGTGGCTCCGACGCACAACGCCGCTCCTGTTGTTGCTGCTCCAGCGCACAACACTGCCCCAGTGGTTGCGACGCCGACTGCTCCGGCGCCGGCTGCTCCAGCGGTTCCGGCACCGGTAGTGACCGCTCCGGTTGCTCCTGCCGCACAGGCACCGGTTGCGACGGCTCCAGTAGCCGGTCAGGGTCAGGTTCAGCTGCAGTTCACCGCCGATTGCTGGACGCAAGTGACCGATGGCACCGGCAAGGTGCTGTTGAGTGGTCTCAAGCGTAAAGGCGATAGCGTTTCCGTCAGCGGCAAGCCGCCGTTTGCCGTGCGTCTGGGCTTCGCCCGTGGTGCGCAGGTCAGCTACAACGGTCAGGCGGTTGATGTCGCTCCGTTCACCAGTGGCGAGACTGCTCGCCTGAAGTTGGGTCAATAAGTCATGCACGGCGAATCTCCAATCAAACGTCGCGAATCCCGCAAGATCTGGGTCGGTAACGTGCCTGTTGGCGGCGATGCGCCTATCGCTGTGCAGAGCATGACCAACAGCGATACCAATGATGTTGCCGCCACCGTGGCCCAGATCAATCGTCTGGAAGCCGCTGGCGTCGACATCGTGCGCATTTCCGTGCCAGACATGGATGCCGCCGAAGCCTTCGGCAAGATCAAGAAACTGGTCAAAGTGCCCTTGGTGGCCGACATCCACTTCGACTACCGGATCGCATTGCGCGTGGCCGAGTTGGGTGTGGACTGCCTGCGGATCAACCCGGGCAACATCGGTCGCGAAGACCGCGTCCGCGCGGTAGTCGATGCCGCCCGTGATCGCGGGATTCCGATCCGCATCGGCGTCAACGCCGGTTCCCTGGAAAAAGACCTGCAGAAGAAGTACGGCGAGCCGACCCCGGCAGCGCTGGTTGAATCTGCCCTGCGTCACGTCGAGCACCTCGAACGCCTGAATTTCCAGGACTTCAAGGTCAGCGTGAAGGCCTCTGACGTGTTCATGGCCGTCGAAGCCTACCGTTTACTGGCCAAGGAAATCGTCCAGCCGCTGCACCTGGGTATCACCGAAGCGGGTGGTTTGCGTTCAGGCACAGTGAAATCCGCCGTGGGCCTCGGTATGCTGCTCGCCGAAGGGATTGGCGATACTATTCGCATCTCGTTGGCGGCTGACCCGGTCGAGGAAGTGAAAGTCGGCTACGACATTCTCAAATCCCTGCATCTGCGTTCCCGTGGCATCAACTTCATCGCCTGCCCGAGCTGCTCGCGGCAGAACTTCGATGTGGTCAAGACCATGAACGAGCTGGAAGGGCGCCTCGAAGACCTGTTGGTGCCGCTGGATGTCGCGGTCATCGGATGCGTGGTCAACGGGCCGGGTGAAGCCAAGGAAGCCCATATCGGCTTGACCGGCGGCACGCCCAACCTGATTTACATCGACGGCAAGCCGTCGCAGAAACTGACGAATGACAATCTGGTGGATGAGCTTGAACGCTTGATCCGCCAGAAAGCGGCCGAGAAAGTCGAAGCCGACGCGGCAGTCATCGCCCGCGGCTGAGCCGAACGAATTTAAGGATTTAAAGTGAGCAAGTCTCTGCAAGCCATTCGTGGCATGAACGACATCCTGCCCGAACAGACTCCCCTGTGGCGTCATTTCGAGGGCACTGTTTCGCGTCTGCTGGATAACTACGGTTACAAGCAGATCCGCATGCCGATCGTCGAGTTCACCGAGCTGTTCAAGCGCTCCATCGGTGAAGTGACCGACATCGTCGAAAAAGAGATGTACACCTTCGAAGATCGCAACGGCGACTCCCTGACCCTGCGTCCGGAAGGCACGGCTGCGTGCGTGCGTGCAGTGCTTGAGCACGGCATCACCGGTGGTGGCCAGGTGCAGAAACTCTGGTACATCGGCCCGATGTTCCGTCACGAGCGTCCGCAGAAAGGCCGTTATCGCCAGTTCCACCAGATCGGTGTCGAAGTGTTCAACCTCGACGGTCCGGACATCGATGCCGAGCTGATCGTGCTGACCTGGCGCCTGTGGGGCGAGCTGGGCATCCGTGATGCGGTCAAGCTCGAGCTCAACAGCCTGGGCACTGCCGAATCGCGCGGTCGCTATCGTGAAGCGCTGGTCGAGTTCCTGTGCGCGCATCTGGACAAGCTGGACGAAGACAGCCAACGCCGTCTGAAGACCAACCCGTTGCGGGTTCTGGACACCAAGAACGCCGACACCCAAGCGATCCTGGTCGACGCGCCAAAAATGGCCGACTACCTGGACGATGAGTCCCGCGTGCACTTCGAGGGCCTCAAGGCTCGTCTGGACGCCGCCGGCATTCCTTATGTGATCAACCCGAAGCTGGTTCGCGGGCTGGATTACTACAGCAAGACCGTTTTCGAATGGGTCACCGACAAGTTGGGCGCCCAGGGCACCGTGTGTGCCGGCGGTCGTTATGACGGTCTGGTCGAGCAGATGGGCGGCAAGCCGACCACGGGCGTTGGTTTCGCCATGGGCATCGAGCGCCTGGTGCTGTTGCTTGAGACCCTGGAGCAGATCCCGGAAGAAATCTCCCGTCAGGTCGATGTCTACCTCTGCGCCTTCGGCGAAGCGGCGGAACTCGCCGGCCTGACCCTGAGTGAACGTGTTCGTGATCAATTGCCCAACCTGCGCCTGCAAGTCAATGCCGGCGCCGGCAGCTTCAAAAGCCAGTTCAAGAAGGCCGACAAGAGCGGTGCGCTGTATGCGCTGATCCTCGGTGACGATGAGATGGCCCAGCAAGTGGTAGGTTTCAAACCCCTGCGTGGCCAGGGCGAACAACAAAGCATTGCCTGGGATGCGCTTGCTGCACACCTGGCCACCTGCGTCGTGCAGGGTTGAAGCTGTCAAACAGCCGATTTAGCGATTAAGGAGTATTGGGGTGTCGAGTACCGAAGACGAACAACTGGCGGATTTGAAGGACTGGTGGTCACGCAACGGCAAGCCCCTGGTTACTGGCGGCCTGCTGGCGCTGGTCATCGTGTTCGGCTGGCAAGCCTTTCACAAATATCAGAGCAATCAGTCGCAAGGCGCCTCGATGCTCTATCAGCAACTGCTCGAAACCACGCTGACGCCTGACGGCAAGCCTGACGCAGCCCGTGTTGCCGACCTGGCTGGCAAGCTCAACAGCGAGTTCGCCGGCAGTGCCTACGCACAATACGGCAGCCTGTTCGTGGCGAAAGTCGCGGTCGACAGCGCCAAGCTGGACGACGCCGCCACCGAGCTCAAAGCCATTGTCGCCAAACCGGCCAACCCGGCGCTGGGTGAAATCGCCCGTCAGCGTCTGGCGCAGGTACTGGCCGCGCAGAACAAGGCCGATGAAGCCCTGAAGTTGCTCGAAGGCGATGCCGACAAAGCATTCCTGGCCACTCGTGAAGAACTCAAAGGCGACCTGCTGGTGCAGTTGGGTCGTACCGACGAAGCGAACACGGCGTATCAAAAAGCCAAGGCAGCCCTGTCGGATGAAGCGGCGGTCGGCGGCCTACAAATCAAGCTGGACGATCTGGCCAAAGGGGATGCGTGACGTGATTCGTTGGAAACATGCAGCATTGCTGGCCCTGGCCATTTTGGCCGCGGGTTGCAGCAGCAACAGCAAAAAAGAATTGCCGCCTGCCGAGCTCGTCGACTTCAAAGAAGAAGTGGTCTTGCACAAGCAGTGGAGTCGTTCGATCGGTGACGGTCAGGGCGAAACCTACAACATGCTGGTACCGGCGATTGATGGCGACAACATCTATGCTGCCGACGTCACTGGCGTGGTGGTCGCGATGGATCGCAGCAATGGCGACGTCAAATGGAAGAAAGATCTCGAACTGCCCGTTTCCGGCGCCGTTGGCGTGGGTTACGGGCTGGTCATGATCGGCACGCTCAAAGGCGAAATCGTTGCACTGGACGCGATCAACGGTGAAGAGAAATGGCGCGCTCGCGTGACCAGTGAAGTCCTCGCACCGCCGGCCAACAACGGTGACGTGGTTGTGGTTCAGACTCAGGACGACCGTCTGATCGGTCTGGATGCCGCGACCGGCAACCAGCGCTGGTTGTATGACAGTACGCCTGCGGTCCTGACCCTGCGCGGCACCAGCGCACCGATCGTGACCAACCGCCTTGCGCTGGCTGGCCTGTCGACCGGTAAAGTGGTCGCTCTGGACATCACCAACGGCGTGCCGGTGTGGGAACAGCGAGTAGCGATTCCACAAGGTCGTTCGGAGCTGGAACGTGTGGTCGATATCGACGGCGGCTTGCTGCTGTCCGGCGGTACTTTGTACGTTGCCAGCTATCAGGGGCGCGTTGCGGCACTGGACCTGGAAAGCGGTCGTCAGCTCTGGCAGCGTGATGCTTCCAGCTATGCCGGTGTCGCCCAGGGCTTTGGCAACGTCTACGTGAGCCTGTCTGCGGGCACGGTTGAAGGCGTCGACGAGCGTTCCACCACTGCATTGTGGAGCAACGACTCGCTGGCCCGTCGTCAACTGTCGGCTCCGGAAGTGTTCTCCAGCTACGTTGCAGTCGGCGACATGGAAGGCTACCTGCACCTGCTGAGCCAGGTGGACGGTCGTTTCGTCGGCCGCGAAAAGATTGACAGCGACGGCCTGCGTGCCCGTCCGCTGGTGGTGGGTGACACGATTTATGTGTATGGCAACAGCGGCAAACTGGAAGCCCTGACCATTAAGTAAAGGTTTGACTATGCTTGGGGTTAATCCCCAGGCAGCCCCGTAACACGGGGTTCGCAGCGCCCTCAAGCGTTGCCCCGAGCACCAGCCGCTGCCTCGCAGCGGCTTTTGTATTTTCTGAAATAACGAAGTGGAGAGCCGCATGGTTCCCGTAATCGCCCTGGTGGGCCGACCGAACGTCGGCAAGTCCACCTTGTTCAACCGCCTGACCAGGACTCGTGACGCCATCGTCGGCGACTTGTCCGGTCTGACCCGTGATCGCCAATACGGTGAGGCCAAGTGGCAAGGGCGTTCCTACATTCTGGTCGACACCGGCGGTATCTCCGGTGACGAGCACGGTATGGACGAAAAAATGGCCGAGCAGTCGCTGCTGGCCATTGAAGAAGCGGATGTCGTTCTGTTCCTGGTAGATGCCAAGGCTGGTTTTACCGCCGCCGACCAGATGATCGCCGAGCATTTGCGCAAACGTAACAAGCGTTCCTACGTGGTTGCCAACAAGGTCGACAACATCGACCCTGAAATGGCCCGCGCCGAGTTCGCCCCGTTAGGCATGGGCCACGCGATTCCTATCGCCGGTGCTCATGGTCGTGGCATCACCCAGATGCTGGAAATCGCCCTGAGCGATTTCCCGAAAGACGAGGAAGAGCCGGAAGACGGCGAAGAAGAGATCGTTGCCGAAGGTGAGGAAGCCAAGCGTATTCCTGGCCCAAGCGAAAAAGACGGTATCAAGATCGCCATCATCGGTCGCCCGAACGTCGGCAAGTCGACCCTGGTCAACCGCATGCTCGGTGAAGACCGGGTAATCGTGTATGACCAACCCGGCACCACCCGCGACAGTATCTACATCCCGTTCGAGCGTAACGACGAGAAGTACACGCTGATCGACACCGCCGGTGTGCGCAAGCGCGGCAAGATCCACGAAGAAGTTGAAAAATTCTCCGTGGTCAAAACCCTGCAAGCGATCAAAGACGCCAACGTGGTGATCTTCGTCATGGACGCCCGCGAAGGCGTGGTGGACCACGACCTCAACCTGCTGGGCTTCGCCATTGAGTCGGGTCGTGCGCTGGTGATCGCGATCAACAAGTGGGACGGCATGACGCCGAGCGAGCGCGACTTCGTGAAGGTCGAGCTGCAACGCCGACTGTTCTTCGTTGATTACGCCGACATCCACTTCATCTCGGCCCTGCACGGCACGGGCGTGGGCAACCTCTACGCCTCGGTACAGAACTCGTTCAAGTCCGCCGTGACCCGTTGGCCGACCAACCGCCTCACCCAGATTCTGGAAGATGCGGTCGGTGAGCACGCGCCACCGATGGTCAACAACCGCCGGATCAAGCTGCGTTACGCCCACTTGGGTGGTGCGAACCCGCCGATCATCGTGATCCACGGTAACCAGATCGAGAAGGTGCCGAAGTCTTACGTTCGTTACCTGGAAAACACGTACCGTCGTGTCTTGAAGCTGGTCGGTACGCCGATCCGCATCGAGTTCAAGGGCGGCGAGAACCCGTTCGAAGGCAAAAAGACCACGCTGACCGACCGCCAGGTCAACAAGAAGCGTCGCATGATGTCGCACCACAAAAAGGCCGACAAAAAGCGCCGCGATAAGAAATAGAAGCAGCTTTAAGTTTCAAGCAGCAAGCTTCAAGTCGAAGCAAGAAAGGGTCCTGTCAGGGGCCCTTTTTTGTGCCTGAAGGTTTGAGGCTTGACCGCTTGCAGCTTGTCGCTTGAAACTTGCAGCTCACCTGCAAGGGGCTACCGATGATCACCAGTAAGCTGCCGAATGTCGGCATCACTATCTTCACTCAGATGTCTCAACTCGCGGCGCAAACCGGGGCGATCAACCTGTCCCAGGGTTTTCCCGATTTCGATGCCCCGCAAGCCCTGTGCGATGCAGTCGGCCGGCACATCGCCAATGGCCATAACCAATATTCGCCAATGACCGGCCTGCCGGCTCTGCGGCAGCAAGTGTCGGCGAAGATCGCTCGCAGCTACGGCGTCAACGTCGATGCCGATCACGAAGTGACCATCACTCCTGGCGCCACCCAGGCGATCTTCTGCGCGATTCAGGCGGTCATCCACAGCGGCGACGAAGTCATCGTGTTCGATCCTTGCTACGACAGTTACGAGCCGTCGGTGGAACTGGCCGGTGGACGCTGCGTGCACGTGCAGCTCGGGCTGAACGATTTCTCCATCGACTTCCAGAAACTGGCTGACGCCATTACCCCGCGCACGCGGATGATCGTGCTGAACTCGCCGCACAACCCGAGTGGGGCGCTGATCAGCCGGGCCGAGCTGGATCAGTTGGCGGACCTGATTCGGGGTCGCGACATCTATCTGGTCAGCGACGAAGTCTACGAACACCTGGTGTTTGACGGCGTGCCTCACGTCAGTGTGCTCAATCACGAAGAGCTGTATCAGCGCGCGTTCGTGGTCAGTTCCTTCGGCAAGACTTATCACGTTACCGGCTGGAAAACCGGCTATGTGGTCGCACCGCCGGCACTCACCGCCGAGCTGCGCAAGGTGCATCAATACGTCAGTTTCTGCGGCGTCACTCCGCTGCAATTTGCCTTGGCTGACTTCATGGCGGAGCACCCGGAACACATCGAAGAGTTGCCAGGTTTCTATCAGGCCAAGCGGGATATGTTCTGCGATTTGCTGACGCCATCGCGCTTCAGTTTCACTCGTGTGACCGGCACCTATTTCCAGTTGGTCGACTACTCGCAGATCCGCCCGGACCTCAATGACGTCGAGATGGCATTGTGGATGACCCGCGAACATGGCGTCGCGAGCATCCCGATCTCGGTGTTCTACCAGACCCCACCCGAAGGCCAGCGCCTGGTGCGCCTGTGCTTCGCCAAACGCGAGGAGACCCTGCGTGAAGCAGCGGCAAAACTATGCGTGATCTGAGTGCACTGCCCAACCTGAATGTCGCGTTGATCCAGACCACGCTGGCCTGGCACGACCGGCAAGCCAATCTGGAGCATTTCGAGCAGCTGCTGGACCAGGCGCGCGGCGCGGACCTGATCATCCTGCCGGAGATGTTCACCACCGGTTTCTCCATGGAATCGGAAACGCTGGCGGAGGCGGAAAACGGTCCGACCAGCAAGTGGCTGCGCGTTCAGGCGGCAAAACTCGACGCGGTCATCACCGGCAGCATCATTGTTCAAACCGCAGACGGCAGTCATCGCAATCGCCTGCTGTGGGCGCGGCCGGACGGGGAGGTGTGGCACTACGACAAGCGCCATCTGTTCCGCATGGCTGGCGAGCATAACCATTACACGCCGGGCGAGCGTCAGGTGCAGTTCGAACTCAAGGGCTGGCGCGTGCGGCCGCTGATTTGTTACGACCTGCGCTTTCCGGTCTGGAGCCGGGATGCGCAAGACACCGACTTGCTGCTGTACACCGCCAACTGGCCAGGTGCACGGCGTCAGCACTGGAACCGTTTGCTGCCGGCGCGGGCCATCGAAAACCTCTGCTACGTGGCCGCGGTGAATCGCATCGGTACTGATGGCAAAGGCTTCGCCTACACCGGTGACAGTCAGGTACTGGATTTCCAGGGCGAAACCCTGCTCAGTGCCGGTGAAGCCGACGGCGTGTTTCAAGTGGTGCTGAACGCTGCGGACCTGCAGGCCTATCGCACGCGTTTCCCGGCGAACCTTGACGCTGATACCTTCGAGTTCACCTGACATCCTTGCCGTTTGAACCGGCCTCATCGCGAGCAAGCTCGCTCCCACATTGATCGATGTGAACGCAAAGTTTGTGTACACCAAAATCCACTGTGGGAGCGAGCTTGCTCGCGATGCGCCCAGGACGGTCAGCACAAAAACAGCAGGCAAACAAAAAGGCCCCAAGGTAAGTACCTTGGGGCCTTTTGCATTTCAGCGACCGCTTACGCCGCTTTGGCTTCCGGCTGGCTCAGCGAGCGGTTCAGCGCGCTGAACAGGGCCTTGAAGCTGGCCGTGGTGATGTTTTCATCGATACCCACACCGTGCACCGCACGCTCGCCGTTCACACGCAGTTCAATGTAGGCCGCTGCCTTGGCATTGGTGCCCGCGCCGATCGCGTGTTCGTTGTAGTCCATGATCTCCACCGGAATCGGCAGGCCGGCCACCAGGGCTTCCAGCGCGCCGTTGCCCTTGCCGCGCCAGTGCAGGTTGGTTTCGCCCTGACCTTTGCTGGAGACTTCCACTTCCACCGCACTGTGACCGTTTTCTTCCTGCAGACGATGGCTAACCAGCGCGTACGGGGTGTTGGCCTGCAAGTACTCGCTGTGCAGCAAGGCGTGGATTTGCTGAGCGGTCATTTCCAGGCCGAGGCGATCGGTTTCACGTTGTACAACCTGGCTGAACTCGATCTGCATGCGGCGTGGCAAGTTGATGCCGTATTCCTGTTCCAGCAGGTAAGCGATACCGCCCTTGCCCGACTGGCTGTTGACGCGGATCACCGCCTCGTAGCTACGACCGATGTCGGCCGGGTCGATCGGCAAGTACGGCACTTCCCACAGGGCATCCGGTTTCTGCTGGGCGAAGCCCTTGCGGATCGCATCCTGGTGCGAGCCGGAGAATGCGGTATGCACCAGGTCGCCAACGTACGGGTGACGAGGGTGTACCTGAATCTGGTTGCACTCTTCGACGACTTTGCGCACGCCGTCGATGTCGGAGAAGTCCAGCTCAGGGTGAACACCCTGGGTGTAGAGGTTCAGCGCCACGGTCACGAGGTCGACGTTACCGGTACGCTCCCCGTTGCCGAACAGGCAGCCTTCGACACGGTCGGCACCGGCCATCAGGCCCAATTCGGTAGCAGCGACACCGGTGCCACGGTCGTTGTGGGTGTGCAGGCTGATGATCACGCTGTCACGACGGTTGATGTGACGGCCGAACCATTCGATCTGGTCAGCGTAGATGTTCGGGGTGGCGCATTCGACGGTGGCAGGCAAGTTGAGGATCATCTTGTGCTCAGGCGTCGGGTTCCAGACCTCGATCACGGCATCGCAGACTTCCTTGGCGAATTCCAGTTCGGTGGCGCTGAACGTCTCTGGCGAGTACTCGAAGGTCCACTCGGTGTCTGGCTGCTGGGCGGCGTATTTGACGAACAGCTTGGCCGCGCTGACGGCGATTTCCTTGATTCCGTCCTTGTCCTGATTGAAGACAATCCGGCGGAAGGAAGGGGAGGTCGCGTTGTACAGGTGAACGATGGCTTTCTTCGCGCCGCGCAAGGATTCGAAAGTGCGTTCGATCAAGTCTTCACGGCCCTGGGTCAGCACCTGAATGGTGGTGTCGTCCGGGATGTGGTTGCCTTCGATCAGGGTACGCACGAAATCGAAGTCGGTTTGCGATGCGGCCGGGAACGAGGCTTCGATTTCTTTCACGCCGACAGCCACGAGGGTTTTCCAGAAGCGCAGCTTCTTGACCGCATCCATTGGCTCGATCAGCGACTGGTTGCCATCACGAAGGTCAGAGCTGCACCAGATCGGCGCGGCGGTGATGGTCTTCGACGGCCAGGTGCGATCCGGGATATCGATGGTCGGGAACGCACGGTATTTCGAAGACGGGTCTTTGAGCATGCTCATCGGGGGAATCCTTATTGTGTGGGCCGAAAAAAGGCGGCCTGCCGGTGGATCAAATGTTCTTGGGGAAAAGCGTAGGGCGAGGCACCGCGATTCAGCCTGGCAGTCGTGCGCTGACGAGGCACAGGCTGCGGTGCTGGCGAAGCTGAATGAGGGTGTGAAAGGTTTTCATGCCTTCAACCCTAACCGCGAGGGTGAAGGATGGCAAGCGGTCGAAAAAAATTGAGAGGAATACCCGAAAAGGCAGTTTTATCGAGATTTTATTGCTGTGAGCGGGGCTGATTGTTTTGATGATTGCGCGAGGTTTGAGCACTGCGCAATTGTAGAATTGCGATGACGGCCGCTTGAGCGCGGCTATGCTTAAAGCCTGATCAAGGCAGGAGTCGGACATGAACGAGTCGGACTGGAAGCGGTATAGCGCGTTGCGGCCGTTGGCCCATGAGCGGATGTGTATCCGGATCATGGAGGAGGTCGAGCGCACCGTGGCGGATAAAAGCCTGACGCCTTACGAGCGGATTGAAGCCACTGAAGAGCTGCTTCAGTGCAGGCAAAAGGAGCTGTATTGGGCGTTTGGTGTGTTCAGGTTTTCACGGCATGAGGCGCGGTCGCACTTGCTTGGGTTGTGCGCGCGGGAGTTGATCACGTCTGAGGAACTGGCGGGGTTTTCGGCGGAGACTCAGGAGTGGATCAGGCATTGCCTGGCGGACCGGGAAGCCCATGGGATTGAGGATCTTGAGGCTGAATAGAAGGCGTCTGTGATGCCGCCATCGCGGGCAAGCACGCTCCCACAGGGTTGGAGATCCCATGTGGGAGCGGGCTTGCCCGCGAAGAGGCCATCAGCCTTTGCACACAATTCAGGGTTGAAACGCCCCAATAAAAATCGCCGGATCCACCCGCGCATCATTCAGGCTGACATTCCAGTGCATATGCGGCCCGGTCGCACGGCCAGTCGCACCGACCTTGCCTACCACTCCACCACGCGCCAACTGCTGCCCAACCTTCACATCGATTTTCGACATATGGCAGAACATGCTGATAAAGCCCTGGCCATGATCGACAAACACCGTGTTGCCGTTGAAGAAGTAGTTGCCGATCAGAATCACCTTGCCCGCGGCCGGCGTCTTGATCGGCGTACCTGCAGGCACGGCGAAGTCCAGCCCCGCGTGCGGATTGCGCTCTTCACCATTAAAGAAGCGGCGCACGCCAAACTTGCTCGACAGCGGTCCGTTGACCGGTTTGTCCAGCAACAGGTTGCTCGGAGTGTTCGGGCTGAAGCTGCGGTAGGCCTGGATCTGCTCGGCCAGTTCGCCTTCGATGCGCTTGAGGTTGTCCGGGTTCGGATTGACCTGCTGGGTATTTTTCAGGGTGATGTGTTGTTCCGGGTATTTCTTGTTGCCGACGGTGAAGTTCAGGCTGCGACCGCCGTTGCTGATCTGCTGCGTGCCCGGTTTCACGGTCAACGGCACGCCGACAATCGCCAGCCAGTTGTTCTGTTCCTTGACCACCAGCACCGGTTTGCCTTGATAGCTGGCTTTCGGTGCCTGGGCCCCGGCGCCCAGATCCACCACGGCCACGCCGCCCGGCACCGGTTTGTTCAACAGGCGAGTGATGTAGCTGTCGGCGTGGGCGTTGAAGGTCAGGCACAGCAACAGCAGCGGAGCTAAAAAACGCGGCATGGATCAATCCAGTAAAGAAAGGGTGACAGGCGTCAGGTGATTGTCTTCGACCCGAACTTGCAGTTCGCCGTCGCCGAGCTTGGCCTTCAGGCGCTGACCGTTATGGGTTTGTTCGGCGCTGCGGATCGCGTTGCCGCGCTCGTCCAGCAGAATGCTGTAACCACGGGCAAGGGTCGCCAGCGGGCTGACCACCTGCAACGTCTGCACTTGGCTTTGCAGTTGCAGGCGCCGCGACTTGAGGCCTTCGCGGATGGCACGGGGCAGGCGTTCGGCGAGGCTGTCGAGGCGCTGGCGGAGCATCGCCAGTTGCCGGCCAGGATGTTGCCCGGCGAGGCGGGTTTCCAGGCGAATCAAACGTTCGCGACGGGTGTTGAGGCTGCGTTCGAAGGCGCGCCGCAAGCGCATGTCCAGATCATCCAGACGCTGCGCTTGCTGGCGCAGGCGTTCGCCGGGGTGGCGCAGGCGGCGAGAGATGCCCTCCAGACGCAGGCGGTCGCGCATCAAGCGGTCACGCATGCGCATCACCAGCCGGCGATGCAGGCTTTCGACCCTGCGCACCAGATCGCTGGAATCCGGGGCGAGCAGTTCGGCGGCAGCGGAGGGCGTCGGGGCGCGAACGTCGGCCACGAAGTCACTGATCGATACGTCGGTTTCGTGACCGACGGCGCTGACAATCGGTGTGACGCAGGCATCAACGGCGCGGGCCACCGCTTCTTCGTTGAAGCACCAGAGGTCTTCCAGCGAACCACCACCACGGGCCAGGATCAGCGCGTCGAAACCACGGGCGTCCGCCAGTTTCAGCGCGCGGACAATCTGCGCGGTGGCTTCGCGACCTTGCACGGCGGTGGGAATCAGCGTCAGCTGGATCTGCGGAGCACGGCGGCGGAACACGCTGATAATGTCGCGAATCACTGCGCCGGTCGGCGAACTGATGATGCCGATGCGTTGCGGGTGCGCTGGAAGCGGCACTTTGCGCTCGGCACTGAACAGACCTTCGGCGCTGAGCTTTTCCTTCAAGGCATCGAAGGCCAAACGCAGTGCGCCGTCACCGGCCGGCTCCACGGTGTCGAGGATCAGCTGATAATCGCCGCGCCCCTCGAACAACGAAACCTTGCCGCGGACTTTGACCGCCAGGCCATCCTTCAAGGCTTGGCGAACCCGCGCAGCGTTCTGCCGGAACAGCGCGCAACGCACTTGGGCGCCGCTGTCCTTGAGGGTGAAATACACGTGGCCGGACGCCGGGCGGGCGAGGTTGGAGATTTCGCCTTCGACCCAGATATTGCTGAACACGTCTTCGAGCAACACCCGCGCGCGGCCGTTGAGCTGGCTGACAGTCAGGACTTCACGGTCCAGGCCGAGTCTTGCAAAGGGATCTTTAATCATGGGGCGCAGTTTAAAGGCATTCGACTTCGAATCTCCATGAGTCAGCGCAAATCCCCTGTGGGAGCAGGCTCGCTCCCACAATGATCTGTGCAGACATTGATGAAGTGTTGAACCAGCGTCGTGGGATTCTGCCGGCAGGCGAGGGCGACGGTGCTGAGGCAATCCGGGTCTGCCAGGGGCAGGAAGTGAATGTCAGATGGCGCAATGTCCCGCATCGATTCCGGCAGCAGGGCGATGCCGAACCCGGCCTGAATCAATTGCAGTTGTGTGGTTTTGCGCGACACCACTCGGGCCGCTCTCGGGAAGAAACCCTGACGCATGCACAGCTCGGCGGATAGATAACTCAGGCCGCCGCGCTGGGGATGAGGAATGGAGATAAAGGCTTCATCCTTCAGTTGCGCCAGATCGATGCCCTGAGCGGAGTTATCCACAGCCAGTCGATGATTGGGGGGAACGGCCAGCAGCAAGCGTTCGCTGTACAACGGAACAATCTGCACGCCTTCACATTGGCGCAATACCGGTAGCCGCAGCAGTCCGACATCCAGCTGACTGTCGGCCAACGCTTCAAGTTGCGCTTCGGAAGACAGCTTGGCGATCTCCATGGACACGCCGACATGCTGGCTCAGATAGCCGCTGATGCCTCGCAGCAGGCGGCCACTCATGGGCACGGTGCTTGAGTGGCTAAGACGCAAGGTGCCGAGTTCTCCATTTCCGACCTGGGTAGTCATCTCACTGGCCTTGGTCAATTCGATCAGCAGGTTTCTGGCCCTGGGCAGGAAGGCTTCACCGGCCGCCGTCAGCCGGGGCAGACGTGCAGTGCGTTCGAACAAGGGGGTTTGCAGACGGGTTTCCATGTCCTTGATCTGCCGGCTCAAGGCTGACTGCGCGACAAACAAACGCTCAGCGGCTGCACTGAAACTCCCACACTCGGCGATTTCCACGAAGTAACGCAATTGACGGGTTGAAAGCACGAGTCATGCCTTTTTGAGATGAGAGGGCGACTTTGAAGATATTAGTCGCAAGACTCGGCGCTGGCTAAAGTCATCACAGGTAATTAATGAAGGCGTGCAGATGAACCTGTTTGAGATGTTGCACCAATGGCCCTTCGGCACAACGGATTGGCTGATCATCGGGCTGGGCATCGCTCTGGCTTATATCGTGTTCGGCATAGCCGGTTTCGGCACCGCGCTGGTGGCGGGGCCGATTCTGATTCTGTTCATGCCGTTGTCGAAGATCGTGCCATTGCTGGTGCTGCTGGATTTTGTCGCGGCGTTCGGCAATCTGCTGCCCTCGCGGCGTGATGTGGCGAAACCCGAGTTGCTGCGGTTGCTACCGTGCATGGCGGTGGGGTGCACACTGGGGGTGATCTTTCTGCTGAACCTGAAATCCGACGTTTTGCTGCTGCTGATGGGGCTATTTATCAGTGCTTATGCGATTTACAGCCTGTGGGTCAAAACCCGTCCGACACAGTTATCCGCCGCGTGGGCGGTGCCGATGGGCGCGGTGGGCGGGATGTTCGGGGCGTTGTTTGGCAGTGGCGGCTTCTTATATGCGATCTATTTGAACAGCCGATTGCCCAAAGAGGCGGCCCGCGCAACCCAGAGTGCGCTGATCAGTTGCAGCACGGTGGTGCGCTTGAGCCTGTTTGCCGTCGCAGGTGTGTACGCCGAGCTACCCTTGTTGGTATTGGCGTTGTGTTTGTTGCCGGCCATGGCCTTGGGGCTATGGATCGGGCGGCGATTGACCATGAGGTTATCGCGCGAAGCGTTTGTGCGACTGGTGACCTGGTTGGTACTGGCCAGCGGGATTGCCTTGATCGGACGTTACTTGAGCACTTGACCTGAGCATGTCAGGGATTAAGCTGCCGCCCGAAAATCCTGTAGGAGTGAGCCTGCTCGCGATAGCGGTGTATCAGTCGACAACATTATTGAATGTTAAACCGCTATCGCGAGCAGGCTCACTCCTACAAGGGTGAATATTCAGTATTTGCAGGGCTGTGCCATGAACTCCCAAAGCATCATCGTCCCGAAAATCTCCACGCTGCCAGTGCACGAACCCCGGGCCCGGGCGGTCGTGCGGTGGCTGGTGCGCAAAAACATCATCAAGGAAGAGCTCACGACGTGCGGCCGCACCGGCAATCGCATGGGCCATGCCATCGCCGACGGAGCCCGCGCCGTGGTCCTGCACCCCGAAGCGCTGCCATTTGGCGAGCCAATCAATGGTCTGGAGATCATCACCAAGCGCTGCATCTACACGCCGGCCAAAGGTTTCCTGAGCGAGGCGGGCTGCGCCGAATGCCGCAAGGAAGTCGGCGAAGCACTGTTCGAAAGCCTGGAAGACTGGATGCCCGGCCGCACCGACAACTTCACCTGTCCAGAATGCGGGCATGAAGATGACATCAACGGGTTTCTGTTCCTGCAGGAGTGCGGTTTTTCCAACCTCGGATTCATCTTCAATAACTGGGCAGAAGCCGGGTTCAAGCAGAGCTTTATCGACGAATTTGCCGATTGGCTGGATCAGCCGGTGAGTTGGGTCAAAGTTGAATTGTAGGCCGCGAGAAATCCCGTATATCAGTAATGCTAATAATAGACAGAGTTTTACATTGAACCTGAGGGGGTGTCTGACTATAATGGCGCGCTTCCATTTTCCCGCTCGGGAGCCCCCGCGATGCTGCGTATCAGCCAAGAAGCTCTGACATTCGACGACATTCTCCTAGTGCCCGGTTATTCCGAGGTACTTCCTAACGAAGTCAGTCTCAAGACCCGCCTAACCCGTGGCATCGAGCTGAACATTCCTCTGGTTTCTGCCGCCATGGACACCGTTACTGAAGCCCGTCTGGCAATCGCCATGGCTCAGGAAGGTGGCATCGGTATCATCCACAAGAACATGACCATCGAGCAGCAAGCTGCCGAAGTGCGTAAGGTCAAGCGTTACGAAGCCGGCGTGGTCAAGGACCCGATCACTATCGAGGCTGACGCCACGGTTCGTGAACTGTTCGAACTGACCCGCATGCACAACATCTCCGGCGTTCCGGTACTGCACAATGGCGACCTGGTCGGCATCGTCACTTCCCGTGACGTGCGCTTCGAGAACCGCTTGGACGTCTCCGTCCGTGAAGTGATGACGCCTAAAGAGCGTCTGGTCACGGTCAAGGAAGGCGCGGACAAGAACGACGTTCGCGAGTTGTTGCACAAGCACCGCATCGAACGCGTACTGATCGTCGACGACAAATTCGCCCTCAAAGGCATGATGACCGTCAACGACATCGAAAAAGCCAAGGCTTACCCACTGGCCAGCAAGGACGATCAAGGTCGTCTGCGTGTAGGCGCTGCAGTCGGTACCGGTAAAGACACCGGTGATCGCGTCGCAGCCCTGGTCAATGCCGGCGTTGACGTGGTGGTGGTCGACACCGCTCACGGTCACTCCAAAGGCGTGATCGACCGCGTTCGCTGGGTCAAACAGAATTTCCCTGAAGTGCAGGTCATCGGCGGCAACATCGCCACCGGCGCTGCCGCCAAGGCCCTGGCCGAAGCCGGCGCTGACGCCGTCAAGGTCGGTATCGGCCCTGGCTCGATCTGCACCACCCGTATCGTCGCCGGTGTCGGCGTTCCGCAAATCAGTGCCATCGCCAACGTCGCCGCTGCCCTTGAAGGCACTGGCGTTCCGTTGATCGCCGACGGCGGCATCCGTTTCTCCGGTGACCTGTCCAAGGCCATCGTTGCCGGTGCTTCCTGCGTGATGATGGGCTCGATGTTCGCCGGTACTGAAGAAGCGCCGGGCGAGATCGAACTGTTCCAGGGTCGTTCGTACAAGGCTTACCGTGGCATGGGTTCGCTGGGCGCCATGTCCCAGGCTCAAGGTTCCTCCGACCGTTACTTCCAGGACTCCTCGGCAGGCGCCGAGAAACTGGTTCCGGAAGGCATCGAAGGGCGTGTTCCTTACAAGGGCACCCTGAGCGCCATCATCCATCAACTGATGGGCGGCCTGCGTTCCTCGATGGGCTACACCGGCAGTGCCGACATCGAAGAAATGCGCACCAAGCCTGAGTTCGTGCGGATCACCGGTGCTGGCATGGCCGAGTCCCACGTTCACGACGTACAAATCACCAAAGAAGCGCCAAACTACCGCGTAGGTTGAGGCTTCAAGCAAAAAGTTAAGTAACCGGGGCTGTTTTATTCAGCCCCGAGTTGTTTCTGAATCACGACTGTTTCTGAATTACTTAGACGAGACTGAATCATGGCCCTCGACATTCACGCCCACCGCATCCTGATCCTCGACTTCGGTTCCCAGTACACCCAGCTGATTGCCCGCCGTGTGCGTGAAATCGGCGTGTACTGCGAACTGCATCCGTTCGACATGGACGACGAAGCGATCCGCGAATTCGCTCCAAAAGGCGTCATTCTCGCCGGCGGCCCCGAGTCCGTGCACGTCGCTGACAGCCCGCGCTGCCCGCAAGCGGTGTTTGACCTGGGCGTACCGGTCTTCGGTATCTGCTACGGCATGCAGACCATGGCTGAACAGCTGGGTGGCAAGGTCGAAGGTTCCGAATTGCGTGAGTTCGGTTACGCTCGCGTTGACGTCGTCGGCAAGAGCCGCCTGCTCGACGGCATCGAAGACCATATCGACGCCGACGGCCTGTTTGGCCTCGACGTGTGGATGAGCCACGGTGACAAAGTCACCAAGATGCCGCAGGACTTCCACATCCTGGCCAGTACGCCAAGCTGCCCGATCGCCGGTATGTTCAACGATGCTCGCGGCTACTACGGCGTGCAGTTCCACCCGGAAGTGACCCACACCAAGCAGGGTGGTCGCATCCTGTCGCGCTTCATCCTCGACATCTGCGGCTGCGAAGCCCTGTGGACGCCTTCGAAGATTGCTGAAGACGCCATTGCCAACATCCGCGCCCAGGTCGGCACCGACAACGTACTGCTCGGCTTGTCCGGTGGCGTTGACTCCTCGGTGGTTGCCGCACTGCTGCACAAAGCCATTGGCGACCAACTGACCTGCGTCTTCGTCGACAACGGCCTGCTGCGTCTGCACGAAGGTGAGCAAGTGATGGCCATGTTCGCCGAGAACATGGGCGTCAAGGTGATCCGCGCCAACGCCGAAGACCAGTTCCTGAACAACCTGGCTGGCGAAAGCGATCCAGAGAAGAAACGCAAAATCATCGGCCGTACCTTCATCGACGTCTTCGATGCCCAGTCGAACAAACTGGACAACATCAAGTACCTCGCCCAAGGCACCATCTACCCGGACGTGATCGAGTCGGCTGGCGCCAAAAGCGGCAAGGCTCACGTGATCAAGTCGCACCACAACGTGGGCGGCCTGCCGGAAGAAATGAACCTCAAGCTGGTTGAACCCCTGCGCGAGCTGTTCAAGGACGAAGTCCGTCGTCTGGGCCTGGAACTGGGCCTGCCGTACGACATGGTCTACCGTCACCCGTTCCCGGGCCCGGGCCTGGGCGTGCGCATCCTCGGTGAAGTGAAGAAGGAATACGCCGACCTGCTGCGTCGTGCCGACCACATCTTCATCGAAGAACTGCGCAAAGCCGACTGGTACCACAAGGTCAGCCAGGCGTTCGTGGTGTTCCAGCCAGTGAAATCGGTTGGCGTTGTGGGCGATGGCCGTCGTTACGCC
This sequence comes from Pseudomonas sp. URMO17WK12:I12, assembly GCF_000514395.1. Taxonomy (NCBI): domain Bacteria; kingdom Pseudomonadati; phylum Pseudomonadota; class Gammaproteobacteria; order Pseudomonadales; family Pseudomonadaceae; genus Pseudomonas; species Pseudomonas sp. URMO17WK12:I12. The sequence goes on from NZ_AZVV01000006.1 coordinate 128,384, forward strand.
TGGGTCGTGGCCCTGCGTGCGGTGGAAACCATCGACTTCATGACTGCGCGTTGGGCTCACCTGCCTTACGAACTGCTGGAAACCGTCAGCGGCCGGATCATCAACGAAATCGAAGGCATCTCCCGCGTTACCTATGACGTGTCGAGCAAGCCACCAGCGACGATCGAGTGGGAGTGATCCCGGTTTAAACTGATCGTCCGTAACACCTGAAAGGCCCCGTGAGCGCAAGTTCACGGGGCCTTTTTGCGATCAGGCCGCTACAGAGGGCAGGCGCCCTTCAAGGGTCAGGCCCATGCGGTTGAGTGCGTGGACAAGGTTGATCAGATTCGCGTAGGTGATCTGATGCACGGCAGTCCAGGCAGGACGGTTAATCAGAAAGCCGCCATCCGCCGTTCGCGCAATCATCGTTCGCACAATCTGGTTGGTCCGGCTGCGATGAATCAGCGTCAACGTGTCCTCCGAACTTTCAATGGTGAACATGCCTTGGCGGAACAGCAGCTCATTGATTTGCTCGGGCGATCGCTGAATGAACTGAGTTGGAATCTGCAGGCTGATGTCGGCATACAGGGTGTCGACATTACCGCCCATCAGGGGCGCGATTTCTGTAACTTCACGGCCGACTTCGATGCCATGGTCGATGTCCAGGTGCTGACGCTGGTCAGGGCCCACTTCTTCGATGCGTAGACCGATACCCCCCTCGGTTTCGCTGATGCCGGCCATTCCCCTGAACGTGTTGGTACTCTCCTGGTCGGTGATTACCACCCATTTGCCGCCACCATTGCGGGCTTGTGTGGCCTTCATGATGGTATGGGTGAGGTAGGTCCTGACGGATTGCCGTGAGATGGCGCGGAAATTCGAGTCTGTATAGCGATAACTGGCCAGGCAATCGGTGGCCTGGATTCGAATGCCGTTCTGTTGGGCGGTCTTGACGACTTCGAGGGGGGTGAACTGTCCCGCAGGATCGCCTGGCAGTTTTTGCAGGTACTTCCCCAGCATCCCATGCATGTCCCCGGTTTCGGCGAAATCGTTCAGGTCGACTTGATTGAAGTCGTTGAGCAGGCGATGCATGTAGATCGTCTTGACGCCTTGCTTCGCCAGCGTCGGCATGTTTTCGATCAGGAACCGCATGCTGGCAATGCGGTCCTGACTCTCACCGATTACCAGACCGGGCGCAGTGTTGAATACTTTCTCGATGAGCTCCGTAACGGTCGTGGAGGGCGTGATGACGGGCTGAATCGGGCGGGCCGGTAACGAGGCAAAAAAATTCTTCGGGATCTGGAATCTGATGGCATCCCTGATCAGGACCGCTCTACGCCCGGCGACATACTCTTCATAGGGGGAAACCCCTCTGAGGACCCCGCCAGGTGCGGCAACGACTTTTATATGGGTTTCGGGCTTTCCCAGAGCCAGGAAGTTCAGCGAGCGTCCATTGGGGGCGTCGTATCTCGTCAAGTGCCTGGAAAAATCAGGCGTTGGCCGGACATGATTCGTCGGCTTCGAGGGGCCGGGAACAGGCTTGCTGAGGTTTTTGCCGCCGCCCTTCAATCCGGCATTGGGCGCCAGCTCCCATTCGCCCTCGCCATTCAATCGCACCGGCATTGACCCCGTGGAGGCATGGGGGGTAGCCGGGTCGATAATGGCCCATGTGCCGCCGCCATTGATATCGGCTTCGTAACGAACGTAGTAAGCCTGATCGTTCATGAGGATCGCGGTGGACGGGTTTGAGTTCAGTGAATAAATGCCCTTGAATTTTCCGTCGGTGGCCAGCAGGGCCTGGCTTTCCAGAATTTCATTACTCTGCCAGTGCTCCGGCACCGAGGCCTGTGGCTCGATATCAGGCAGAGTCGGAATGAGCTTTTCGAGCACCTCGCTTGTCCCTGATGCCTCGGAAGTTATGTTCTGAGTTGCGACTTGTTCAACGGTATCCACCGCTTTGGACGGTTGAGCAGGCCAACCCATGAGTCTCATGCCCTTTGCGGCCAGTGCATTCTTCAGCGCTTCAAGATTATTGAAAGGCTTGAAGACGAAGTCCGGCCATATAGGGGAATCGAGTTCGATGTATCCGCCGGGCATCGTTTTGATAATGGTTTCTTCTATCTGCTTGTTGCCATTGCGATAGACCAAAAGCACGGCACTGTCCGAACGCTGAAAGGTGTACATGCCTGGCTCCGGCAACAGGGCTTTGAGGTTCGTCGAGGATCTATAGGTCCATGGGTTTTCCACTTGTAACCGCCAATCGCCTTTGATGGATGACGTTACGGTGTTCGAGCCCTCAAAGGGGGCTTCCTGAAGATCATAGACAGGCGTGTCCGCAGAGTCCTCATACACCACCGCTGCTCCGGAATCGGCTGTAATGGGCTCCGCCAGTCCGGGGCTCACCTCATCGATGCGCACACTCACAGCGCCCACCTGTTCACTGATGCCTTGATAACGCCTGAAGGAACTCATGTTTTCCCGATTGACCAACGCCACCCAACTGGCTGATCCGTGCGCCTGCTCATTGAGTTGAATGACTTCGCTGGCAAAAAAACTTCGTGCCATTTGTTGTTGCGGCTCGAGGCTGACATGACCGTTGATGTTGTAAGTAATCGCGCAGTCGACGGCTTGAACTCGGATATGCTGCGCGTTGGCGGCCTTCACGAGTTCCAGGGAAGTGAACTTGCCCTCCGGGTCGTGACCCGTCTTGAGATCGAGTTTTTGCAGGTAGTCTTCGAGCTCTGCGGGCATTTCCCCGGTGCGAGCGAAAGTGTCCAGATCCATTTGATTGGCGTTGGTCAGCAGCTCTTGCAGATAGAGCCTCTTGAAGCCAAGTTTCGCCAGTGTCGGCATATTTTCGATCAGCAATTTTCTACCGGCGAGGCTGCCCGGTGTCTGGCCCAAGACCAACCCGGACTTTTGTTCGGATACTGTTTGAAACAGCTCGGCCGCCGTTTTGAACGGAGGAGGGGAAGACGTTTGTACGGGGGGCAACGGTGGATGAGCTTCGTAATAGGCTTCGGCATCGTGTATCAGCCGGTTACGAGCAATGCGCTGATGCCAGGCAAATCGACTGGTCCGTACTTCCTGTCCTTCTTCCTCAATAACCGTAATAAACTCATCCGGACCGCCCAGGGCCCATTCCCTCATGCGGGGCGTTCGCAGTTTTTTTACATAAGTACCGGGTTCCTGCGCCCATGCCCCGTCTTGGGGTAGAGAGGGCTCACCCAACTCGCTGGTGGTCGGCGATTGCATTCCGCCTTTCAGTCCTGTGCGGGGTATCAGCTCCCACTGACCGTCAGCGTTCAGGCGAACGGGGAACGTGCCCGAGAAAGCGTCGGGGTTTTCTGGATCAATAATTGCCCATTTGCCGGCACCGTTGGCGTCGCCTTCGAAACGCACGTAATAGGCTGCGTCGTTCATCTTGATTGCGGTCGATGGGGTGGAATGGAGCGAATAGATCCCCTGAAATTTACCGCTCTGGGCAGACAGCATTTCGCTTTCCAGTGACTCATGGCATTGCCATTGTTCAGGCACTACAACCGGTTCGCTCGGCGATAAAGGTGACCCTTCGGGTTGAGGGCGACTCGACTCTACGCTGTCGAGCTCACGCGGATCTTCCGTTACGGTAGATTCAGCGGCACTGTCCGACTCCCTCAGCGAAGCCATTTCGGCGGCTTCGGCGGCATCCACTGAAGCCCCGACTTCTTCCAGAACGCTGGCTTCCTTGAGCATCGGGATATTGAACAGGGCATTGATGCCATCGAGCACCGCGCCGATGACGCCAGCCTTGCGTTGCGCCGCCGTTTTGCCATTGACTGCCTTGTCGATGTTCAAGCCCATCGCGGCGATACTGGCCCCGATCACCGGCAACGCGATTGGCCAACCCATCACCGCCAAGGGGCCAAACACATGCAGCCCGGCAGCCAGGTAACCCAGCCAAAGTTGTTTACGCATTTGTCCGTGGGTCACCAGCGTCAGATCGGCCTCTTCCAGCATCGTGCTCTGGACCGCCCGGCTCTGCCATGTGAAGGGATCGCCGCTGATGGTGATGTTTTTCTGATTGATCAAATGGTGGTCGTATTTTCCCCAGGTGCCGACCAACTGGTTCATCAGCGGGGTGATGTTGTCGTGGACTTCCTTGCGTACCGACAGCGGGAAATGGGTCATGAACTCCGTGCGCGGTTGCTCTTCATTCATTTGCAGCAAGATCCACCAGTGCATGTCCGTCGCTGTCGGCTGCACGTGGAAAGCCTGTGCGGCACCGGGAACGTAAGTGATCTGTCGACCATTGCGGTCAACAATGCGCAGAATATCGGTGGCGACATGACCTGCGACATCCAGCGCGCAGATACGTAGATCTGCAGGCGAAGCGGTTTGGGACTGCAGGGTCGCCAGGGTGATCGGCCAGGTTGCACCACCGACGACGGCCCTGACGACGGTCTGGAAATCCTCCTCTTGCAGTTGGCCGTTTTGACGCGCCTCGACGGCTTTGCTGAGGTAGTTGGATTTGGCCAGGGTCCGGAAGTCATCGAGATGAGTCGCCCAGAACGCGTTCAGTTTATTCAGATAACGTTCACTGAGGTTCATCTCCCACAGGTCCGTGAGGACCTTGCTGGGGTACATCCGCACTTCATTGGTTTCATTGAAAATGCTGGCGTTTGCATCCTCAGTGTAAAACCCGCCGTTACTGTTCAGTTCGAGGGCGTCGTCTTGATCGGTCACGCGGTATCCCTGGATGACCAGTTGCGTCAGGGTCAATGATTCACAGGGTTTGGGGGCGTGCTCCCAACTCAGAAAGGCCGTGTTGCTGCTGGCCGAGACGTTGTCGAACCGATGCCACCAGACCTCATCCGGGTCCATGCCGGTGATGCCGTGTTTGTTCAGGATTTCGCTGGCGACCGCGTGGGCTTCTTCCTTCAAGCCCGGGCAGGCTGTCACAACGACGGGGGCAATCGTTTTCAGCCGCTCCTTGTCGGCAGCATTGGGTAACGCTTCGGTATTCTGATCAACAGGCATGCTCTCGCTCCTTGAGAAATGGGCTGTGAGGATGACCCGTTAGCTCAAGGCAAGTGCACTACATAGTTATGCCCACATGCCTTTCGTGACCGTGTAGGGTCACGCAGCAGATCGCATCTGCTGCGGCCATCCGCCGCCCCACCCTTACTGTTTCTCAACCGCAGGTGTATCGTATTCGCCTTTTGCAGGCCCTCGTGCCTGTCGCTGATACGTGAGGTAGTTAAGTTCATGTCGTTTACCCGTCGCCAAATCCTCGGTGGCCTGGCCGGTCTTGTTGTCGTTGGTGTCGGAGCGGGGGGCGCGTCGCGGTACTGGCTGGGCAAGATGGCTGACGCTGACGCAGGTCACGACTACGAGCTGATCGCAGCGCCGCTGGACGTCGAACTGGTGGCCGGGCACAAGACCGAAGCCTGGGCGTTCGGCCCCTCGGCGCCGGGCACCGAGTTGCGGGTTCGCCAGGGCGACTGGCTGCGAGTGCGTTTCATCAACCACCTGCCGGTCGCGACCACCATTCACTGGCACGGCATCCGCTTGCCGCTGGAGATGGATGGCGTGCCGTACGTCTCGCAATTGCCGGTGCTGCCGGGTGAGTACTTCGATTACAAATTCCGCGTGCCCGACGCCGGTAGCTACTGGTATCACCCGCACGTGAACAGCAGCGAAGAGCTCGGTCGCGGGCTGGTCGGTCCGCTGATCATCGAAGAGCGTGAGCCGACCGGTTTCAAGTACGAGAAAACCCTGAGCCTCAAGAGCTGGCACGTCGATGAAGAGGGTGCTTTCGTTGCGTTCAGCATTCCTCGTGAAGCCGCGCGCGGCGGTACGGCGGGACGTTTGTCGACCATCAATGGCGTCTCGCAGGCGGTGATCGACTTGCCCGCCGGGCAGATCACCCGCGTGCGCATACTCAACCTCGATAACACGCTGACGTATCGCCTCAACATCCCCGGTGTCGAAGCGCAGATCTACGCACTGGATGGCAATCCCATCGAGCCGCGTCCGCTGGGCAAGGAATACTGGCTCGGCCCCGGCATGCGTATTTGCCTGGCGATCAAGGCGCCGCCGGCCGGTGAGGAATTGTCCCTGCGCAACGGCCCGGTTCGCCTGGGCACCTTGCGCTCAGTGGCGAATACCGACGCGCCGACACCATGGCCGCCGGCACTGCCTGCGAACCCGATCGCCGAGCCGGACCTGGCCAACGCCGAGAAACTCAACTTCAATTTCGAGTGGGTGGGCTCGGTGTCGGTCAACGTCGGCAACGGTAAACCGCCGAGCCTGTGGCAGATTAACGGCAAGGCCTGGGACATCACGGACAAGACCTGCGCCGACCGCCCGATTGCCAAGCTTGAGAAGGGCAAGAGCTACATTTTCGAATTGAAGAACATGACTCAGTATCAGCACCCGATTCACTTGCACGGCATGAGCTTCAAAGTCATTGCCTCGAACCGGCACAAGGTCATTCCGTACTTCACCGACACGTATCTGTTGGGCAAGAACGAGCGTGCGCAAGTGGCGCTGGTAGCGGATAACCCGGGCATCTGGATGTTCCATTGCCATGTGATCGATCACATGGAAACCGGCCTGATGGCCGCTATCGAGGTGGCCTGATGCGTCAGATACGTCCCGCCGCGATCATCGACCGCAGCCGTGATCGCGACTTCATGCGCGAAGCCCTGGCCTTGGCTGCACAAGGCGCAGCGTTGGGTGAAGTGCCCGTGGGCGCTGTGTTGGTGCAGGACGGCGAGATCATCGGTCGCGGCTTCAATTGCCCGATCAGCGGCAACGACCCGAGTGCCCACGCTGAAATGGTCGCGATCCGCGCCGCAGCCTTGGCCGCGAGCAACTATCGTCTGCCGGGCAGCACGCTGTACGTGACGCTGGAACCGTGCAGCATGTGCGCCGGCCTGATCGTGCATTCGCGGATTGCGCGGGTGGTGTATGGCGCGCTGGAGCCCAAGGCCGGGATTGTGCAGAGTCAGGGGCAGTTCTTCACCCAAGGGTTTTTGAACCACCGGGTGTTGTTTGAAGGCGGGGTGTTGGCGCAGGAGTGCGGGGCGGTGCTTAGCGAGTTTTTCAAGGCCCGAAGAGCCAAGCCAGCAGATTGAGTCGCACCGAGGAGTGAACTTGAGAACCCGATCAATGTGGGAGCTGGCTTGCCCGCGATGAGGGGCTGACAGTCGACATCTTTGCTGTCTGACACTCCGCTATCGCAGGCAAGCCAGCTCCCACATTTGATCTTCGGTGTTGCTGAAAGCTTCGGTTTACTTGCGGGCCACGATGACCGCACGCATCGGCGCCGGCAGCCCTTCAATCGTTTTGCTGTGATCGTCCGGATCCAGGAAGTCGCTCAGCGACTGATACTTCATCCACTCCGTCCCGCGCTGTTCCTCGACCGTGGTCACGCTCACGTCCACGCAACGCACATCGGTAAACCCGGCACGGCGCAACCACAATTCCAGCGCCGGCACCGACGGCAGGAACCACACGTTGCGCATCTGCGCATAACGGTCTTCCGGCACCAGCACCTGCTGCTGATCGCCTTCGATCACCAGCGTCTCCAGCACCAGTTCACCGCCTTTGACCAGGCAATCCTTCAGCGCCAGCAAATGCTCGATCGGCGAACGGCGGTGATAGAACACGCCCATGGAAAACACCGTATCGAAGCCTTCCAGCTCCGGCGGCAAGTCTTCGAACGGGAATGGCAGGTGCCAGGCATTCGGTTCTGACAGGTAGCGCTGCACGGCCTGGAACTGGCAGAAGAACAGCCAGTTCGGGTCAACGCCGATCACGCTGTCGGCACCGGCGCCGAGCATGCGCCACATGTAGTAACCGTTGCCGCAACCCACATCAAGAATGCGTTTGCCCTTCAGATCCAGATGCGGTGCAACACGCGACCATTTCCAGTCTGAACGCCATTCGGTGTCGACGTGCACGCCGAACAGATCAAACGGTCCTTTGCGCCATGGCGATAAACCCATCAGCGCGGTACGCATTTGCGCACGGGTTTCGTCGTCGCACTCGGTGTCCAGCATCAGGCCGTTGAGCAAGTCGACTTCGCTCGGCTGAATCTTCGGCAATGCATCCAGTGCACTCTGCCAACGTTCCAGGTCGCCATGACCCTTATCCATTTTCTTGTCGAGTTGCGCTTGCAGGGTGTTGGCCCAGGCGGCCAGTGGTGTACCGGCCAGACGGCGGGCGAGGGGGGACAGATCAATCATGGCAAGGCAATCAACGAGGCAAAGTTAAGACACTGGAACCACGGCACGACTTTCGAGAACCCGGCGGCCAGCAGGCGCTCGCGGTGTTCTTCGAGGCTGTCGGGCTTCATGACGTTTTCGATGGCGCTGCGTTTCTGGGCGATTTCCAGTTCGCTGTAGCCGTTGGCGCGTTTGAAGGCGACGTGCAGGTCGGTGAGCAGCGCGTGTTCTTCGGGGTCGTTGAAACGCAGCTTCTCCGACAGGATCAGCGCGCCACCCGGCAACAGCGATTGGCGGATGCGCGACAGCAATGCCGTGCGCTGGTCCGGGGCGATGAATTGCAGGGTGAAGTTCAACGCCACCACCGAGGCGGACTGGAAGTCGAGGGCGAGGATGTCGCCCTCGATTACTTCAACGGGCAGCAACTCCTGGAACATCGAGTCCTGACCGTTGAGGTATTCGCGGCAGCGTTCGACCATTGCCGTCGAGTTATCCACAGCGATCACCCGGCAACCGTCGGTGCGCACGTGTCGGCGCAAGGCTTGAGTCACAGCGCCCAGGGACGAACCGAGGTCGTAGAGCACGCTGTTGGGCTGGGCGAATTGCGCGGCGAGCACGCCGAGGTTTTCCACGATGGTCGGATAGCCCGGCACCGAACGCTTGATCATGTCCGGGAACACCCGCACCACGTCCTCGTTAAAGGCGAAGTCAGGCACCTGGGCCAAAGGCTGGGCGAAAAGGCGATCGGGTTCTTTGCTCACGGCGGTTCCAGCGGCGTTGGTGGAAAAGGCCGGCATTTTAGCCAAATTGACGGGGGGATGCGCGGGTTGTCTGATAAACCGCGCCGAAGGCGTACGCAATCCTGTAGCAGCTGCCGAAGGCTGCGTTCGGCTGCGAAGCAGTCGTGCCTTGTTTTGCGTCCCTTAAGTACGATTGATGTTGTTTGGGAGGCGAGGGCTTTGCCCTCGAACTCAGCCTTCGGCAGCTGCTACAGCGTGTGGCGTGCTTGATACTGGGGGCCGAACGCCGACGCCGTGATCCCCCACTGCCCCAGCCAGTAACTGACGATGATCACGTAAGGCGCCGCATCGAACGGCGCCACAAAGCGGCTGATACCAATCACGCTGTCGGAGAACACAAACGCCAGCGCACCTGCCGCCGCCAGCAGTGCCGAGCGTTTTGGCACCTCCGTGCCCAAGCGAGCCAGTGCCCGCCAGAGCATTGCGCTGATGGCCAGGCCATAAACAATCACCGGAACCAGCAATGGGCCGAGACCGTGGGAAATCAAAATCCCCAACAATACTGCGCCGACGCCCAGGGCAATCACCAAGGGCAACGCCGCCAACCGCCGGCAATCGCTCAAATAGGCTTTGAGATAAGCCAGGTGTGCAACCAGAAACGCCCCGAGACCAAACACAAACAGATCCCCCGGCCAGGCCAGCAACACATCGCCCAGCAGCGAGAAAATCAGGCCAAGGCTGATCCAGCGTCGATAGTCGCTGGGCGGCGCGTCATGCAGCCAGCCGAGCAGGGCCAGTACTGGCAACGGTTTGACCAGCAGACAAAGCAACGTCGCGTGCACGCTTACGCCATACAGGAAGGTCACCGCGCCCATCAGCGCCAGAATCAGCCAGCCCACGATCAGTTAACCGAAATCGCGCAATCGAAGGTGTCCACCGGCAACACTTCCGGCGCCCAAGGCTGCTGCGAGGTCAGGCGCAAACGCCCGGTGCCGGCGGCAAACGCCTGAAAGCGCCAGGTCGAAATACCGGCGCTGCCGACGATGCCAGCGTCCTCGGGGTTGCTGTACACCTCGGGGCTGAGCGCATGCAGCACACCACCGGCCGAATCCTGGATCGCCCAGCGGTAACCCGTACTCGGGTTGCTCGGCAGGGTCAGGATCAAGTTTTGCCCGTTGTTGAGTTTCACCGGGCATTGGCTTTGTTTTTCCACGGTCACGTTCTGTTTCGGCTGCGTGGCGCAGGCGGCCAGCAAGGAAAGGGCGAGGGGGACAAACAAGCGAGTGGGGGACATAGGGTCAGCGGCTCCGGCGTTCACGACGAACGGCGAGCATAACTGAAGATGAGACAAAGTGTGACAGCGCTGGGGATTTGCGCCGTCAGTGCCGACGCCTTCGCGGGCAAGCCCGCTCCCACCATGGATTGCAATAACCCAGTGGGAGCAAGCCTGCTCGCGAAAGCAGTGGTCCAGGCACTACCTAACGATCAGAACAATATCTTCGCCACATCCGCAAAGCGCTTGGCGAAATGCACGGTGATCCCTTCTTTCAGATAATCCGGCAGCTCCTCAAAGCTGCCACGGTTAGGCTCCGGCAAGATTAACTCGAAGATCTTCTGCCGCCGCGCCGCAATCACCTTCTCGCGTACCCCGCCAATTGGCAGGACGTGCCCGGTCAACGTCAGTTCGCCGGTCATGGCCACGCCTTTTTTCGGCGGCTGGTTGCGTGCGAGCGAGAGCAGGGCGCTGGCCATGGTCACGCCGGCGCTCGGGCCGTCTTTCGGGGTGGCGCCTTCCGGGACGTGGAGGTGGACGAAGGCTTCGTCGAAGAATTTCGGATCGCCGCCAAACGATTTCAGGTTGGAACTGACGTAGCTGTAGGCGATTTCCGCCGACTCTTTCATCACATCACCCAATTGCCCGGTGAGTTTGAAGCCACGGTTCAGCGTGTGGATCCGCGTCGCTTCGATCGGCAAGGTCGCGCCGCCCATGCTGGTCCAGGCCAGACCGGTGATAACGCCGGTGCCGGACAACACTTGCTCGTTGCGGAACACCGGATGACCGAGTGAGGTTTCGAGGTCTTTGGGGCCGAGTTTGATGACGGCTTTGGGGTCGTCGATCAATTTCACCACGGCTTTGCGCACCAGTTTGCCCAGTTGTTTTTCCAACTGGCGCACACCGGCTTCGCGGGCGTAACCGTCGATCAAGGCTTTGAGCGCGCTGTCGCTGATGCTCAGGCTGCCTTTGGACACGCCGGCCTTTTCCAGTTGTTTCGGCCACAGGTGACGCTTGGCGATGGCGATTTTTTCTTCGGTGATGTAACCCGACAGGCGAATCACTTCCATCCGGTCCAGCAACGGGCCGGGGATTGAGTCCAGGGTGTTGGCGGTGCACACGAACAGCACTTTCGACAGGTCCAGACGCAGGTCCAGATAGTGGTCGAGGAATTCGACGTTCTGTTCCGGATCGAGGGTTTCCAGCAGCGCCGAGGCCGGGTCGCCCTGATAGCTTTGGCCCATCTTGTCGATCTCATCGAGCATGATCACCGGGTTCATCACTTCGACGTCTTTCAACGCCTGTACGAGTTTGCCCGGTTGCGCGCCGATGTAGGTGCGGCGGTGGCCCTTGATCTCGGCTTCGTCGCGCATGCCGCCGAGGCTGAAGCGGTAGAACGGCCGGCCAAGGGATTCGGCGATGGACTTGCCGACGCTGGTTTTACCCACGCCCGGCGGGCCGACCAGCAGCACGATAGAGCCGCTGATCTCGCCTTTGTAAGCACCGACCGCGAGGAATTCGAGGATGCGGTCCTTGATGTCGTCGAGGCCGGCATGGTGTTTGTCCAGTACCTTGCGCGCGTGCTTGAGGTCGAGTTTGTCCTCGCCGTACACGCCCCACGGCACCGAGGTCGCCCAGTCGAGGTAGTTGCGGGTGACCGCGTACTCCGGCGAGCCGGTCTCGAGGATCGACAGCTTGTTCATTTCCTCTTCGATGCGTTTCTGCGCCTGCGGCGAGAGCACTTTGCCGGTGAGGCGTTGCTCGAACTGCTCGATGTCAGCGCTGCGATCGTCTTTGGTCAGGCCCAGCTCTTGCTGGATGACCTTGAGTTGTTCCTTGAGGAAGAACTCGCGCTGATGCTCGCCGATCTTGCGGTTAACTTCGGCGGAAATCTCTTTCTGCAGGCGCGCAACTTCGACTTCCTTGCGCAGCATCGGCAGGACTTTTTCCATGCGCTTGAGCATGGGCACGCAGTCGAGCACTTCTTGCAGTTCGCCACCGGTGGCGGAGGTCAGGGCGGCGGCGAAGTCGGTCAGCGGCGACGGGTCGTTGGGGCTGAAGCGGTTGAGGTAGTTTTTCAGCTCTTCGCTGTACAGCGGGTTGAGCGGCAGCAGTTCCTTGATCGCGTTGATCAGCGCCATGCCGTAGGCCTTGACCTCGTCGGTCGGCTCGGTGGGCTGGTGCGGGTATTCGACTTCCACCAGGTACGGCGGGCGATGGTGCTTGAGCCAGGTCTTGATGCGCACCCGGGTCAGGCCCTGGGCGACGAATTGCAGTTTGCCGTTTTCACGGCTGGCGTGGTGCACCTTGACCAGGGTGCCGTACTCGGGGAGTGCGCCGGTGTTGAGATGGCGCGGGTCTTCCTGGGGCGTGTCCATGTAGAACAGGGCCAGGGAGTGGTGATCGGCCTTGCTGACCAGGTCGAGGGTTTCGGCCCAGGGTTCTTCGTTGACGATGACCGGCAGTACTTGGGCCGGGAAGAACGGGCGGTTGTGGATCGGGATGATGTAGACCTTGTCCGGCAGGTTCTGGCCGGGCAGGGCGAGGCCTTTGCCGGTGGCGTGGTGTTCGATTTGCTCGGCTTCGTTGTACTCGCTCGGGTCTTCGGGGAAGTCTTGCTGGTCGCTCATGGGGCACCTGCGCAATGGGGTATGGGTGTTAGATGGGGCAGGTGGGGGGTGGTTTCAATGGCACGGGATATTTCAAGGTGTGTGTTCAGGGGCTGGACAGGTGAGTGTGTTGACCTGTCCAGTGTAGATGCACCGCGCCAACTTGCCCGCCTGATAGCCGACCCAGCAGTAGCAGATGAACCCAGTCCAATTGTAGGAGTGGGGTGACAAAAATAGTGGCCACAAAAAAGGCGACCCCCTCGCAGGAGTCGCCTTTCCATTAACCGCCGCTAGAACTTACTCGGACAGTTTGTACGCCATCACATAGTCGCCTTGCTTGGTGCCCAGCGACCCGTGACCGCCGGCAACAACCAGCACGTATTGCTTGCCGTCCTTGCCGGTGTAGGTCATCGGTGTGGTTTGGGCGCCGGCCGGCAGGCGGCCTTCCCACAGTTGCTTGCCGTTTTTCACGTCGTAGGCGCGCAGGTATTGGTCGAGGGTGCCGCTGAGGAACGCGACGCCACCGGCGGTGGTGAAGGTGCCGCCCAGGCTGGGTACGCCCATGCTCAACGGGATCGGAACCGGTGAGCTGTCGCGCACGGTGCCGTTCTTGTGCATCCAGATTTTTTCATGGGTGGTCAGATCGACCGCGGCCACGTAACCCCACGCCGGTGCCTGGCACGGCAGGCCCATCGGCGACAGCAGGGGTTCGAGGACGACGCCGTACGGCGCGCCTTTGTTTGGCTGTACGCCTTCGGTTTCGCTTTTACGCGGGCCTTGGGCAGCGATTTCCGCAGCCGGGATCAGCTTCGATTTGAAGGCCATCCAGTCCGGGTTCACGAACAGGATCTGACGCACCGGATCCACCGAGACACCGCCCCAGTCGAACACGCCGAAGTTACCCGGATAAACGATCGAACCTTGCAGCGATGGCGGGGTGAACGGGCCGTCGTAGCGCAGGGATTTGAAGGTGATCCGGCAGACCAGTTGGTCGAACGGCGTGACACCCCACATGTCGCGCTCTTTCAACGGCGGCGGCATGAAGTTGAGGTCGGACTTGGGTTGGGTCGGCGAGGTGTGATCACCGGCGACAGCGCCTTGTGGCACCGGCACTTCGTTGATCGGCACAATGGCTTTGCCGGTGCTGCGGTCCAGCACGTAGATGCTGCCTTGCTTGGTGGACGCGAGTACCGCCGGCTTCACGCCGTCAGCGGTTTTCAGGTCCATCAGGGTTGGCTGGCCGCCGACGTCCATGTCCCACAGGTCATGGTGGGTGAACTGGAAGTGCCAGCGCACTTTGCCGGTGGCGATGTCCAGCGCGGTCAGGCCGGCGGCGTGCAGTTCCGATTCAGGGGTGCGAGCGCCACCGAACTGGTCCGGCGTCTGGTTGCCCATCGGCAGGTAGAGCATGCCGAGTTTTTCGTCGACCGCGAACATGGACCACATGTTCGGCGAATTGCGGGTGTAGGTCTGGCCTTCGGCAATCGGCGTGGTGTCGTCCGGCTTGCCGCTGTCCCAGTTCCACACCAGTTTGCCGGTGTGCACGTCGAACGCACGGATCACGCCGCTTGGCTCGTCGGTGGAGACGTTGTCAGTCACGTGGCCGCCAATCACCACCAGGTCTTTGGTGACCGCAGGAGGCGAGGTGGAGTAGTAACCGCCGGCGGTGAAGCCGCCGATGTTGGCGCGCAGGTCAACCTGGCCCTTGTCGCCGAAGTCTTCGCACATCTTGCCGGTGTCAGCGTTGAGGGCGATCAGACGGGTGTCGGCGGTCGGCAGGAAGATCCGGCGTGGGCAGGCGTTGGTGACAGCGGCGCTGGCGCTGCCGGTCGGGCTCTGCTCGGAGGCGTAGACGGCGTCATCGTGGTACGACACGCCACGGCAGGTCATGTGCGCCCACCCCTTGAAGTTCGCCGCGTTTTGCGTGGAGAGCTTAGGGTCGAAACGCCAGATTTCCTTGCCGGTGTCCGGGTCCAGCGCGATCACCTGGCTGTGCGGCGTGCACACGTACAGCATGCCGTTGACTTTCAGCGGGGTGTTTTCAGCGGTGGTCTCGCCCGGATCGTTCGGACCCGGCAGGTCGCCAGTGCGGTAAGTCCACGCCGGGACCAGTTTGTGCGCGTTTTGCGGGGTGATCTGTGCCAGGGGCGAGTAACGATCACCGTGAGCGCTGCGGCCGTAGGAGTTCCAGTCGCCGTCGGGCATGGCCGGCGCGGTGTTGGTCATGCCGGGCACGCTGTCGCGGTCCAGTTGGCCTTTGATTTCACCCGGGCTGGTGAACTGGCTGGCCAATGCGGCCACGCCCGCCACGACCACGGCGACGCTCAGGGCGCCGGTGCCCATCGGTGCAGCGCCTTCGCGCAGCAGCGGGCGACGGAACCATGGCAGCAGCATGACGATACCCAGCGCAAACCACAGCGCCAGGCGCGGCACCAGTTGCCACCAGTCGAGGCCGACTTCCCACAGTGCCCAAACGGTGCTGGCGAACAGCACCAATGCGTACAGGCCCAGCGCAGCGCGGCGGGCCATCATCAGCAGCACGCCGGTCAGCGTCAGGCCGATACCGGCCAGCAGGTAATACAGCGAGCCGCCGAGCATGCTTAGCTTGATCCCGCCTGCCAGCATGGCCAGGCCCATTAGCAGAAGCAGGATGCCGAGCAGGCTCGGCAACAGACGGCTTCGACTCAAAGCACCATCAGTGCTCATAGTGTGGTTCTCCGTGACGTTTTAAGTAGTCCCGCGCAAGTTCACTGTAGATGACGATCTGGCGTGGGCATGGTTCAGTTATAAAAGTGAAACTTGGTTAGAGCTTGTTCAGGTGTTGCAACCCTTGTAGGAGCAGTGCTTGCTCGCGATGGCGGTGTGTCAGACCGCATCTTCGTCAACTGACACTCTGTCATCGTGAGCAAGCTCTGCTCCTATGGGGGGTGTGGTGTGGGTCAGAAGGATGAAGTGATCTTGATCCCGCCAATCAGGGCGTCATCGACCTGGTCCACGCCACCGGGATGGCGGATGTATTGCAGGTTCGGGCGCACGGTCAGCCAGTTCGTCACATGCACGCCGTAATAGAGCTCGGCGCTGTATTCAGTGTCTTGCGGCGGCAGGTACGACGGATCGTCGTAGTTGAAGACGGCGCGGGCCTGATTGGTCGCCTCGGCGTTTTTGCGGTAGGCCGGGTTGACGTGAACCCGGGCCAGGGCGAAGCCGATGTCGTCTTTGGCGCGCGCGTCGAACAAGCCCTTGTAGACCACGCCAGCCTGGACGTAGTTGTCGATGGCGTTGGTCTTCTTGTCGTGCATCGTGCCGTTGGCAAACACGTTCAAACCACGGCTGTTATCGCTGGCGACGCTGGTGATCTGCTGCTGAATGCCAAGCCATACGCCGTGTTTGCTCGATGCACTGCGATAGGCTTCGCCACTCAGGGCCGCCGGCTGACCATTGCTGTCCTTATAGACATCGGTGGCGCTGGCGCTGCTGTAGTAATAACCGGCGCGGTATTCGCCCGGAAGGCCGTTGAGTTTCGGCGTCCACACCAGTTCCACCGGCAAAATCGCGCCCTGGGTGCCGCTGCCGCTGAGCTTGAAACCGTTGTCGCGATCCAGGTTCGACGGGTTTTGCTCGTAGGCACCGACCTGCGCATACAGCTCCGGTGTCAGGTGATATTTGACGCGCAACGCCCATTGGCTGACCGGCCAGTTGTACCAGACGTCGCCGACCCAGTTACCGACTTGGGAGCCGCAGAACGCCAGGTTCTGGAAGTCGCAGGGGAAGCTGTTGAAGTCTTCGCCTTCGCCAAAACGACCGGCCTTGATGTCGAGCTTCTGGTCGAAGAATTTCTGCTGGTACCACATCTGCGTCAGGCGCCAGGTTTGCCCACGGCCCCAGACTTCCTGGGCCGAAGTAAAGCCGCCCACGCGCGGATCGTTGATGCGGTCGTTGCTGATGTTGTTGCCGTTGCGCTCGGTGATGGTCAGCTGAAATTCAGCGTCGTCCCAACCGAGGATTTTCTGCAAATCCAGGTGCGTGCCGAAACCGAACTGGTCGCTGTAGCGCGCGGTGCGGTCATGGTCGTAGCCGCCATGCAGGTTGCTGCCCATTTCGCCGGTGTAATCGACTTTGAAGTCGTAGCCTTTTTCCGCAAGTTCGGTGCGCGTGCCGTTCCAGTCGCCGAGCATCCACGGTGAATCGCTATCGAAGGCGGGCGCCGCCTGGGTGCAGGTGGCAAAGCCCAGTGCGGTGAGTCCACCGATCAGGTTCAGGGCTTTTCGGCTGGCGATAGCTGTGCAGACAGCGCTGTCTCGCGAAGTTTGAAAGTAAGGCATAGAGAAGAAATTCTGGGTCTTTTTCTAGGGAATTATGGAGTGCAGCAGGGCGTAAAGCAGTTTGAAGAAGCGTTTCAGCTTGGCGGCGCAAGGATAATGTTCTGTTACAAATAGAGAAAGGGCTTTTATGGACATGGATCGTTTCAGATTTGGTAACAGTGTCGGGCGGCGATCTTCAACGTCACCTACATTGACTGATAGCGCACGCAGCGCTTCCACCCGATCACACCCTCGGCTAAGGTGCGCGGCTTCCCACTCCTTACATCGCTCGAAGGCCCGGCATGACCGAACAGAACAACAACCCGCTGCATGGCGTGACGCTGGAACAAATCCTCAACGCCCTGGTTGAACATTACGAATGGTCGGGGCTGGCCGAGCGCATTGATATCCGCTGCTTCAAGAGCGACCCGAGCATCAAGTCGAGCCTGACGTTCCTGCGCAAAACCCCGTGGGCCCGGGAGAAAGTCGAGCGTTTGTACGTGAAGTTGATGCGCACCAAGCGACCGGTCTGAACATGCAGGGCTCGGTCGCGAGGCGTCGTTTTGTGGCCGCTGCGGCGGTACTGGGCTGGGCGGGACTGGCCATTCAGCTGTACCTGATTCTGTATTCGCGCTGGACGCTGGATGCCAGGTTGATCGGCGGTCTGGTGAGCTTTTTCAGCTATTTCACGGTGCTGACCAACACGCTGGTGGCGACGGTTCTGACCTGCGAATGGACGTCTCGCGAGTCTGCGGCTCGACGCTGGTTTTTGCAGCCGTGGGTGAGCAGCGCGATTGCCGTGAGCATCGCTGTGGTGGGGCTGGCGTACAGCGTGTTGCTGCGGCATTTGTGGCACCCCGAAGGCTGGCAGTTCCTGGCGGATGAAGTGCTGCACGACATCATGCCGCTGCTGTTTCTGGCCTATTGGTGGAGGTGCGTGCCCAAAGGTACGTTACGGCTGCGGCACATTGGCCTGTGGGTGATTTACCCGCTGGGGTACTTCGCCTATGTGTTGTGGCGCGGGCATCTGCTGGCGGTTTATCCCTATCCGTTCATTGATGTGGATAAGTTGGGTTATCCACAGGTGTTTGTGAATGCGGGGGGATTGTTGGTGGGGTTTGTGATCGTTGCGCTGATGGTGATCGGGCTGGATCGGTGGCTTGCCCGAAAGTGAACCTGAACTATGGCGAGGGAGCTGCTGTGGCGAAGGGGCAAGTCCCCTCGCCACAGGGAAGACAGGTAACCTTTAGTTATTCATCGTCGCTGTCATCCAATCGCCAGTAGCCGACTGCTTTGACCCTCTGCTCATTCAAGCCGTGCTCATCAAGCAAGACCCGCCGAATCTGCCGCGACACTTTGGTCTCCGTCGCCACCCACGCATAGAGATTGCCGCTCGGCACTTGCAGTTGCTTCACGGTCGTCAGCAGGTTGTCCTTGCCGCCTTCGCGCAGCACCCAGATCACATGGACCTGCGCGGCGCTTTCCAGGCGTTGTTGTTCAGCGCCGTTCTCCACTTCCACAACCACCAGCGCACGGCGATTGGCCGCCAGGCCTTCGAGGCGACGGGCGATGGCGGGCAGGGCGGTTTCGTCGCCGATCAGCAGGTAGCTGTCGAACATGTCCGGCACGATCATCGAGCCGCGTGGCCCACCGATGTGCAGGAACTGGCCGGGTTTGGCTTGCTCGGCCCAGGTCGAGGCAGGGCCGTCGCCGTGCAGCACGAAATCGATGTCCAGTTCCAGCGTGTCGAGGTCGTAACGACGTGGCGTGTAGTCGCGCATCGCTGGCATCGGCCCGTTGTCCTTGCCCGCGCCGAGCACCAGCGTTTCCAGCGCCGCGTGTTCCGCCGCGGTCTGCGGGAACAGCAGTTTGACGTGGTCGTCCGTACCGAGGCTGACGAAGCCGGCCAGCTCCGGCCCGCCCAGGGTAATCCGGCGCATGCGCGGCGTCAGGTCGACCACGCGCAACACTTGCAGACGACGGCGTTTGATTTCATGCATGACACGGTGGATGGATTGCACGATCACTTCACTCATTCGGCTTGCTCCTGAACGGGTTGAACGGCAGGGCCGTCGACGATGGCCTTGGCGGTGTTGTTGAGCAGGTCGCGCACCCGCAGGATTTCTTCCGGGCTCCAGCGGCCGTGGTGCATCTGCAAGGCGTGACGCAAGTTGTGCACCGCCTCGTGGATCTCGGCGGGACGGTCATGACCGCGCAGCGAGCGCTTGCTGACCTCGATGCGCATCCGCACGCCGTCCAGCGCAATCGCCTGTTCGGTCAATGACAGACGTCCGGCGTCGGTGACGGTGTAGCGTTTTTTGCCGCCTTCGGCATCGCCCAGAATCATTTCGCTTTCTTCGAGAAAGGTCAGGGTCGGGTAGATCACGCCGGGGCTGGGGCAGTAGGCGCCGTCGAACATGCTTTCGATCTGACGGATCAGGTCATAGCCGTGGCAGGGCTGCTCCGCGATCAACGCCAACAGCAGCAGTTTCAGGTCGCCGGGGGCAAACACCCGGGGGCCGCGGCCACCGCGTTCACGGCCGGGGCCAGGGCGTTTCTCGAAGCCGTCGCGGCTGTCGCTATGGTCTCGGTGGGAATGATGGTCTCTCATTTTTGCGTCTTCTCTCGTCGTGTTTAGATACAACTTAAGATATATCTTTAGGTGAGCGCAAGCCTACTGGACCAATGGTCGGTCTGCGCCACCGCTTGACGGCCAGACGCGCTGAGCGATGAGGAATACGGTATGGGTTGCTCTTTTAGAGCAATTAAACTAATCATGGAGGCTCATCGATTGATAATTGTTCCGCTGTTGCAAGATAAGTAGTCTTCATCTTTTGGAATTCAATTAGTTCCTATCTGTGTGCTTTTTCAGGTGAAAACTGTGTGTAGTATTTCTCTGAGGGTAAAACAATCGAGTTGGCGTTTTTCCAGTGTTTTTCCTATTGTTCGAACGCCGTTGTTACTACATGTTCTTCGGAAGTTGCGTACTTACTTTCTCATGGGATTGGACGATCATTCTTTGGCGTCGAAAGTTAAGCGAAATCGCCATCACCGTATGGAGAGATTTCCGCTTGCCCAACTTTCCTCGGTCCAATCCTTTGAAAAAATACAGGTACACAATAATGTTCAAGACGTTTGCAATCGCCGTTCCGATGACCCTCCTGGCCCTGAGCACTTCGATGGCGTTCGCGGCGGAAGAATCGCGCACCTCCATCAACATTACCGCTGATATTCCGAGCAAGGTCTTCCACGCTCAGCCTGTAGACAAAGACTTCGGCAAAGACGAGAAAATGCAGTATGTCGTCGGCTCCGGCACCCTGACGGAAGTCCGTGGCACCTATGATGTTCAACACACCAATGGCTCGGTCGGCGCTTATGTCGTGGGCGGTCCTACTCCGCTGTTCAATGGTAATCCAGCCTTGAACATTCCTCTGACTTACACCTTCAATGGCACGCCATTGACCGCTGATTCTCAGGAAGTCGTCGGCGACGCCGAATCCAACGGTGGCATGCGCGCCGACCTGGTGATTACGGCAGAGAAGCCGGGCAACAGTCAGGTGGGGATCTACACCGCCAACCCGGTCGTCATCTTTGATGCCATTCCGCGCATCTGAAGTAAGCGCGTGCTGTAAGTAAGTTCTGTCTTACTTGGCAACGTTCACCGATCGCCAGGGAGGTTGTGCCTGTCGATCGGGTTTCAACGAATTTATCTCCAGAGTATTTCGTTCATGTTCCCGATGACTCCCATCGCGACGGCGCTTGCCCTATGTTTTTGTGCGACTGCCCTGGCCGCGCCAGCGGACAACGGCCACACACCCCGAAGTTTACTTGCGCAAGCCAAGGGATTACCGAGCGAGTTCGAAGAGCACTTCTTTGATGTGCCGCTGGCGGTGCGCGTGGAACTTGATCAACAGTTTCTCGGTGAGGCGATGGTCGTGCTGACCCGCGACGATCGAATAACCCTCGTTGACTTCACCGATGTCAGCGACAGCATGATCAAGCCCAGCGAGCGCGACATCTGGGCCAACTACCTGAAACAAGGCGTGGTGCTGGGCGCCTGCCAAGCCAATTGCCCCGAACAACTGCTGGCCGTGCACTACAGCCTGGAAAACTCGCTGGTGTCGATCCTCACGCAAAACGCCGAACGCGATGATCAGGTGCAGCGCTATTACAACCAGCCCGAAGGCGGCAGCACCGGGTTGATCGTGCGCAACCAGCTGAACCTCAATGGCGGCCAGAACCAGGACCTCGGTGGTCGATACGGTCTGGAAGCGAGCAGCAGCCTGGGCAACTGGACCCAGGCGGTCAACCTGCAGTTGTCACGCCTCGGTGGTGTGGACAATCAGCTCTATCACGCCATGCACGAGCTCTTTACCCAGCGCGAACTGGAAGGCAACTTCCTGCGCCTGGGCTTGTTCACGCCCACCTCGGAAGGCCTGACCCGTCAGCCGCGCTCCTTCGGCGCCAACCCCGACACCGCGCTCGGCGTCATGTACGGCAGCTCCGACAGCCTGGCCATCAATAACCCGAAACCGGCGGTCTACCCGATCTATGTCACGGCCAATCGTCAGGGCTCGGTGGAGATCTACCGCGACGGCTTGCTGATCAATACTCAGGCGATACCCGCCGGTTTGCAGACCCTCGATACGCGGCCATTGCCCGGCGGCATCTATGACGTGGAAGTGCGGCTGATCGAAGACGGCCAGATCACCTCCAGCACGCAGGAGCTGGTCTACAAGCCCAACAATTGGCGCAATCATGACGAGCGCTGGCGCTACAACCTGTTTGCCGGGCGTGAATCGAAAATGCTCAGCAACTGGGATGAGCAGGCCGATGGCGACATGACTGCCGGCGCCGCATTCAACTTCCTGCTGCACCCGCGGGTGATTCTCGGCCTGTCGGGTCGGCAAGTGAAAGACACCCTGCAATACGGCACATCGGTCGACTGGGCCATCGTCCACAACGCCAGCGTCTTCGCCAACGTCTACAAGACCGAGGACTACGGCACCGGTTTCGACGTGCAGGGGCTTTATTCCTACGGCAGCGGCAGCCTCGTCGCCAGCCATAACCGCAGCTGGCTCGACACCACCCGGCTCTACGACACTTTGCCCGACGGCACGCGCGTGCGGCAGCGCAATGTATTTATCGGTCAGACCAGTAACTCGTCCTTGTCTCTCAATCATCGCCTCACCAGCAAAAGTTCGGTCAATGCCCGGGTGTCCCACAGTGAAGGCAACACCGAAGGCGTCGGCGTGGACCTGGGTTGGACTCAACGCACGCAACTGTTTGGCAGCGACGCCAATTGGCGCCTGTCGCTGTTCGACAGGCCGGGCAGCGTCAGTTCGGGCAATGATCGAAATCGCGGCCTTGACCTGAGCGTGAGCGTGGCGCTGGGTGGCCCGGGAGAACAGTTGTCCGGCAGCATCGGCACCCGCACCGATCGCGATGGCGGGCGTGACAACAATGCCTCGATCACTTACCGCAAAGACTTGCAGGACCACCTGCTGCAAAGCGTTTCCGCCACGGCGATCACCGACACCTATGGCATCGGCATGAACGCGATGGCGACGATGCGATCGGACCTGGCCAACGCCGACGGATTTATCCAGCGCTCCTCTTACAACAACGACTTCACCGGTGGTCTGAACCTCGACAGCACCGTCGCCGTCGGCGGGCAAAAAATGGTCGTGACCAGCCAATACCACCGAAACGGTGCGGGCATGATCATCGATGTCGAATCGGACATCGAAGACATCACTTTACGTGCCGACGATCTGAGCGGTGGCAGCGCAGTCCTCAAGCCCGGACGCAATTTTGTGCCGATCACGGCCTACAAAAGCAGCTCCGTCAGTTTCGATTTCGAAGGCAACCACGTGCCTGCCGCGACCATCCAGCCGGTCCGTTCCAGTTATCACCTGAACAAGGGCGGCGTGGATTATCGCCAGATTCGCGTGATGCGAACCCTCACTGTCCTCGGTCGCCTGATCGACCCCCAGGGCAACCCGCTCAAGGGCCATCACATCATCAACCACGCCAGTCGCGGGGTCAGTGAGGTGGACGGCTTCTTCTCCATGGAAATGAACGCCGGTTCCCCGACCCTGGAAGTGCGCCACGGCAACCAGTTGCTGTGCCAGTTCCGCCTCGACCCGAGCCGTGGCCGCACGGAAAACAACGTGCTGATGATTGGCGATCTGCGTTGCACGCCGGACACCCTGGCGGACCTGACGCTTGAGACGCCGACGGCAGGCTGATGCCCGACACCCCGAATTTTTTTATGAGGTAAATGACGATGAAACGTCGGTTGGCACTGATTGGTTTTTGTTTGTTCACCCAGACGGCACATGCCGGGCCGAACATCAATATCGGCACGGTCTACGACTACCTGGACGGTGACAAAAGTACCTTTTTGAAACGCGTCTATAACGGCGGCGACAGCACCGCTTTCGTCAAGGTCAACATCCTTGAAATCCTCTACGACGCCGATGGCAAGTCGCGGGAGGTGCCGCTCAAATCTAATGCCGAGGGCAATTCCCGGGATGGCTTGATGGCCAGCCCGGCGCGACTGATCGTGCCCGCCAGTGGCATGCAGGGCACGCGGTTGCTGTACATGGGCGAGCGCGACAAAGAGCGCTATTTCCGTGTGCGTTTCATACCGGTGGTGCCCGAGAAGGAAGACGAATTCGCCGTCTCCGGCGAGGAGCGTGAGCAGTACAAGAAAGCCCTGTCCGCCGGGGTCACGGTGCTGGCCGGGTATGGCGCGGTGTTTTTCGTTCGCCCCAAGGCCCCGCGTTACGCCAGCGTGATCGAAAACGAGGCGGCCAGGTACCGGATCCGCAATACCGGCAACACCGTGGTGGTGATCGATGAGTTCAAGGATTGCTCGGTCAAGAATGACCAGGACTGCCAGCCGACCACCAAGCATCATGTTCTGGCCGGCCGCCATTTCGAGTTCGAGAAACAGGCTGGCCGCGAGTACCGCTTCACGCTGGTTGAAGGCGAGAGCCGCAAGAAACTCGATGTGAAAGGCTGATGACTATGTTCAGACAACTGACGGTCCTGATGGTGTCGGCAATGGCCTGCCAGGGTGCGTTCGCGGCCCGCGAAGTGCAGCACTTTGAAGTATTCGTGACGGTCCCGAGCCAGGCGTTTTACGTCATTCCCGCAGACCCCGGCTGGATTCACCGCGAACAGTCATTGCCATGGAATCTGACGACCTCGACCCTGGGCGGCTTGCGCAAGTATTTCGATGTGAAGAGCGAAGCCGGTTCCATCGAAGCCCGCCTTGAGGGCAGGCCTTACTTGTCTAACGGGACGCAGGCCCATGACATTGGATTGCGCGTGCTGTTCAACGAAAAGTTGTTGAACGAGGGGGAAAGCCGCGAGGTGGTTTCGCTGATCGACGCCGCGCAGGGCAAGCGGGTTTTACTGGAAGTGCTGCCTGTGCCACCCGCCGATGGGGTTTACAAACCCGGCAACTATTTTGGAAGCGTCAACATGGTCTTCAACGCGGTGTTGCCCAAATGATGAATTTATTGAATAAGCGATCAGCCCGGACGTTGAAGGGGGCTGCATCGGCCAGCCTGCTGTGTGCGGTGTTTGCCTTGCCCATACAGGCCGCTGTGATGGACATCGAAGCGGTGTTCGAGCCGGATTCGTCGAAGCCGAATAATAACGTGTTCGTCAACATGACCCCGTCCGAAGGTTTTTGCCGGCAGATTCCACAAGCCTGTGCGCCCTATAAGCTGTTCAGCCTTATTGCGCCTATTTCCTTCACGGCGAATGCGCCAATCCTGGCCAACCATGCGGACCCGCGGCAAGGAGGAATGGCCCGCGTTCCCTCGGACTGGAGAGAGGTGATGGTTACCCACGAGTCGGGTGATAGCGAGGTGCTTTCCATTCGTATCGGCGGGATCGGGCACGAAGCTGCGATTCCCCGCCCTGTCACTGAACTGACCGGAGGAGGTTGGTGGGATGACTTGTGGGTAGGTGGCGGTTGGGCCTATGCGCCGATACCCTGTTCAAGTGTGGGTTGGCACTCGGCAGGGCCCTCGGGCTACAACAGTTTCTGGCGAGTCGCCAGAGGGGTGGGCGTGTGCAGCAAGACGGCGAAGTTCGATATTCCGCTTTCCTTTCGCTACCTTTACTTCGTGTTCGCTTATGAGCTGCGCACGCCTAACCCCCTGACCATGAAGTCGGGCAAATACACCGGCACCATGCCGTACACCGTCGGTCCACGTCAGGATTTCGACATGGGCGATGTCATGATCCCCAGTGACAACCAACTGACCCTCAACTTCTCCCTGGATGTTCGGCACACCCTCAAGGTCGAGATTCCACCCGGTGGCAATCGCGTTGAGCTGGTACCGCAGGGCGGCTGGCAAGCCTGGCTGACCCAAGGGCGCAAGCCCACACGGCTGTTTCGTGATCAGACGTTCAATGTGTCTTCATCGAGTCGCTTCAAGATGAACCTGGACTGCCAGTACAGCACCGATGGCAACCGCTGCTCGGTGCGCGACCCGGTTTCGGGCCATATCGTCCCGCTCGACGTCAGCGTGACCCTGCCCAATGGCCTGGTGGATGCCACCGATCAACCGGTCAGCCGCCGGCCGTTACGGCGCGACGGCATTGGTACCGAGCTGTTCCAGCCGCGCTTTTATGTCGATCGCAAACCGGGCACGTTGCACTTCGAAATTGCGCAGGATGAGGTCGAGGATATGATCAAGCCCGGTGTCGCCAGAACGTACTCGGGCACTGTCACGGTGGTTTGGGATTCGCAGGTGGGTTAAGCGTGAACCCTGATGCATCACCCGATGCATCAGGGATTGCCGTTTATTGCTGTGCGTGTTTTTGCAACGCTTCGCGGGTGAGTTTTCGGCTCAGCTCTTTTTCTTCGTAACCCATGTCGTGCAGCAATTGGCCGTAGACCTCATCGGTCATGTCCTGGCCCGTCAACACCAAACTGTCATCGATATTCAGGCGCCGGGCGAGGTCTTGCAGACGCTGTTTGAGGGCGCGTCGTTGTGCAATTTGCTGGTCCCTGGAACGGGCCCAGGTGTGTTGGACTTCGCGTAACTCATCGAGCAAGTCGCTCTTGGTTTCGTAAAACCGGGCATTGCGCCGGAATTCGTTCGGATAGGTGTCCTGCAGGTATTTCTGCCAGAAAGGCTGTTCGATCATGTCGTTGACCAACCCATCGCCGGCCTCCATCGACATCACCGTCTCGAAGGCGGTGTCGAGGGTTTTGGCGTTCACACCGGCGATGGTGCGAAACAGCATCGTCTCCGATTGCCACGGTAAGTCGAGGCGTTGAGCCAGGCCGGTTTCGTAGGCGAGGTACACCTCGACCTCATCCGGATTGCCCGGGCGGCTGCCGAAATCGGCACGGGCAATGTCATCCACGCGCGCGAGGCGAGCAGCACCTCTGGCCAGGTTCACCAGTTTGCTTTCAAGCACGGCGTTGGACGTCGACAAGGCATAGGCTTCGGAGGCGAGCACCTTGATGCCCATGTGGTTGAATACTTGAGCCCCGGCATCGGCGCAGGTAGTAGGCGCCCTGGCCATTTCGAACAGGTCCTTGCGCAATCCGGTGTCCAGGTCGATGGCTTCGATCATGCGCCATACCCGATTGCTGAGCTGCTGACGCAAATCACCACCGGCCTTGTAATCGGCCGAGCGGGTCTGTTTCTGGATCAAGGCAAAAAAATCCTCGGAGCCAGGCTCGGTCATCAATTCGT
This sequence comes from Pseudomonas sp. URMO17WK12:I12, assembly GCF_000514395.1. NCBI lineage: Bacteria > Pseudomonadati > Pseudomonadota > Gammaproteobacteria > Pseudomonadales > Pseudomonadaceae > Pseudomonas > Pseudomonas sp. URMO17WK12:I12. The sequence continues at coordinate 155,230 of NZ_AZVV01000006.1, forward strand.
GCCAGGCTTCCTCCCGGAAAGTACCCAGCCCTGAGACCTCGGCACTCCACCATGTCGAGTCATCGTTCATGGGCCACAGGTTCATCGTGTCCCGTGCCGCATAGGCGTAGACCTGCTCTGGCGAGATGCCGACGGATCGTCGATACGCTTTGAAGGTGATCCGGTTGGCCTCCGAGAGCCGCTCGTCGTACAAGCGGGTCCGCGCCAGGAGGAAGGCATCTTCCGAGCCGGGCACGACCTTGGGAATAACGCTGATCGGGTTTTCCTGCAAATCCAGAAAGAAGCCCCGCGGTCGACGTTTGTTGAAAGGCCCGAACAGGCCATCGGGCCAGGCGGTGGCCCCGGTGTTGCTCAAGCTCAGGACTCTCAGTCTGGGCATGCGTCCGACGTCCGGGAGCCGGCCCAACTGCCTGTTGTCATCAAGCCTGAGGGTTTCCATGCGGGTCAGGTTTCGCAGTTGCTCGACGGCAGACGGGGTCAACGTGATGTTGTTGTTCATCAACCGCAGCGTCCGCAGGTGGTGCATTTTGCCGATGGCGTCGGGGAGTCGGGTCAAGCCGCAATTGCGGGCACTCAGTTGCTGCAGATGAGGGAAGTCACTGAGCAGACCGGGACCGCTTTCAAAAAAGGTCGTGCGGTCCAGATTCAAGGTGCTGATCTGATCGAGGTAGCGCTTGATATCCGGCAGCTCCTTCCACCAGCGTTCGAGGTCAAGCGACTTGAACTCTGTGGACAGGTCCAGCGCATACCCGCCGTCGGCCGTGATGCTGCGTTCACCAAAGACCGTGGGCTTGCGTTTGAAACAATCGATTAACCGTTCGGCAATGTGCAAGCCGCCACTGTTGACGAACCCGTGTTGATCCGGGCCCCAGGTATCCGGCTGCTGGTAGCGCCAGCGATTGAACAGCACACGCAGGTCGTCCAGTTCGCGGTCCAGTCGGGTCAGTGTCTGATGCCCTTGCTCCTGCGAACCGAGGGATCGAACGAAGGTATTGACCTCGCGGTCGTTGAAGTGAGGGTAAATATCCTGCACCCGTTCGGTGAGCGTGGGGGCAACGGTGGAGAAGCCGGGACCGCGCAACAGGATCATGTCTTCATGGTCAGCCAGCGGACGGATCGGCGGTGCGGCGAGCGCCGTGCGGCGCTGCGCCGGTGTCTCGGTCTTGGCCATCACCCATTGCTTGAAGAAGCCCCCCTGGCCTGGCCGATAACCCAACTGCGCCTGTTTGTTTTCCGGCAAGGCGTTGAGAACGGCTTCGTAAAAATCAGTGGCGTCGTGCAGTTTTCGGTTGTCACCGTCCCAGACTTCGAACCGGTTGCCATCGTCCTTGACCAACACCCGGACCATCGACGCGCCCTCGGCACCCACACGGCTGCGCAAGGGGCCGGCATCGTTGCCTTCGCGAACCTCGATGCGCAATTGCGCGAACGTGTCGGTATGAATCCTCAAGGCGTTCAGCACCAGGCTTTCGGTTTGCGCCACCCACTGCGCGCCGTCATGGAAACCTTCATAGGCGTGGTTGGTCCGGGCTTCGAAGGCCGCCTCACGGGTGCGGCTCTTGAGGCTCAAGGGCAGTCGTTGCGTTTGAATCATGCGCTTGAGGTCGGCAGCGTCGGTGGTGTTCAGCAGCGTCGTTGCGGCACGGGACGGCAACTCGGGAAAGGTGTGGCGCATGAGTCGCAGCGGCGGATCGTCGAACGCCTGGGCCCCTTGGTAAAGCTGATTGATGATGTCTGGGGTCAGTCGATCGGCTTCGTCCGCCAGACGATTGCGCAAGGCTTGCACCCGTTCACGTTGGGCGGTGGACCGACCGAGCACGGCGTGCAGCTCTTCTTCGTTGAGAAACCCGACAAGGTCTGGTGCAAATTGCTCGCTCATGAGGTTCGACAAACTGGTGGACAGGGTCTGTTCGGCCGTCGCATCGGCGTTGCCGTACTGGCGGAACCGGCCGCTCATGTCGGCGTTTTCGTAGACCTTCAGGGCTTTATCCGCGGGCCAGCCGTCCAGGTAAGTCGCCAGCGGTTCAAACCAGTAGGAGGAAGGATCCAGAGGCTGGCCTGAGCGAATCCTCCTGATGGCCTGGCGGGTCTGGCGCTGGATGTTCAAGCGGGTGAGGCTGTCGTCGAGTAACGGTGGCGGGGCCGTGTTGTCGACGTACATCCGGCGCAGCGCACCGTCGTCGGTACCACTGGCGATGCGAACGGCTTCGAGTTCCGCGTCGCTGAAGCCCTCCACGGTGTGGCCGAGACGGCGCATCAACGTCGGACGATCCCAGGCTCGCGGGTTCTCGGCTTCATGGGTCCAGGCGCCGAGGCCGTTGTGTTTCAACTCGGGCAGGTAAGCATTGTCGCGATGCGGGTGTTTGACCCGGTAGTTGCCGGTTTGCGGATCCTTTTGCACGGCGTAGTGCTTGTCATCCAGCGGCAGAACAGCCTCGCCCTCGTGAGCGTGCAGCCCCAGCGCGTCAGGTCTGGAGTCCGGCGATAACTGCACATCGGGCCATTCATAAGGTTTCAGGTCGGGGTGCCACAACCGGGGTTCGCCGTTGGGCAGCGTGACTGGTTTCATGCCTTCGATCAGCGGTGACAGTTTCAGGCGTGCCAGCGCACCGATCTGCGCACCGGCGGCGAACGCTTCCAGCTGAAGAACATCGGTGACCAGGCCGACAATGTGTTCGGTGGCTTCAGTCCACAGTCCCAGGGTCATGTCGACGAGGCCTTCAATGGCGTCACTGGCCATCTGATAAGCCATGTAGCCCATCATCAGCTGACCCAGTCCTGGCACGAACGGCGTGACGACCATCAGGGCGATGTTGAAGATGTCCGAGACGATTTTCTTGAAGTTCTCCCACCAGGCCCATCGTGCATGAGTATCGGCATCGGCGGTTGATACGGCGATGTGACGGGCGTCATTGAGGACCTTGTTGAGCTTTTGCTCGAACAGGTACTGCCAGAGTTCGCCGCTGATCGGTGCGGTGTTGAACTGCAGACGAGGGGCGGTGATAGCCTCTTCGCGCCAGCTCGGCCTCGGGTCCAGCGGCTCTTTGCGATGCCATTTCACTTGAAACAGGCGTTGTTGCAGCCCGCCGAAAAAATGCCCCCGATCGGATTGATCGACGAACCGGCTGAAGAATTGCTGGTAGGTCATGCCGGTGGAGGAGATGACAGCGTTGTCGCGCAGCTGACGCGTCAGTTCTTTCATCAGCGCGAGGGTCGAGGGGTACTCTTTCAGCGGGTGCTCGGGGTCTTGTGGGACATACGCGAAGATCGGCACCACCTCATGGACCCGGTTCAGATCCGGCGTAATCAAGACGATGCCGGTCAGCTGGCTGTCGAGCATGGACAGTTTGGCGAACTGCATGATTCGGCCTTTGCGGGTGAGGTTGCGCTGGCCATCGAGCATCATCAGGATCAGGTCACCGGCATCGGCGTCGATGTCGCCCTTCAGGACGGCCAGTCTGGCGGCGGCTTTAAACGCGGCTTTCTCGTTCTCGATGATCTTGTGTTTTAAAACCACCTGGGCGAGGCCATCCCTGGGCCGCAACTGTTCTTCGAGGTATTTCGTGTAGCGCGCGCCAATGTCCAGCGTGCGACACAGGGTCTGGAACTGGGCGATGGACATTTTTCGTTTGATCGCCAGGGTGTCGAAATGCCCGCGGGCATCGGGCTGGCTGATGAAGTTCGAGTCCGCCTCGCAGGTTTCGTGGCTCGCGAAGTTATGCAGGGCCGCGTCGAGTAGTGAAACGGTGCGAGTCACCACGCCGTTGAGGTGGCTGGCATACCAGGGAAGCTGTTTGGGTAGATAAAGGTGCAGGTAAGTGGTCTTTACATCGACGTCGACACCGAACTGTTCCAGCAACGCTCTGGTCAGCAACGGTTCGGCGAACTCGTAAACGCCTCGGACCTTGTCCATGACCCGGTCGACGGTGTTTTGAGCGGACCAGAGGTCGAGGTTGGCGTGTTGTAGCGGGGTGTGATCGAACCCCCTGATGTTCTGTGCCCAATACCCTGAAGCCGTTTGCGTGAGGCTCAGTTCCCGGATCCGTCGCACTGACGCGTCCTTGAACGTGGGATGGATACGGCTTTTGATGAAATCGTAGTGGCGACCTTTTTTGTCATTGGCCCCCGGTGTCGGTCGCGCTGATATACGTCCGTGTAAGTCAGTCATGCTTTTAATAAACCTTGAGCGTTAAGTGGAGTGACCAGCCTAACGCCCGAGGCTCAAAGTAAAAGCCTGAATTACCGCTGCTTAATCAGTGTCAGCCGCCCAAAAGCATTGGAATTACCAATGCCGAAAATAGGTAATTACCACCTTTTTTTCAGCGCCGTGCGACCTCCACTGGCAGGCATTGCGTATGCGTACCCGGTTGCAGATAAGGCGTGAGAATCGGTGCCATGCCCTTGAGCACCTGCACGGGCAGCGCGGAGGTGAACTTGAAGGCCTCGGCGGTGCGCCCGGGCACGAAGGCGGTCAACGTACCGAAGTGGCTATCACCGATATAGAACACGAAGGTGGCCGTGCGGTTGATTGACTTCGAACTCAGAATCCGCCCGCCGGAACCAATGGCTTCGATGCGGTTATCCCCGGTCCCGGTCTTGCCGCCCATCGCCAGGGGTTTGCCATCGGGGGTGATGAAACTGCCGGAAACACGTTTGGCGGTACCGGCGTCCACCACTTGCGACAAGGCCTCGCGCATGGCCGTGGCCACTTCGGACGGCATCACCCGTTTGCCGGCGACCGGGTCATTGATCAGTTTGGTTTCGTATGGCGTATTCGCCGCGAAATGCAGCGTGTCGATACGCAATGTCGGCATGCGCACGCCATCGTTGAGAATGGTGCCGATCAACTCGCCCAGCGCTGCCGGACGGTCGCCGGAGCTGCCAATGGCGGTGGCCAGCGACGGCACCAGGTGATCGAACGGATAGCCGACTTTCTGCCAGCGTTGATGGATGTCGAGGAATGCTTCGATCTCGAGCATGGTGCGAATACGGCTGTCGCGGGCGCCCTTGTGCTTGCTTTTGAACAGCCAGCTATAGACTTCCTGACGTTCGAACTGGCTGGCTTTGACAATCTGGCTCCACTTGGCGTCAGGGTTGTTCAGCAGGTAACCCATCAGCCACAGGTCCAGCGGGTGAACCTTGGCGATGAAACCCTGGTCCGGCAGGTCGTAGGTGCCCGGGCTGTAGCTTTCGTACAGCCGTTGCAGGCGTTCGTCAGTGAGTTTTTCAGTGAGCTTGGCGCCTTTGAGGTGCGAGCGCACAAAGGTGTTAAAGCTTTCCTGGCTGGCTTGTGGCAGCAGATACCGGTGCACTGCTGCCAGGCGGATCGGCGTCGGGCGCATGCCGTCGAGGAAGGTGTCGAGCCGTGCCTGGGTGTCCTTGTTTTTGTACTTTTTCCAGAACTTCAGCAGAAACGAAGTGCCTTCTTTGTCGGCGAAATCGGCGAGGTATTCCTGACGCCGGGGATCGCGGTCGTCCTTGAGCAGTTCGGCGCTGTTGTTGGGGCCGGAATAGGTGGTGTAGCGCACCAGGTCGCGCATCAGCCGAATGAACGGCAGGTTGATGGACTCACGCAGGGCATCGCGCAGGGTCGGTATGCGGCCGTTGTCTTCCTTGCGGAAGTTATGGAACACGTGCAACCCGCCACCGGTGAAAAACGCTTCGCCAGGGCTGGCCGAGTATTTGCGATCCAGCGCGGCACCGAGCATCGCGGGCAGGTTGCGATCCTTGTTTTCGATCAGGTAGTCAACCGCCCAGCGGCTCAGGCGGTCCTGATCGGGGACATCGACTTTCTTCAGTTCCGGGATGCTCATCCCGGCGTATTTATCGTGCAGTTCCGCCATGATTTGCAGGTAGGTGGTGAGCACGCGCATTTTCGCGGTGGAGCCCAGTTCCAGCTTGCTGCCTTCGTTGATGTCAAACGGCTGGTCGGTGCTGTCGGTTTGCACCCGCACGCGCGCGCCGTCCGGCGTCAGTTCAAACAGGGTGAAGCTGTAGCGCACCTGAGTGGTGCTGGTGGGGGTGAGCAGGCGTTCGCCCATCAAGCCGATCTGCGTGGCGAACACCGGGTCGGCCAGGCGCTTGAGGTACTCGGTAGCCTGGCTTTGCAATTCACCTTGCAGGGTGCTGGTGGCGGACAGGTCGAGGCGGTCGAGGTCGTACAGTGGACGATTGAGCAACCCGCCCAGACGGCTGCGCGCCACGCTGATGCCTTTGTTGGTTTCGATCGGCTGAATGGTCGGCTGGGTTTGCCAGTCGCGGTAAGTCACCTTGCTGGCCAGTGCCGCTGCCGCGAAAGGCGCATCGATCACGTTGTTCTGGGCGAGCAGGCGAATGTGGCTGTCGGTGAGGTCAGCCAGTTCATCACGGCCCTTGGTCAGGTAGTGGGAAGGGCGACGCTGGGCAATCATCAATGACAGTATTTCACGCAAGGCCAGACCTTTGGCGGCCATCGTCTTTGGATCGGTGGCAGGGCTGGCCAGCGTTTCGTTGGCCTTGTCGAAGTCGGCGCCGTACCAGACGCGCAACCCTTCGGCCATGCCATGCACTTCACCGTGGCCGGGCACGGCGGACAGCGGCACGCTGTTGAGGTAGTCGCGGACCACATTTTTCCGGGCCTCGAGGGTGTCCGGACCTGCCTGATAGGCCCGCACGGTGGCGGAGATCATCTGCCGGATCTTTTCCGCACCCGACACCGTCAGGCCATCGGGCGAATGCCGATACTTTTCAAGCTGTGTCGCCAGGGTACTGCCGCCCGCCGATTGACCCGGCAGGTGAATCAACTTGGCCACCTGCGACCACGCGGCCATGCCGAAGCGCGGCCAGTCCACGGCGGGGTTGGCCAAGGGTTGCTTGGGGTCAAGCAGAAAGCGGTTCTCGATGAACAGCAGGCTGTTGACCACCACCGGCGGGATCGCATCAAAGCTTGAATAAAGCTGTTGTGGGTATTTGAACTGGTACAGCGGCATCGCGCGACAGTCGGTGATCGACAGGCCGGCCTGGATTTTCTCGGCGTAGGGCACGAAAAGGCCCTTGCCGCTGTAGTCCATCAACTTTTGGGAAAAACGGGTTTGGGCGGCAATCACGTAATTGCGCTTGAGCAGCCGGGGCAGGAACTCATCCAGTGAGCTGTAGCCCAGACGCAAATCAAAAGGCCCGGCGCCAGGGTAGCGGATGGCATCGCTGGGGCCTGGTTCCAGGGAATAGCTCAGGGACGCCGCAAACTTGCTGACTTCCCGGGCTTGGAATTTGGAGGTGCGCATTTCCTTGGCTGCCGCCAGTCCCACGACAATCGCGATGATCAGCAGCAACAACCAAAACGCCTTCCAGCCGTGTTTGACACGACTGGGGCGAGGTTTTTCAGGTGACGGCGCTTCATCCACACGTTCAGTCGGGACCACAGTTTTACTCGTATCGGTTTGCCACAAAGCGCCCATAGCCGATTGATCCATTCACGCAGATTGATCTGACTTGTCTGAAGCTTAGACGGTGGTTGGCGATGGTGAAAAAATTGTGAGTGCACAATTTTCCAATCTGTTTTGTTTTTTGTGGCGAGGGAGCTTGCTCCCGCTGGGCTGCGAAGCGGCCCCAAACCTGGCAATCGTGGTTTTTCAGGTAAATGGGGTCGTAGGTTTTGCGACTGCTGCGCAGCCGAGCGGGAGCAAGCTCCCTCGCCACAGGGCCGTAGTGGCCTTTGGGTAGTGTTACAACCAACAGGTATCCCAGAGGGGGTAATCACCGATTTTTTCCACCAGCCCGGCACGCAACGGGTTGGCAACTATGTATCGGGCGAACGGCAGGAGTTCTTCGCCATCGCGGATTGCACGATCGTGATAGCCGGTTTGCCAGAAGGCTCCTCGACTGTTTGATGCCTGGTTAATGGTGAGCGTGCTGCGTGATTTGATGGCCTGCATGAGTTGCGCCATGGTGCGCTGTTCGAGTTGCTCCAGCCAATGGAAATGATCCGGCATGACGACCCAGGCTATCGAATTGACCCACTTCTCTTCGTGGGCTCGCCTGAGCTCGGCGACCAGCAAACGGCCCTTTTGCCAATCAGTGAAGATTCGACGGCGCTGATGAGTAACTGCAGTGATGAGATAGGCCCTGCCAGGTTCCGAACAGCGTCCATGGCGCAGCAGGTGCGAATTTGGGCGTGGATGCATTCCTTTGCGTCCTTGAGCTGATAGTCCAGTTCACCTTAGCCATGCTTTCGTTTCTGCGTGGCTTCAAGTTCTGAGTGAAATGTCTGAATCATCTGAAGGAACAGTCTCTGTGGCGAGGGAGCTTGCTCCCGCTGGCCTGCGAAGCAGACCAATAAGCGCAATGACGTTCTTTCAGATAATCCTTTGAACACAGAATTGCGACTGCTACGCAGTCGAGCGGGAGCACGCTCCCTCGCCACAGGGGGTTGGTGTCTGGAATGGCTGAGCTAGACACCTCCCAAGGTAAATGCGGCGAAGGTTTGGGCATGACGATGCACCAATGCTGTGCAATACTCGGCGCCGTTTTCTGTCACGGGTGAAATCACTTTTAGCCAGTTAAACCCTCTCCGCAAAACCGTCTTTTGCCGAGAGTTGTGGCTGCATTTTGTAGTTTATTGAGTGAAAACACCTGGGCAATGCTTTTTATACTGCACGTCCCGCTGATCCTGGAGGTTTTGTCCTACAGGACGGTCCTGCTCACGAAGTACGGCCGGTTTCAGGCAAGCAATGGCTTATCGGTCAGCGCTTCGACACTCGGCGGCTATATCCAATAACAAGACGAGGATGTCCCTATGCCAGCTGGCAATCACCTGCCCCACGGCGAGACCGCTCAGGGCGGCCCGCTTAAACGCGAACTCGGCGAACGGCATATTCGCTTGATGGCACTCGGTGCCTGTATCGGCGTCGGTCTGTTCCTGGGGTCGGCCAAGGCCATCGAAATGGCCGGCCCCGCCATCATGCTCTCCTACATCATCGGCGGTCTGGCGATCCTGGTGATTATGCGCGCCCTCGGCGAGATGGCCGTGCACAACCCGGTCGCCGGCTCGTTCAGCCGTTACGCCCAAGACTACCTCGGCCCCTTGGCGGGCTTCCTGACCGGCTGGAATTACTGGTTCCTGTGGCTGGTAACCTGCGTCGCGGAAATCACGGCGGTAGCGGTGTACATGGGCGTCTGGTTCCCCGATGTGCCGCGCTGGATCTGGGCGCTGTCGGCGTTGATCAGCATGGGCACCATCAACCTGATCGCGGTCAAAGCCTTCGGTGAATTCGAATTCTGGTTCGCCCTGATCAAGATCGTCACCATTATTGCGATGGTGGTTGGCGGCATCGGCGTGATCGCGTTCGGCTTCGGTAACGACGGCGTGGCGCTTGGGGTTTCCAATCTCTGGGCTCACGGTGGTTTCATGCCTAATGGCGTGCAAGGCGTGTTGATGTCCCTGCAAATGGTCATGTTCGCCTACCTTGGCGTCGAGATGATCGGCCTGACCGCCGGTGAAGCCAAGAACCCGCAGAAGACCATCCCGGATGCGATCGGCTCGGTGTTCTGGCGGATTCTGCTGTTCTACGTCGGCGCACTGTTCGTGATTCTGTCGATCTACCCGTGGAACGAAATCGGCACCCAGGGCAGCCCGTTTGTGATGACGTTCGAGCGTCTGGGCATCAAGACCGCCGCCGGTATCATCAACTTCGTGGTAATCACCGCCGCGCTGTCGTCCTGCAACGGCGGCATCTTCAGCACCGGGCGCATGCTCTACAGCCTGGCGCAGAACGGCCAGGCCCCGGCCGGATTCGCCAAGACTTCGAGCAACGGCGTGCCGCGTCGCGCCTTGCTGCTGTCGATGGGCGCATTGCTGCTGGGCGTGTTGCTCAACTACCTGGTGCCGGAGAAGGTCTTCGTCTGGGTCACCGCGATTGCCACCTTCGGTGCGATCTGGACCTGGGTGATGATCCTGCTGGCCCAGCTGAAATTCCGCCAAGGCCTGAGCGCCAGCGAACGTGCCGGCCTCAAATACAAAATGTGGCTGTACCCGGTCAGCTCGTACCTGGCGCTGGCGTTCCTGGTGCTGGTGGTCGGCCTGATGGCGTACTTCCCGGACACCCGCGTGGCGCTGTATGTGGGCCCGGCGTTCCTGGTGCTGCTGACGGTGTTGTTCTACGTGTTCAAGTTGCAACCGACCAATGCGTCGCAAGGCGCGGTGCATTCGGCTTCGTAAGACGTAACGTTTGAAATGCAAAAAGCCCCGGTCGAGATGACCGGGGCTTTTTGGTTTCAGGCGATTGCGTTTTGCGGTGATCGCGTCAGGCGTTTATTGAACTCCAGCCAGACCGCCAACAACCCCATCAACCCGGCCCCCACCAGTGCGGTGAAAATTTGCATGGCAAACGCATCGTCGGTCAGGGCGTTGACCATGTCGGCCAACGGCGCCAGTAACACGCCGAGGCAGAACACCTCCAGCGAATAACGCCCCATGCGCGAGCATTGCCGGGCCAGCCAGTGTTGCGTCCAGCCCGTGTCCGGCAACAGTTTCGCCGTGACATACGCCAGGGCCAGAAAGTGCAGCAGGCGCACCGGCGACAGGTCGGTCTTGCTGATCGGGTACAGCAGATTACTCAGCATCGTTGGCATCACGGCATCATGTATTTCCGGCCAGCGCCAGGACACGGTGATCACCCCGGCCAGCACCGCATACATCGCCGCACCGACAAACAACGGCTGGCGCAGCAGCGGACGCGTCTCGGCCGCCCGGGGCTTTTGCCCGTGAATCGCCGCCGCGCCACCGAGCACAAACAGCAGTTGCCAGGTGACAGGGTTGAAGTACCACACGCCGTCCTTGATCGCGGCCAGGTTCCAGCCAAACGAAGGCGCCAGCAGGTAAACAGTCAACGACACTGCCACCACCGCCCACGCTTTGCGCACCAGCATCGGCAGCACCAGCGGCAACCCGGCCAGCAGCACGATGTACAGCGGCAACGGGTCCATCAGGTTCGGCTTGAAGCGCAACAGAAGTTCATCCGTCAATGCTTGCTGCGGGTTGCTGATGAAGTGGTGCAGGCCCATTTCCTCGACCAGATCACGGGTTTCCACATGGCTGTTGGCGAAAAACACGATGCCCATCAGCATCGCCAGCAGGAAAATGTGCACCACGTACAGCACCCAGGCGCGGCGCAGGATTTTCACGCAGGCGATCAGATAACCGTCGCGCGCGAGGATCTTGCCGTAGGCCAGGACTGCCGCATAACCGGCCAGGAACACAAAGATTTCCGCCGCATCGCTGAAGCCGAAATTGCGCAGGGTGATTTGACCCATGGGGTTGTGGGGCACGTGATCCCAGAAAATGAAGATCAGTGCCAGGCCTCGGAAAAAGTCGATTCGGTGATCGCGTTCAGTCGTCATGGCGGCGGGCTCTTGAACGGTTTTGAAGTAGGAGCGAACGGCGCCACAAAGGGTAACGCGCCGCACATCGGCGGCGCGCAGGGTGCCGTGATTTACGGGTAATTGCAAAAGTCCGGGTATTACCGAATGTCTCTGAGCATCACCGAACGATAACCGCCTGTCTAAAAGCCGCGCGGCCCCGCGATCTCTGGCTACCGTCGGGTTCAAAGCTTTATCGATTGAAGGCGGAATTCCCATGAGGCGCCGGCATGAAGATCAGCGATTGGCTCGACAAAGAACTCGCAGACCGTCAGGTCTGGTTGTTGTTTCTTCTCGCGACGCTGCTGTATGCCCTGCCGCTGATCCTCGCGGATTACCCCTATATCGATGACAACTGGCGTTCCCTCGCCGCCGGTGCGGCGTGGACGGAGGAGGGCCGCCTGTTCGCGCAATGGTTCTATTACCTGCTGACCTTCAGCGGTGCCGCGCCCAATATTTTTCCGTTGCCCCTGTTGATTGCCACCCTGGCCATGAGCGCCGCCCTGACGCGCCTGACGTTCCATTATTTCCCCGAACCGACGTTCGGCCATTGCCTGGTGTTGCTGCCACTTTGGTACAACCCGTTTTTCCTGCAAAACCTGTCGTACCAATACGACGGCCCGACCATGGCGCTGAGCGTGGTCGCGGTGATCTACGCGATTACCTTCCGCAGCCTCTCGCGCGTCCAGCAACTCACGGTTCCGGCACTGTTGATCGCATTGGCCATCGGCCTTTATCAGATCAGCATCAATGTGTTTCTCGGGCTCTGTTGCCTGGAGCTGCTGCGGGGCGCCAACGATCGATTATCGTGGCCCGCGTGGTGCCGATTGCTCGGCTGGAAAGTCGCGCAGTTGGTGCTGGCAGGCTTGATCTATTACGCCACGGCGTTTGCCTGCATGAGTCAAACCCGCACCTCGATGTTGAACGGTGCGGCCGCGCCGCTGCTGCAAGTTGAAATCAATGCCGGCCGGGTCCTGGAAAAAATCGTGCTGCTGTTTCATGGCGGGTTTGCCTGGGTATTCGGCGCGCTGTTGTTGTGCGCCATCGCCGGTGGTGTGTGCGTGGGGCGGGGTGTGCTGGCGCGATGGGACACCGGCCTGCACAAAGCGGTGATCGGTATTGCGTGTCTGTTGATGCTGCCGGTTTTGATGTTGCTCGTTCCCGGCATCTCGTTGTTTTTCCGCGACTTCAATGAAGGCGCCCGAACCTTGATGGGCTTTGGCGTTGTGCTGGTTTTACTGTTCTACCTGAGTCATCGGGTGCTGGCGTCATTGCATGGAAAGCTGCCCTTGCTGTTGTTAATCCCGCTGTTGGCGACGCTCTCGTTGTCCTTCGCTTATGGCCGCGTACTGACCTTGCAAAAGACCTTCTCGACCAACGCGCTGTATGCCTTGAGTGCCGACATCGCCTCCCGCCCCGCATTGCGCAACGCCAAGCGCATTTACCTGTCGGTCAGTTATTCGGATCACTGGCTGGTGGCCGCCGCCGGGTCATTCAAGCAACTGCCGGTATTGCACTACCTGTTGAACATCGACTTCTACATGCTCGCGGAAAACCTGCCGAAAACAGGCATCACCAACGTGGTCAGGGAAAAGGAACGGCGCAACGCCACGTGGGTGGGGTACCAGGGTTATCCACCGCTGGTGGACAGCCTGTTCTATCGCATTTATCTGCTGGGGGATTACGGATTCATCGTCATGAAGGAGCCGCCTCGGGTGACCACGCTGCAGTGGTAATCGACCGTTGGTCTGGAAGGCTGCGCTACCTGTTAGTTCTGACAGTAGACGCACATCTTGCGCTGGCTTTAGGTTGACGCCTGAAACAGCAAACAGCCAGGGAACGGACATGAAAGCCTTATGGAAAGAGTTTTCCACCTACGCGGTGGTTGGCGTGGCCAATACACTGATTCATTGGCAGCTCTTTTATATTCTGAACACAGCCGCCGGAATAAGTCAGGCGGCCAGTAACCTTTCGGCATTTTGTGTGGCAGCTACGTTTTCCTTCTATGTTCATGCGCTGTACACGTTTGAAGCCGGGACGTCGGTACTTCGTTATCTGCTGTATGTCTTCTTTATGGGCGTCATGAGTTTCGTTGTTGGACATTACGCCGATGTCTGGAAGGTCCATGGGCTGTTGACCGTCGGCTCGTTTTCGGTCTTGAGTCTGATCTGCGGAATCATCTTTTCGAGATTGGTCTTGTTGCACGAGCGCGAGGCGTGAAAATTTCGCGCTGTACTGGGGAGGTGGCGGCGCTGTCTGTGGTGGTGGCGATCGCGTTATTCGTGAGATTTCACGCCATCACCACGCCGAGTGTCTGGTACGACGAAGCCTACAGCCTGCTGCTAGCCGAGCGTTCGCCTGCGGAAATCTGGTCCACCACGGCGCGGGATGTTCATCCTCCGCTCTACTATGTGTTGCTGCATTACTGGATGTTGGTGTTCGGCAATGGTGTGTTGTCAGCGCGATCGCTGAGTGCCCTGGCCGATGTCGGCACCTTGTTGCTCAGCATCAAACTGATGAGCCTGATAGCGACGCGCAGGGCGACCTGGATTGCGGCTGTGTTGCTGGCATTGCTGCCGATTTCGGTTCGCTATAGCCAGGAAATCCGCATGTACACGACGCTCGGTTTTTGGCTCATGGCCGCGACCGTGGCGTTGGTGTGCTGGGTCAATGCACCGCAGAGAAAACGCTTTGCGATCCTGTATGTGCTGTTGATGACCGCGGCTTTCTATACGCATTACTTCGCCGGGCTGTGTGTCTTGGTGCATTGGCTTTTCTGGTGGCGAGCGCGAGGGGTATCTGATCGGGCATGGGTATTGGCCAACGGTTTGATTGTCTTGCTGTTCCTGCCGTGGCTGCCTCATTTCCTTGAGCATCTGCTACGAAGGTGCGGGTTCGAATGGATACCACCGCTTACGTGGCACACCGTTTTGACGGTCGTCTGGCCGTTCATGGTGATGAGTAACGTGGTAGCGGAAGAGTCAGGATGGCGCGTGCTGCCGACACTGTTGATCCTTGTGTGCGCAGCATCGGTGTTGTTGAACGATCAGAGTGACCGTCGTTACAGGGGGCTTCTGGTCGGGTATTTTTTTGTACCGGCTATTACGCTTTTTTGATCGCTCTGTTAGCACCTGCGTTTGTCCCCAGATACCTTTTATTCGCAGCCCTCGGGTTACCGCTTGTTGTTGCTGTTGCTCTAGGTTTCTGGTTACCGCAAAAGCGTGTTCTTGCTATGGGCGTTTTGACCGTGTTTTTAACCGGAGAAGTGCTGGGGCTTTTCAAGTACTACCAAGATGGCAATGGCATGGATATTAAAATGGATAGGGTGGCGGCCATGATTAACCGTAGTTGGCGACCGGGTGACGAGATCATGATCGACAGTTTGTCCTGGTACTTGCCGTTTACGTACTACAACACCACAGGCACGCAACCGAGGATTTACACCCCTTCAAATAAACCGGTGCTCTGGGGCTATCCTGATCAGGGTGGCTGGGCGCTTCTGCCCCGACGTTCGAATCACATCATCTTCGAGGACTTTACGGTGTGGGCACCCACGACCAAACGAGTCTGGTGGATAACAGATAAAACTCCAGCGAAAGATGAAAGGGTACTCGCGCAATACTGGAACCAAACAATGATGATTGATGGAGGTGACGTAGAAGCTCGACTGTTTACACGCGCTGCAACGCCAACCCCTGTCGGGATTGGCGCGCAAGCACTCATTACGCACCAGCCACCTCATTAGGCTCAAAACTATCCGCCCGCGCCATCTGCCACATCCGCGAGTAAAACTCGCCGTTCACTTCACCGGTGAGTAACTCCCCGGGTTTCAGGAACACATGCAGCTGCGAGAACAACTTGATCTCGGTCGCCGACATGCGTCGTACCAGATGCTTGGCCGACAACTGCGAAGGGTGATCGAGACCCGCCGCCGCCAACATTTCAGCCAGGGCTTTGAGCGTGTTACGGTGGAAGTTGAACACCCGCTGGGCCTTGTCCGGGACCACCAGTGCGCGCTGGCGCAAGGTGTCCTGGGTGGCGACGCCGGTCGGGCATTTGTTGGTGTGGCAGCTCTGCGACTGGATGCAGCCGATGGCGAACATGAAGCCGCGTGCCGAGTTGGCCCAGTCGGCACCGATGGCCAGGACGCTGGCGATGTCGAAGGCGCTGACGATCTTGCCGCTGGCACCGAGTTTGATTTTGTCCCGCAGGTTCAGGCCGACCAGTGTGTTGTGCACGAACAACAAACCTTCGCGCATCGGTACGCCGATGTGGTCGGTGAATTCCACCGGCGCGGCGCCGGTGCCGCCTTCCTTGCCGTCGACGACGATGAAATCCGGGAGGATGCCGGTTTCCAGCATGGCTTTGGCGATGCCCATGAATTCCCACGGGTGACCGAGGCAGAACTTGAAGCCCACCGGTTTGCCGCCGGACAGTTCTCGCAGTTGCTGGATGAAGTGCATCAGTTCGATCGGCGTGGAAAACGCGCTGTGCCGCGACGGCGAGATGCAGTCTTCGCCCATCAGGATGCCGCGGGTTTCGGCGATTTCCTTGGTGACTTTGTGCTTGGGCAGAATCCCGCCGTGGCCGGGCTTGGCGCCCTGGCTCATCTTGATTTCGATCATGCGCACTTGCGGGGTTTGCGCCTGGGCCGCGAAGCGTTCCGGGTCGAAGCGCCCGTCAGCGGTGCGGCAACCGAAGTAGCCGCTGCCGAGTTCCCAGGTCAGGTCGCCGCCGTTTTCCCGGTGATAAGCACTGATGCTGCCTTCGCCGGTGTCATGGGCAAAATTGCCGAGCTTGGCGCCCTGGTTCAACGCACGAATCGCGTTGGCGCTGAGCGAGCCGAAACTCATGGCCGAGATGTTGAACACCGAGGCCGAGTACGGTTGCGTGCACTGCGGGCCGCCGACGATCACCCGAAAACTGCTCGGGTCGCTCAACGGCGCCGGGCGCATCGAGTGGCCGATGAACTCGAAGCCTGATTGATACACATCGATCAGCGTGCCGAAGGGCTTGTCGGCGCTTTCGTTCTTGGCGCGCGAATAGACCAGCGAGCGCTGGGCTCGGGAGAAGGGCAGGGCATCGCTGTCGGATTCGAGCAGGTACTGGCGGATTTCCGGACGAATGCCCTCCACCAGGTAACGAATGTTGCCGAGGATCGGGTAGTTGCGGCGCACCGCGTGGGGGCTTTGCAGCAGATCGAACAGGCCGATCAGGCTGAGCACACCGGTGACGGCGGTGATCGGCCAGAGCCAGTCGTATTCGAGGAAAGGCAGACTGGCGAGGGTGAAGATCACGCAAGCGGCAAAGAAGGCGTAGCGGCTCAGGAGTGACAGGCTCATACGGTTTCCTTGGGGTCGGACTCGGTTGTGGCCACAGAGATCTCTGTAGGAGAGCGGTGTATCAGGCATTCTGTGCCTGCAGAAAAATCGAAAACAGCTCGGACTGGGATTTGATCCCCAGCTTGCTGTACATGTGTTTCTTATGGACTTTCACGGTTTCCACGGAGATTTCCAGCTTACGGGCGATTTCTTTACTGGAGCAACCGCTGAGCATCAACCGCCCGACATCCAGTTCCCGGGCGGTCAGTTGCGCGCCTTTGAGTTGCTGCACCGACGCTTCCAGCTGCACGCGCCAGTCGGGTTGCGGTGGCGACGGCGCGAGGGCCACGACTTCGTTGATTTCATAGGGCAGGCGCTGGCGCAACAGGCCCAGCACCCACGGCTGGATCAGCGACAGCAAGGCTATCTGCTGGCCACTGAAACGTTGCTTGCTGCCCAATGACAGGCACAACGTGCGGTCGCCTTCGAGCTGGCAATTGAACTGGATTTCATCAGCGACCACATTCAGACGAAAGTAGCGCTGGTAATACTCGGTCAGCTCAAAGTGCTCCGGTGCCACTTCCGACAGGCGATAGAGGCCGGTGCGCGACTGCTCGCGACAGGCGATGTAGAACGGGTCCAACAGATACAAACCGCGCAGATAATCCTGAAACAACTGATCCGGGCTGCCGTCCTCACCCGGGCATTCGGCGAACACTTGCGGGTGCTGGTCGGCGCTGAAAAGCAGGGCCACCCAACTGTCGAAGGTCACGTACTGATCCAGCAGACGCACCAGTTGCGTCCAGAAATTGGGCTTGTCCAGGGCGTCGATCAGTTGACCGACCGAGCGGTGCCAAGCGATGTCGTCCAGCGAAAGTGTCATGCCTCTACCCCTATCGGGTTACCCCAGCGGCGTGATTCCCCGGCCGCTGGCTTGCTGCGCATACTGGCGCACAGAAACCGGCCGGGCAATCTTTCTGCCGCCCGGCCTCCCCAAGAACAAGGAATACCGATGAAAGTCGAACTCGCCCAGTTGGCGGGCCGTGACAACGGCACCGCGTACAACCTCGAACGCGCCCTGGTGGCGATTGCGGCCTGCGCTGCCGACACGCAACTGATCGTCTTCCCGGAAACCCACCTGATGGGCTTTCCGACCGCCGACACCGTGGCGCAAACCTCCGAACCACTGGACGGCCCGACCGTCAGCGCAGTGCTCGCCGCCGCCCGTGAGCGCAACATCGCCGTGGTGATCGGCATGGCCGAGAACGACAACGGTCGCTTCTACAACACCACGCTGCTGATCACCCCCGAAGGCATCGCGCTGAAATACCGCAAGACGCATTTGTGGGCCTCGGATCGCGGCGTGTTCGAGCCCGGCGACCGTTACGCCACCTGCGAGTGGAACGGTGTGCGGGTCGGCCTGCTGATCTGCTACGACATCGAATTCCCGGAAACCGCCCGCGCCCTTGCGCAACTGGGCGCCGAATTACTGATCGTCACCAACGGCAACATGGACCCCTACGGCCCGACGCATCGCACCGCGATCATGGCCCGTGCCCAGGAAAACCAGGCGTTTGCGCTGATGGTCAATCGGGTGGAAGCGGGTGATGACGGGTTGGTGTTCGCTGGCGGCAGTGCGCTGGTGGATCCGCTGGGCACGCTGTTGTTCGAAGCGGGACGCCATGAGGGGCAATTCACGGTTGAGCTGGATTTCAACCGGTTGCAGGCAGCACGCAAGGACTACCGGTATCTGGATGATCAACGGCTGAAGTTGCCGGGGGAGATTGTGGAGCGGGCTTGCGGGGTTCGGGAGCTGCTGATTCCTTCGCGCTGATCCGGATTCTGTGTTGTCGGGACTGACGCCTTCGCGGGCAAGCCTGCTCCCACAGGATTTATGTCATTCACAAAATCTGTATCCACAAGGATCCCTGTGGGAGCGGGCTTGCCCGCGATGAGGCCCTGACAGACGACACACCTGTTTGTCCCTTGAACCAAAAACAACAACGTAACCCCCGAAATTTAGCGCCGAACTCGGCTCTGCCATAAATCTAATAAATTCGGAGTAGTCGCTCATGGCTCGTTTGCAACGCACCCTGTCATTGGGTTCGGTGGTGCTGTTTGGCATTGCCTACATGACGCCGATCATTGTGCTCGGCACCTTTGGCATCCTCGCTCAATCCACCGCCGGCATGGTGCCGGCCGCGTACCTCGCGGCACTGGTGGCGATGTTTTTCACCGCCATGAGCTACGGCCGAATGGCCTCGGCATTCCCCGTCGCGGGCTCGGCCTACAGCTATGTACGCAAAGCCATCAGTCCGAAGCTCGGCTTCATCGCCGGTTGGGCGGTGCTGCTCGATTACCTGTTTTTGCCGATGGCGATCTGGCTGATCGGCGCCGCCTACCTCAACTCCGCGTTCCCGGCGGTGCCGCAATGGCTGTGGGTGCTGGCGTTCATCGGCATCACCAGCGCGATCAACATCGTCGGCCTGAAGCTGGCCAACGGCATCAACGCCTTGCTGATGCTGGTGCAGGCCCTGGTGCTGATCGCCTTCGTCGTGTTGTGCATCCACTACGTCGGTGGCGATGCGAGCACGCCGTTGTGGTCGATCAAACCGTTCTTCAACGGCGACATGCAGATGCCGCTGGTCATGAGCGGCGCGGCCATCGCCTGTTACTCGTTCCTGGGCTTCGACGCGGTCAGCACCCTGACCGAAGAAACCCGCGACCCGCGCCGCACCATCCCGCGGGCAATCATGCTGATCACCCTGATTGGTGGGCTGATCTTCGTCAGTGTCTCCTACTTCGTACAGGTCGCACACCCGTCATTCCAGTTCGACAACGTCGACTCGGCGGCCTATGAAATCGCCCGCAACATCGGCGGCGACCTGTTCGTCTCGATCTTCCTGATCGGCCTGATCGTCGGCCAGTTCGCCTCGGGCCTGTCGGCGCAGGCCAGCGGTTCGCGCCTGCTGTTCGCCATGGGCCGCGACGGTGTGCTGCCGAAATCGTTCTTCGGCACCTTGCACGAACGCTTCGGCACCCCGGTCAACAGCATCCTGTTGTGCGCCGTCGTCGCGTTGCTGGCGCTGAAACTGGACGTCACCACCTCGACCTCGTTCATCAACTTCGGCGCATTTCTCGCCTTCAGCCTGGTCAACCTGTCGGTGATCTTTCACTACTGGATCGGCGGCGAGAAAAAAGGCCCGCGTGAACTGCTGCTGTTCCTGATATTCCCGTTCATCGGCCTGGCGGCAGACTTGTGGCTGATGGTCAGTCTCGATCACCTGGCGATTTACCTGGGCCTGAGCTGGCTGGCGATTGGCGTGGTGTACCTGGCGGTGCTGACTGGCGGTTTCCGTCGCCAGCCTCCGGAAATGGATTTCCAGGAAGCCACCTGAATTCCTGACACCGAAAAACCGTTGTAGGAGTGAGCCTGCTCGCGATAGCGGTCCGGCATTCACCATTGATGTCGACTGATACACCGCTATCGCGAGCAGGCTCACACCTACAAGGGGATCGGCGGTGAGTGCGGATATTCCCCGTGACGATGCTCAAGGGTTATGTGAACCTTGCGGCTTTTACCCAAGGCCCATTGCGATCCATGACCCTTGCATCCGCTGATTCGCCACGCATCATCCGCATCGCCGCTGCCCTGTTGATCGGTCCCGACGGCCGTACGTTGCTGGTGCGCAAGCGCGGCACCCAAGCCTTCATGCAACCGGGCGGCAAGATCGAAGCCCATGAGCAACCGGTTCACGCCCTGGCCCGCGAGCTGGAAGAAGAGCTGGGTTTGCTCATCGACCCCGCGCACGCCAGTTACCTTGGGCAATTCTCGGCACCGGCGGCCAACGAGCCGGGGTTTGTCGTACAGGCCGAGCTGTTTTTGCTGACCATCGATGCCGACGTCACCCCCGCAGCCGAGATCGAAGAAGTGATTTGGATTGACCCGGCCACCGACGGCGGTGTCAGGCTGGCACCCTTGACACGGGACCTGATCCTGCCGTTTTATCGAGCATCGCTGACCGAACCTGCCTGATCATTTCCGGACGAAGGATTGCCCATGATCCCGCTTCAAGACCTGCTGATTTTTGCCGCTGCCGCGTTGCTGATGGTGCTGACGCCGGGGCCGAACATGATCTACCTGATCTCCCGTTCGATCTGCCAGGGGCGCAAGGCGGGTGTGACGTCTTTGCTCGGCGTGGTCGCGGGGTTCTTCGTGCATTTGTTCGCGGCGGCGGCCGGTTTGACCGCGGTATTCCTGGCCGTGCCGATGGCTTATGAAGTGTTGAAGTGGGCGGGGGCGTTGTACTTGCTGTGGCTGGCCTGGCAGGCAGTCAAACCCGGTGCCCGCTCACCGTTCGAGCCGCAGCAGTTGCCACCGGATTCATCGCGCAAACTGATCACCATGGGCTTTCTTACCAGCGCGTTGAACCCGAAGATTGCGGTGTTTTACCTGTCGGTGTTTCCACAGTTCATCAACCCTGAACACGGCTCGGTGTTCAGCCAAAGCATCATCCTCGGCCTGACCCAGATCAGCGTCAGTTTCTGCGTCAACCTGCTCATCGCGCTGTTCGCGGCGGGCATCGCCTCGTGGTTCGTCAGGAACCCGACCTGGCTGGCGCTGCAGCGTTATGTCATGGGGTTTGTGTTGGCGGCGCTGGCGGTGCGGCTGATGCTTGAGCAACGCAGGGCGGCTTGATCATGTGGATTGAACGGCTGGACGCCAGTCATGCGCTGGCTTACCGGGAGCTGATGCTCGAAGCCTATGACCGGCATCCGCAGGCTTTTACGTCGAGTGTGCGCGAACGCGCCGCCATGCCGCTGAGCTGGTGGGAAGGGCGCCTGACCAGCAAGCTGGATGTGGTGTTCGGGGCATTCGAGGAGGGCAAGTTGGCCGGCATCGTCGGTCTCGCCTTCGAGCCTCGGGAAAAGGCCCGGCACAAGGCGACACTGTTTGGCATGTACGTGTCCGGTACGGTTCGCCAGCGCGGGTTGGGGTCTCAACTGGTGCAGGCGGCATTGGCCGAGGCGCAGCAGCATCCGGCGCTGAAGGTGATTCAGCTGACCGTCACTGCCGGTAATGACGCGGCGTTCAACCTGTACCAGCGTTGCGGCTTTATCCAGTTCGGCCTGGAACCGTTGGCGGTGCGGGTGGGCGAGGAATACTTCGACAAAATCCACATGTGGCGGGAAATCTGAACCCACCGCAATTCCCCTGTAGGAGTGTTGTGTTATCTGACGGCGCTCACACCATCCAGTGTCGAGAACGACGTGTCCTTCGCCGTCAGCAAGAAATCACGCATGTACGGCGCATCCAGCATGTCCGCGCGTATCCCCGCATACAATGTCGCAAACAATCCTTTTTCACCCAGCCGCTTGGCCTTCACGTAACCCCGCGAGCTGTATTCATGCAGCGCCCAATGCGGCATGCCACACACGCCGCGACCGCTGGCCACCAGTTGCATCATCATCACCGTCAGTTCCGAGGTACGGACCTGCGCCGGTTCGATGTCGGCCGGTTCGAGGAAACGGGTGAAGATGTCCAGCCGATCTCGTTCCACCGGATAAGTGATCAGCGTCTCCGTGAGTAAGTCTTCCGGCACGATGTACGCCTTGCTCGCCAAGCGGTGCTGGTTGGCCACCGCCAACATGGCTTCATAGGTGAACAACGGCACGTAGGTGATCCCGGCGATGTCCAGCGGGTCAGAGGTCACCACCAGGTCCAGATCGCCACGGGCCAGCGCCGGCAGCGGTGCAAAGGAAAACCCTGACGCCAGGTCCAGTTCGACTTCCGGCCACGCATCGCGGAACTGGTCGATGGTCGGCATCAGCCACTGGAAGCAACTGTGGCATTCGATCGCCATGTGCAAACGCCCGGCGGTGCCACCGGCCAATCGCGCGATGTCACGCTCGGCGCCGCGCAGCAGCGGCAAGGTGGCGTCGGCCAGTTGCAGCAGGCGCAGGCCGGCGCTGGTGAAGCGCACCGGCTTGGTCTTGCGCACGAACAGCGGCATGCCCATGCGCTCCTCCAGTTCCTTGAACTGGTGGGACAGCGCCGATTGCGTCAGGTGCAAACGGTCGGCGGCATCGACCAGGCTGTCGGCTTCACGCAAGGCGTGCAGGGTCTTGAGGTGGCGGATTTCAAGCACCGGATGGCTCCATGAGGAAAACTTGTGATCAACACGAAAAGGTTGAGTTTGTCTCATGTTGGCTTGGCTGTCGACAATAGCGCCATCTTTTACAGGAGCAATTCACCATGGCGCTGGCCCACACCCTCGGTTTCCCACGCATCGGCGCGGACCGCGAACTGAAAAAAGCCCTCGAATCCTACTGGAAGGGCGATCTCGATCAGGACGCGCTGAACGGTGTCGGCCGGCAACTGCGCGCCACCCATTGGCAACTGCAGAAAGACGCCGGCATCGACCTGCTGCCGGTCGGCGACTTCGCCTGGTACGACCAGGTGCTGACCCATTCCCTGACCTTCGGTGTGATCCCCAAGCGTTTCGACAGCGCCAGGGATGCCAGCGGCCAGCCGACCCTCGACACCCTGTTCGCCATGGCCCGAGGTGCCAGCGCGAACTGCTGCGGCGGCGACCACGGCACCGCGCAATACGCCCAGGAACTGACCAAGTGGTTTGACACCAACTACCACTACCTGGTCCCGGAATTCAGCGCTGACCAGCAATTCAAACTCAGCTGGGAACAGTTGTTCGACGAAGTGGATGAAGCCAAGGCCCTCGGTCACAACGTCAAACCGGTCATCATTGGCCCGCTGACGTACCTGTGGCTGGGCAAGGCCAAAGGCAACGACTTCGACAAACTCGACCTGCTGGAACACCTGCTGCCGGTGTACAACGAAATCCTCGGCCGCCTTGCCGCACAAGGCGTGGAATGGGTGCAGATCGACGAACCGATCCTGACCCTCGACCTGCCGCAAGCCTGGAAAAATGCGTTCGAACGCGCTTACCACATCCTTCAATACTCACCGCTGAAAAAACTCGTGGCGACCTACTTCAGCGGTCTGGAAGACAACCTCGGCCTGGCAGTCGGCCTGCCGGTGCAAGGCCTGCACATCGACGCCGTGCGGGCGCCGGATCAACTCGGTCAGGTGCTGGATCGTCTGCCGACCTACAAGATTCTCTCGGTCGGTCTGGTCAACGGTCGCAACGTCTGGCGCTGTGAACTGGAACAAGTGTTGGCGCAACTGCAACCGGCCCAGGAACGCTTTGGCGACAACCTGTGGGTCAGCAGTTCCTGTTCGTTGCTGCACAGCCCGGTGGATCTGGAGCGCGAAGACAAACTCGACCCGGAACTGAAAAGCTGGCTGGCATTTGCCGTGCAGAAGTGTGGCGAAATCGCCGTGTTGCGCGACGCCCTCAACGATCCGCAATCACCCAAAGTTCACACCGCACTGGCCGAAAGCCGGGCGATTCAAGCCAGTCGCGCCGAGTCGCCGCGTATCCATAAAGCCGCCGTGCAGGCGCGCATCAACGCCATCGGCGCAGCAGACAGCCAACGCCATTCGCCGTTTGCCCAGCGCATCGAACAGCAACGCGCACGTTTGAAATTACCGGCATTCCCGACCACCACCATCGGTTCGTTCCCGCAGACCGGTTCGATCCGACTGGCGCGTCAGGCGTTCAAGCAAGGCAAGCTGTCGGCCAACGACTACACCGACGCCATGCACAGTGAAATCCGCCACGCCGTGCAAATCCAGGAACGCCTGGGCCTCGATGTACTGGTACACGGCGAAGCCGAACGCAACGACATGGTCGAGTACTTCGCCGAGCAACTGGACGGCTACCTGTTTACCCGTTTCGGCTGGGTGCAGAGCTACGGTTCGCGCTGCGTCAAACCGGCAATCATCTACGGCGACCTCAGCCGTCCGAAGGCGATGACCGTCGACTGGATCACCTATGCGCAGGGCCTGACCGACAAGGTCATGAAAGGCATGCTCACCGGTCCCGTGACCATGCTGATGTGGTCGTTTCCCCGTGAAGACGTGTCGCGCAAAATCCAGGCGCAGCAGTTGGCGCTGGCCCTGCGTGATGAAGTGGTGGACCTGGAAAACGCCGGCATCAAGATCGTGCAGATCGATGAAGCCGCGTTCCGCGAAGGCTTGCCGCTGCGTCGGGCGCAGTGGCAGGAATACCTCGATTGGGCGGTGCAAGCGTTCCGCTTGAGCGCGTCCGGCGTGCGGGATGAAACCCAGATCCATACCCACATGTGCTACAGCGAATTTAACGACGTGATCAAGGCCATCGCCGACATGGATGCTGACGTGATCACCATCGAAACCTCGCGTTCGGACATGGAGTTGCTGGAAGCGTTCGAAGCCTTCGACTACCCGAACGACATCGGCCCGGGCGTCTACGACATCCACTCGCCACGGGTGCCGGACACCGCCGAGATGGTCAAGTTGATGAGCAAAGCCGTGAAGCGGATTCCGGCCGAGCGCCTGTGGGTGAACCCCGATTGCGGATTGAAAACCCGAGCGTGGCCGGAGACCGAAGCCGCGTTGGTGAATATGGTGGCGGCGGCGCGACAATTGCGCAGCCAGTTGGCATAAAAATCCCAAAACGGGAGCGGAAAACCGCTCCCGTTTCCCGTTTTACAGCGGCTCGAAATGCTTTAGTGCTACTGATCTTTTGCCGATATCGGCGTAGGGCAGGGCAGCGTTGTCGGCGTGGGTCAGATACCGGTGCTCGGGCAGTTTCAAGTGCGCTTTCTCGAATTCAGCGAATGCCGGTGCGGGTTTGCTGTAGTGGAAGTGGGCGTACCACAGCACCTTGGGCGGCGTGGCCGTCAGGTCCCACACTTGGTACTCCTGCAGGTAATCGATCCGTCCGTCAGGGCGTTTGCCAAGATTTTTCATCGGCGCCGTTTTGCGAATCTGCACTGCGTTTTGGCTGATCAGGTCGTCGAGCATGCTATCGGTAGGTTTTTGCGTACGTATCGACTGGCGGGTACGCATTTGACGACCGGTAGCCGTGAGTTCCGTGGCCTTGTCGCGCAGTTGCTCAATGATGGAATTGTGCGGGGCAAGTTCTTCGATAGTGAGGGCGCGACGGTTCAGCTCGCTGGCCTCGCTGACCATCATGTGCTCCAGATCGACTCCAAGCATGTCCTGAGCCGCATACGCTTGAACCCTGGCCTTGTAGGTTTCCTGGGACTGCAGACGGTTATTGGCATCTTCGACCAAGGCCTGAAGGTTTCTTTGTGGCGCTCCAGACGTCTGTGTCTGCGGATTCAGCAGGCGAGACTTGCCGTTGACGCCCAGTTCCCAGATTTCCTCGTATCCGCCCCGCCCCGTCAGCGTGTATCGGTGCGTCTGGGTGGTCGACTCCCAATGCTCCACCCCGATCAGCAAATGATCATCTTCGGTGGTGAAGACTTTTTTCCTGCGTTGCCCGCCGGGGGAAGGGGGGACCGGCTGATCGATGGCCCTGCGCGCTCGTTCGGCCATTTTCTCGATACCCTTCAGCAGTGGCGCCACGGCGTCCAGATGGAAGTGTTGCGGATAGCTGGCGGTCCAGGCGTTCATGTTGCGACGAAATTCTCTGTAGAGATCGAGGCACTCCAGCAAGATCTGGTTGCGCTGGGTTCTGGTGGCGGTGACTTCCGGCAGGCTGTATTGGGTGAACAAGGCGCGATCGACTTTGGCCCGCAGATTCTCCGCCTGTCCTTGCAGATAAAACCAGGAGATCTCCCGGGTGGTGTCATAGCGCTTGACGATTTCCAGCAGGTGGCCGGTTCTCAAGTAGAGCAGGTTGGTCTCGCTGAGCCGCTTGTTCAACATCATGACTTCGCCGGTCAGTTGTGCCTTGTGACTGCTGACCGTTATGCGTTCGTACCACAGGTTGAGATTGCGCATGGCGGCATCGATTTGATCCAGCTCGTGCATGAAGTCCACACGCACCTTTCTGATGTCTTGCAGAATACGGAAGCGTTCGCTGAGCGCGGAGTTAGGCAGTGCGTCCAGGCGCCCGATGAGATCGTCGATCCTGCCGACCAACGGATCGGCTCGATGATTGGCAAAGAACACCCGTTGCTTGTACCGGTCAGCGATCAACGAAGCGTCATGGCTCTGCATGTCCCGCAGCACGCGCTTTTTGTTGCCGTGAGTGAGGGGCGAAAGTTCAACCAGCGTCTGGTAGTGCCTGCTGGCCAGTTCGATGTCGCCGATACACGCGGCTTCTGTCGCCGGCATCAGCGTCGGGCGATGAGTTTCGGTACTGATGTTGTACTGCTCGATCAAGGCATTGGTCCGCAGGACTTGGGCGTCGAGTGTCGGAGCAAATTCATCGACGGCTTCGGTCAATTGGTGATGGCGGCGAAAGGCATGATCGGCCCACCAGCGTGGCAGGCGTGCGCGAATGGCCGCCGGCCAGAGCGGGTCTAGCCCGTCCGCCAGATGCCCGAGCACCCCACCGCCTCCCAGTCCGCCACCCTCAAAGGTCACTCCGTAGACACCGAAGTAAGTGTCCCAACGGCCCGCCTCATCAAGGCCGATGGGTTGTTTATAGGTTTTTTGGGGCGTGCCGGTCAGTCGCCAGTTACGTGAATCCGTGCTGCGTTCAACCTGAAAGATGCGCCCCTGGCGAACGATAAAGTCGCCGTCTGCGTGCCGGTAAATGTTGCGGTACATCCCGTGGGTGGCCGGTTGCAAGCCGGCAAGAGAGATCGGCTTTTGGTAGTCGTAACCGGCGAAGCGATTGAAGCCATGCCGCGCTTGGCGCCTTGATCTTCCTTGCAACGCTCCTGCGCTTTTGCCCAATGCCTGGATTTGACGAAGCCGCGTGAGTGAACGGGCGCCCTTGGCTGACCGGGATCCTGCGGACGCGCCAGGAAGAACGTCCATGGCGGCATCGATCAGCGACAGCAACACCGATTCAATCTCCGTCAGGCCGTCGCCTGCCTCACCGCGCAACAGGGCCGCGACGGCGTGGTTGGCGCTGTGCCAGGCATCGTAGAGTGCGATGCCCGCGCCGACAAAGGGCACCATGCTCAAGGCCATTTTCATGTAGTTGAACGCCCTCGGACCGCTGAGCGCGTAGCGTTCCAGGTACAAGGCATCGTTGGAACGGGAGGTTGCGCGATGCGCTTCGATCAGTCGCCCCATGTGCGCGTTGAGCAAATGGGACGACAGTGATGTGGTTTTCGGCCAGGGCAGCCCGATCCCGATCATCGCGTTGAAATGCTTGAGCACAGCCTGGTTGATGCGGCTTTCATGAGCGCTCACCGTGCCTTGCAAGGCGCGTCCTGCCAGATAACTGACCATCTCACTGCGCAGGCACGCATTGAACAAGGCCTGGCGAGCCGCCTCAAGATTGTCGTAGCGACGCAGGCACTGGCCGTCAGGACTGTCCGGCAGATACAGCAGGGTAATCCCGCTGACTTGCTCTTGAATGAACGTCACCCCCAACAACGTGGTGGGGCCCTCGTTTGGTGTGTCCTTGCCACCGGCACTCAGGTACGCCGGCAGGAGCACAATGCGCTTGCCTTCAACGTTCCAGGCCTGCGGGGTGTCGGCATCAATGGCGATGTTCAATATCTGCCATTCGTGTTGATTGATCCGCTTTTGCAGGCGTGCGCAGGCCCCCTGCAATTGCAGCATCAGGCGCCAGGGCTCGATCAGGCATTCACGCCGGTGCTCTTTTACGAAAGCGGTCTCGCTGGTCGAGCCCATGAAGGCATCGCGAATCAGGTTTTCGTAGGCTTGGGGCAAGTCCAGCTCGGGCAGCATCTTGCGCAGCCAGGGCTGGGTGATACCCCTTGCCAACGCCTGGCGTTCGGTTTCATCCGTCACCGTGATTTCGAGTCGCATAAATCCCAATCGCAGTGACAGGGGGTCCAGCCGCATCGAGGGCGTATTGTCGACGTTGAGCTGGACAAGTTCTTCGAGTGACATTTTGCTGCGGCTTGCACTGGGCACTGCGACGAGTTTCTGCGGGGTTCCCGGGGCTGCGCCATCCGACAGTTGTTTTTTCAGCAGGACCGAGTCAGGCAGGTCAATTTGTACGTCAAAGTGCCCCTTGAGCGAGAAGTCTTTGCGCAGACGGGCTTGCACATGCTGGCGGGTGAAATCGTCACGGGAGGGGAGGGCGATCTCCAGCTGTTCATGACTACGGCGCATTGCCAGGATGTAGCCCTCGAACAAACCCTTGAGCTCAACGCGTTCGGCTCCCGATAACCTGGCCATCCAGGTGGGCAGCAAAGAGAAAAGGGTCGCGCTACGGCTTTGTTCCAACAGGTGAGAGAAGGCCTGGCTCCTGGCGGCCGCCACCGGGACTTGCAAGGCGGCCAGCGTTTTTTTGCGCAGCTTTTCCAGTTCATCTGCACGCTGTTGAGCCTGGGCTGCATCAGGAAATTGTTGGCGTATGTGCGCTGCTTGTTCTTCGAAATGACTCGTTTTTTTGTTGAGGCTGTAGTGCAGCGGGTCGGTCTCGATTGTGTTCATTTTCAAGCCCAGAACCGTGTCCCCGTCCTGAATCTTGAACACCTGGCGCTCCAGTTCTGTGCAATTGGCGAACCGTTGCAAACCGCCGCCGGCGCCGGGCCAGTACAGCAACAGACTGCGCGGCGATGCGGCATCGAGCGGCGCTCGGGTAATGACCAAAGGGCCGATGAGTTCTTCGGTTTTGACGCCGGTGTTTGCCTCTGTCATCGACAGCGTCAAGCTGGCGGCGGTAATGGCTGAGTCACGATCGGCCGCGAGCGGCGAGTCCAGCACCGCTTCAAGCAGGCTGAATTCGTCGCTGTTGAGCTGTTTGAGCGCCAGTTGAAGCTGGGCCTCGGCACGCAGGCCATCCTTGTGCGCCTGATAGAGCGCACTGAACTCGCGGTTGATGGTCACGAAGTCGAAGGTGCGCGCCCTGTAAAGCAGGGTGGACGCGGCCGTATCAGCGACTTGCTCTGCCGTCTCCAGCGTCTTCAAGGCCTCTTTGAATGTTTGTTGCCGGTCGCTTTCGAGTTGATCGCCCAGCAGCGTCTCGAGTGCATCGCGCTGGCGGTTCAGCGAAGCCTGGCGCTGGGGCCAGGGGATATCGGCAAACAGGCTGTCGAACAGCGGCTGTTCATCCTCCCCGGCAGGGTTGTCTGGCGGCAGGGTTTCATGGTCTGGAGGTAAGGCGAAAACGACGGCGTCCGCGTACTGCGGGTGTAACAGCCGCTCAGTGATGCCGACCGTCAGAGGCTGATCTTTCGCGCCGTATTCAAAACGCACGTCATCATCAGGCAGGCCCTGCGGGACGAGAGATTGTTCAGACAACCAGTCTTCCATGTCACTGCGCTGGTTGAAGACCTGAATGGGAACCGCCCGGCTCGGCAAATACAGCCACTGCGCGACGGGTTGGCGTTCGCCCACGCTGATGACCCAGGCAGCCGGGAGTTTCAGGGTGCCGCTGTCGCTCAGTATCAGGGTCAACTGCTCGATGTGGATGGGTTGATCATTCAGGCGCAGACCGGAATCGGGAGGGGAAGGGATCAGCACTAGCGTCTGCAACTGCTCTGCCGTCAGGGTTCTGCGCGCGAACGCCACTTGGGCACAGGCCTCGAAATGGCTGCAGTACAACTGACCCGCCCGCTCGCGTCGCGACACTGGCGTACCGGGTGCCCGGGCGTCCCAATAGGCCATCCAGCGGTGGATGAGCGATGGGTCCTGACGGTGGTTTCTCAGGGGGGCGGCGGCAAACAACGCTTGCAAGCCCTGGCTGCTGTCGCGCCAGCGCGCCGTAGCGCTGAGTAACAGGCTTTCATCGGGGTTGTGCTTCAGGGGCGGATGGGCCGCCATCGTGATTGGCGGAGAGACGGGCAGGGGACTGAACGCACTTTCTTTCATGACAACGTGGCTCTGTGCAGGGAGCGGCGTATCCGCTCTTGAAGAGCGCCATTAAAGAAAATCTGTCCGGGTCCATGGCACTACATAGTTATCGCATTGCCAAGCGAGTACGACCAAAGCCGCTGAAGCCTCCCTGTTCAGCGGGGTTGCAGTGGCTTTGGTGGCTAGGCCGTGTCGATCAATCGGTTAATTCGAAAGCTGCCTGACGGTCAGTGCGTGAATGTAAAAATCATTGCCGATGTCTCCAGGCTCGTGATTGGTGATGTGGAAGTTGGCGGTAGCCGCGCAGGCAGTAAAACTGCCTGCCACCGTAATCCAGCCGGTATGTTTGAAAATATTGACGACGGGGGTATTGAGCATGTTGTCGACATGCAGACTTATTTTCGGGTCGACGTCGTAACCGTTCACGGCGGTGTTGTATAGCTGGCAGGAAAACTGGTATTGCGCGCCACTCACCAACGCAAAGTTGCGGGTGAACAACACGCCTGAGTTATTTATTTTTCCAGGTGTCCAGATGTGAAAGAGATAGTTGGGGGCTGTGCCCAGCAATCGGCCGGTTTGCGCTCCAGCGCCCAATGCCCAACCATTGAAATTGCCGTTTAAAAAATCGGTCACGGAATTCAGGTCTGCCTGCACCGTGACTTGCCAGGGCGTCGACGCCTGCTGTCCATCCACCGTTTTTGCGATCAGGCCATGGCTGCCCGTTCCGACAGAAACTTGCGTCCTCCAGATGCCATTATCGTCTGCGACAGCTGACCCCAAGGGGGCCGCACCGTTGAACAGGCTCACCGCGCTTCCGGGTGTTGCGGTACCGACCAATTCAGGAGTGGGGTCATCGCATGTCCCACCCTCTCTGACCTGCCCGGTAAGTGGGCCTTGATTGTCGATCAACTGGGTAATCATCGGCACTGCCAGCATTTCCGATTTGATCGTCAGTTCCCGCAGGGGGAAGAACGTATCAACGCCTCCCTTGTCGCTGAAGTTGGCAATCGACAGGCCGAATACTTGAGTACCGTCCTTGAACAGTTTCAGTGGCTCCCGGCTGATGACACCGCTTAATCCGGTGTTCACATGGTTGGCGTTAATCACCCCGTCGAACAACAGGAGGACGTATTCGCTACCGTCGGATTGTTGGCCACTCAACGCCACGCGCATCCGTGTCCCTATGGCCATGAAGATCCATGGAGTCAGTGTCCAGTGTGCGTCCCCCGTGAAATGGTTGAGGTTCAGCGTCTTGTGATCCGGCGCCTCCTTGATGGTCATGCGCGGGTAGTTGATATCCTCGTTGGAAATAGCGGTGACCTCATACTTCGTGGGCGCGGAGCTTTGGTCATGTATGCCTTCCTGCGTCACGACATACCAAAAGGACATGAATGTGCCCATGTTGGCGGGGACGGCGGTCAGCGGCAGGGTGAACAGCAATGAACCACTGGCGCTGCCTTGAAGTGTCGCCAGTGCAGGGCTGCCAAACCCCTCACGTCCTTTGACGAAAAGGCTGACACGGTGTGTGGGGTTCATTCCGGTATAGGTGACTTTGACCGTGGCGTTTTGCTGGGTGTTTTGCGGGTTGATGATATTGCCAGGCGATGCCTGCAACAGTTCAGGCGCCGGCAGTACCAAGGCTTTGGCCCCGATTCGCAGCACCCGTTCGGGGGCTGTCAGCGGGAGTTCGCGGTGACGGGCGATGTACCAGTCCACACCGATAATTCGATTGAGCAGTGGATTGATCAGCTCCTGCGCCAGCCGAAACTCAATGTCTTTGCTGACATTGCTGGCGGTAATGGGTAACGAATCCTCAAAAACGAGGGCATCTTGCGGATCGAGCGGATTGCCCTGCTTCCAGACCTCCAGGTGCACCGTATCGCCAATGCGCGTGTGGGCCTTGGCCGGGCAAATGGCAGGTGTGCCGAAGGGAATATCTTTGGGGTCAAGTACGCCGTTTTCATCCTTGCCGATATCGATGACTTCCAGGATATCCGTCACCTGACCGATGCGCAGGCGCCGGACATAAGACTCCAATGGTGCCGCATGCGTGATGCCGGTCACCGTATACGACAGCTCCACCGAACCGTTCGGGTAAGTATCGAAGTGGGCTGTTTCCCAATCGAACGGCACCACGATACCTACACCGGGAATGTCCATTGAACGGGTGACAAATCGCTCGAAGGTTTGCAGCCGAGTGGTGCCGCCAGCGCTGGTGCTCAGGCAGTTCAGTGTCACCTTGTCACCGACTTCCAGGCCCTCGATTCCGGGGCCGGCATAGACAACAGTGTCTACCAGTCCTGGAGGGAAGACCGCCCCATGGGCTTGCGGAGCCGTAGGGGCCGGCGCGCGGTACTTTTCGCCAATAAGCCGTGGAGAGTAGGGGTATGACGGTGTCCGTACCGGTGAACCCGCAACCATTCGGATTCGCTGGTAGCTCAGCTTGATGGTGGTCGGGGCCAGTTTCTTCACGAGTTCGATAGGGACCCTGAATGTCACGACCCCGGCCTTGTAATCCTGCGGGCCAAAGACTTCGCTGATCCCGGTCGAGGCGTCATAAAGCGTCAATTCGACTTTGTCGCCCGCGACGACGTCTGCACGCCTTACCAGTACGTCAACGTCCATGGCTGCGCCGTCGAGATCATCAATGGCGAGAACATCGTCAACGGCGAGCGGCACTGAAGGCGCTTCAAGGTACGTCGTGTCCGGTTGCAGCGCACCCACGCCGATGTTGGACGTCAAACTGCTGTTGTGTACCTGGTCATGAAGGGTGTAACTCACCAGCAGCGGGTCGGCCGGGCCGATCGACTTGAGGATCGTCGAGGAGACGAACACCACGATGTCCTGACCGACGTGTTCGGCAGTGATGACGAATTCGACGATCTGGGTATCGATCATCAGTTTGATCCGGTCGCCCGAAGTCATGACTGGCCAGGCAGGGATGATGAAGTCAACACCGGCGCCGGCCATCTCTTTATCAATCACCTGCGGGAAGCGTGGGGCTTCAAGAGGCACGCGCTCACTGGATTGACCGGTTGGATCGAGGCTGTCCGGGAAGGTCGGCTTGAACCATACGGTGATGGGGTCCGAGCGTTCCGGGCCATTCCCGCTGGTACGCTCGACGGTGTACCACAGGTGATGGATACCCGGTTTTTCGACAGTGATCCTTGCGATGACGCTGGCGATGTTCTGGTGACCGTGATCGACAGGGACAATGACAGTCTTGATCAGTTGGCCGGTGTCTGCCGGATCCGGCTCCTCACCGGGCAGCAATCGCTTGCCTAAATACAGGCGCAGCGTGTCAAACGCGTCCATTAACGTGTAGGAGGGGAAAAGCACCCACCACCCCAGTCCGGGGCCGGCGGTTTCATCGGCGTTGACCCCACGCAAGGCCCGGGGGTAGTCGACCGCATGCCAGCCAGCAATCATGATCGGGAATATTCTGAGTACGCCATCCTCCGTGAACAGGCCATTGGACCTGACCTCGGCAAACACATCGACCTGTTGCTGCGGGCTTTCCTTTTGCAGCGCCACCAGTTGTTGTGGCGAGTAAATGAACAGTGCCGTCATGACGTTCTCCAATCCACACACGCGCGCGAACCGGTTCGGTGGTGTCGCGTCAGAGGCAGATTGCACGCTTAAAGTCGCCGACTGGCTACTGTCAGAAATAACAGGTTCAGACTGTTTTCTGACCAGCGGTAGCGGTCGACGCATCTCGCGACCGTTCAGCACTCTTCATCAAACTGTCACGTAACTGTGGCAGCGCGCTTGAACAAACTTCATCAGACTCGCGCTCTACTGGGGTTCTGCGTTTTGGTGTTTTTCATGGGTACTGGATTTTTTTCAAGAGTTGTCTTTTTGGCCGCGCTGCTGTTCGGCCTGCCGTCTTTCGCGGCGTCTCGTTGTGATGTCAACGTACCCACCGAACACGTTGATCTGGCGCAGGTGAGCCTGGCGTACCAGAGCATCGGCCGTGCGTCGGACCCTGCGTTGTTGCTGGTGATGGGCCTGGGCGGGCAGTTGATTCATTGGCCGGACGAGGTGGTGGTCGCGCTGTGTCAGCAGGGGTTTCGGGTGATTCGTTACGACAATCGTGATGTCGGCCTGTCCACCTGGCGCCAGACCCCGGCCGAGGCCAACCTGACCTTCGAAGCCTTGCGCTACAAACTCGGCTTGCCGGTGTCGGCGCCGTACACCCTGACCGACATGGCCGACGATGCATTGGGTTTGATGGACGCGCTGCACGTTGAACAATTCCACGTTTTGGGCGCGAGCATGGGCGGGATGATTGCCCAGCACATGGCGGCGATGGCGCCGCAGCGTGTGGAAAGCCTGACGCTGATCATGACCAGTTCCGGGGCCGAAGGCTTGCCGGCGCCGAGTGCGGCGCTGGTGCAGTTATTGTCGCGCCGCGGCGCGCCGAATCGGGAAGTGGCGCTGGAACAGCAGGCGGACTTGCTCGCGGCGCTGGGCAGTCCTTCCGTGACGGATGACCGCGAAGCATTGCTGCATCAAGCGGCGCTGTCCTACGACCGGGCGTTCAACCCCGAAGGCGTGAAGCGTCAGATCATGGCGATCCTCGCCGAGCGCAGTCGTGTGGATTTGCTCAACCACTTGCGCGTGCCGACGCTGGTGGTGCACGGCACGGCTGATCCGTTGTTGCCGGTGATGCATGGCGTGCATCTGGCGGCGCACATTCGGGGCAGTCAACTGGTGCTGATTCCGGGGTTGGCGCATCGCTTCCAGGAAGCGTTCAAGGCACCGCTGCTGGCGGCGGTGTTGCCGTACTTGCAGACCCACCGCGAAGACACTTCGCATTGGGCGCAGATCGACCCGGTTCCATCCCCCAATCTCCTGTAACCCCCATCCAAACTGTAGGAGCGAGCCTGCTCGCGATGACGGCGGAACAGTCTGCATCGATGTAGCAGGCAGACCGCTATCGCGAGCAGGCTCACTCCTACCTGTTTTGTATTACGTGGGGACGACGTTATCCAGCATCAGGTTCACCGCCAGTTCGCCCAACATGACGGAGTTCTGAATGCCAAGCACGGTGTTGCGCTGGGTGCCGTCAACCGTTGCGGCGTAGTTGCTCAACAGCACGCTCGCTGACGCCAGGGATTCACTGGCATTGACCAGCAGGGTTTCGTGGTCGGTGTCGGGGGCGACGAAGTAGATCGTGCTGGGTTTGCGCGGGGTGTCTTTGGGGATGACCGGTTTGAGGTAGTAATCGAGGGCGCGGTCGGCGGCTTTGTTGAGTTTTTTGGACTCAGGGGTTTCGTAGGGGGAAACGTCGTCGGTTTCCGGTGGGTTCGACGTTACTTTGAACATATGTAAATTCCTCTAGTAGAGCCGCTACCTTCTCGCTACTAAACGGAATGGGTGGCGGCTGTGCGCAGGTTAGTAGACCGGGAGGAATCAAACCGGCGCGCCCGAGGGCGCCAAGCGCACAGCCACCATCAAGTGCAGGCGGATACCTGACTGAATGACACTTGTGCATCCAATAAAACCTACCCGGGCTACTAAACCCGATCACTGGAAATCAGTGACAGGACCAAGTTACCGACGGCCCTCCAGGCGCACAAGCCGGCGGATTCTGACGTGGTTGTAGGCGACGGCGCAAGGCGCTGTAGCTTTCAGGAAGTAACCCTAAACAGAACTAAACACACGCCCCAAAACACGGCAAAACCTGTGGGATCAGTACAACGGCTGCCACCTCGGCTCAGTCAGGTGTATCGTTCCAGCTTTCCCGCACAATTCAGCCAGCGAGGTGTGTGATGAGTACCCCTTTGAAAATCGATTTCGTCAGCGATGTGTCCTGCCCCTGGTGCGTTGTCGGCCTGTACGGCCTGACCCGGGCGCTGGAGATTCTGCGCGATGAGGTCCAGGCCGAGATCCGCTTCCAGCCGTTCGAGCTGAATCCGAAGATGGGCCCCGAAGGGCAGAACATCACCGAACACATCAGCGAAAAATACGGCTCGACGCCCGAGCAATCGCAGAAGAACCGCGAAATGATCCGCGCCCGTGGCGCCGAGGTCGGGTTTGCGTTTCGCACCGACGGCAATAGCCGCATCTACAACACCTTTGATGCTCATCGCTTGCTGTATTGGGCAGGGCTGGAAGGCTTGCAGTTCAACCTGAAAGAGGCGCTGTTCAAGGCGTATTTCACCGACGGCGGCAACCCGTCCGATCACGGGCAGTTGGCGCAGATTGCTGAAAGCGTCGGCCTCAATCGGCAACGGGCCGAGGCGATTCTGGCGTCGGGTGAATACGCCAAAGAGGTGGTGGCGGAAGAGAAGTTGTGGCTGACCCGTGGCGTGAGTTCAGTGCCGACGGTGGTGTTCAACGGGCAGTACGCCGTCACTGGCGGGCAGCCGGTGGAGACGTTTGTCGGGGCGATCCGGCAGATCATGAGTGAGGCGAAGGGCGGAACGGTCAACTGACGACGGCTGGGCAAAAAATATCAATGTGCCACTACAGTTGTTAGTGG
The DNA here is from genome assembly GCF_000514395.1 of Pseudomonas sp. URMO17WK12:I12. Taxonomy (NCBI): domain Bacteria; kingdom Pseudomonadati; phylum Pseudomonadota; class Gammaproteobacteria; order Pseudomonadales; family Pseudomonadaceae; genus Pseudomonas; species Pseudomonas sp. URMO17WK12:I12. The sequence continues at coordinate 192,254 of NZ_AZVV01000006.1, forward strand.
TGCTGCCGACACAGACAGCACCGCTAATAATCATAGGGACTTGATCCATGACTTTTCACGCTCTACGCACCTGGGCTGCGCTGACAGTGCTCGCCTGCCTGACCCTCACTGGCTGTGCTCACGTGCAACCTCCTGTACCGCTGGACCAGCAATTCTGGGATGCCAAGGAACCGACTATCGGCGTGGCGATTACAGTGGTGCCGGAACCGGTGCTGGCGTTGACCGGCAATCAGGGGATTATCGATTACGCCATCAACAAGGGCGTAAACAGCAAACTCAGTGACAACGTCGAAAAATGGCAAGTGAGCGATCTTAAAACCTTGCCGGATGTGATTGTCGCCAAACTGCAGGCCAAGGGTTACAAAGCCAAACGGATCAACGAGCCGGTCGACTTGAAGGCCTATAAGGAAACCAGTTTCCGCGAAGGCTACATGACCCGGGACATGACGCCGGTCAAGAACGCCTACGGCGTCGATCGCCTGCTGCTGGTGAATGTCTACGCCACCGGCGCTACCCGCAGCTACTACAGCGTCGTGCCGACCAGCGTGCCGATGGCGCAGGTGGGCGGGCAGGGCATGGTGATCGATCTGGCCGACAACAAACTGCTGTGGTTCAAACCCTTTGTCGCTACCCAGGCCGCCCAGGGCGAGTGGGACGAGCCGACCTATGCCAACCTGTCCAACGCGTTCTATCAGGCAATGGACAATAGCCGTCAGCAAATGATCACCCCGTTCGCGCAATGATGCGTTTGCCCACGGTGGCCGGTGCCCTGGCCCTGCTGATGCTGGCCGGGTGTGCGCAAAAACCGGCCCCTGAGGCCGGTTTCAAGGATCAAAGTGCCTTGCCTTACGTGCAGGCCCACGGGCTTAAGGTCGACGTGCAGCTGCCGCGAACCTTTGTCGGTGCCAGCACCGTGATTGACTCTAAGGCCGCCCTGCAAGCAGCTTCATCGAGTCAGAATCTGGTGGCCAGTTCAGGCAACAGTGCCGGGGTGGCAGGCTTGTTGTTGGCCAGCCTGATCAACACCCAGATGGGCAGCGGCAGCTTGCAGCGCGACGCGGAAAAAGCCGCGCTCAACGAGGCGCGACCGATGGCCGACTTGCTGGCAGGCGTTCCGTTGCAGGAGCGTCTGCAACAGCGTTATCAACAGGCATCGCAAGTGGCCGGGTTCAAGCAGGGAGAGGGGCAGGTCACCGCGCGGCTGGTGATTGAACCCAAGCTGATGCTGACCCCGGATCGTGGCAGCTTTGTGTTGATCAATCAGGTGCAAGTCCAGGACATTGCCGGTTCGGCGCTGTATCGCATGCGCATCGAAGTCGTCAGCCAGCCGATTCGGCGCTGTGGCAAGGAATGCATCGATGACGGCAGCCTCGATTTGGCGAAGGTCACGGCGGTGCTCGACGAGTGTATCGATGAATCGATGCGCGTTCTGTCCACCGACCTGATGCAACCGACACCGCCCGCGGCAGCCCAGGAAACCTTGCGTTATAGCCTCGATGGCCAGCGTGTGGTCGAGCGGGGCTATCAATTGGCCAACAATGGCAGTTACTGGCGTTATCGCAACCTTTACGGGGCAGTGAAATCGGTGCCGGTGCCGTTTGAGGATGCGTTGACCCAAGCGCAGTTGCAGAAGGTTTACGGGCATTGATGCGACCTTGTGGGAGCGAGGCCGCTCCCACAAGATTCAGCGGACGATTTTGTCGACGTGGATGCCGAGCTTTTTCAGCCGATACCAAAAGCTGCGCTCGGAGATGCCGATCAACTGCGCCGCCGCCGCCTGCACGCCATTGCTCTGCGCCAACGCCGCCAGAATGTAGGATTTCTCCACTTGCGCCAGTGCCGCTTCCAGGTCCGCCGGCACGCTGCCTTCTGCGACCAGAACACCACGGTCAGCCGATCGTGACGCAAACAAATACGCCGGCAGATCCTCCTCTTCAATCACCGCCGCCGACGCGACGATGGTCGCGCGTTCCACGCAGTTTTGCAGTTCTCGAATATTCCCCGGCCACGAATAATTGGCCATTGCCTGCAACGCCTCGGCGCTGAAACCGGTGATGCGTTTGCCCGCCGTGACCCCCAGCGTATGGGCGAAATGCCGGGCCAGTGGCGCGATGTCTTCGACCCGCTCGCGCAGCGCCGGTAACGGAATCGGGAACACATTGAGGCGGTAGTAAAGGTCTTCGCGAAACTCCTTGTTCGCCACCGCCTCCAGCAAGTTTTTGTTGGTCGCCGCGATCACCCGTACATCCACTTTGCGCTCGCGCGGATCGCCCACCGGTTCGATCACTCGCTCCTGCAACGCCCGCAGGATTTTCGCCTGCAAGGCCAGCGGCATTTCACCGATTTCATCGAGAAACAGCGTGCCTTTGTCCGCCTGCATGAAACGCCCGACCCGATCCGCCACGGCGCCGGTAAACGCGCCTTTGCGGTGGCCGAACATTTCACTTTCCAGCAGGCCTTCCGGAATCGCCGCGCAGTTCACCGCGACGAAGGGCTTGTCCGCGCGATTGCCGTGTTTGTGGATGGCGCGGGCGACCATTTCCTTGCCGGTGCCGCTCTCGCCGGTCAGCAGGATGGTCGCGTTGCTTTCACGCACCGAGTCGATGGCGTGCAGCACCCGGCGGAAGTTCGGGCTGTCGCCGATCAGGCTGTCGATCTGCTGGTGTTCGTCGAGCTCGGCGCGCATGCGCTGGTTGTCTTTGAGGATGTCGCGAAATTGCAGGGCTTTGTTGACGGTGATGTCCAGTTCGTCGATGTCGAACGGCTTGGCGATGTAGTCGAAGGCACCGTTGCGCATTGACTGCACGGCGTTTTTCACCGTGCTGTAGGCGGTCATGACGATCACCGGCAAGTGCGGGTAGCGGGTTTTGATTTCCGCGAGCAATTGCGGGCCGTCCATGCCGGGCATGCGCCAGTCGCTGATCACCAGGTCGATGTCATCGCACTCCAGCACCTTGAGTGCGTGCAGGCCATTGCTGGCGGTGAACACCTGAATGCCGCTCTGACTCAAGGCCGATGCCAGCAGGTCGCACAGCTTGGGTTCGTCGTCGACCACCAGTACGTTATGTGTCATCACTGCCCCTGTCGAAGTGTTCGTCGTTGGCCGGGATGTACAAGGTGAAGGTCGCCCCGGCCTCTTTTTCACTGACGCATTCGATGCGTCCGTCATGACTTTCCATGATCGAGAAGACCTTGGCCAGACCCAGCCCGGTACCGGACGCCTTGGTGGTGACGAACGGCGTGAAGATCCGTTCGAGCATGTCCGGGGCGATGCCCTGGCCGGTGTCGCTGATGCGAATGACGGTGTAGTGCTGTTCGCTGCTGATCCCGACCGTCAGGCGACCGCCCTCGGGCATGGCGTCGATGGCATTGACGATCAGGTTCAGCCCGGCCTGCTTGAGTTGCCGCGCATCGGCATATAGGGTCGCGGCCGGCGCCTGGTCGTCGATGCGCACCTCGATGTGGTGGCTGGCCAGTTCCGGGGCGCAGAAGCCGATCAGCTCATCCACCAGCGGACGCGCCAGTTGTGTCGAGCGCATCGGTGCGCTGGGCTTGGCGAAGTCGAGAAAGTCAGTGATCAGGTCGTTGATGCGGCTGACTTCGCTGACCACGTATTCCAGGTGACGCTTGTCGGTCTCGGGCAAATCGGCGCGCCGGTGCAGCAATTGCGTGGCGGTTTTGATGATGCCCAGCGGGTTACGGATTTCATGGGCCAGGCCCATCGCCACTTCGCCCAGTGCATGCAGACGGTCGCGACGGCGCAGCTGTGATTCCAGGTGTTGCAACTCGCCGAGGCGTTCGCTCATGTGGTTGAAGGTGCTGCTCAGTTCCGCCAGTTCGTCGCCGCCGGTGACCACCAGGCGTTGGCGGTAATCACCGGCAATCACCGCTTGCACGCCTTTAGCCAGGCCGCGCAACGGCTTGGTCAGGCGCTGCGACACCAGCCAGCCGACCGCCAGGGACGCCGCCGAACTGAGCAGAAAAATCAGGATGAACAGGTTGCTCTGGTTCACCAGCCCGACCAGGCTGGAGTGGCGCAGCAGGCCACTGAAAATCACGCCTTGCAACTGGCCGTTTTCGTTGAATATCGGCTGATAGATACCGCTGTAGCGGTTGGTGAATTGTTCGATGGGTTGCTTGGTGGTGCGCAGGATCTGTTCGATGTTCTCCGGCACAGTCGCCGGGTGATCTTCGAAGCGCTGTGTCGAGAAGACTTCCGAAAAGTCATTGGCCTTGGCCAGGTACAAACGCAAATCAAGGGAATGCACATCGGCCACACTGGTGAGGAAACTGCTGTCCAGGTAAGTGGCGACCACCAGTTTGTAGTCGATGCCTTGCTGTTCGGTCTCGAAGGTCGAGACCACCGTGCCGGTTGCCACGCCGCCGACTTGCAGGGTCTGCAACACCGCTTTGGGGGCGGTGCTGATCTGGCGGGTGATGTCGTCGGAGACGGTGCTGAACAGCACTTGGTGATCGCTGTTACGCACCAGGGCCACCACGTCGATGCCCATCGAGTCAGCGATGTCGGCGGTCAGTTGATCGTGTCGGGTCGATAGTCGATCCGTGGGCGGGCGGGTATAACGCAGGAACAACTGCGCCGCTCGGGCGTTTTCGTGGAGAATTTCGCTGATTTCGTCTTCGACAATCTTGGTCGATTCCTGCAGCCAGATGCGCACGTTGCTGTCGAAAATCTGCGACAGCGTGGTGGCGGCCAGTTCGGCGGCGATCATGGTCGGGATCACGCTGACCAACCAGAAGGCGAGCACCAGTTTGCGCTCCAGGCTCCAGCCGGAGAGGGTGAACGGTCGGGCGATGACGGGTGATTCTTTAGGCATTGGGTTTCGCTTATCGCAGCAGGTCCGATTGGATAAACCGTTTCAATACAGTAGCCGACTTCGCCCCGGAAAAGGCGCCACCGATCCCTGTAGCCGCAGGCTTCGCCAGCGGCTACATGAGTCAACTACAGGTCGTGTTCAGGCCAATTGGCGATATTCCTTGCGCACGGGTTGCGGGGCGTAGCCTTGTTGCATGAAACGGTGCTGGATGAAATCGGCGCTCAGCTCCACCACGCGGCGGTATTGCAGGTCGACGGTGATCATGTGATAGCAATCGTCGAGCAGCACCTTCACCACCGGACCACCGAGTTTTCGCTCCACGTAATCGGCATTCCATGCGCTGGTGATGTCGTCTTCCTTCGAGTGCAGCACCAACGCCTGAGTGGTGATCTGCGGCATGCGTTTTTTCACCGCCGCCACCAGCCGATGCAGTTCGCGAACACTGACCCCGGACATGGTCAGCAGTCCGGCATTGCTGCTTTCACCGGCCTTCATCTGTCGTTCAACGATGGCGCGCAAGCGTTCGTCCTTGATGCCGAACGGTGATTTTTCGTTGAAGCGGCACAGGTGCACGCCGTAGGGAATCGACATCACCAGGCTGCTCAATTTCGCCACCCAGGGCATGTTCCAGCCGTCGTAGCGCAGGGTCGTCGAGTACAGCAACAACCCTTCGATCTGCCCCGGATGTTCGGCGGCCAGGTACATCGACAACACCGCGCCCATGGACAGACCGCCGACGAACACATGCGGGTGCTTGCGTCGCACGCCAACGAAGGTGTTGCGCGCGCTCTCATACCAGTCGCGCCAACCGGTGGCTTGCAGGTCGGCGTTGTTCCCGCAATGGCCGGCCAGGGTCGGCACATACACCGTGCACCCGGCCTTGGCCAGGCCCATGGCCACCCGACGCAACTCCGTCGGGGTGCCGGTGAGGCCGTGGATCAACAACACCGCGACCTCCCCTGAGCCGAGAACGAAACCGGCGCTGCCTTCGCCCATGTCGATCTCTGCGGCATTCATCGTTTCATGGCCCGATCAAGCAAGCGGTCGAGCAGGGCGATGCCGAGGTCGATTTCCGGGTAGCTGATTTCCAGCGAAGGCGCGAGGGTGATCACGTTTTTATAGTAACCCCCCACGTCGAGAATCAAGCCGAGGCGTTTGCCGTCGATTTCGATGTCGCCCTTCATGCCTTCTTCGACCATGAAATCCAGGGTCGCCTTGTCCGGTGTGAAACCGTCCGGGCCGCAGATTTCGCAGCGCAGGGCCAGGCCCAGGCCGTCGATGTCGCCGATGATCGGGTAGCGCTTCTGCAAGTCTTTCAGGCCTTCGAGGAAGTACTTGCCCTTGTTCATCACCATGGCGCCGTAGTCGAACTCGCTGGTCATCTTGAACATTTCCAGGCCCACCGCCGTGCCCAACGGGTTGGAGGCGAAGGTCGAGTGGGTCGAACCTGGCGGGAAGATTTTCGGGTTGATCAGCTCTTCCTTGGCCCAGATGCCGCCCAGCGGATTGAGGCCGTTGGTCAAGGCTTTGCCAAAGACGATGACGTCCGGTTTGACGTCGAAGTGCTCGATCGACCACAGCTTGCCGGTGCGGTAGAAGCCCATCTGGATTTCGTCGACCACCATCAGGATGCCGTGCTGATCCAGCACATGCTTGAGTTCGCTGTAGAAGTTCATCGGCGGAATCACGTAGCCGCCGGTGCCCTGGATCGGCTCGACGTAGAAGGCTGCGTATTCACTCTGGCCGACTTTCGGGTCCCAGACGCCGTTGTATTCGGTCTCGAACAGGCGGGCGAATTGCTGCACGCACTGGCTGCCGTACTCTTCCTTGGTCATGCCTTTCGGGCCTCGGAAGTGGTACGGGAACGGGATGAAATTGGCGCGCTCGCCAAAGTGGCCATAGCGGCGGCGATAGCGGTAGCTGGAGGTAATCGACGAGGCGCCCAGCGTACGGCCGTGGTAACCGCCCTCGAAGGCGAACATCAGGCTTTTGCCGTTGGTGGCGTTGCGCACGACTTTCAGCGAGTCCTCGATGGACTGCGAACCGCCGACGTTGAAGTGCACGCGACCGTCGAGGCCGAACTTCTTCTTGGCATCGACCGCGATCATTTCCGAGAGCTCGATCTTGCCTTTGTGCAGGTACTGGCTGGCGATCTGCGGCAGGGTGTCGATCTGTTGTTTCAGTGCAGTGTTCAGGCGTGGGTTGGCGTAGCCGAAGTTGACGGCCGAGTACCACATTTGCAGGTCGAGGTAGGCCTGGTCTTCGGTGTCCCAGACGTAGGAGCCTTTGCAACGGCTGAAAATACGCGGCGGGTCGATGTAGTGAACGGTGTCGCCGTACGAGCAGTATTTGGCTTCTTTATCCAGGAGGATCTGGTCTTCAGGGGTGGCGATTCGGCTATCAGACATGGTGGAAGAGTTCCTGATTTTCTGTGTTGAAAGTTTCGGCATTGGCAGCGCTGGCGTTGGGAAGCAGGGCCAGCAACGCGGGGAGTTCGGCGAAGCTGTCGAAGCGCGCGTGAGGAATGCCGTTGCGCTCGCAGTGCTCGGCCAGGCGATCCTTGGCGAACACGAAATCGGCGGTGGCGGCGACGCACATGTCGGACTGGCCATCGCCGATCACCAGCACGCGTTTAGTGCTGGGGGTGGATTTGCATTTGCAGTTGCCGGAAGCGGCGCGGCAGGCGTCGCTGGCGTGGGGGAAATCGATGCGCCAGCTGTCGTGGTCGAGCTGACGCAAGCGGTTGGCGAGGATCGGCAACAGGCTCACATAGTTGCGCGCCAGGATCCGGGCGATGCCTTGTTCGATGCCGTCGCTGACCACTTCAAACGAAGCGCCGAGGCCGATGGTGTGGTCGACGAAGTCGGGGAAGTCCGGGTCGATCTCGATGGAGTCGAAGAACCCGAGCAGTTCATTGGGTGTGGCCTTGACCAGCGCGAGCTGGCGGCTGAGGCATTCACGGGAACCGATATTGCCGGCCAGCCACTCGTTTTCGATCGCTTCCCAACTCGGGTCGGCAAAACGTTGGAGGATGCTGTCGATCACGTCGGTGCGGGTGATGGTCCCGTCGAAATCACACACGATATGCCAGTCAATCATCTGCAGTACCTATTGGGCGTTGCGCGCTGTCTGCGCTTGCCAAAGGGATAGAGCAGAGACTGTGCCAACCGGGTTTGGCCCAGCAGTGCTGGGGTTTTGGCAGGGGTTGGGTGCTGCGAAGCTACAATTTTTGTAGGTCGCTACAAACAACATGAGTGCTTGCGCGGGGGAGGTGAAAAGGGGATTGATGCGCGCCTGTCCCGTACAAGGAATGGCCTCATGTCGAGGATCACTGTTGTTCTATTCACCGCGCTGACGTGCCTGTCGGCCAGTGTTTCAGCGGCTGGCATTACCGGCGAGGCCGGGGCGGGTCTCAGCTATCAGCCACACGATCCGAGCGGCAGTCGCTACGAAGTGCGGCCGGTGCCGTACCTAGATCTGGATTGGGGGGATGTCAGCCTCAACACGGATGACGGCCTGACCTGGAATGCGTTGAAGGCCAACGGTTTCAGCGCCGGACCGTTCGTAAATTACCTGCCGGGACGGACTGCCAACGGTGAGCTGCAAGGCTTGCACGACGTGCCGGACATGGGTGAAGTGGGCGGATTTGTGCAGTACGCGCCGGCTGATTTCTGGCGGGTGTTTGCCTCGGTCGGGCAAGCGGTCGGCGCCCGTGGCGGGGTGTTGGGCCGGGTCGGCGGGGAGGTGGGTTATCCCGTGGGGGGCGGGGTGATTGGCAGCTCCAATGTGACGGCGCACTTCGCCAATGCCCGGCAGAATCAGGCGTTTTTTGGTGTGAGTGGGGATGAGTCGTTGGCTTCCGGGGTTCGGTCGTATAACGCTGGGGGCGGTTGGCAGAATGTGGCGCTGACCCAGAGCTTTGAGTTTCCGCTGGCGCCGCACTGGTCGTTGCTGACCAGTGCGAGCTGGATACACCTGACGGGTTCGGCGGCGGATAGCAGCATCGTCAAACAGGTTGGGGATAGCAATCAGGGGGCAGTGCAGGCGGCTATTGCTTACAAGTTCCAGTGACCGGGACGCGCAATCCCTGTGGGAGAAGTGAGGTCTCAGGTTTCTTCACCTTCAGCCAGCAACGCAATCCCGCCAATAATCACCGCCACCCCCAGCCAGTGCAGCCCGCTGATCTGCTCCCCCAACCCCAGCCACGAGCCGAGCAGAACCCCGACAAACACCAATGAACTGAGTGGAAACGCCAGCGACAAACTGCTGCGCCGCAAAATCAGCATCCACACAAAAAATGCCCCGATACCGCAGCCCACGGCACTCAGTACGCCGGGGTCGACCACCACGGCCTGGAGCCATTGCAGGGTGAACGTCATCTGCCCCAATTGATCGCCGCCGACCTTGGTCGCAATCTGCCCGGCACTTTCCAGAATAATCAGCAGCGCCCACAGCACCACGGTACCGAGCCGCCCGTGCAGCCAATCCATCGGTCTGGAATCAGGCATGGCCGGCACACACCAGCATCACGCCCACCGTAATCACCAAGGTTGCCAGCCAGCGTCGGCGGCTGACGGTTTCGCCCAGCACCACGTTGCCCGCCAGCACCACGCCGCAATAGGCCAGCGCTCCGGCCGGGAACAACAGGCTCAGCGGGGCGCGGGACAAGGCTTCAAGCCAGACGAAAAACTCCAGCGCATAAGCGCCGATTCCGCACCACAGCAGCGGTGCGTTGAACACCTGGCCCCAGAAGGCGTTCAGCCGGAACCCGCCTTCGAGTTCCGGCAAACGGTCCAGGCCGAGCTTGAAACAGAGCTGGCCGATGACGTCCAGCACGATGGAAAAGGCGACCAGCAGAATGACAGTGACGGTCAGGTCGGGATCTAGGATAGGCACGGTCAGGATTCACCCTTGGCGGATCCTCCCGGACACCGGCGTCATCGAACATGAAGACCGGCCGGGAGGGCTTTGGGTGGTAAATGCAAGGGACGGGCCAGTGAACCTGATGGAGATCCCACTGGGAATTGCGAGGTGTCAGGAGTGGAGGCGGACCCAGACAGTGACGAGGACGGTGGCCGCGATCAACCAACCCACTGCCGCCACGGCCAACGAAGCCTCCAACCGCATCCAATCCACCATCACGTACAACGTCGCCAGGTAAACGAAGTACGGAATGATCGACCACATCCCAAACACGATGGTGGTCTTCAAATCTTCCACCGAGCGCCCTTTGCCAACGATGAAATGCGCAATCAGGGCAAAGGTCGGAAACAACGGCACCAGCCCGGCGATGTAATAGTTTTTGGTCCTGGCCAGCGCCGCCAGAATCAATACAACCGCCGCACCCAGTGCCGCTTTGAGCATCAAATCCATCAGTGGCTCAGCCCGTACTTTTTGACTTTGTCGAACAGCGTGGTCTTGGCCATGCCCAGTTCCAGGCTGGCCTGGGTCAGGTTGCCGCCGCTGCGTTGCAAGGCGTCGCCGAGCAAGGTGCGTTCGAAGGCTTCCACCGCTTCGGCGAACGCCAGGCCCTGATTGCTGCCACTGGCCCCGGTTTTCTTGAAGGCCGGCAGGCCGAGGGCGAAGCGCTCGGCGACGTTGCGCAGTTCCCGCACATTGCCCGGCCAGTCGTGGCTCATCAGGTTCGACAGGGTCTGGTTGTCCAGTTCTGGCACTGCGCGATCAAAGCGCAGGGAGGACTGCTGCAGGAAGTGCTCGAACAATTGCAGGATGTCTTCGCGCCGTTCGCGCAACGGTGGCAGTTCCAGGGTCACCACGTTCAAGCGGTAATACAGGTCGCTGCGGAATTCGCCGGCCTTGCTGGTTTCGGCGAGGTCGGATTTGGTGGCCGCGATCACCCGGCAATCCACCGCCACGCTCTGGTTCGAGCCGAGGCGTTCGAGGGTGCGTTCCTGCAACACCCGCAGCAATTTGATTTGCAACGGCAGGGGCATGCTTTCGACTTCGTCGAGGAACAGCGTGCCGCCGTCGGCGTGTTCGATCTTGCCGATTCGCCGCTTGCCGGCGCCGGTGAAGGCGTTGGCCTCGTGACCGAAAATTTCGCTTTCGAACAGGTTCTCCGGCAAGCCGCCGCAGTTCAGCGCGACGAATTGTTTGGTGTGGCGGCGACTGAAGTCATGCAGGCAACGCGCGACCAGTTCTTTACCGGTGCCGGTCTCGCCTTCGATCAACACGTTGGCCGAGGTGTCGGCGACGTTGGCGATCAACTCGCGCAAGTTCTGCATGGCCGGCGAACGGCCGATGATCCGGCCTTCCAGCGAGTCGCGCTCGGCCAATTGCCGGCGCAACGAAGACACTTCGCGGGCGAGGCTGCGTTGTTCCAATGCACGGCGTGCAACGTCCACCAGACGTTCCGGGGAGAAGGGTTTCTCCATGAAGTCATAGGCGCCTTTTTGCATCGCGCCGACCGCCATGGAGATGTCGCCGTGACCGGTAATCAGCACCACCGGCAGGCTGCGGTCGCGGGCCTTGAGCCGGTTCAGCAGTTCCAGGCCATCGATGCCGGGCAGGCGAATGTCGCTGATGACAATACCGGCGAAGTTGTCGCCGACACGTTCCAGCGCTTCTTCGGCGCTGCCGACTCCGACGCAGGGAATGTCTTCCAGGGTCAGCGCCTGTTGGCAGCCGAGCAGTACATGAGGGTCGTCTTCGACGATCAGCACACTAAGGTCGTTGTTCATATTGGCTCGGCGAGAATGGGGCTTACCAACGGTAAACTGAGGACGAAGGTGGTACCACCGCTGGCCGGGTGTTCGACACCCAAATGTCCGCCCGTGGCGGCGGCCAGGCTGGCGGACAGGGTCAGGCCGAGGCCCAGCCCTTGTTCGCCGGGTTTGGTGGTGAAGAACGGTTCGAACAGGTGCTTGCGCGCTTCGGCGTCAATGCCGTGGCCGTTGTCGCGCACGCGCAGGCGATATTTGCCGTCGAATTCGTCGCCTTCCAGCCACAGTTCCGGCACCGGCTGGGCTTGCATGGCGTCGAGGGCATTGCCGATCAGGTTGACCAGAATCTGTTCGAGGCGGGTCTGGTCAATCTGCACCTGCACATCGGAAAACTCCCGATGCAGTTGCAGATGAACACTTTCCACCCGACCGCCGAGCAGTTGCAAGGCCGCGTCCACGGCTTTACCGAGGCAGGCTTGGCCTTTGTCGTCACCACGACGGGCGAAGGAGCGCAGGCTGGCGGTAATGCGGCCCATGCGGTCGATCAATTCGTTGATGGTCTTGAGGTTGGTGCTGGCGACATCCAGCTGACCGCGCTCCAGAAAGCGCACGGTGTTGCCGGACAAGGTGCGCAGCGCTGCCAATGGCTGGTTCAATTCATGGGCAATGCTGGTCGACATCTGGCCGATGGCCGCGAGTTTGCCGGCTTGCACCAGTTCATCCTGGGCGCGGCGCAGCGTCTCTTCAGCCTGTCGGCGCTCGCGGATCTGACCTTTGAGCCGCTCGTTGCTGGCGCGCAGGTCGGTGGTGCGTTCGGTAATCCGACGCTCCAGTTGATTGTTGGCTTCCTGCAAGGCTTCCCGGGCGGCGAGGCGGGTGGCGATGACCTTGCGCCGCTCGTTCCAGGCAATCAGCAGGAACGCCACCAGAGCAAAGGCCACCGCCACCAGAATTCCTTGGTTGATCGCCTCGCGGCGCAAATCCTGCAGCGGCGTGAGCAGGGTGAAATTCCACGGCGTGTCGCTCAGGGGCCGGGTCTGGGCCAGGTAGCTGATGTCCTCTTCGTCGGACTCCACTTCGCTGTTGGCCGGGAAGGTCAGTTTTTCCACGCCTTCGGCCAGGGTTTCACGGGCCAGCGGTTGCAGTTCGTTCAGCGGGAACCAGTAGTACTGGAGGCTGCGGGCGAGTTTTTCCTTGGTCTCGTCGCTCAACGGCACGACTGACTTCAGGCGCCGCGCCGGATCGCTGGAGAGGATGATGATGCCGTTTTCATCGCTGACAAACGCTTCGAGGCGCGCCCGCTGCCAGCGCTCTTCCATGGCTTCGAGGCGCACTTTGACCACCGCAACGCCGATGATCTTGCCGTGCTCTTCCAGACCGTGGGCCAGGTAGTAACCGGGTTCGCCGTTGGTGCTGCCGATGCCGTAGAAACGACCTGGCTGGCCGCGAATGGCGTCCTGGAAATAGGCGCGGAAGGACAGGTCTTCACCGAGGTAACTGTCGACATCGCGCCAGTTGCTGGTGGCCATGACGCGACCGGTGGTGTCCATCACATAGATAGCCCGACTGCGGCTGCGCCGGTTCAGGCCTTCAAGGTAATCATTGACCGTTTGCCGGTGTTCCGGCGATGGGTCGGCCAGCAGTTTCGACACACTGGATTCGAGTTCCAGCAGGCTGGGCAGGTAGGTGTATTTGCTGATCTCGCTCTCGACGGCGCGGGCGTGCAGTTCGAGCTGCCGCTGGCCGTTCTCGCTGAGGCTGCGAATGCCGTAGTGTTCACTGATCCAGAAGCCGGCGTAACCCAGTCCGATCATCAGGGTGATGATCAGCGGCGGCAGGAACAGATGGCGAATCAGACGGGGTTTCACGGCGAGTGATGGCGGCGCTGCGCGATGGAGAGAGGGGTCGCATTTCATCACAGATGCCTTGGGTCAACCACAACACTTGATCACGAACCACCGGCGCCCCCTGTGGGAGCGAGCTTGCTCGCGATGAGGCCAGCCCAGTCAACATTGATGTTGAATGTCAGACCGCCATCGCGAGCAAGCTCGCTCCCACAGGTGATTTGTGTGGTCTCGAGCGAGTGCCCGGTGCTTAGTGCTGCAAAATCTTGTTGAGGAAGTGCTGTGTCCGCTCGGCACGGTGGCTGATGTCGCCGAAGAACTCTTCTTTCTGGCAGTCCTCGATGATTTTGCCCGCGTCCATGAAGATCACACGATCCGCCACTTTACGGGCGAAGCCCATTTCGTGGGTCACGCACATCATGGTCATGCCTTCGTGGGCCAGTTGCACCATGACGTCGAGCACTTCGTTGACCATTTCCGGGTCGAGCGCCGAGGTCGGTTCGTCGAACAGCATGACGATCGGGTCCATCGCCAGCGCACGGGCAATCGCCACACGCTGTTGCTGACCACCGGACAGTTGGCCCGGATGCTTGTGCGCATGGGCCGACAGCCCGACGCGCTCAAGCAGTTGCAGGCCTTTTTTGGTGGCTTCTTCCTTGCTGCGGCCCAACACCTTGATCTGCGCGATGGTCAGGTTTTCGGTGATGGTCAGGTGCGGGAACAGTTCGAAGTGCTGAAACACCATGCCCACGCGCGAACGCAGTTTCGGCAGGTCGGTCTTCGGGTTGGCGATGGACGTGCCATCGACCACGATGTCGCCTTTCTGGAACGGTTCCAGTGCGTTGACGCATTTGATCAGGGTGGATTTGCCGGAACCGGACGGCCCGCACACCACGATCACTTCGCCTTTTTTGACCTCGGTGCTGCAATCAGTCAGTACCTGGAAGTCGCCATACCACTTGTTGATGTTCTTGATAGAGATCATACGGCAAACCTTTTTTGCAGACGCTTGACCAGCAGCGAGGCGGCAAAGCTGATTGTGAAGTACACGAGACCTGCGAAGATCAGGAACTCATTGGAGCGGCCAATGATGTCGCCGCTGGCACGCGAGGCGTTGAGGAAGTCCACCAGGCCGACCGCGTAAACCAGCGAGGTGTCCTGGAACAGGATGATGCTCTGTTGCAGCAACAGCGGGGTCATCTTGCGGAACGCTTGCGGCAGGATGATCAGACGCATCATCTGGCCGTACGTCATGCCCAGCGCCTGGGCTGCGCCCATCTGGCCCTTGGGAATCGACTGCACACCGGCCCGGACGATTTCGCAGAAGTACGCGGCTTCGAACATCATGAAGGCCACGATGCACGAGGCGAATGCGCCGATCGGGGTGTCTTCGCCGGTGATCCAGCGCAGTACGAACGGCACCGCCAGGTAGAACCAGGTGATCACCAGCAGCAGCGGGATCGAGCGGAAGTAGTTAACGTACGCGCCGGCCAGGTTCGACAGCAGTTTGCTGTGGGACAGACGGCACAGCGCCAGGATGGTGCCGAGGATGATCCCGCCGATCACGCCCAGCGCCATCAGTTGCAGGGTCATGACCATGCCGTTCCACAAGCCCGGCAGGGAAGGGATGATGCCCGAGAAGTCGAATTCCATCATTTACCCCCTACGGAGATCAGGCCCGGTACGGCGACTTTCTTCTCGACCAGACGCATCAGCAGCATCAGGCTCATGTTCAGGGTGAAATAGATCAGGGTCGCCAGGGTGAACGCCTCGAACAGGTTGGCAGAGAACTCGGCGGTCTGTTTGGTCTGCGCGAGCAGCTCCATCAAACCGATCAGCGAGGCCACGGACGTGTTCTTGAACACGTTGAGGAATTCCGAGGTGAGCGGCGGAATGATGATCCGGTAGGCCTGGGGCAGCAGCACGTTCCAGTAGATCTGCGGCAGCTTGAACCCCATGGCGCGGGCCGCGGCTTCCTGACCTTTGGGCAGGGCCTGAATGCCGGTGCGCACTTGTTCGCAAACGCGAGCGGTAGTGAACAGGCCCAGGCAGACGACGACGCTGAGGAAAGCCGAAGTGGTCGGGTTGAGGTCCTGTTTGTACCAGTCCTGCAGGTTTTGCGGCAGCAGATCGGGCACCAGGAAGTACCAGATGAACAGCTGAACCAGCAGCGGCACGTTACGGAAGAGTTCGACGTAGCAAGTCGCGATGCCCGATACGATGCGATTCGGCACGGTGCGCATGACACCCAGGATCGAGCCCAGTGTCAGGGCAATGATCCAGGCCACGATGGCGATGGCAATGGTCCAGCCCAGGCCGGCGATGTACCAGTCGAGATAGGTCTCGCTGCCAACGCCGGTGGACTTGAAGAACACGCCCCAGTCCCAGTTGTAATTCATTAGGGTCTCCCCTCAGATCGATCGATGTACAAGTGCCCGCCTGGGGAAGCTCCGTTCCCGCCCGACTTGAAAGTCGGGCACACGCCACCGGCTCGACAGCCACCGGTTCGAGTGTTTCCAAAAATGCCAGCAGGGAGTGACAAACTCCTGGGAGGGCAGCGGCCCTCTCAGGAGATAAGGTTAGTCAGAAAATCAGGACTTCTTGTCGTCAGCCGCTTTATCGGTCGGATTGGCGATCAGGGCCTTGAGCTCGTCGCTCATCGGGAAGTTCAGGTTCAGGCCTTTAGGTGGGATCGGTGCCATGAACCATTTGTCGTAGATCTTGTTGATCTCGCCCGACTTGTAGGTGGCGACGATGGCGTCATCCACAGCCTTTTTGAACGGCTCGTCGCCCTTGCGGACCATGCAGCCGTAGATTTCGTAGGACTGTGGAGTGCCGGTGACGGCCCAGTCATCGGCTTTCTTGGCTTTGGCGGCTTCGCCTGCCAGCAGGGCGTCGTCCATCATGAAGGCAACTGCGCGGCCCGATTCCAGCATCTGGAAGGACTCGCCGTGGTCTTTGGCAGAGATGACGTTCATGCCCATTTGCTTGTCGGCGTTCATCGACTTGAGGATGCGCTCGGACGTGGTGCCGGCGGTGGTCACGACGTTCTTGCCTTTCAGGTCGGTGAAGTCTTTGTACGGCGAATCTTTCTTGGACAGCAGACGGGTGCCGATTTCGAAGATGCCGACGGAGAAGTCAACTTGCTGCTGACGCTCGACGTTGTTGGTGGTGGAGCCGCACTCGACGTCCACGGTGCCGTTCTGCACCAGCGGGATACGGGTCTGCGAGGTCACCAGGTTGTATTTGACCTGGAGGTTGGGCATGTCCAGGTCTTTCTTGATGGCTTCAACGATTTTCAGCTGGATATCGTGGGAGTAGCCGACCGGTTTGCCGGAAGCATCCGCGATGTAGGAAAACGGAATGGAAGCGTCACGATGCCCGAGGGTGATGACACCGGACTCTTTGATCTTTTTCAGGGTGCCGGTGAGTTCGGCGGCGAAAACCGGAGTGCTGATCAGAGCGACAGCAATGGCTGCGCCCAGGATATGGGGAACGATGCGCATCAAATTTTCCTCGACATTGTTTTTTTTATGGAGCCAGTTGGTCGGCCCTTTTGTGCTTCGAATGCTGGTGGGCTCCTGAAGAGGCGCAACAGGCATTCGTCGAAGAAGTGTAGAGCATGACTCGTGCCAGGCCAGGCTAGACAGGTCAACGTGTTGATTTATAAGGAAATTAAATATTTATGGCGTTATTTGTCCGCTCAAATGATCCGGTTAACCGAATCGACTGCAAGGTCACGTTCGGAAAACCGAACGTGTTGAACTCCGTGCCAGACCGGCAAGCAATCAAATACGAATAACAGGTGCGACGGGGCGCACATCCGTTTCGTGCAGATACACCCATTGGACGTGGTCGTGCTGAACACGCAGGATCGCGAGCGAGATGCGCGACGTTTCGACGTCATTCAGACGATGGATTTCCTTGTAGCGCAGCGCCACGGTCACGCCTTCGTGCCAGACTGTGTGCAGATCGCTGATCATGATCTCAAGGCCTTTTCGGGCGCCGACCGCGCCTTTGAACAGCTGCTCGACCTGAACGTGTCCGATCACTGCAGCTGAAGTGGTGACCATGCTGAAGTGCTCGGCAAAGACCTCCATCAGCGGTGTAAGGGTCGCTTCACCGGCACCGTCTTCATCGGTAAACACGCGATGAATCAGTTCATGGACGTGATGAATACTGTGGTGTGCTTGTTCAACCAGGTTGTTGTTCATGGCATTCCTTTGGAGGGTTCAATTGGCTCATCTGAAACAGCGGGAACAACCCGATCAGCGCCGCAATCGCAAACGTCGCGTGGTAGGCCGCCGTGATGTCGAGCTGCTTGAGCAGGAGGTTGAAGATCATCAGAAACAGCGCGGCACCGAAGCTGAAGGACATCTGTCGGTTGATGTTCCAGATCACACTGGCCTTGTGTGTATCGCCCCCGGCAAAGTCCATCAGTGAAGTGGTCTGCGCGGTGTTGGCGCCGATGCCGCCGCCGATCCCCATCAGGCTGTACGCGATGACGATTACCCAGAGATCCGATGGCGCATTCACCAGCATCAGCGTGGCGATGCCAGCGCTGTGCAGCAGCATGCCGAGGGTGAACAAGCGTTTGGCGCCGATCCGGTTGTAGACTCGACCGCAAATGGTCATCGCGATGAACGCGCCGATGGCGTAGACAATCATGAACATTCCGGTCAGCCTGGCGCTGAACTGCAGGGTGTTCTGCAGGAAGAAAATGCTCATCAGGTTGACCCCGGTGAACACACCGGGAATCGCGTAATAGATGAAGATCGAGGTACTGAGCTTTTTACTTTTGAGCAGGCTCAGTTCGATGATCGCGTTGCCGCAACGGCGGTAGTGCCGCAAGTACAAAGCGATGAACATCAGGCCTGCCATTACACAGGCCAGCGCCGCCAGCGCCGGGTAGTCGCCGCCGTACAGCGACATGCCCATCAACAGGCTGGCGAGTGCAGCGCTGACCAGCAACAGACCTTTGATATCCGGACGTGGCAGACTGCTCGGTTTGGTCTCCTTGATCCAGAACCACGACAGCCCGGCGGCGATCAGCGAAAACGGAATGTTGCTGTAGAACACCCAGCGCCAGGAGCTGCTGTCGACGATGATCCCGCCCACGGTCGGCGAAATCGCCGGCGCGATCAGTGCGACAGCCATCACCAGCGTGGAAATCTTCGCCCGCTGCTCGCCCTGAAACAGGTTGAAGGTCAGCGCCTGGCCGACCGGGATCAACAAGCCACCGCCAACCCCTTGCACGAAACGCCAGATAACCAGTTCGTGGAAGCTGTCGGCCAATCCACACATCCATACCGATCCTGTAAACACCAGCATCGATGCGGTGAGCATTTCCCGGCTGCCAAAACGTCCGGCCAGCCAGGTGCTCACCGGAATGATCAACGTCAAACCGAGAATGTAAGCATTGGCGACCCATGCCACGGAAGCAGTACTGACTTTTAAAGTTGCCGATATACTTGGCAATGCCACGGCGGACATGAATATATTGATGCAGTCAATAAAGAAGCCGATCAGAAAAATGAGCGCGATTTTATAGCGATAGTTCATGGTGTATCCCCTTTGCCGTGCAGCATAGGGGCGATAGACTTGAAGTGTCGATATGACGATGCTTAAAACAGTGTTTGACAGGATTTAACAGTGAGCCATATCACCATGCACTCTCATCTTAATCGGGTTCAGACATTTCTCGCGGTGGTCGATTTTGGTTCTTTTACCAAGGCTGCGAATTACCTGTGTATCAGCAAGGCCATGGCCAGCCTGCATGTCAAGGCGCTGGAGGAGGTGCTGTCAGCGACCTTGTTGATCCGCAATACGCGCACTATATCTCTGACTGAAATAGGTCAGGATTTTTATGAAGAGTTCAAGAGGATTGTCGCGGATATCGATAATGCCTTTGATCATGTATTGGAAGGCAATAATCGGGTGTCCGGAAAGTTACGTATAAGTTCAACCAGTGAATACGGTGAGAAGTTTATTCTCCCGCTGATACCGTTGTTCTCTGAGCGTTATCCGGAAATCCGATTGTGTTATAACTTCAACTCTTCCCTGAATGATCTGGTCGCCGAAAAGCTCGATCTGGTTATCCGGCTGGGCAACTTGGCAGACTCGGCATTCAAGAGTCGCAAGCTGGCGGACTATGAAATTGTACTGGTGGCCACGGAAACGTTTCTCGCTCGTTATCCTGTGCATGAGCCACAGGACCTGAGCGCTGTGCCGTGGATCGCCAACAGCAATCTGCAGGGGCCAACGCAGTGGGTTTTTCGCGACGGCGAAGGGCTGAATGTCGAGATTGGAGGGACCAGCCATTTTGAATCGAACTCCTCTACGGCCATTCGCTCGATGACATTGTCGTCGCTGGGCGTGTCGGTCTTGCCGGCGTGGGTGGTCGAAGAGGACGTCGCCGACGGGCGTCTGGTGCGGTTGTTGCCGGCGTATTCGCTGCCTTCGCAATCGATCAGCGTGGTGTTCCCCAATACCGCGCATCTGCCGCACAAATCACGGGCCTTTATTGATTTTCTACTGTTGCACCTGGCGAGCTGAACACCCTCAGCAAAAAAGCCCCCGAATCTCAGGATTCAGGGGCTTTCGTTTAAGCCGCCAAAAAATCAGGCCGCTTCAATCTTGCTGCGGTTCTGTTCGACCTTGCTCAGGTAATCCGCCAGCTTCTGCTGTTCCGCCGGGGTGGTGAACAACCCGAGCTTGCTGCGGCGCCACAAGATGTCATGCGCGGTGGTCGCCCACTCATCGCTGCACAGGTAATCGACTTCGCGGGTATAGAGGCCGCCGCCGATGTGTTCACCCATGTCGCTCAGGTTCTGTATGCCTTCGAGCATGCGCCAGGTGCGGCTGCCGTAAGTCGTGGCCCAGCGGCGGGCGATTTCGGTCGGTACCCAGTCATACTTGTCGCGAATCAGGGCGCACAAGGCTTGCGGGGTGGTCATGTCTTCGCCGCCCGGCAGCGTGGCGGTGGCGGTCCAGCTTGGCTTGATGTGCGTGAAGTACGGCGCCAGTTGTGCCAGCGCCGATTCGGCCAGTTTGCGGTAGGTGGTCAGCTTGCCGCCGAACACCGACAGCAATGGTGCTTCTTCGCCAGTGCCCGACAGCGCCAGGGTGTAGTCGCGGGTGACGGCCGACGGGTTGTCGGATTCGTCGTTGCACAGTGGGCGCACACCGGAATAGCTGTGGAGGATATCGTCGCGGCTGATCTGCTTCTTGAAGTGGGCGTTGACCACTTTGAGCAGGTAATCGGTTTCGCCTTCGGTGATTGCCACTTTGGCGGGATCGCCGGTGTACTCACGGTCGGTGGTGCCGATCAGGGTGAAGTGGTTCAGGTACGGAATGGTGAAGACGATGCGCTGATCTTCGTTTTGCAGAATGTGCGCGTGTTCGCCTTCGTACAGCTTCGGCACGATCAGGTGGCTGCCCTGGATCAGGCGGATGCCGTACGGCGATTCCATCTTCAGGTCGTCACGAATGAACTTGGCCACCCATGGGCCGGCCGCATTCACCAGGGCCTTGGCGCGGATCGAAAACAGGCTGCCATCGGCGCGTTCCAGGTGCAGGTGCCACAGGCCTTTGGTGCGGCGAGCGCTGACACAACGGGTCTGGGTGTGAACGTGGGCGCCTTTTTCGCGGGCGGCCATGGCGTTCAGCACAACGAGGCGCGCGTCATCGACCCAGCAATCGGAGTATTCGAAGCCTTTGGTGATTTCGCTTTTCAGTGCGCTGTCCGCACCGAACTTGAGGCTTTTCGAGCCTGCCAGTTTTTCCCGTTTGCCGAGGTGGTCATACAGGAACAGGCCGGCGCGAATCATCCACGCCGGGCGCAAGTGCGGGCGATGCGGCAACACGAAGCGCATCTGCTTGACGATGTGCGGCGCCTTGGCCAGCAACACTTCGCGTTCGGCAAGGGCTTCGCGCACCAGGCGGAATTCGTAATGTTCGAGGTAGCGCAGGCCGCCGTGGATCAGCTTGCTGCTGGCTGAGGACGTGTGGCTGGCCAGGTCGTCCTTTTCACAAAGGAACACCGAAAGACCGCGGCCGGCGGCATCCGCTGCAATCCCTACGCCATTGATCCCGCCACCGATGACGGCGATGTCGTAGACCTCAGCGAGAGGGGGCGTAGGCAAGGTAGAAGTGGGCATCGGCTGGCCTCGGTGCTTGTATTATGTATTTGAATTCGAACATTAATGTTCATTTGCGAAAATGGTAGCCCATAAAGACGCCCACAGCCAGCTAACTTCGATTGAAAAAACTGATCGAAGGGCGGTTAAAGGAAAATTTTCGAACATTCGCGCACAGATCGTTCCCACGCTCTGCGTGGGAATGCATCAAAAGACGCTCTGCGTCGGCGTTGAGGTGAGACGGGCATTCCCACGCGGAGCGTGGGAATGATCTGTTGCGGAGAGGGTTAAACGACTTCGAGTCGAATCTTGTGCTGACTCAACAATTGCGCCAACGCCGGCACTGGCTGCTGATCGGTGACCAGGCAATCGATCAGGCTGATCGGCCCCAGGCGAATCATGGCGTTGCGCCCGAATTTGCTGGAGTCCGCCGCCAGAATCACTTTCCGCGCATTGGCGATGATCGCCTGCGACACCCGCACTTCCTGATAATCGAAATCCAGCAGGCTACCGTCTTCATCGATGCCGCTGATGCCCACCAGCGCGAAGTCGACTTTGAACTGGTTGATAAAGTCGACACTCGCCTGACCGACCACACCGCCGTCGCGCCGCACGTTGCCACCGGTCAGCAGAACGTCGAAGTCGTCCTTGGCGCTGAGCATCGAGGCCACGTGCAGGTTGTTGGTGATGATTTTCAGGTGATTGTGGTTGAGCAGCGCCCGGGCAATCGATTCGGTGGTGGTACCGATATTGATGAACAACGAGGCGTGATCGGGTATCTGGGCGGCAATGGCTTCGCCGATGCGCTGTTTTTCATCGCGCATCTGATCGGCGCGCATGGCGTAGGCAGTGTTTTCGACACTGGAATCGTAGGCCGCGCCGCCATGGTAGCGACGCAACAGATTGGCTTCCGCCAGCTGATTGATATCGCGGCGGATGGTTTGCGGTGTGACGACGAACAGCGTGGCCATTTCCTCGATACTGACGTAGCCGCGTTCGCGAACCAGTTCGAGGATTTGCTGCTGACGGGGAGGCAGATTCATGGGGCTTCCTTTGGGCTGCCGTGCAAAATTTGCCCATGATGCCGCAGGAATCCGCTCCCGACCAGTTACAACCTACTGTGAACCTGTTGTTGGCTTATTCAGCGCCTTCATGGGGTTCCCAATCGCGGGTGCGGCTGACGGCTTTTTTCCAGCCGGCGTAGAGTTTTTCCTTCGCGGCTTCGTCCAGGGTCGGTTCGAATTCGCGCTCGATCACGGCCTTGCCGCGCAGTTCTTCCAGGCTGCCCCAGAAGCCACACGCCAGACCGGCCAGGTAAGCGGCGCCGAGTGCCGTGGTTTCACGCATTTGCGGACGTTCAACGTGAGTGCCGAGGATGTCGGCCTGGAATTGCATCAGGAAGTTGTTGGCTACCGCACCACCGTCCACGCGCAGGGCTTTGAGGCGTTCGCCGGAATCCTGTTGCATGGCGTCGAGCACGTCGCGGGTCTGGTAGGCAATCGACTCCAGGGCAGCACGAATGATGTGATCCACGCGCACACCGCGGGTCAGGCCGAACAGGGCGCCACGGGCATACGGGTCCCAGTACGGCGCGCCCAGGCCGGTGAAGGCCGGCACCAGGTATACGCCGTTGCTGTCCTTGACCTTGTTGGCGAAGTATTCGGTGTCGTGGGCGTCATTGATGATTTTCAGTTCATCACGCAGCCACTGAACCGTGGAGCCGCCGTTGAATACCGCGCCTTCCAGCGCATACGCCACTTCGCCGCGAGGGCCGCAGGCGATGGTGGTCAGCATGCCGTGCTTGGACTTCACCGCTTTGTCGCCAGTGTTCATCAGCAGGAAGCAACCGGTGCCGTAGGTGTTTTTCGCCTGGCCTGGCTCGACGCACATCTGGCCGAACAGCGCGGCTTGCTGGTCACCGGCGATACCGCCGATGGCGATGCCGCTTTTGGTGTGACCATAGATTTCGGACGAGGATTTAACTTCCGGCAGCATTTCGCGCGGAATATCCAGCACCTCCAGCATCTTCGCGTCCCACTCCAGGGTGTGGATGTTGAAGAGCAGGGTGCGCGAGGCGTTGGTGTAGTCGGTGACGTGGACTTTGCCGCCGGTAAATTTCCAGATCAGCCAGCTGTCGACGGTGCCGAACAGCAGCTCGCCGTTACGCGCACGCTCGCGGCTGCCTTCGACGTTGTCGAGGATCCACTTGAGCTTGGTACCGGAGAAGTACGGGTCAGTGACCAGGCCCGTGGTGTCGCTGATGTATTGCTCGTGACCGTCACGCTTGAGCTGCTGGCAGATCTCGGTGCTGCGGCGGCACTGCCAGACGATCGCGTTGTAGATCGGGCGGCCGGTGGTCTTGTCCCAGACCACGGTGGTTTCGCGCTGGTTGGTGATACCGATGGCTGCGACCTGATCGTGATGCAGGCCGGCTTGTGCCAGGGCCTCGACCATCACGGCGCTTTGGGTGGCGAAGATTTCCATCGGGTCATGTTCGACCCAGCCGGCTTGCGGGTAATGCTGGGCGAATTCGCGTTGGGCGGTGCAGACCACGTTCGCATCGCGGTCGAAAATGATCGCGCGCGAGCTGGTCGTACCCTGATCGAGGGCAATGATGTAGTTCTTATTCTGAGTGTCGGTCATGTCGATTGCCTTGGACGAAAAAAGGGAGTGAGGTCAGGCGCGCGCCACAGGGGCAGGGTCACGCGCCTACGGTATCAAGAAGTTCTTGGTTTGCCGTCAATGGCCGGTGTTGCTTCCTTTGTAGCAGGTGTGGCGCTGGGCAGATGGCGGGCAATCAGCCCGCGATAGGCGGCAGCGCCGAGGCAGGCACCGACAATCGGTGCAAAAACAGGAATCAGGAAGTACGGGATATCACGCCCGCCGGTGAAGGAAATTTCACCCCAGCCGGCGAAGAAAGTCATCAACTTCGGTCCGAAATCACGCGCAGGGTTCATCGCGAAGCCGGTCAACGGGCCCATCGAGCTGCCAATCACCGCAATCAGCAGGCCGATCAGCAGCGGTGCCATCGGACCGTTGGGCAGGCCGTTGTTGTCATCGGTCAGGGACATGATCACGCCCATCAGGATCGCGGTGATGATCACTTCCACCAGGAACGCCTGGGCCGTGGTCAGGGCTGGATTGGGGAAGGTCGAGAACACCGACGCCAATTCCAGGCTGGCCTGAGTGCCGCGGACCATATGGTGGGTTTGTTCGAAATCGAAGAAGAGATTGCTGTACAGCGTGTAGACCAGCAGTGCGCCGCAAAAGGCGCCTGCCACTTGGGCAAGGATATAAAACGGCAATTTACGCTTTTCGAAGTCCGCGAAAATGCTCAGCGCAATGCTCACGGCAGGATTGAGGTGCGCCCCGGAAACCCCGGCGGTCAGGTAGATTGCCATGCTGACGCCGACGCCCCAGATGATGCTGATTTCCCACAAGCCAAAGCTGGCACCCGCGACCTTGAGCGCGGCAACACAACCGGTGCCGAAAAAGATAAGCAGGGCAGTGCCCAGAAACTCGGCCATGCATTGGCTCGAGAGCGACGGTTGTTGTAAAGCAGTTGTCATTGAAAACCTCAATTGTTTTTGTTGTCTGGCGCTTTTTTCATCATGGTCCAAGCGCGATTTCCACCAAGGCAGGATCCCCATCCTGGACTTGGTTTACTGCCGGGTGCTGCTGTAGGACTTTTCGTGCTGTATTCAGATTCGAAAAAATATAGACAAGAAACACTGCTGTCAAAGGTCGAAAGTGAACTGTCGGTCACAATCCAACTATTAGTCAGGTGAATGATCGTATTGTTCACGCAGTGGTTCCTGCGCGGACGAACGGTAAAAGTCGGCGCCAGCCCTTTAAAACAGGGCCGCAATAGAGCCTTTTGCGAGGCAATGTCCTAGAATCCAGCGCAGGATTTTTCTACTGCCGCCCAGTCTGGAGCTGTCATGACCCCCGCATTGGATTTGTTGAAAAAAGTTCGAGCCGAACATCGCGTGCACAGTTACGAACATGATCCAAAGGCCGCGTCCTATGGGTTGGAGGCCGCAGAGAAGCTTGGGCTCGACCCGGCGCAGGTGTTCAAGACCTTGCTGGCGGCCAGTGAAAAAGGTGAATTGCTGGTGGCGGTGGTACCGGTCGTCGGGAGTCTGGACTTGAAGCATCTGGCGCATGCGGCGGGCGTGAAAAAAGTCGAAATGGCTGATCCGGCGGCTGCACAGCGAGCGACGGGTTATCTGCTGGGCGGAATCAGTCCGTTGGGGCAGAAGAAGCGTTTGCGTACTTTCATCGATAACTCGGCTCAGCCTTTCGCCAGTATTTTTGTCAGTGCGGGGCGACGTGGTCTGGAAGTGGAATTGGCGCCAGCGGTGCTGGCCGAACATACCCAAGCCAAGTTCGCCGATATCAGTCGCGTCTGATTGAGGCTTATCCAGACGGGTCTGTATGGTGGAAATTCGGTTTCTCTGTCACTGGTGTGAGACAGCCTGGCGCGGCATGCTGGGGGATCTGACAAAGGGAGAAGGTCATGCAGCTTGAATTTCACCAGGTCGACGCGTTCAGTGATCGGCCGTTCAGTGGCAACCCGGCGATGGTCTATCGACTCGATGCCTGGCTCGCCGATGAGTTGATGCAGAAAATCGCCGCCGAACACAATCTCGCCGAAACCGCCTTTGTGGTGCGTGAAGGGCAGGGCTGGCACATCCGCTGGTTTACCCCGACCACCGAGGTGCCGTTGTGCGGCCATGCGACGCTGGCCAGCGCCTATGTGTTGTTTGAGATCTATAAAGAACCTGCCGAACGCCTGGACTTCATTTGCAAGTCCGGCCCGTTGAGCGTGAGCCGCGAAGGTGGGCGTTTATGGTTGGACTTCCCGGCGATCACGCCTTCGGAGGTCGGCGTCACTCTGGACGTCGAGCGCGCCTTGGGGGTCGAAGTGGTCGATGTGCTGGGGTCAAACGAGTTGTTTGTGGTGTTGGAGTCAGAACAGGCTGTGCTCGATTGCCAGCCAGACATGCTCGCATTGGCGAAGCTGCCGTGGCCCGGGGCTATCGTGACCGCCAAAGGCAGCAAGCATGATTTTGTCTCTCGCTATTTCGCGCCAGCGATTGGTATCAACGAAGACCCGGTGACCGGCTCGACCCATTGCAGCCTGATTCCGTATTGGTCGAAACGGCTGGGTAAATCGGCCCTGACCGCGTATCAGTGTTCGAAACGGGGTGGGGAGTTGTTCTGCCGGCTGGAAGGTGATCGGGTGAAGATTGGCGGCAATGCGACGCTCGTTGCGAGCGGCACACTGATATTGGCTTAACGCAAAACACCTGTAGGAGTAAGCCTGCTCGCGATGGCGGTATATCAGTCGACATCTTCGTTGACTGACATACCGCCATCGCGAGCAGGCTTACTCCTACAGGTGGTCCGTATGTATCAGTTGGCGTTGCTGTAGCGGCGCACACCCGATTCGACGGCCGGAATCTGCGCGGCAACGCTGCCGGACGCCTGGAACAACACCAGGTGATCAGCCGCCACACGAATGCCGACGTCAGCACCGACCTGATGATCAGCATGGCTCGGGAAAATCGATTCCAGCTGCGCCCCGGTTGGCATCTGCAACCGATACAACGTCGACGCGCCCTGGAAGGACTTGCCGACAATTCGCGCCTTCAACGGGCTGTCCGGGGCATAGACGATATCGTCCGGGCGTAGCAACACGTCCACCGCGCCGCCCATCGGCCAGGTGTAAGCCCGATTGCCGCGCAATTCACCCAGCTCGGTCAGTACCGATTCCGGGCTGCTCAACTGGCCACGAATGAAGTAACCCTGGCCAATGAAGCTGGCCACAAACGGTGTCTGCGGTTCGTGATACAGGTTGTAAGGCGTGTCCCACTGTTCCAGCCGACCTTCCTTGAACACACCGACATGATCGCTGACCGCGAACGCCTCTTCCTGGTCGTGGGTCACCAGAATCGCGCTGGTGCCACGGGCCTTGAGAATGTCGCGCACTTCATGGCTGAGCTTGCGTCGCAGTTCGCCATCAAGGTTGGAGAACGGTTCGTCGAGCAACAGCAGTTGGGGCTCCGGCGCCAGTGCACGGGCCAGTGCAACACGTTGCTGCTGACCGCCGGACAGTTCATGCGGGAAGCGCTTGCCGAGGTTCTTCAGGTTGACCAGTTCCAGCAGCTCTTCGGTCACGCGCTCCTTTTGCGGATGCTTGCGGATCCCGAAGGCGATGTTCTCGGCCACGCTCAAATGCGGGAACAGTGCGTAGTCCTGAAACACCATGCCGATCCGGCGTTTCTCCGGGGCGAGGGTAAAACCGGCGCGGGAAATGGTCTCGCCGGCCAAGGTGATTTCACCTTCGTGCACCGGTTCGAAACCGGCGATCGCCCGCAACGTGGTGGTTTTGCCGCAGCCCGAAGAGCCGAGCAGGCAACCGATGTCACCGGCATTCAAATGCAGGTTGAGGTTCTGCACGACCCGCTGGTCTTGATAGCCGCAGGCGAGGTTACGCAGGTTAAGCAGTAATGGCTGGCTCATGCGTGGTGATACGAAGGCGGGACGAGAAATTCGAGCAGGGCCTTTTGCGCGTGAAGACGGTTTTCGGCTTGATCCCAGGCGACCGAGCGTTTGTCGTCGAGCAGGTCGACGCTGATCTCTT
The DNA here is from genome assembly GCF_000514395.1 of Pseudomonas sp. URMO17WK12:I12. Lineage (NCBI taxonomy): Bacteria > Pseudomonadati > Pseudomonadota > Gammaproteobacteria > Pseudomonadales > Pseudomonadaceae > Pseudomonas > Pseudomonas sp. URMO17WK12:I12. Next base: position 220,403 of record NZ_AZVV01000006.1, read on the forward strand.
CGCCGCGGTGGGCCGGCAGGCAATGCATGAAGAGCACGTCGTCCGCAGCCAGGTCGAGCAGCGCGCGATTGACCTGGTAGGGCGCAAACAGCTTCAGGCGCTTGGCGGTTTCTTCTTCCTGGCCCATGGAGGTCCAGACGTCGGTACTCACCAGGTGAGCGCCGCGCACGGCTTCCTTTGGATCGCGGACGATGGTCACGCGATCGCCGGCCTTGGCCACGAAATCAGGGTTGGGCTCGTAACCTTCAGGGCAGGCAATGCGCAGCGGGAAGTCGAACTGGATCGCCGCTTCTATATAGCTGTTGCACATGTTGTTGCCGTCGCCGATCCAGGCCACGGTCTTGCCCTGGATCGAACCGCGATGTTCGAGGAAGGTTTGCATGTCGGCCAGCAACTGGCACGGGTGCAGGTCATCGGACAGGCCGTTGATCACCGGCACGCGGGAGTTGGCCGCGAATTCAGTCAGGGTGCTGTGGGCAAAGGTCCGGATCATCACCGCGTCGAGCATGCTCGACATGACAATCGCGCAGTCGCCGATCGGCTCGCCACGGCCCAGTTGCGTGTCGCGCGGCGACAGGAAGATCGCCTGGCCGCCGAGCTGGATCATGCCGGCTTCGAATGAGATCCGGGTTCGGGTCGAGGACTTCTCGAAAATCATCCCCAGGACGCGGTTTTTCAGAGGCTCGAACAGTACGCCGCGGTTACGCAGGTCCTTGAGCTCAACGCCTCGACGGATCACGCTGACCAGCTCTTCGGGCGTGCAATCCATCAGGGAGAGAAAGTGCCTTGCGCTCATCATTGACTACCTTTTTGCTACAAACCGCAGATGCTCAAAGCCTTGTTTAACGGAACAACGGGCGAGACCTGCGGCGTAAGCCGCACGGGGCGACGAAATAGGGGAAGGCGCGATCTTATAATTAAATGTCGCGTCTTACCAATAGGGGGCTCATTTTTACCGCTTCGAAAGGTTGCAGCGCTGCAACCGTTCGATGCAAGCGAAGGTTGTTTGATCCTCGTCGCTCAGCATTTGTACACGGTGCCGAAGCGGGTATGCAACCACCCCTTTGTTCAGGCTCGCGCATTGAGCGCGTGCTTTTGCCCGGGGGCTATGCGCCGAAGATGGCTTGTTTTCTCAAGGGTTACGTTGTCTGTTGTTAGGGTTTTGCGTGCGGGAATCAGGCGGCACTCAGGTAATCTGCGCCTCATTGCGTAAAGTCGACTGAATCTAGTCAGACACTCCCAAGGAGGGACCCCGCCGTATGTCGATCAATAAAACCGGATACGCAGGCCTGACACGGCTTCGCCGGGTCTCTCCGGCGTTTGATACGGCAGTGCTGTCCACGGTCATGGGCTTCGCGATCATCGCCAGCACGATTTACCCCGGCGTTCCGAGCGCCGTGGTGGGGCCATCGTCGGTGCTTTTATTGGCGTGAAGAATTTCAAGTACGACACGAGTGCAGATTTATTCGAGGAATGCCTCGCCAGTCAGTGAGGTGTGTCTTCATCTCCGAGCTTTCTCGGTGTCTGGCCTGAAACACTTGCTAATGCAAAGTGCTGGGTTATAACTACCTGACGAGTGACGCAGGAAGCCTTCGAAATGGAATCGAAAGAACAGCTGTTAATGGATTTACTCGGCCTCACGGCCCGCTCCCTGACCCACCTCACCGCCTCAATGACCTCGATGTGCTTCGAGCTGATGCGCAGCGAAGACGAAGTGACCAACGCCGCCGGTCGACGAATGATTGATCGCATGGCAACCATCAGCACCGGGCTCGACGAGCATTGGCGACTGATCGGCGAGCTCACCGGCGTGCATGTTCCCCAGGAACAAGTCGAAACCCTTCAGGAACTCCAGTTACAGGCGGCACCCGGTTTGCCGCCGAACTGAGTGCAAACGGCCATCGGCTGGCCTGATGGGCGCCGATTCACAAGACGAACGTCGCTGGCGCAGGAGCGTGTCTGGCGCCATAGTTTTGATCCCGCGGCCGCTATTGCCCGCTCAGAACAAGACAGAGACTGGCCATGACCAAGACTCTCCATCACCGTGCCTGCCACTTGTGTGAAGCCATTTGCGGCCTGACCCTCGAAACCACTGAAGCCGACGGCGCGGTGCAGATCACCTCGATCAAGGGCGATCCGCTGGATACGTTCAGCCGTGGGCACATCTGCCCCAAGGCGGTGGCCCTGCAAGATATTCAGAACGATCCGGATCGTCTGCGTCAGCCGATGCTGCGAGTGGGCAGCGAATGGCAACCTATCGCGTGGGAAGACGCCTTCAGCCTGGTAGCCGAACGCCTCGCAGCGATTCAGGAGCGTCACGGGCAGAACGCGGTGGCGGTGTACCAAGGCAACCCCAGCGTGCACAACTACGGGTTGATGACCCACAGCAATTATTTCCTGGGGCTGCTGAAAACCCGTAACCGTTTTTCCGCGACGTCCGTCGATCAGTTGCCGCATCACCTGACCAGTCATTTGATGTACGGCCATGGATTGTTGTTGCCGATTCCGGACATCGATCACACCGATTTCATGCTGATCCTGGGCGGTAACCCGCTGGCGTCCAACGGCAGCATCATGACCGTGCCGGATGTGGAAAAGCGCTTGAAGGCGATTCAGGCCCGGGGCGGCAAAGTGGTGGTGGTCGATCCGCGTCGCAGCGAAACCGCCGCGATGGCCGATCAGCACCTGTTCGTGCGTCCCGGTGGCGATGCGGCGTTGTTGTTCGGGCTGCTCAATACCTTGTTCGCTGAAAACCTGACGCGTGAGAGTCATTTGCCGGTCGACGGTCTGGATGACGTGCGCCAGGCCATCGCCACGTTCACCGCCGAAGCCATGAGCCCGTTGTGCGCCGTACCGGCCGAACAGATCCGCCAACTGGCGCGGGATTTTGCGGCGGCGCCGACCGCGGTGTGTTACGGCCGCATGGGCGTCTCGACCCAAGCATTCGGTACGCTGTGCCATTGGCTGGTGCAATTGATCAATCTGGTCACCGGCAACCTTGATAGCGTCGGCGGTGCGTTGTGCACCGAGCCGGCGGTGGACCTGGTGGCGTCGACTTCGGGCGGGCATTTCAATCGGTGGCAAAGCCGTGTGTCCGCACGTCCGGAATACGCCGGCGAGTTGCCGGTATCGGCGCTGGCTGAAGAAATGCTCACCGAAGGGGAAGGGCAGGTTCGCGCCCTGATCACCGTCGCTGGCAATCCGGTGCTGTCGACACCCAATGGCCGGCAACTGGAGCAAGCGCTGGATGGTCTGGAATTCATGGTCAGCGTCGACCTGTACATCAATGAAACCACGCGCTATGCCGACCTGATTCTGCCCTCGACCTCGGCGCTGGAAAACGATCACTACGACACGACGTTCAACATGTTCGCGGTACGCAACGTGACGCGTTTCAACCGGGCGATTCTGGCCAAGCCGGAAGGTGCGTTGCATGACTGGGAGATCTTTGTCGGCCTGGCCAAGGCGTTTGCGGCGAAGACTGGCAAAGAACTGAAACCGACGATTGCGCCCGCGCAAATGATCGACCTTGGCTTGCGGATGGGGCTGTATGGCGATGCGTCGGAACACAAACTGTCGCTGGCCACCTTGTTCGACCATCCGCATGGGGTCGACCTGGGCGCGTTGAAATCCAACCTCGCGCCACGTTTGAAAACCGCCAATCAGCGAGTGCAGGCAGCGCCGCCGGCGATCCTTGCCGACCTCGCACGTTTCGCCGCACTACAAGCACCGGCCGCTGATCAGTTGCTGATGATTGGCCGCCGTCATGTGCGCAGCAACAACTCGTGGATGCACAACTATCACCGCCTGGTGAAGGGCAAACCACGTCATCAATTGCTGATGCATCCCGACGACCTGTCCAGTCGCGGACTCAGCGACGGGCAGCGCGTGCGGGTGAGTTCGAGGGTGGGCATGATTGAAGTGGAAGTGGTCGCCAGCCTGGACATGATGAAAGGCGTGGTCAGCCTGCCGCACGGCTGGGGGCATGCCCGGCCGGGTGTGCAGATGACGATTGCCAGTGGCCAGCCGGGATCCAGCGCCAATGACCTGACCGATGAATGTCTGCTCGACGAGTTGTCGGGGAATGCGGCGTTGAACGGCGTGCCGGTCACCGTGGCGGCGGCGTGATCGTGTCTGTCGGGGAGACCGAGCATGGCGCTCGGGTTTCCGTTACAATGCGCCACCGTGCCGACCTCTGAGTCGGAAAGTTCAGCCGAGGTGCTCCATGGATATCATCGAAACGATTAAAGAGCAGATTGCTAACAACACCATTCTGCTTTACATGAAAGGTTCGCCGAATGCCCCGCAGTGTGGCTTCTCCGCGAAAGCCGCGCAGGCCGTGATGGCATGTGGCGAAAAGTTTGCGTACGTGGACATCCTGCAGAACCCGGAAATCCGCGCCAACCTGCCAAAATACGCCAACTGGCCAACCTTCCCGCAACTGTGGGTCGGTGGTGAGCTGGTCGGCGGTAGCGACATCATGACTGAAATGGCTGCTGACGGTTCGTTGCAGACCACGATCAAAGCCGCTGTTGAAGCGGCCGCTGCCAACAAGACCGAAGCTTGATTCGGTATTTGTAGGCAATAAAAAAGCCCCGCCTCTTTAAAAGAGTGCGGGGCTTTTTAATGTCTCGAGTTTAGCGGGCGCTCACTTACTCGTCTTCGCCCATCTGCGATTGCAGGTAGTTCTCAAGACCGACTTTATCGATCAGGCCCAGTTGGGTTTCCAGCCAGTCGATATGTTCTTCTTCGGATTCGAGAATGTCTTCGAGCAGTTCACGGCTACCGAAGTCACCGACCGTTTCGCAATGAGCGATGGCGACTTTCAGATCGGCATGGCCGGTGCGCTCGATACGCAGGTCGCACTCAAGCATTTCCTTGGTGTGCTCGCCGATGTGCAACTTGCCCAGGTCCTGGACGTTCGGCAGGCCTTCAAGGAACAGGATGCGCTTGATCAGCTTGTCCGCGTGCTTCATCTCATCGATGGATTCGTGGTACTCGTGCTTGCCCAGCTTGTTCAGGCCCCAATCTTCATACATGCGCGCATGCAAGAAGTATTGATTGATCGCGACCAGCTCATTGGCAAGGATCTTGTTGAGATGCTGGATGACTGTAACGTCGCCTTTCATGATGGGGTCCTGCCCTGAGTAGCTGTCAATAAGGCTGAGTTTGAGCTGCGTATGTAAGGGTGTCAAACCTAAGTTATTGAAACTTATATGAAAATTAATCTGAATAAGAATGTTTGTGTTCCGCGTCTGGAGCGTAAGCGATTGATTTTCAGACATAAAAAAACCGGACATCAAGTCCGGTTCTTTGAAACAGGGGCTTTACGCGGCAGTAAATTCTACCGGGAAAGGAATGGCTGCCTGGGCCGATTGCAATTTGGTCAGGGTTTCGCGAACCACTTCCTTTGCAAGGCAGGCGCATTTGCCGCATTGGCTGGCTACGCCGGTGGCCTGACGGACTTCCTTATAGCTGCAGCAACCTTCATAGATTGCATCGCGGATTTGACCGTCGGTGACGCCAGTGCAGAGGCAGACATACATAAGAAAAAACCGTCGCTGGTTGTGACTCAATTGCGATGGATCTTAATGTTAACGAGAATGATTGTCAAAGTGGTTTCTGAAAGCTTTGCGATATAAGCGGGCGTGACCGACGAACGGTTTTCAATCAGGCAATCTGCCAGTAACGGTCATTACGGCAATTTTGCTCCTCCTGAAAAAAACCGTTGAGGACAGCCTAAAAACGCCGTGTATGATGGTCGGTCCTTCGAAGGGGATCGTGTCACAGGGCTGTCGCCTGAGGGTGGCAGGCTGATGCGAATCCAGTTCTTCACGTTAATAGACCAGGAGATATCCAATGAGCGTACTCGTAGGCAAACAAGCCCCGGACTTCACCGTTCCAGCCGTCCTCGGCAATGGCGAAATCGTAGACAGCTTCACCCTGTCGTCGGCCATCAAAGGCAAATACGGCCTGGTGTTCTTCTACCCACTGGACTTCACCTTCGTTTGCCCGTCCGAGCTGATCGCTCTGGACAACCGCATGGCTGACTTCAAGTCCCGCAACGTTGAAGTGGTTGCCGTGTCGATCGACTCGCACTTCACCCACAACGCCTGGCGCAACACCCCGGTGAACAATGGCGGTATCGGCCAGGTTCGCTACACCATGGCTGCCGACATCAAGCAGGAAATCATGAAGGCCTACGACGTTCAGTCCGCTGACGGCGTGGCTTTCCGTGGCGCGTTCCTGATCGACGACAAAGGCGTTGTCCGTTCGCAGATCATCAACGACCTGCCGCTGGGCCGTAACATGGAAGAGCTGATCCGTCTGGTCGACGCTCTGCAATTCCACGAAGAGCACGGCGAAGTTTGCCCTGCCAACTGGAAAAAAGGCGACAAGGGCATGAACGCTTCGCCAGAAGGCGTTGCTGCTTACCTGACCGAGCACGCTGCGGCGCTGTAAGCCCAAGCGTCAGGCATAAAAAAAACCGGCCTCAGTGGCCGGTTTTTTTCTGCGCGGGATTCATCAGCGACAGATCAGTCGTTGAAATCTTCCCAGCCGCCCATTTGTTTCCAGCGATTGACGATGCCGCAGAACAGCTCTGCCGTCTTCTCGGTGTCATAACGAGCCGAGTGGGCCTCGCGACCGTCGAAGTCGATATCCGCTGCCTGGCAGGCCTTGGCCAGCACGGTCTGACCGTAGGCCAGGCCGGCAAGGGTCGCGGTGTCGAAGCTGGAGAACGGATGAAACGGGTTACGTTTCATGTCCAGGCGTGCGACGGCTGCGTTGAGGAAGCCCAAATCGAAACTGCTGTTGTGGCCGACCAGAATCGCCCGTTTGCAGCCGTTGGCTTTCAGGGCCTTGCGGATGCCGCGGAAAATATCGGTCAGCGCCGCTTCTTCACTCACGGCCATGCGCAGCGGGTGATCGAGTTTGATTCCGGTGAATTCCAGCGCCGCTGCTTCGATGTTTGCGCCTTCAAAAGGCTCTACACGGAAGAAGTAGGTGTGATCGGGGTACACAAACCCTTTTTCGTCCATGGCGATGGTGGTTGCAGCAATTTCCAGCAGGGCGTCGGTGGCCGAGTTGAAACCACCGGTTTCTACGTCGACGACGACCGGCAGGTAGCCACGGAATCTGGCTGCCATTGGATGACGAGGACCGCCTCCACCGCCTTGACCGTCCTGTTCGTCGTCGAAATGGTCTTCACTCACGCGTGTTCCTCCAGCAGGCGCCAGCGCAGTTTTTCACCGGCGCGCAGCGGGATAACGGTCAACTCGCCAAATGGCAGGCTGGTTGGGGCGGTCCACTCATCGCGGACCAGGGTAATGCGGTCGGTGTTCGCTGGCAGGCCATAGAAACGCGGGCCGTTGAGGCTGGCGAAGGCTTCGAGCTTGTCCAGCGCGTTGCGCTGTTCGAACGCTTCGGCGTACATCTCGATGGCCGCATACGCGGTGTAGCAACCGGCGCAGCCACACGCGGCTTCTTTGGCGTGCTGGGCATGGGGGGCCGAGTCGGTGCCCAGGAAGAACTTTTCGCTGCCGCTGGTGGCGGCGTCGAGCAGGGCTTCCTGGTGTGTATTGCGCTTGAGAATCGGCAGGCAATAGAAGTGCGGCCGAATCCCGCCCACCAGCATGTGGTTGCGGTTGTACAGCAGGTGATGCGCGGTGATGGTTGCGCCGACGTTGGCCGAAGCCTCGTTGACGAACTGCACGGCATCGGCGGTGGTGATGTGTTCGAACACCACTTTAAGCGTCGGGAAACGCTCGACCACACGGCGCATGTGCTCATCGATAAAGATTTTTTCGCGGTCGAACACGTCGACATCGCCACGGGTGACTTCACCGTGAATCAGCAACGGCATCCCGACTTCGGCCATGGCCTCGAGCGCAGGGAAGATCTTGTCGATGCTGGTGACGCCAGAATCCGAGTTGGTGGTCGCGCCGGCCGGGTACAGCTTGGCGGCGTACACGAAACCGCTGGCCTTGGCCTCGCGAATTTCTTCGGGCTGGGTGCGGTCGGTCAGGTAAAGCACCATCAACGGTTCGAAGCGACTGCCGGCCGGGCGTGCAGCAAGGATTCGCTGGCGATAGCCGTCGGCTTCAGCGGCGTTACGCACCGGAGGTACCAGGTTGGGCATGATGATGGCGCGACCAAAGGTGCGCGCAACATCCGCAACGGTATTGGTCAACACGGCACCATCGCGAAGATGAATGTGCCAGTCGTCGGGACGCAGCAGGGTCAGGCGGTCGGACATGAGGGGATTCCAGGCGGGTCAAACTCAGGGGAATGCTACCGGAAAAGACTCTTGCAGGCACTCGCTATCAAGTTTTACAGGAACCTACCGATATGAATCAGGTATGCCGGAAACATGCGTGTGTCGGTCTTTTTGTTGTAGAAGCCAGTGGAGCCTCCCGTGCGCCAGCGTTATTTAGCCTTGCTCAGCGTGTTTGCCAGCCTTCCTGCGATGGCGCTCACTTTCCAGACGCGTCTGGAGAGCATCGAGTGGACGGTCGAAGGTGACAAGTTCGAATGCCGCCTGACTCAGCCGATCACCGATTTCGGGTCGGGTGAATTCGTACGCCGTGCCGGTGAGCAGGCGATATTTCGTCTGAACACCTACAACGCGATGATTGGGGGCGGTTCGGCAACCTTGCTGGCGGCCGCCGCGCCGTGGCAACCAGGGCGTGGCGACATCAATCTGGGTTTGGTACGCCTGGGCAGCGGTAATGTGCTGTTCAACAGCTCGCAAGCTCAGGCCGGGCGCTTGATCAGTGGCTTGATCGATGGCCGCAGTCCAGTGATCCGGCATGCCTCAGGTGATGGCAGGGTCTCGGAGGTACGGCTGTTGCCGGTCAAGTTCAGCAAGGCGTTCAATGATTACCAAAGCTGCGTGGCGAAACTGCTGCCGAAGAATTTCGAACAGGTCAAACAGTCCGAAATCACCTTCACGGGTGCTGAAGGCATCGATCTCGATGCGCATGCCAAGGCGCAGTTGCAAGTGATGCTGGAGTTCATGAAGGCTGATCCATCGGTCAATCACATCGAGCTCGACGGGCACTCCGACAACAGCGGCAATCGTCTGGCCAACCGTGAACTGTCACGCCGGCGTGCATTGGCGGTGATGGATTACTTCAAGGCCAACGGCATTCAGGAATCGCAGATCACCATGCGCTTCCACGGCGAGCGTTACCCTTTAGCGCCCAACACCAACGCCGCCAACCGCGCGAAGAACCGCCGGGTTGCCGTGCGTCTGGAACGCGTCGCGCCGACGGAGAAAGTCGCGCCTCAAGGGGCGACACCGGGAAGCGCTGCGACGACCTCCTGAGCCTGCTGAAATCGTCGCCCGATCGACAGAATCTGTCGCTTCGTCGTCATAAGCTGTCGCGACACTGTAAATTATTTCGTATGACCGGTAGACTTCACGGCTTTCCGTAGAACCCCGTGGAGTGATGGCATGGCGGACGTAAACAAGGTCGTTCTGGCGTATTCCGGCGGCCTGGACACTTCGGTGATCCTCAAGTGGCTGCAGGATACTTATAACTGTGAAGTGGTGACCTTCACCGCTGACCTGGGTCAGGGCGAAGAGGTCGAACCTGCGCGCGCCAAGGCACAGGCCATGGGCGTCAAAGAGATCTACATCGACGACTTGCGCGAAGAATTCGTGCGTGATTTCGTTTTCCCGATGTTCCGCGCCAACACCGTTTACGAAGGCGAGTACCTGCTGGGTACTTCCATCGCTCGTCCGTTGATCGCCAAACGCCTGATCGAAATCGCCAACGAAACCGGTGCTGACGCCATTTCCCACGGTGCCACCGGCAAGGGCAATGACCAGGTTCGTTTCGAACTGGGCGCGTACGCCTTGAAGCCAGGTGTGAAAGTGATCGCTCCGTGGCGCGAATGGGACCTGCTGTCCCGTGAAAAGCTGATGGATTACGCTGAAAAGCACAACATCCCGATCGAGCGTCACGGCAAGAAAAAATCCCCGTACTCGATGGATGCCAACCTGCTGCACATCTCCTATGAAGGCGGCGTGCTGGAAGACACCTGGACCGAGCACGAAGAAGACATGTGGAAATGGACCGTCTCCCCGGAGAACGCTCCAGACAAACCGCAATACCTGGAACTGACCTACCGTAACGGCGACATCGTTGCACTGGACGGCGTCGAAATGACCCCGGCCACCGTGCTGGCGACCCTGAACCGTATCGGTGGTGAACACGGTATCGGCCGTCTCGACATCGTCGAGAACCGTTACGTGGGCATGAAGTCCCGTGGTTGCTACGAAACGCCTGGTGGCACCATCATGCTGCGCGCTCACCGTGCGATCGAATCGATCACCCTGGACCGCGAAGTGGCTCACCTCAAAGACGAGCTGATGCCGAAATACGCCAGCCTGATCTACACCGGTTACTGGTGGAGCCCTGAGCGTCTGATGTTGCAACAGATGATCGATGCGTCCCAGGCCCACGTGAACGGCGTTGTTCGCCTGAAGCTGTACAAGGGCAACGTGATCGTGACCGGTCGCAAGTCTGACGAATCGTTGTTCGACGCCAATATCGCGACCTTCGAAGAAGACGGTGGTGCTTACAACCAGGCCGACGCAGCGGGCTTCATCAAGCTCAACGCCCTGCGTATGCGCATTGCCGCGAACAAAGGCCGCAAGCTGTTCTGAGACCTTTGCCGTTGGTAATAGAAGTGTGGCCTTGTCGGTGACAAGGCCACACCTCGTAATGGGGATGTTCTACCTGGCATTCTTCGAGCATTCAGCTTGTTCTTGATGCCTGTTACACCTTTCTGCTGCTTTTCTCTCCTTTTGCTCTTCAAGAGCTACCTGCCGGTCTCTGCCGGATAAAACGTTTGCCCAATGATTGTCAGCGCTTGAGAGCTCGAATTATAAGCAACGCAGAAGATAGAACCGCTGCGCTTCCTTGTCAGTTTCGAATGCTTGAGCACGCTTTCTTTCAGCGATGTCTCCGAGTCGCCGCACGTGAGAAATACGATCACTTGCGCGAGGTTTTTCTGTGGGGGCTGAATGCTCTCCAGCAGTGAGCTGAACGCTAACGGCTGACCCGTTACGCGCGCATCGACGATGTGCAGATCCTTCAGCCGTTCAGGCAGGCAGACGTAATGCCGGGCCGCAAGATTAGGCATGGAGGCAGTGTTGTCCTTGCGATCAGCGCTTTTCATGACAGCTAAAAAGTGCTCTCCCTTTTCAAAATCAGAAGGCGCGTAAAGCGACCGATAATTGAAGTTAAGGGTCACGAAGAACAGGAAAAGCAAATAAAACGGAAAGCTGATCAGAAACCAGATGTACAGCGCTCGTTCTTCATCGCCGAGAAAGGGCAATGAAAGAGCCGCGGATGCTTCAGACAGTGTCGCGAATATTGCAATGATAGTCATGGGGGTCGTCATTTTTCTTTTGGGTTTCATAATGGTCTTTGCTCATTGTGGTATTAACTTTTGCTCGATGGTTTAAAGGTTTGTTTGTTGGGTTGTTGGAATCTGTTGTGCGAAAGCTGCTGGCAATATAGTTGGGGGATTCTCCGATTTCGAGTTGTATGTTTTAAAGTTTTGGTGAGGTGGCGTAAGTGTTTGAGTGTTTTTTTTGTGTGGCATGTTTTGCTTGAAAACATTGTGGGTTGTCTGATTTTTAAGTGTGTCCTGAAATAAGTAATTTGTTGTGCCGGAAGATGATATTTTTTGTGTAAGGTTTTCTATTGAGGGGAGCGTCTTGCCAGTTTTCGAGTGTAGCTGAGTACTGGTTTTTTTGTCGGAGGCGCGCGCGTGATGGATTAATGTTTTTTATTGCCGTAATTCGGTACGGAAAAATGGCCGGAAGGCTGGGTGCGCGAAATTTGATACCGTGCAGGATGCAATTTGTTTTAAGAAATTTGTAGGACCAATCTTTTAAATTTGTAAGAAATGTCTCTGGTTGTGGGTGGCTGAGGGCGGCGGCATGCCATGGATGAAGCGACTAGGCTATTGTGCGGGCTCTAAAAATTCGAACAGCGAAATTGGACTTGCCCATGAATAAAGTGCTGATCGTGGATGATCACCCCGTCATTCGTCTTGCGGTGCGTATGCTAATGGAGCGCCATGGCTACGAAGTCATTGCAGAAACAGATAACGGCGTGGACGCATTACAACTGGCCCGTGAACTAATGCCGGACATTGTCATTCTGGATATTGGAATACCCAAGCTGGATGGGCTGGAGGTCATTGCGCGACTGACATCGACGGCGATGCCACTTAAAGTGCTGATATTGACTTCACAGGCACCGGGGCATTTTTCCATGCGTTGCATGCAGTCGGGGGCTGCTGGCTATGTATGTAAACAACAGGACCTGACTGAGTTGCTCAGTGCAATAAAAGCCGTGCTGTCAGGCTACAGTTACTTTCCGAATCAAGCGTTGCATACCGTGCGGTCAAGTCTTGGCAATGCCAGTGAAGCCGATATGGTGGATCGTTTGTCCGGACGCGAAATGATGGTTTTACAACAGTTGGCCAGAGGAAAGACCAATAAGGAGATTGCCGATGGAATGTTTCTCAGCAATAAAACCGTCAGTACCTACAAAACCCGCCTGTTGTTGAAGCTTAATGCTCGCTCCCTGGTCGACCTGATCGAACTGGCTCAACGCAATGGCCTGGTATAAGTGCCACCCACGTCTGATGACGCCGTGCTCATCAGCGATTGGCGCTTAGTAAAAAGCCTCCGTTTCGGGAGGCTTTTAGGGGTTACAGGTCAAAATCGTAGTCGGCCAATTGCTTTTGCAGTCGGCGCTCCTCCAGCAGGTTGTCGATGGTGCGACGTTTGCTCAGGTTGGTCTTTGCCACTTCTACCACCGGTTCAGCGTCATCGGCCTCAACGGGTGTGAAGTCGTCTTCTACGTCCAATTGCTCTTTGCCAGTGCTCATAGGTCAACTCCAGGCTAAGACTGCCTTTGGCGCCCCTTATATCGATAATCGCCCGGCGGGTAAAAAAGATTTTTTCAATCGATGCATCAATAATTTTAATAGCGCCTCAATCGTCCGAGGTCTTTTGCTTGTATTCGCATAAGTCCTCGATCCGGCAGCTGCCGCAGCGGGGCTTGCGGGCCAGGCAAACGTAACGCCCGTGAAGGATCAGCCAGTGATGCGAGTCGAGCAGGTATTGCTTGGGTACAAATTTCATCAGTTTCTGCTCAACCTCGACGACATTCTTGCCGGGAGCAATTCCGGTGCGGTTGCTGACCCGGAAGATATGGGTGTCCACGGCCATGGTCAGTTGGCGAAAGGCGGTATTGAGCACCACGTTCGCCGTCTTGCGGCCGACGCCCGGGAGCGCTTCCAGTTCCTCGCGGGTTTGCGGGACTTCACCGCCGTGGCGTTCCACCAGCAAGCGACAGGTTTCGATCACGTTTTTCGCTTTGCTGTTAAACAGGCCGATCGTCTTGATGTATTCCGACAGCCCTTCGACGCCGAGCGCGTAGATCGCCGCCGGGGTGTTGGCCACGGGATAGAGTTTGGCGGTGGCCTTGTTGACGCCGACATCGGTCGACTGAGCAGAAAGAATGACGGCAATCAGCAATTCGAAGGGCGACGAATAGGCCAGTTCAGTCTTGGGTTCCGGGTTGTCTTCGTGAAACCGGCGGAAAATTTCCAAACGTTTTGCGGCATTCATGGGCGATGCGTTTCCCTAAAAATCAGTCAATCAATGTGAGGGCGTCGAGCGAGCCCAGGCCTGACGTGCGGCGATCAACACTCCCAGCAGGATGAACCCGCCGGGGACTAGCGTGGCGAGGTGCAGACCACCGTTGCCAAGGAGCTCTCGCAGCAGGCCCAGGCCCAGCATCAATGCGCCAAACACGGCGCATAGGCGCAAGCGATCAAGGCGCGGGCTCTGGAAGAAACCGTTGTATTCCAGCACAACGCACTGCAGGGCGATCAGTCCTGCGTAAAGGGCCACAGGCTGGTGCGATTGAAGTGACAACACTTGTGCGGCCATTTGCGCGCAGCTGGTGAGCGTGGCGGCCAGCAGGATACTGGCAAGCAAGCGGGCGGACGGCACCAGTCGCGATCGCAAGGCCCACATGCCAATGCCGTAAGCACTGATGACCACGATGAACATCAGCCACAGTCCCAGCGCCGCCGTCCAGGAGGTCGTGGCGCCGATCAGGGGCGCCAGCAACAGCGAGTTTTGCAGGGTCGATGACTTAGTCATGGGCGCCACTCCCGATCAATTGATCGCGGTGTTCATCGAAGTAGCGCAAGGCGTCATGAATGGCGCTGATCACCGCCCTTGAAGTGATGGTCGCCCCTGCCACCTGATCGAATTGTCCCTGATCCTTTTTCAAGGCCCAGCCCGTGTCGCCGGGGTCGTTGCGGGACTTACCGGTAAACACCTGAAGCCATGCGTTCGGCCAGTCGGCGATCTTGCCCCCCAGCCCCGGCGTTTCCGATTGCTTGAGGGTTTTGACCCCCAACAACTTACCGTTGGCATCGATGGCAATCATCAACTCGATTTTGCCTTCATAGCCCAGAGTCTGGCTGCGCAGCAATACCGCGCTCGGCTGGCCGGCCTTGGTCGCCAGGTTGCCGCCCAGCAGCGTGCTGTTGGCCAACGGGATGTTGGCGAGGTCGAGCGGCTGTTCCAGTGGTTGATTGTCGTAGTTTTCCGGCGGTAGCAGGTCCAGCAGGTTGCGACTGTCGATCAGCCGTTGTTCTGCCGCAATGCGCGGGGCGCTGCTGTGGTGCGCGAAGTAAGTCGCGCCGATTCCCAATCCGGCCAGTAACACCAGAATCACCACACTGGACGCTCGGTTCATGGGGTCACTGGCTCCTGCCTGGACGCGATAAAACGCTCCAGCGCCGGTACACAAAGGTTCATCAGCAGCACGGCAAATGCCAATCCGTCCGGATAACCGCCCCAGGTCCGTATCAGGTAAGTCAGCAAGCCGACACCGAGACCAAAGAGCAATCGGGCACCTGCGCTTTTTGCCCCGGACACCGGTTCAGTGACAATGAAAAAAGCCCCCAGCATGGTGGCTCCGGTGAGCAGATGAAACAGCGGTGAGCCATGGGAATCGGAGCCCGAACCGTTCCAGCACAGCAGGCTGATGACAAACAGGCTGGCGAGCATGCCGACCGGTGCATGCCAGCTGAACACTCGACGTTGCAGGAGAAAGAGGCCGCCGGCGAGAAAAGCCAGGTTGACCCATTCCACGCCGCGTCCGCCGAAATGACCGAATGCCGGGTTGCCGGCAAAGAGTTCGTCCATGGTCAGGCTTTTGTTGATGCGCAGGCTGTCCAGTGCGGTGGCCTGGGCCCAAGCGTCTGGTGTCGCGCTGAGGTTGAAGCCGAATATCTGTTGCAGGCCGCCGAGCAAGTCCATGCCGTGGGAGGATGGCCAGTGCGTCATCTGTTGGGGAAACGTCACCAGCACCAGAGCGAAACCGAGCATCGCCGGGTTGAACGGATTCTTGCCCACCCCGCCATACAACTGTTTGCCGAGTATCGCGAACGCCGCTGCACAGACCGTCAACCACCACGGACAGTACGGCGGCAATGCCAGCGCCAGCAACGTCGCACTGACCAGCGCGCTACCGTCGCTCAACGTGGGTTTGAGCGGACGCCGGCGAAGTCGCAACACGGCACCTTCAACCGCCAGCGCGGTGGCGGCCGCCAGTATCAGGTTGATCAAGACGCCCCAGCCATACAGCCAAAACAACGTCAGCATCCCCGGCACGGTGGCCAGCAACACCAGCTTCATGGCCTGCTGGAGGCGTTCGTCCACCGATTCAAGGGGCGACATAGGCATCCACCTGGCGCTGGGCTTCCAGCAGCCGCGCGCGGGCCTTGGCGATCAATTCGTTCGGGGTGTCCGCACCTCGTTCGAGTTTGCTGACGTCGGCACGGGCGTAGGCCAATTCGGTTTTCAGCTGTCGAAGCTGGCTGTCGATGGGGCGCTTTTCGATGCGTGTCAGGTCCGGCAGCGGTTGTTCACTCGCCGCTTCCGCGACGTGCAACGCCTGTTCCGCCTCATTGAGCGCTTGTTGCAGGGCTTCGAGCTGTTCGGCCGGTGCTTCGTTGGTCTGGGCTTTCTTGAGTTCGGCGCGACGCATGGCCAACTGAATCTTCGCCCGCTTCAACTCGGCATCCTTCGCCGGGACCACTGGCGTCGGGGGGGCTGCTGAAGTGCTTTCCAGTTGCGCCAAAGCCTGTTCGGCGGCCTCGAACTGTTGTTGCAGCACGATCAGTTGCGATTGCTGCTCGAAGGTCGGTGGATGCCCGAAGGCCTTGAGCGACTTGTTCAGCTGCGCCCGACTCATCGCCACATCGATCTTGGCCTTTTTCAACGCCGCATCAGCGTTCGCCGCTTTTTGTGCGCGCACGCGTTCAAGCGCCGCTTGCACCGGGTCAGCCGTCGTCACTTCACTGTGTGCAACAGCGCGTTGGGCGCGGGCCTGACGTTCTGCGATTTTCTGTTGTTCCTCGCGCTGCAAGCGGGCGTTGCGTTGTTCAAAGCGGCGCCTTGCATGGTTGCGTTTGGCGGCGCGAGCGCGTTGCTCTTCAAGGCTGAAGGCCAGGCCTCCGACAATCGGCAGTACCGTGGCCAGCGGCAACGGGCGCATCTCGATGCAGTCCACCGGGCAGGGCGCCACGCAGAGGTCGCAACCGGTGCATTCGTCGATGATTACCGTGTGCATCAACTTGGCCGCGCCAACAATGGCGTCGACCGGGCAGGCCTGGATGCATTTGGTGCAACCGATGCATTCGGCTTCGCGAATATAGGCAATCTGCGCCGGGGCTGAACCGCGACTGGTGTCCAGTTCCAGCACCGGTACTTTCAACAGGTCGGCCAATGCCGCAATGGTCTCACTGCCGCCGGGCGGGCACTTGTTGATCGGCTCGCCGCTGGCGATGCCTTCGGCGTAGGGCTTGCATCCGGGGTGGCCACACTTGCCGCATTGAGTCTGCGGCAGGAGGGCGTCGATGCGTTGAATCAGACTCATGTTTTGATCAGTCCGCTAAATCCGAGAAATGCCACTGCGATCAGTCCGGCGCCGATCAGCTCGATCGGCAGGCCACGAAAGGGCAGGGGGATATCGTTATCGAGTGTGCGCTGGCGCAAATCGCTGAACAGGCTCAGCACCAGCCAAAACCCCAGCCCGGCGCCGAGGCACAGGAAGGCGGCGTGAAAGAATCCCTTGTCGTCCTGAGCGTTGAGTAACGTCAACCCGAGCACGCCAGCATTGCCCAAAAGAAGCGGCCAGAGCCCGTCGAACACCAATCTGGGCAACAGCCGCGACAGCGCTTTCAACAATGGTGAGATCAGCAACACGCTTAAGGGCAGGAACACGAAAAGACGCAGCGAGGTCAGCTCCAGCGGCACCAGCATCCAACGGTCAGCGCTATAGCCCAGCGTGCCAACCAGCAGCATCAAACAGGTGGTCGCAATGCCCAGTGCATGAACTTGCCGATGCGCGTTGCCCAGTAGCGGATCGGCGCCCAGCGGCCAGTGCAACACGACATTGTTGATCAGGGCAGCGCTGATAAGCGTAAGAAGTATCTCGGTCATGATCGTGCCGGCAAGAACGGGGGCTTTTTAACGAGTGGTCTAAAAAGCTTAGGCATTATCCGGCAAGGACGGAGGGTGGGCCAGATATGAAAATCCCACAGTCGCGTCAGGCACGACTGTGGGATCGGTTTACAGCACGACCTTACTTGATGCGCTGACCCGGCTTGGCGCCGCTGTCAGGGCTGAGCAGGTAGATTTCTTCACCGCCAGGACCGGCCGCCATCACCATGCCTTCGGAGATGCCGAACTTCATTTTTCGTGGCTTGAGGTTGGCGATCATCATGGTCAGGCGACCATCGAGCTTGGACGGGTCCGGGTAAGCACTCTTGATCCCGGAGAACACGTTGCGTTGCTCGTCACCGATGTCCAGGGTCAGGCGCAGCAACTTGTCGGCGCCTTCCACGTGTTCAGCCTTGACGATCAGTGCGACGCGCAGGTCGATCGCAGCGAACGCGTCGAACTCGATCTCTGGCGACAGCGGATCCTTGGCCAGTTCGCCGTTGCCGGCCGGTGCAGCTTCGCCGGTATCGGTTGCGCTGGCGGTCAGGTCTTCTTTCGACGCGTCGCTCATGGCCTGCACTTTCACCGGGTCGATACGGGTCATCAACGGCTTGAACTCGTTCAGCTGGTGGTTGCTGAGCAGGGTGGCGTGGTCGTTCCAGGTCAGCGGTGCGACGTTCAGGAACGCCTCGGCGTCGGCGGCCAGCAACGGCAGGACCGGCTTGAGGAAAATCACCAACTGGCGGAACAGGTTGACGCCCAAGGCGCAGATGGCCTGGACTTCGTCCTGCTTGCCTTCCTGTTTGTTCAGCGACCACGGGGCCTTGTCGGCGATCCAGGCGTTGGCACGGTCGGCCAGGCCCATGATTTCACGCATGGCGCGGGCGAAGTCGCGAGCCTCGTAAGCCTCGGCGATGCTGGGCGCAGCAGCCAGGAACGCGTCGGTCAGCTCAGGTGCGGCATTACCGGCCACCAGTACACCGGCGTTGCCTTTATGGATGAAGCCGGCGCAACGGCTGGCGATGTTGACGACTTTGCCGACCAGGTCCGAGTTGACCTTCTGCACGAAGTCTTCGAGGTTCAGGTCGAGGTCGTCGACGCCACGGCTCAGCTTGGCCGCGTAGTAGTAGCGCAGGTATTCCGGCGACAAGTGATCCAGGTACGTCCGGGCCTTGATGAAGGTGCCACGGGACTTGGACATTTTCTGACCGTTGACGGTCAGGTAGCCGTGCACGTTGATGCCGGTCGGTTTGCGGAAACCCGCGCCTTCAAGCATCGCTGGCCAGAACAGGGCGTGGAAGTTAACGATGTCCTTGCCGATGAAATGGTACAGCTCGGCGGTGGAGTCCTTGCCCCAGAACGCGTCGAAGTCCAGTTCCGGCGTACGGTCGCACAGGTTCTTGAAGCTGGCCATGTAGCCGATCGGCGCATCCAGCCACACGTAGAAATATTTGCCCGGCTCGTCTGGAATCTCGAAGCCGAAATACGGCGCATCGCGGGAGATGTCCCACTGTTGCAGGCCGGCGTCCAGCCATTCGGCGATCTTGTTGGCCACGGCGTCTTGCAGGGTGCCGCTGCGGGTCCAGGTTTGCAGCATTTCCTGGAAGTCCGGCAGCTTGAAGAAGAAGTGCTGGGAATCCTTGAGCACCGGCGTGGCGCCAGAGATCGCCGACTTCGGGTCCTTCAGGTCGGTGGGCGCGTAGGTCGCACCGCATTTTTCGCAGTTGTCGCCGTACTGGTCTTCGGTGCCGCACTTCGGGCAAGTGCCCTTGATGAAGCGGTCGGCCAGGAACATTTTCTTTTCCGGGTCGAAGTATTGCGTGATGGAGCGCTGGGCAATGTGCCCGGCGTCGCGCAGCTTCAGGTAGATCTGGCTCGACAGCTCACGGTTTTCTTCGGCGTGAGTGGAGTGGAAGTTGTCGAAGTCCACCAGGAACTCGGCAAAGTCGGCGCTGTGTTCAGCCTGGACGTTGGCGATCAGTTGTTCCGGGGTGATGCCTTCCTTTTCCGCGCGCAGCATGATCGCCGAACCGTGGGCGTCGTCGGCGCAGACATAAATGCATTGGTTGCCGCGGTGCTTCTGGAAACGCACCCACATATCGGTCTGGATGTATTCCAGCATGTGGCCAAGATGGATCGAACCATTGGCATAGGGCAGGGCGCTGGTGACGAGGATCTTGCGTGGCTCGGACATGGGGCTCGGCTACTTGATGAAACGGAGGTCGGCCACTATAAAGCGCCGGCGCATATTTTTCACCCCGTCAGCCTGTTTCCGGTTGCATCGAATGCCCAAACCTGTGAACAGGCAGTAACAGCGTGAAAATGCTTGTGTGTGGCGAGGGAGCTTGCTCCCGCTGGGTGGCGAAGCCGCCCCAAACCCTGCAACCCGTTTTCGGCGGAAGGAGTGCGTCTGCCTGATTGCGACTGCTTCGCAGCCGAGCCGGAGCAAGCACCCTCGCCACAAATGTATGTCCGGCGTAGGATACCCGCCTGATTTTCCAGTCTTGCTATCGGAGTTGCCCATGAGCGCCGTCAATCGCGCAGCGGTGGAAGCCGTCCTTCGCCAATACACCGACCCTTACCTGAACCAGGACCCGGTCAGCGCCGGATGTGTACGTAATATCGACATCCAGGGTGATCGTGTCAGCGTCCAGCTGGAGTTGGGTTACGCCGCCGGCCTGTTCAAGAGCGGCTGGTCGCAGATGCTGCAAATGGCTATCGAAGGCCTCGACGGCGTAACGACGGCCCGTGTCGACATCACCAGCGTGATTGCCGCGCACAAGGCTCAGGCGCAGATCCCGGGGTTGGCCAACGTGAAAAACGTGGTGGCCGTGGCGTCCGGCAAGGGCGGCGTGGGCAAGTCCACCACCGCCGCGAACCTGGCGCTGGCGCTGGCCCGTGAAGGTGCCAAGGTCGGGATTCTCGACGCGGACATCTACGGTCCGAGCCAGGGCATCATGTTTGGCATCCCCGAAGGCACCCGACCAAAGGTCAAGGATCAGAAGTGGTTTGTGCCGATCGAGTCCCATGGCGTTGAAGTGATGTCGATGGCGTTCCTGACCGACGACAACACGCCGATGGTCTGGCGCGGGCCGATGGTCTCCGGTGCGCTGCTGCAACTGGTCACCCAGACCGCATGGGGCGACCTCGATTACCTGGTCATCGACATGCCGCCAGGCACCGGTGACATTCAGCTGACCCTGGCACAGAAAGTCCCGGTGGCCGGTGCCGTCATCGTCACGACCCCGCAAGACCTCGCGTTGCTGGACGCGCGCAAAGGCGTGGAGATGTTCCGCAAGGTCAATATCCCGGTGCTGGGCGTTGTAGAAAACATGGCCGTGCACATCTGCTCCAACTGCGGGCATGCCGAGCATCTGTTTGGTGAAGGCGGGGGTGTGAAGCTGGCCAACCAGTATGGCGTCGAACTGTTGGCCTCGTTGCCGCTGGCGATGGCCATTCGCGAACAGGCCGATGGCGGCAAGCCAACCGTGATCGCCGAGCCGGACAGCCCGATTGCGTTGGTGTATCAGGAACTCGCTCGCCACGTCGGCGCGCGGATCGTGTTGCAGGAAGCGGCGTCGCCGGCGATGCCGAACATCACCATCAGCGACGATTGATTCGCTGATGGTGATGTTGTAGCAGCTGCCGAGGCACGAGGCTGCGTTGGGCTGCGCAGCGGCCCCCGAGGGCGGTCCTGCGGACACACAACGCAGCCTCGTGCCTCGGCAGCTGCTACAGGGTTTTGGGTGTTGCCTTAGATTCGCAACCCGCCATCCATTTCGAGGATCCGGCCGGTGTAGTAGTCGTTCTCGAAAATGTACGCCGCCGAATGGGCGATCTCTTCCGGTTTACCCATGCGCTTGAGCGGAATACCGGCCGTCATTTTCTCCAGCGCTTCAGGCTTCATGCCCAGCGTCATTTCGGTTTCGATAAAGCCCGGGGCGATGCCCGCCACGCGAATGCCGTAGCGCGCCAGTTCCTTGGCCCAGGTCACGGTCGCTGCCGCCACGCCAGCCTTGGCGGCCGAGTAGTTGGTCTGGCCAACGTTGCCGGCACGGGAAATCGAGGAGATATTGATGATCGCGCCGCTGTTGTTCAGCTCGACCATTTTTGCCGCGACTTCACGGGTGCACAGGAACACGCCAGTCAGGTTGACGTCGATGACCGCCTGCCATTGGGCCAGGCTCATCTTGGTCATTTCGCCGTCCTTGACCTTCAACAGCAGGCCGTCGCGCAGGATGCCGGCGTTGTTGATCAGGCCGTGGATCGCACCGAAATCTTCGGCGACCTGGGCGACCATGTGGGTCACTTGCTCTTCATTGGCGACGTTGCACAGGTAGCTGCGCGCCTCGACGCCCTTGGCCTTGCACGCGGCGACGGTGTCGTCGAGTTTTTCCTGGTTCAGGTCCACCAGCGCCAGCTTCGCGCCTTTACCTGCGAAATACTCGGCCATCGAACGGCCTAAACCCTGGCAACCGCCAGTGATAATGATTACTTTGTCAGTGAGTTGCATTCGCATGCCCCAATAGCAGGTCAGAGTGGTTTCCTAGTAGAGGGCCTCTCGATCTGCGCCTGATGTGGCCTGGCTGCACATGAGAACTGCCCCGACGGCGTACTGGATACTTATCCCCAGGCGCCTGTCCGTTTTTTCGACGGATTCTATATAAGGAGTCATAAATTGAGCGTTGAAGCGGCCAAGAATGCCCGAGAATTGCTTCTCAAGGAATACCGGGGAGTGCTTTCGACCCACTCCAAGTCGATGCCGGGGTACCCGTTTGGCTCGGTGGTTCCTTACTGCCTGGACGAGCAGGGCCGGCCGCTGATCCTTATCAGCCGCATCGCCCAGCACACGCACAACCTGCAAAAAGACCCGAAATGTTCGCTGTTCGTGGGCGAGCGCGAGGCCGATGACGTGCAAGCCGTTGGTCGGCTGACGTACCTTGCCGAAGCAGAAAAGCTCGAGGACGAAGCGGCCATTGAAGCGGCCGCCGAGCGTTACTACCGCTATTTCCCTGAATCGCAGAGCTATCACAAGGCTCACGATTTCGATTTCTGGGTGCTCAAACCCGTGCGTCACCGCTACATCGGTGGCTTCGGCGCAATTCACTGGGTTGATCACCTGACTCTGGCCAACCCGTTTGCCGGCAAAGCCGAGGTGAGCATGGTCGAGCACATGAATGCCGATCACGCCAAAGCCATCGCGCACTACGTCGACCTGGCGGGCCTGCCGAAAACCGAACCGGCGCAACTGGCCGGCATCGACACCGAAGGCATGCATTTACGCATCGGTCAGGCGCTGTATTGGTTGCCGTTTCAAGCACCTTGTAATACGCCGACACAAGTCCGGGAAGCCTTGGTTTTCCTGGCTCACGCCGAGCATTGGCCCAAAAAAGAAGTCGCCGACGCTTGAATTCACGAAAGGGCGACGTCATCTAAGGCTAACTGGCAAGGCATTCTTGCGTTGAGGAACCATTTGATGCGCCCTTTTTTATTGCTCTTTGTACTGTTCCCGGTGTTGGAGCTATTCGTATTCGTCAAAGTCAGTGGCGCCATCGGGTTTTTCCCGGCCTTGCTGCTGATCATTCTCGGCTCGATGCTCGGCGTGTTCGTGTTGCGCATCGCCGGTCTGGCCACTGCGCTGCGTGCCCGTGAAAGCCTGAATCGCGGCGAGCTGCCGGCCCAGACCATGCTGGAAGGGTTGATGCTGGCCCTGGCAGGCGGTCTGTTGATCCTTCCGGGCTTCGTCTCTGACGTGCTGGGTCTGATCATGCTGCTGCCGATCTCCCGTCGACTGCTGGCCAACAAAATGCGCCAGCGCGCCGAAGAAGCCGCGATCCGTCAGCGTGCCTTCGCCGACGACCTGCAGCCGCGTGGCGGTCCTGCTCCACGCGAGCCGCTGGGCCGTGAGCCCAATGTGATCGAAGGCGAGTTCGAACACCGCGACCCCCAGTAAAACGTTTCACCTGCACGGCACCTTCGGGTGCCGTGTCTGTTTCGGGTCATCGATGTAAAAAATTTCGATCCCCGCCCTTGTAATAAGCTTATGCGCCCTTATGTAACGGTCACCGCAAGGTTTCTGGCGATCACGCCAGACAGACTTCCGCGTCTCGCTTGTCGAGCCGCACCCGGCACCGCCGGATTTGTTAAACCCGCCGGGAATACACCGGCCGATGAAAACCACAATTAGGAGAGATCGACAATGAAGCTTCGTCCTCTGCATGACCGCGTCGTCATCCGTCGCAGCGAAGAAGAAAAGAAAACCGCTGGCGGTATCGTCCTGCCAGGTTCGGCTGCTGAAAAAGCCAACAGCGGCGAGATCCTCGCTGTCGGTACCGGCCGCGTGCTGGACAACGGTGAAGTGCGTGCACTGGCCGTTAAAGTGGGTGACAAGGTTGTGTTCGGCCCGTACTCCGGCAGCAACACCGTGAAAGTTGACGGCGAAGACCTGCTGGTAATGGCTGAGAACGAGATTCTCGCTGTTATCGAAGGCTGATACCCCGCTCATTTTCCCGCTACTACAAAGTATTTAAGGAATATCGATCATGGCTGCTAAAGAAGTTAAATTCGGCGACTCCGCCCGCAAGAAAATGCTCGCCGGTGTGAACGTCCTGGCTGACGCAGTAAAAGCGACCCTGGGCCCTAAAGGCCGTAACGTGATCATCGAGAAGAGCTTCGGCGCTCCGACCATCACCAAGGACGGCGTTTCCGTTGCCAAAGAAATCGAGCTGAAAGATCGCTTCGAAAACATGGGCGCGCAGCTGGTCAAAGACGTTGCCTCCCGTGCCAACGATGACGCAGGCGACGGCACCACCACCGCTACCGTTCTGGCTCAATCGATCGTCAACGAAGGCCTGAAAGCCGTCGCTGCCGGCATGAACCCGATGGACCTGAAGCGCGGTATCGACAAAGCGACCATCGCGATCGTCAAAGAGCTCAAAGCCCTGTCCAAGCCTTGCGCTGACACCAAGGCAATCGCTCAGGTCGGCACCATCTCGGCCAACTCCGACAACTCCATCGGCGACATCATTGCCGAAGCCATGGAAAAAGTCGGTAAAGAAGGCGTGATCACCGTTGAAGAAGGCTCGGGCCTGGAAAACGAACTGTCGGTTGTTGAAGGCATGCAGTTCGACCGTGGCTACCTGTCCCCGTACTTCGTCAACAAGCCAGAGACCATGACTGCTGAGCTGGACGGTCCGCTGATCCTGCTGGTCGACAAAAAGATCTCGAACATCCGCGAAATGTTGCCAGTACTGGAAGCCGTTGCCAAAGCCGGCCGTCCACTGCTGATCGTGGCCGAAGACGTTGAAGGCGAAGCCCTGGCGACTCTGGTTGTGAACAACATGCGTGGCATCGTTAAAGTCGCAGCCGTCAAGGCTCCAGGCTTCGGCGACCGTCGCAAGGCCATGCTGCAGGACATCGCTGTTCTGACTGGCGGTACCGTTATCTCCGAAGAGATCGGCCTGAGCCTGGAAAGCACTACCCTGGAACACCTGGGTAATGCCAAGCGCGTGATCCTGTCCAAAGAAAACACCACCGTGATCGACGGTGCCGGCGTTGAGGCTGACATCCAGGCTCGCGTTCTGCAGATCCGTCAGCAAGTGGCTGACACTTCGTCCGACTACGACCGTGAAAAACTGCAAGAGCGTCTGGCCAAGCTGTCCGGCGGCGTTGCAGTGATCAAGGTTGGCGCCGGTTCCGAAGTTGAAATGAAAGAGAAGAAAGCCCGCGTTGAAGACGCCCTGCACGCTACCCGTGCAGCCGTTGAAGAAGGCGTGGTACCTGGCGGCGGCGTGGCACTGGTTCGCGCTCTGCAGGCTATCTCCGAGCTGAAAGGCGACAACGATGACCAGAACGTTGGTATCCAGTTGCTGCGTCGCGCTGTTGAAGCGCCACTGCGTCAGATCGTTGCCAACTCCGGCGACGAGCCAAGCGTAGTGGTCGACAAGGTCAAGCAGGGTTCGGGTAACTACGGTTACAACGCTGCGACCGGCGAATACGGCGACATGATCGAAATGGGTATCCTGGACCCGGCTAAAGTGACTCGTTCGGCTCTGCAAGCGGCTTCGTCGATTGCCAGCCTGATGATCACCACCGAAGCCATGATCGCCGAGATCAAGGACGACGCACCAGCTGGCGGCGGCATGCCAGACATGGGCGGTATGGGCGGCATGGGCGGCATGATGTAAGCCAGCCTTACCCCTGTACTAAAAAACCCCGCCTGCGAAAGCAGGCGGGGTTTTTTATTGCCCCTCATATCGGGCCAGTCAGGAGACCGCGTCGCCGCCCTCGCGGGTAAGCCACTCTCCTACAGGTACGGCGTGATCCCTGTAGGTTTTTGATCTGTGTTTCAGGCGTTGACTGTTTTCGCTTTGGCCATCGACGCAACTTTGGAAGCAGGTCGGTAAAGCACGTAGTAATACGATCCCAGGCAAATCAGCCAGCAGAAAATCGCAGTCCATACGTTGTGCGAAAAGAAGTGCGCACCCTGCATCATCCGGCCAATCGAGAACACCGAGCCCAAGGCGAAGGCGAAGACAAACGCCGCGCGCGCCATGCGCGTACGACGGTCACGCAACACAAAGAACAGGGCAAACAGGGTGAAACCGGTGGCGGCATGACCACCGGGCCAGCAGCGGCCAGGTTTATTCGTGTGCGGGCGAGGGCTCAGCAATTCGCTGTAGGTCTCGTGGCCGCCAAACTGCTCAAGGCTCCATGGGCATTGCACCGCCGTCACTGCTTTCATGGGGGTGACAAAGGACGTTGCCAGACCCAGCGACAGCACCAGACAGCCCAGTTCCCGTTTGAATGGCTTGAGCCTGTCCACGAAGAAAGAGGCGATAAAGCCGATGATCGCAAACACGGAAAAGGCGATGACTACCTGCTTGGCGCGGTCATGCAGGATGTCTTCCAGGAAGTAACTGTGGCGTCCGATGAAATCCCCTGCCACTGGATCGTAGAACAGCTTGGCGAGGTCCATGTCCAGGGACGTCAGTTCGAGCAGTACCAAAATGATCGCCGCGACGGCGGGCACGCCCAGGCACACCCAGAAATTGAGCGGGCGTGAGGCAGGACGGACAACGGTTGATGACATGGTGGATCCTGAACAAAGGAAAAACCCCCGGGGCATCAGCCCGGGGCGATTCGGTTAACGTTCGCTGACTTGGCCTGCACCCTCCTTGGGCGCCTTCCAGCCAAGCAGCTGTTGCTTGAAGCCATAACTGGCCGTTTGGTAATAAGTAATCGCCCGGGTGATCAATGGATCATTGGCCGTGGCACGGGACTCGCGACTCTCTGTCAGCGCGTCATCGTGACGGCGCAATCCTTGGCGCGGGCTAAGGATCGCCAGATCCTTGCCGTCAAACAACCCCAGGTGTTGATAATTGCCAACCACCACGCGTGGCGGCAGTGGATTGTCCTGCAACAGGTTGCGACCAAAGAATGTCGACTCGTAATCCAGATTCAGCAAGCCCAGCAACGTGGGGGCGAGGTCGATCTGGCTGGACAGTTGTGCCGTCTCTCGGGCTTCGATCAACTTCGGTGCATAAATGAACAGCGGAATCTGGTAGTTGGTGATCGGCAAATCTTCTTTACCGGCGCTGCCCGCGGTGTGGTCGGCGACGAAGACGAAGATTGTATTGTCAAACCACGGCTTTTTGCGTGCCTGATCGAGGAACTGACCAATGGCATAGTCGGTGTACTTCACTGCGCCGTCACGGCCATTGCCGGATTTGATGTCGATCCGGTTATCCGGGTAGGTATAAGGGCGATGGTTGGACGTGGTCATCAGTTGCAGCAGGAACGGCTGTTGCTTCGCATAGTCGGCGTCCGCCAGTTTCAGCGTCTGCGTGTACAGGTCTTCATCGGCCATGCCCCAGGCGTTCTTGAAGTGAATCTCGGCTTCATCGACGCTGCTCTGGTCGACCACGCGGTAACCGTTGCCGCTGAAGAACGCGTTCATGTTGTCGAAGTAACCGCGTCCCCCATAAACGAACACGCTGTCGTAACCCACGGCCTTGAGCTGTTGGCCGAGGCTGGCAAAACCGCTCTCACGGCCTATGCGCTTGACGATCGAGCGCCCCGGCGTTGGCGGAATGGCCAGCGTGATGGCTTCCAGGCCGCGATCCGTACGGGTGCCGGTGGCGTAGAAGTTGTTGAAATACAGGCTCTGCTGGCGCAGGGCATCGAGGTTAGGTGTCAGGTTACGCTGGTCGCCATTGCTGCCCATGTACTTGGCACTGAAGCTTTCGATGGTCACCAGCACGATGTTGGGTTTGCGCAGCGTGCCGGGGTTATCGATGTCCCGGCGGATGTCTTGCGGGTCATTGCTGACAAAACGTGCATTGGGCTCGCTGAGCTCGGCCCGAATCTGCTGAGCGACAACGTCGGCCGGCAGCGTGCTGTAGAACTGCGGGTAATCCAGATCGTTGTTACGGAACGCTGCGAAAAACTGGTACGGGCCATTGCTCGACAGCTCGTTCTGGTAGGCGTTACCGCCCTGGGCGCGAGGTGAATCCTGACTGAGCAGTTGCAGGCTCAAACCGGCGACGATCAATAAACCCAAGGCATTCAGCAGACGCCCGCGCAACGGCGGCAACGGGGCGCTCATCGCGGCATTGAAGGGTTTACGCAATACGAAGCTCAAGCCGACCGCCAGGACCGCGAGCAGGCTCAACAATTTGCCGATCGGATAGGACTCGAGCAGGTTGTTCAGCACTTCATCGGAATACACCAGGTAGTCGACGGCGATGAAATTGAAGCGCACGCCAAATTCATCCCAGAACAGCCATTCGGCCACTGCGGTGAACAACATGGCGAACAGGCTGACCGTCAGCAGGCCCTGAAGCAACCAGCGATGACCGCGGCGACGCCACAGCGTCGGTGGGCACAGCAGCAAGTAGAGGCCCATGGGCAATGCCGCGTAGGCAATAAAGCCCAGGTCATACAGCAAGCCGATGCCGAACACCGACAGGAAGCCGCTGCCGGCCTCGTCCAGGTGTGTGAAGAGCAGAACCGTTCGTGTCAGAAAGAAAATCGCCAGCCAGGCGCCGGTGACCAGCAAGAGAAAGCGCATTGGCGCCGTCCTTAAAAAATCCATTGTGTATACCTTCCTTATTATCATTCAGCGCGAAATTCTCGCCTGGATGCTGTTGCCAGGGTGTGAATCGATAGTGAAAAAGGTGTCAACCGTACCATTTGCGTGCACAAATTGATTCTGCGAAGCGAAACCCTAGTCCTCAGCCACACTTGGCCTTAAGCTGCGCGGGCCAAGACGGCTGTTACTGTGTTACCGAGGAGTGCCCATGCGAATTCTATTGGTTGAAGACAACCGCGATATCCTGGCCAATCTGGCTGATTACCTGGGCCTCAAAGGCTACACCGTGGATTGCGCACAAGACGGTCTGTCCGGCCTTCACCTGGCGGCCACCGAGCATTACGACTTGATCGTGCTCGACATCATGCTGCCCGGCATCGACGGCTATACCCTGTGCAAACGCCTGCGCGAAGACGCCCGCCGCGACACGCCGGTGATCATGCTCACCGCCCGCGATCAACTCGACGACCGGCTACAAGGCTTCAAGTCCGGCGCCGACGATTACTTGATCAAACCGTTTGCCCTGTCTGAACTGGCCGCGCGGATCGAGGCGGTGATGCGTCGCACCCAAGGTGGCGGCCGTCGCACGTTGCAGGTCGGCGATCTGGCCTACGACCTCGACACCCTGGAAGTGACCCGCGAAGGGCGACTGCTGAAACTCAACCCGGTGGGCCTGAAGTTGCTGGCCGTGCTGATGCAGAAAAGCCCGCACGTGCTGCGCCGGGAAATTCTCGAAGAAGCGCTGTGGGGCGATGACTGCCCGGACAGTGACAGCCTGCGCAGCCACGTCCATCAACTGCGTCAGGTGATCGACAAGCCGTTCGCCAAGCCATTGCTGCAAACCGTTCACGGTGTGGGTTATCGCTTGGCCGAGGGCCGTGATGGAGTTTAAGCAGAGCCTTGCTCAACGGATCATCATCGCCTTTGCGCTGATGAGCGCATTGGTGGCCGGTGCCTTTGCCATGGGCATTGTGGCAACCGTACACGTGGTGGAAGAAAAGCTGATTTCGTCCGGACTGGGTGGCGATCTGCAGCGTCTGTTGCTGATGGACAGCATGTCGGACTGGAGCCACCGCCCCGAGCCGGATCAACTGTTCTACTTCAGTGGCGGGGCAGGGGATTTCGAGCTGCCCAAGGATCTGCGCAACCTCGATTCGGGTTTTCACGAAGTTTTCCGCGATCAGCTGTCGTATCACGCCATGGTCGAAATCGTCGACGGTCGGCGCTATGTGCTGCTTCAAGACCAAAGCGATTTCGAAGAGCGTGAGCGGGTGCTGTTTGCCGTGGTGCTGGTCGGCTTCGTCCTGAGCCTGGCGCTGGCGGTTTTTCTCGGCTGGGTCCTGGCGCGCAAAGTCATGGCGCCCGTGGTACGACTGGCCCGCCAGGTCCGCCATCGCGATCAACTGTTGGGGCTGGCGCCGCCGCTGGCACCGGATTATGCCGCAGACGAAGTGGGCGAACTGGCCGTCGCCTTCGACGCCACCCTGGGGCGTTTGCGCCAGGCGCTGACCCGCGAGCGCTTGTTTACCAGTGACGTCAGCCACGAACTGCGTACGCCCTTGATGGTGTTGGCCAGTTCCTGTGAATTACTGCTGGAGAATCCCGGGATCGATCAGCGCGGCCACGCCCAGGTCGAACGCATTGCCCGGGCCTGTGAAGAGATGCGTGAACTGGTGCAAACCTTCCTGATGCTGGCCCGCGCACAACGTGAAGACGCCAGCATGTCGCCGCAGCAGAACCTGAAACAGGTTGCCGACGGCTTGCTCACGCTGTGGCGAGAACCGATCGAAACCAAGGGGCTGAAACTGATTTTCGAACCGGGTCCCCCTCCATCTGCCCGTTACAACGCAACGCTCCTGCATGCGGTGATGGGCAACCTGTTGCGCAACGCGCTGCATTACACCGAACACGGTTTCATCCGCCTGACCCTCACCGCCACGGGGTTTGTGGTCGAGGACAGCGGGGTGGGCATTCCCGAAGAAAAACGCGAGGCGATGTTCGAGCCGTTCGTGCGGGGTTCGGAAAAGCGGGGTGAGGGTCTTGGTCTGGGGTTGTCGCTGGTGCAGCGGATTTGTGAGAACCAGGGCTGGTCCGTCAGCCTGACGACCATGGAGCCCAATGGCTGTCGTTTTCAGGTCGAATTAAACGCATCGGAGGCTGGTTGAGTGAGCGGTTGCAGTTCGATGGCCCTGAGCTATCGTTGTTATCCTGTAAAACCTTGAAATAGTTCGGGGTTTCCCTCAACGAAATTTTCACAAATGAATGACCTGACTCTGACACTAGACTACCTAAGGTTGGTGACATCAGCATTTCAGGAGACCTGATGATGGACGGCCCGATCAAACTCGATTTTTCCGAAAAATACGACGATCAACACGCTAAGCGTTATCTGCAAAAGCATCAGGATGGCCTCGGTCGCAAACTGTCCCACTGGCGCGACGTACAGCTGGCACGCAAGGCGCTGGCGCTGGCCGGCGAGCCCGGACTGGTACTCGACCTGCCCTGCGGTGCAGGGCGTTTCTGGCCAATGCTGGCGGAAAAGGCTAACCGTGCAATCATCGGCGCCGACAACTCTGAATCAATGGTGAAGATCGCTTGCCAGGCACAACCCGCCGACGTGGTGAAACGGGTACAACCCTTGCACACTTCTGCCTTCGACATCGCCTTGCCTGATAACGCCGTCGACAGCATTTTCTGCATGCGTTTGCTGCACCACATCGGTGAAGCCGAGCATCGACTGGCGATTCTGCGCGAATTCGAACGTGTCACCCGTGACAGCGTGATCATTTCGTTGTGGGTGGACGGCAACTTCAAGGCCTGGAAACGCAAGCGTTCAGAAGCGCGGCGTGGGCAGGAAGGTTACCAAAACCGCTTTGTGTTACCGGCTGCAACGGTAGAAAAAGAATTCGAGCAAGCGGGTTTCCGCATCCAGGAAAAACTGGACTTTATACCGCTCTACGCCATGTGGCGCGTTTACGTATTACGCAAGAGGTAACAGGATGGCAGTGCAATGTGCAGCAGAAACGGAAGTCGCTCCCAAGGACCGCTTCGACTTTTTCTGGAATCAGCGTGGTGAATGGGTAGAAGAACCCAACGTTCGCCGTGGTGGGGAAAGTGGCGTGCAGCGCGTCATGGGCAGTGATGGACAACTGCTCTATGCCAAGCGCCAGACCGGCCATATCTATCGCAGCTGGCTGCATCCGTTTGGCCGTCCGACTGTGTTGCGCGAGCAAGATGCACTGATCGGCCTGCGCAAGCTTGGCGTGCGTGTTCCTGAAATCGTTTTCTGCGGCGCACAGCGCGACCCTGTGCACAAATGGCGCGCGTTGCTGGTGACCAAGTCGCTGGATGGCTTCGAGGAAATCGAACACTGGTACGCCGGTGGTGGTCGCGAGCGCCATGGCGAGGCGGTAAATGATCGTGTGTTGAAGGATTTGGCCGAGAACCTCGCCCGCATGCACAAGGGGCGTTGGCAGCACAGCTGCATCTACATCAAGCACGTGTTCTTGCGAGTGACCGGCGAAGGCGAATCGGCCAAGGTCGAAATCGCCTTGATCGATCTGGAGAAGTGCCGACAGCGTATGACCGCTTCCCAAGCGGCCGCGCATGACATGAAGCAACTGCGTCGCCATTCGTCATTCAGCGATGCGGACTGGAAAAAACTCGTCTACTTTTATGAGACGGCGTTTGGCAGCGCTATCAAAGGTTTATAGCGATGAAACTCGAAATTGCACGAGGTTTGTTTTTAGTTGGAGCCTTGGCAGTTGCTTCATTGGCGGTGGCTGCCTGGGAGCAGCCACGCACGCAGGTCCTCAGTTCAGTGAGCAGCGATGCTCACTGTCCATTACCACGCGCTATCAAAGCCTCCGTTGCTGCGCAACCTGACCATGATTTGCTGTTGCTCATGTTCGGGCTTGCCCAGGGAATGAGGCCGCAAAGTTGACCAGATTGAAGCCCAAATAAAAGGCCTCGCATGTGCGAGGCCTTTTTTTTGCCCAAAACAAATCCCCTTGTAGGAGTGCGCCTGCTCGCGATAGCGGTGTGCCAGTCACCAGTGAAGTCGACTGATCCACCGCTATCGCGAGCAGGCTCACCCCTACAGGGGGGTTATACGTGTTCTTTGGGGGCGGGTTTGGCCAGCAAGGTGTAGATGCACGGCAGCACGAACAAGGTAAACAACGTCCCGATCGACATCCCCGTAGCAATCACCGTCCCGATATCAAACCGGCTCACCGCCCCCGCGCCCGTGGCAAGGATCAACGGCACCATGCCAAACACCATCGCAGCCGTGGTCATCAGCACAGGGCGAAGCCGGATCGCCGCCGCTTCCTCCACCGCTTCGCGAGCCGTCAGGCCTTTTTCCTTGCGCAGCAGGTTGGCGAACTCGACGATCAGGATCCCGTGCTTGCTGATCAGTCCGATCAGCGTCACCAGCCCGACCTGGGTATAAATGTTCATGCTCGACCAGCCGAGGAATAGCGGAATCAACGCCCCGCAAATCGACAGCGGCACGGTCACCAGAATCACCAGCGGGTCGCGATAGCTTTCAAACTGCGCAGCCAGTACCAGAAAGATGATTGCCAGCGCCAGGGCAAAGGTGACCCACAGCGCACTGCCTTCCTGAACGTATTGCCGTGATGCGCCGCCATAGTCGACGGCGAAGCCCGCCGGGGCTTCTTCCCGGGCGATCTGCCGCACGGTGTCGAGGGCTTCACCCATGCTGACCAGCGGCACCCCGGAAAGGATGGCCGAGTTGAGTTGCTGGAACTGGTTCAGCTGTCGCGGTCGCGCCCGGTCGGTGACGGTGATCAGGGTCGACAAGGCCAGCAATTCGCCCTTGTTGTTCTTCACGTAATAGTTGTTCAGCCAGTCCGGGTTATCCCGGAACGGGCGTTCGACCTGCGCGATGACCTTGTAACTGCGGCCCTCGATGGTGAAACGGTTGATTTCCGCCTCACCCAGCAACGTCGCCAGGGTTCCGCCCAGGTCTTGCATGGACACGCCCATCTGCGCCGCTTTGGCGCGGTCGATATCGACCACCACTTCCGGTTTGTCGAAGGCCAGGTCGACGTCGACGAAGGCGAACTTGCCGGACTCCATGGCACGCTTTTTCACCCGGTCCATGACCTGTAACAGCAACTCGTAATCATTGGCCGTGTTGATCACGAACTGAAACGGCAGGCCTTCGCCGGTACCGGGCAGGGAGGGCAGGTTGAAGCCGAAGATCTGCAACCCGGCGATGCTCTCCAGTTTGCGCTGGACTTCGGGCAGGATCGCCATCTGTGTGCGGTGGCGTTCATTCCACGGTTTGAGCAGGAAACCGCCAATCCCCGATTGCACGCCGTTGAACCCATTGATCTGGAACGAGGAGTAGTACTCGGGAAACGCTTTGAAAATGGTGATGAATTCGTCGGTGTAGGTGTTCAGGTAGTCGAGGTTGGCCGGTTGCGGGGCGTTGGCCAACATGAAAATGATGCCCTGATCCTCGTCGGGTGCCAGCTCCGACTTGGTGAATTTGAGCAGCACCGGGATCAGGCAGAGCACGATCAGCGCAAACACCAGCACCACCGGCCGGGTGTTCAGGGTGCCGTGCAGCAGGCTTTGGTAGCGACGCTTGAGTCCTTCGAAAATCAGGTCGAGGCGGTGGGCGAGGCCGCTGGGGTTTTCGTCGTGGCGCAGCAAAAAGGCGCACATCATCGGCGACAGTGTCAGCGCCACCACGCCGGAGATCACCACCGCCCCGGCCAGGGTCAGGGCGAACTCCTTGAACAACGCGCCCGTCAGCCCGGTCAGGAAACCGATGGGCGCATAAACCGCCGCCAGGGTGATGGTCATCGAGACCACTGGCATCGCAATTTCACGGGCACCTTCGATGGCCGCGTCAAAAGGCGTTTTGCCTTCTTCGATGTGCCGGTGAATGTTCTCCACCACGACGATGGCGTCGTCCACCACCAACCCAATGGCCAGCACCATCGCCAGCAGCGTCAGCAGGTTGATCGAGTAACCCATCATCTGCATGAAAAACATCACGCCGATCATCGACAACGGAATGGTCACCACCGGAATCACCACCGACCGCAGCGCCCCGAGAAACAGGAACACCACGACGATGACGATCAGCACCGCTTCGAACAGGGTTTTCACCACCTCATCGATTGAGGCCTGGATGAACAGCGTGGCGTCGTAGGCGATTTCACCTTTGAGGTTCGGCGGCAACTGGGCTTCCAGGTCCGGCATGATCTTGCGCACTTCCTTGATCACGTCCAGCGGGTTGGCGCCCGGCGTGGCCTTGATGCCGATGTACACCGAGGGGGTGCCGCCGAAGGAACTGATGGTGTCGTAGTTTTCCGCGCCCATTTCCACCCGCGCGACATCGCTGAGCAGCACGCGGCTGTCGCCGTCGACCTTGAGCGGAATCGCAGCAAAGGCTTCGGCGGATTTGAGCTCGGTGTTGGCATTGATGCTGGTGACGACGTATTCGCCTTTCACTTCGCCGGCGGCGGAGAGGAAGTTGTACTGGCGGACCGCGTTGGTCACGTCGCTGGCGCTCAGGCCGAAACCGGCCAGCTTCACCGGGTCCAGCCACAGGCGCATGGCAAACACCTGATTGCCGAGAATCTCGGCTTCGGCCATGCCGGGCAGGGTGGCCAGTTTGGGCTGGATGACCCGCGACAGGTAATCGGTGATCTGCGGGTTGCTCAATTCCTTGCTGAAGAAACTGATGTACATGAGTGCCGAGGCGTCGGCCGCTTCCTTGCTCAGCACCG
The DNA here is from genome assembly GCF_000514395.1 of Pseudomonas sp. URMO17WK12:I12. Taxonomy (NCBI): domain Bacteria; kingdom Pseudomonadati; phylum Pseudomonadota; class Gammaproteobacteria; order Pseudomonadales; family Pseudomonadaceae; genus Pseudomonas; species Pseudomonas sp. URMO17WK12:I12. The sequence continues at coordinate 255,822 of NZ_AZVV01000006.1, forward strand.
GGTCTTCGGCGTCTTGAGGCAGCCGGTTCTTGACCTCGTTGGCCTTGGCCAGCAGTTCGGTGAACAAGCGGTCGCTGTTGGAGCCGATACGCGCGTAGATCGAGATCACCGAGAAGTTCTGGCGACTGACCGACGTCATGTAGTCGATACCCTCGGCACTCGCCAGACTCTGCTGCATCGGTTGGGTGATGTAGCCCTGGATGGTCTCGGCGTTGGCCCCGGGGTACGCCGTGGTCACCGTGATCAGGGCGTTTTCCATTTGCGGGTATTGGCGCAGCGGCAACTTGCTCCAGGCCTGGAAGCCCAGCAGCACTATCAACAGGCTGACCACGGTTGCGAGGACCGGGCGGCGGATGAACGGGTCGGTAAAAGCCATGGGGATTCCTTGATCAGTCCGCGCGCGGCTGACTGTTCTTCTCGGCTAGGGTCTTGTCGTCGCTGATCGCGATGTGCGCACCGTTGTCCAGTTTGATCTGGCCGGCCGTGACCACTTTTTCGCCGTTCTGCACACCTTTGGTAATCATCACCAGCCCGTCGCGACGCTCACCGGTTTCGATGAAACGGCGTTCGGCGATCAGGATCGGTTGGCCCTTGTCGTCTTTTTCCAGGCTGCCGTCTTCGGCTTTTTTCTGCGCGACGACGTAGATCGAGTTGCCGTACAGCGTGTAGGTGATCGCGCTTTCCGGCACGACGATGCGCGGCTGCGGGTCGGGCAACAACACTTGCAGGCTGGCGAACATCCCCGGCAGCAACGTGCCGTCAGGATTGGCCAGGGTCGCGCGGACCTGAACGTTGCGCGTGCTGTTTTCGACTTTCGGGTTGATCGCACTGATGGTGCCGGGGAAGGTTCGCGTCGGGTAGGCCGCGACAATGACCTGCACCGGTTGGCCGAGGGCGATCTTCGGGATCGACTGCTCGGGCACGAAGAAGTCTACATAGAGGCTGCTGAGGTCTTGCAGGGTGGCAATCATGGTGCCAGTGGCGACATAGTCACCGACGTCCACCTGACGAATGCCGATGGTCCCGCTGAAGGGCGCGGCGATGCTCTTTTTACTGAGCGCGGCCCTGAGCTGATTGACCGTGGCTTTGCTCTTTTTCTGCACCGCTGACAGTCGGTCGAATTCACCTTTGGAAATCGCCTGGCTGCCGACCAGCTGGCTGCCGCGACCGTAATCGAGCTGGGCCAGTCCGAGGTCGGCCAGCGCGGTTTCCAGCAAGGCTCTTTCCACGGCGCTGTCGAGCTGCAGCAGCGGTTGACCGGCCTTGACCTTCTGCCCTGACTCGAACTGCAAGTCGACGACGGTGCCGTCGGTCTCCAGGCTCAGGTCCACGCCCTGCAACGCCTTGAGCGTGCCAACGGTGGGCAGGCGGGCTTGCCACGGCCGTTCGGTGGCGGTGGCCACGGCAACACTGATCGGCGGTTTTGGCGCGGAGAAGCCTTGAATCATCGTGTAGATGGAAAAGGCTTTATAACCGGCCAGGACCAGCACGATCAGCAGAACAACACCCAACATGATCAGCATGCGGCGACGCAGCATATTTCCAGTTCCTTGGAGAAAATCAGGTGAGACAGTGGGGCACATTATCTGAGTCGCAGGGTGATTCCAACTGGAAGAAATTACAGGCGAGGCCTTGGAGCGCCTGTCACTCAAGGGGACTAACGAACGATGAATAACCTGTGGCGAGGGAGCTTGCTCCCTCGCCACAGGAAACGGGCTCAGATGAGGTGAAGGTGGTTATCCCAAAGCCCCGCCGGAAGCTCCAATGGTTTTGCAACCAGCGTTGTCTGACGGCAATCGTAATACCGGCAGCGGCCCTGACCCGAGGTCACGACAAACCCGTCGGCCACGGCGCCGACCCCGGCGCAATCGGGCAGGGGCGCATCCAGGCGCACTTCGCCGCTGTCCAGGTCCCAGATGAAAAAGCGGTTGCCCCGTGGCGCGGTCAACGCCACCAGGCGCAGTTCGCTGTGCACCGCGACGCTGGCGGTGTAATGCCCCATCGCCTGCAACTGATGCTCGGGCACTGGAAATGCCGCGAACGGCTGGCCAGGACGCTTGATCGCCAGCAGCTCCGACGACTCATGGGACGGCCCCATGAATTGCTGACCGGCAACGATGGTGCCGTCGCTGGCGATCCCCAGATGCCGCACGCTGTTCATCTGCTGGGCGAGGGTTTCCTTGCTCAATAGCGTGCCGTCGCGTTGCATCAGCACCAGGCTCGGTTCCATGGCGTTGAGGTTCATCTCGACCCGGCTTTCGGCCTCGGTGCGAATGCCGCCGTTGGCCACCACCAGGGTTTCGCCATCGGGCATCCACGACACCTGGTGCGGGCCGATGCCATGGGTGGACATCTCGCCGCTGTGCACCAGCCGCTCACCTTCGAACTTATACACACCGAGCAAGCCACGGCCCGGATCGGACGTGTCGTTCTCGGTCGCGTACAGCCAGTCGCCGCTCTTGTGAATCACCGCGTGCCCGTAGAAATGCCGGTTCGGCAGCGACGTCACGGTTTGCAGCAACGTGCCGTCACGCAAGTCGATCAGGTAGCTCTCGGTGCCCGGACGACGGGCCACGAACAGCGCTATCGGCAACGTCGGGTGGTTGATGATGTCGTGGCAACGCTGGCCGACCTGGGTGGCAAACACCCGGGTGCCGTCCAGCCGATAACCGACGGCGTAATGCTTGCCGTCGGTGTCGTCCCGCGCCGACAGCAGCAGCGGGCTTTTGTCCTTTTGCTTGAACAGCGTCCAGCCGCCCAGTGTCACTGCTCCCAGCAGCAAGCTACCTAAAGTCAGAACCTGACGTCGCAGCATGGCACTCGTCCTCATCAGTCACCGTCGTTGGCGTTGAAGCCCAGTTGAATGCCCAGCGCCTTGGCCAGTTCGCCTTCGTGCAGGCGGTGGACAACGTTGAGGCTGTCGTAGAGATCGTTGAGTTGCTGGCGCCCGGCATCGTCGTTGAGCATTTCGGTCAGCGAACGCTGGTTGCTGGCGAACAGTTTCAGCGAGGCGGCGTAGGCGGCATCGATCTTGTCGGCCAACGGCTTTTGATCACTCGGCAACAGACCGCGCAGGCCTTTGTTGTCGACGCCTTCCCACACGGTTTTGGCCGCGGCGAGGCTGGCTTCGAGACCGGTCAGGGACGATTGGCTGCGCCAAGCGTCGGCCTGGAACGGCTGCGGCACGCCCTTGCTCTGGCGGCCCATTGGCGTGCCGAGTTTTTTCTTCAGGGTATCGATGGCGGTGACTTGCACACGCAACAAGTCGGCGATGGCTTCGTGGGAATCGGCGTAGCGCTGATTCGGGAATTTGCTCATCTGCGCGAGCATGCCGTCGGTGTTGTTCCAGCTTTGCAGAATCTCTTCGGCCAGTTGTTTCTGACGTTCGCCGATGGCTTTCAGCAGCGGGCAATACTTGGCTTTCTGTGCGTCGTTGGCGACGTCCGGCTTGCTGTCGAACAGGATGTATTCATAGGCCGAGAGGCCCTGAACCACCACGCTGGACTTGGCCAGGGCGGCGGCATCGATCTGCGGCTGCGCGGTGACCAATTGCTCGACCTGACGGCCGACCAGGTTCTTCTTGTCCGGCCAGAACTGCACCTGCCACGAACGGTTGCCCTCGGCCAATGGCCCGATCAGCAGCGGTTGCAGCTCGGCCCAGGCTTTCTGCGCGTGCAGGAAGTCGGTGCGGGCGGTGTCGAGGTTTTCCTTGCCTTCGCAGTAGGCCAGGGCGCTGGCGGCCAATTGGCGGTCGGCTTCAACCCAGCGGGTGTAGGTCGGGAGGATCACCGATTTGGCGATAGCGGCCGACGTCACGGCTTGCGGGTCCTGCGGTGAGCAGGCGCCCAGTGCGAGTGCGGCAAGGCTGGTGAACAACAATTTGGGGCGGAACATGTCGGGCTCCCGATGTTTTATAAGTGTTTAAAGTGAGTTCAAAAATGCCAGCAACGCAGCGCGCTGCTCGGCATTGAAAGACAAAACCTGTTGCTGCGCAGCCGTCGCTTCGCCGCCATGCCAGAGCACGGCTTCGAGTAAATTGCGCGCGCGACCATCATGCAAAAACTGGGTGTGGCCACTGACCGCTTGCGTCAGGCCGATGCCCCACAATGGCGGGGTGCGCCAGTCGCGGCCACTGGCCTGGAATTCGGTGCGGTTGTCGGCGAGGCCGTCGCCCATGTCATGCAGCAGCAGATCGCTGTACGGGCGAATCACTTGATTGGCCAGTTCCGGTTCGGCGGCGTTGGCGGCGGTGGTGTATTTCGGCGTGTGGCAGGATTGGCATCCGGCCTGGAAAAACAGGTTTTTGCCGGCCAGCACTTCGGGCGCGCTGACATCGCGGCGGGCCGGTACGGCAAGGTTTCGGCTGTAGAACAACACCAGGCGCAGGATGTTGTCGCTGACTTCTGGCTCTCCGTCAGGGCCGGTGCCATTGGGTGCCCGTTTGCAGGCGGTTTGCGCGTCGGTGCAGTCGTCAAACGGTCTCAGGCTGGTAGTGAGGCCCATGTCGCCGGAAAACGCATGCACATTCTGTTGATTGAGATTCGGTTGCCCGGCTTTCCAGCCAAATCGGCCGAGGACGGTTTTCTGCTGGGCGTCATCCCAGACCCGGTTCGGGCGTCCGGCGATGCCGTTTTTGTCCTTCGCCTGCGCTTCGGCATTGGCCAGGATCGCCTCGTCGGGGATTGCTTCAAGCAAACCCAGGCCAATCATCGGCGGGGCGACGCGCGCCGAGAACCGCGTGTCGGGGTGCATCGGGCCGTAACCCAATTGTGTGATGTTCAGGCTCGGTTTGCGCAGTTCGACTTCGGTGCCGTCCTTGAATCGCACCGCAACGGGCGTGTAATCGACGCGCACCTTGCCTTCCGGTGCAACACCGGGCACGGCCATGTCCTGGAACTGACCGCCATAGACCGGCTCCGGCACCACGCCGAGCTGCTCGATAACCTTGGCATAGGCCGGTGCGTTGGGGATCGACAGGCGCACCAGCATCGACACCGCATTTGGCGCGTCGGGCGGTGGCGGATGGCCGCGCCCGTCCTTGATGTGGCAGCCCTGGCAGGCGTTGGTGTTGAACAGGGGGCCGAGGCCGTCGCGAGCAGTGGTGGTCGACGGCGCGATGACCCACGGACTGCGGAAGAAACTGTTGCCGACGCTGAAGTCCACACGCCGTGATGGCGGCAGGTTGGCGGACGGCAGGGAAAACGAGTTCTGATCGGTCTTGCGCACGGTCGCGCTGCCACCGGACCGGGCTTCACCGGGTTCGGCCTTGGTAAAACGCGGGGCGTCATCGCAGGCACTCAGGCCCAGGGCCATTAACAGTGCGGACAAGCGAAGCAGCAGCGGGGGCATCAGACATCCTGCGAGACGAGCAAAACAAGGGCGCAAAGTCTAACAGGGCACGGGAGTTTGAATAAGAGGAATTATCGTTTACTTGATGTGGGGCAAGGTTTGACTTGAGACCGAGTCGCGGCCATCGCGGGCAAGCCACGCTCCCACAGGGTTTTGCACCGAACCTGCGGGAGCGTGGCTTGCCCGCGATGAGGCCATCAGCATCACCCAAAAAACAGGCGTAAAAAGGGCGACCCTAAGGTCGCCTTCTTGTTTGGCCAGCGTTGATCAGAACTCGTGATCAGCGTTGTCCGGGTTCAGGTCGCTGATACCCAGTTTGCCAGCGGCGGCTTCGATCGAACCGGTCTGCTTGACCAGCGAAGCGATGGCGTCACGGACGATCTGATTGCCCGCTGTGTTGCCGGCGGCGATCAACTGGTCGTAATGCTCACCCTTGTTGGCGTGGTCAACCATGACCTGGATCTTTGCTTCGGTAGCGGCCAGATCAGCTTTCAGCGCGGTGTCGGCAGCCGGGTCGGCCTTGGCCACCAGGGACGACAGGCTGGCGCCGGTCATTTTGGTGCCGTCGACGCGGGTGTATTCGCCCAGGTACACGTTACGAATGCCTTTGGCATCGTAGAAGTGCGAATTGTGGGTGTTGTCGCTGAAGCAATCCTGTTCGTCTTCTGGAGAGTTGGCTTCCAGGGACACCTTCATGCGCTCGCCCGCCAGCTCACCAAGGGACAGGCTGCCCATGCCGAACAGCATTTTGCGCAGGCCGGTATCCACCGGTTCGGCTTCCAGGGTGGCGCGGTAGTTGTCAGCCACGTTCGGCTTCCAGTTACCGACCATTTCTTCCAGGTCGCTGACCAGCAGTTGGGTCACGGACTTCAGGTAAGCGCGGCGACGATCGTTGTGACCGCCAGTCGCGCCTTTGCCTTCCAGGTAGTCGGAAGCCGGGCGGTTGCCCGCGCCTGGGCCGGTGCCGTTCAGGTCCTGGCCCCACAGCAGGAATTCGATGGCGTGGTAGCCCGTCGCAACGTTGGCCTCGGAACCGCCCAGCTCGTTCAGGCTGGCGAGTTTTTCCGGGGTAATGTTTTTCACGTCAACCTTGTCTTCGCCGACCTGGACTTCAGTGTTGGCGATGATGTTGGCGGTGGCGCCCGGGTTACCCAGTGCGTGTTCGTAGGATTTGTCGACGTAGTCGATCAGGCCTTCGTCCAGTGGCCAGGCGTTAACCTGACCTTCCCAATCGTCGATGATGGTGTTGCCGAAGCGGAACACTTCGCTCTGCAAGTAAGGAACGCGGGCCGCGACCCAGGCAGCCTTGGCGGCTTTGAGGGTGTCGGCGTCCGGCTTGGCGAGGAAAGCGTCGACGGCGGTTTGCAGGGTTTTCGCGGTGGATTCGGCATCGCTGTAAACGGCGAAGACGATGTCGGCGTAATGCGCGACAACGGCTTTGGCGGCAGCTTCATCGACTTTGCTGGCAGCAGCTGGCGCAGCAACGGTGCTGGCGGCCGGAGTCGGCGCTGGCGCGGCGGCGGTCTTGTCCTTGCCTTCGCCACAACCGGCGAGGGAAATAGCGATGGCCAACAGACTGGCGGTAGCCAGAGGCATACGAATCATGGCGAACATCCTGCTTCGAGAGGGGTGGAAGGGCGCTTCACGCGCGCAAAACTGCGACATAATGCAAATCTTTCGCATTATGTGTAAAGAGTGCAGGTGGAAATATTTCTTATTCGCACGGGGGCGGGGATCAAAAATAAACGCAGCCTCGTTTCACTCGACAGCTGCTACAGGACCACGTGTGCCTGTGGGAGCTGTCGAGTGAAACGAGGCTGCGTCTTTCGCAGGCCTACAAAATAGCCGCGTTGCTGCGCTGGGCCTGTTTCAGGTAGGCGCTCAATTCACGGGCCGGCAGTGGCTTGCTGTAGTGATAGCCCTGACCTTCGTGGCAGCCTTCGGAGATGATGTAGGCTTCTTGCTCGGCGGTCTCCACGCCTTCGGCAATGACCTGCATGCCCAAGCTCTTGCCCAGCTGGATGATCGCGCGAACGATGGTGGCATCGTCGTCGTCATCGAGCAGGTCCTGCACGAAGCTCTTGTCGATCTTGATCTTGTCCAGCGGCAGGCTTTTCAGATAGCTCAGTGATGAATAGCCGGTGCCGAAGTCATCAATGGCGATCAATGCGCCGGAGCGACGCAGGCTCAGCAGGTGCTGGGCGGCGGTGCTGATGTCTTCCATCAGGCCGGTTTCGGTCACTTCCAGTTCCAGGCTGCGCGGTGGCAAGCGGTACATTTGCAGCAGGTTGTTCACCACGCGTGGCAACTCTGCGTGGTGCAGTTGCACGGTAGACAGGTTCACCGCCATGCGCAGGTCGGGGAAGCCCTGATCGTGCCAGTCGCGCAATTGTTTGCAGGCCTGATCCAGCACCCATTCGCCGATGGCAATGATGGTGCCGTTCTGCTCGGCCAAGGGGATGAAAAGGTCCGGCGGCACCAAGCCATGCTCGGGATGCTGCCAGCGAATCAACGCCTCGACGCCCACCACCCGGTGGTCGCGGTAGCTGATTTGTGGTTGGTAGACGAGGTAGAACTGATCGCGGGCCAGCGCATCGCGCAGGTCTTTTTCCAGTTCGCGACGGCGGCGCATCTCGGTGTCGACGCTGGCGATGTAGAACTGATAGCGGTTGCGCGAGCGGGTCTTGGCCAGGGTCATGGTCTGCTCGGCTTTTTGCAGCAGCTTCTCGGTGCTGTCACCGTCCTCGGGGAACAGAGTGATGCCGATGGTCGCGCGCAGGCGGATTTCCTGATGGTCGAGGGCAAACGCCGCTTCCAGATCATCGAGGATGCTTTGCGCCAATTCGGCGGCTTCATAGGGTTGTTCGATATCGGCCTGGACCAGGGCGAACTGGTCACCACCCAAACGGGCGAGGGCGCCGAGGCGACCGCTGTGAGCGCGCAGCCGGTCAGCCAACGCCAGCAGCAATTGGTCGCCGGTCTGGTAGCTGAACTGTTCGTTGATGCCTTTGAAATCGTCCAGGCCCACCACCAATACCGCGACCCGACGCTGCAATTTGCCGGCGTCGACCAGGATCTTGTCCAGTTGTTGCTGCAATTGCTGGCGGTTGGGCAGGCCGGTGAGGAAGTCGTACTGGGCCATGCGCAACAGGCTGTTTTCTGCTTCGTGGCGCAGGTGGGTGTTGCGTTCGATGGATTCGAGCAGCTGGTTGGCGGTGTTGATCCAGATGCCCAGTTCGTTCTTTTCGTGGCCCTTGAGTTGCGGAATCTTGTGTTCGCTGGGGCGATCCGGGTTGATTTCGGTCAGGTGCTCGATAATTCGCGACAGCGGTTTGGTCAGCAGCCAGTGATAGACCAGGTACAGCACCAGGCCCATGGCCATGGCGCGCAACACGCCGGAAATGAAGATGATCACCGAGCTGATGATGAACCCTTGGCCGTAGGTGGCGGTGTCGAGGGTGATGCTCAGGTCGCCGTAATACTCGCTATATGGGCCGCGACCGACCAGTTGGGTGGTGAAAGTGCGTTCCTTGCCGAGGATCAGGTCGGTCAGCCAGCGGCTGTGGGAATGCTGCAATTCGCGGGTTTTTTGCGCGAGCATGGCTTCGTTGGGATGGCCGATGGAGGCCTGGCGCACGGCGTCGTCCTGGAACAGGCCTTCGATCACTTGCATGCCCATTTCCCGGTCCAGGCTGTAGACGGCCTGGGTAGAGGGGTCGCGGAACATGTCGAGGATGCGTTCGGCATCGTTGGCTACGGCCTGGCGTGTCTTGTAGGCGTCGAAAACGATTTGCGCACAGCTCAAGACCACGCCGACGATCAATGCCGACAGGAGCACGACCCGGAGCAACTTCACCGACAAGCTGTTCTTGAGTTCCAGCTTCAAAGGGTTATTCCTTGTTCCGTGCGGGTAGCATCAAGTTGCCATGAGTATTGGCAATCCCGTGTTGGCAGTCAAAGGGACATTTATTCACAGGGGATTTTGTCTGTGGGCGTGGCCGATTTGCTGTTGTCCGGGGTGTTTGTCCTATTAGTACTGTGTCGGTAGTTGGGTCCTTCAACTTGAGGGGATTGGGATAATTTTTCCTTCTCGGTTGATGGTAGCCGGCTATGGCGTTGGGGCAAGGGGGTGGTGTACATATCCATTTCTGCGGTAACGGCCGCTAATGGTTTCGCTCTTACAGCGAGTCCCTTTTGGCAAACGCGGAACGCCCCAAAAGGAACCAAAAGGTCTCGCCCCGAGCGTCCGGCCCCTCGCTAAGGCTCGGCCGCTACGACCTACATGCAGCGTGTTCGACTGCGTCGAACGGCGCTACGCGCCACTCCCCGGATGCACACCTCCACTCAGCCTCCCGAGGGGGCGGGTGAATCAAAAGCGGCAGGCGAGCTAACGTTCGGCCTGATGAGTGGTGAGAAGCGGCGGCTGTACACCGAATGATCGTTCCCACGCTCCCGCGTGGGAATGCCGCCGGGGACGCTCCGCGTTCCATTTTTTGTGTTGAACGATGTGTAAAAAACGCAGAGATTTCCCACGCATTTTTCAGGTTGCTGGGTAGGAAGCCCTGTCTCTAACCTCTGGCTGTCGCTGAAAACTCAGCGACCGGGTGTGAGAGCCCGGCAACTTATGGTCATCCAGTGTCTGTACACGCATAATCGCCGCCAGCTTACTCGCTGCCAGTAATTGCGTTATGGCGGCTGTGTGCGGGCGGACTTCGGTCCGGCCGGGTGTCCATAACCGGTCTTCTCACCTCGCACATAGCTGCCACCTCTTCGCCGTGTGAGAAGCGGCAAGTGGGGGCCCCAACGCTGGAGAAATACAATGGACAAATTGATTCCCGATCCACCCTTGAACACCACCGACCCAGACGCCGAAGAAACCCAATCCGAAGCTCTCCTGCGAGACCGCGAAGCCATCAAACGCGCACTCGACTATTACCTCGATCCCCCAGTCCCAATACACCGAAAAACCCCGCCGCCCCAGCACGATGTACATGATCGCTCCCAACATGGACACCGAAAGCCTCCTGGCCCAGGCCTGCGAGTCACTGGCCTCTGCCAGCGTCATGACCAGCGATTTCGCCGCGAACCTGATCGGCCCGCAGCGTAATACGGTGTTGGCGATTCAGCAGATCATCATGCTGGCGGAGTTGGCGGTGAACCGGGCCTTGGATAAAGTCGATCCGGCGTAGACCGCGTTATCGTTCTTCGCGAGCCTGCTCGCGAAGGCGCCCGAATAGTCGACACATTTCTCCAGGCAATAAAAAACCCGGCATAAAAGCCGGGTTTTTTGTCTGGCATCGATCTTAAGCGGTGAAGGTTTTGCCTTCGAACTGCTCAGCCACGAATTTCCAGTTGACCAGGTTCCAGAACGCTTCGACGTATTTCGGACGAACGTTGCGGTAGTCGATGTAGTAGGCGTGTTCCCAGACGTCGCAGGTCAGCAGCGGGGTGTCGCCGTTGGTCAGCGGGTTGCCGGCGCCGATGGTGCTGGCCAGGGCCAGGGAACCGTCAGCCTTTTTCACCAGCCAGCCCCAACCGGAACCGAAGGTGCCGATGGAAGTCTTGCTGAATTCTTCCTTGAACTTGTCGAACGAACCGAACGAAGCGTTGATGGCTTCAGCCAGTGCGCCGGTAGGTTGACCGCCGGCGTTTGGCGCCAGGCAGTTCCAGTAGAAAGTGTGGTTCCAGACCTGAGCGGCGTTGTTGAAGATGCCGCCCGAGGAAGATTTAACGATTTCTTCCAGGGTCTTGCCTTCGAACTCGGTGCCTGGCACCAGGTTGTTCAGGTTCACGACGTAGGTGTTGTGGTGCTTGTCGTGGTGGTATTCCAGAGTTTCCTTGGAAATGTGCGGCTGCAGGGCATCGTGTGCGTAAGGCAGCGGCGGCAATTCGAAAGCCATGATGATTCTCCTAATCAGGTCAGTTGCGGTGAGCGCAAGGCCGATCACGGGCGGCCAGACAAGCGCCGGGGAGTTTGTACTCTTTGCGGCGCATCGGATCGGATCATAGCACCGGGGGTGCGGCATAACCACGCAACAACTGTGTGGGATAGAGGTTCCAGAGCCTTTTGGAATATTCAGGGGGTGACGATTAATTGAAACGCCACCGCAAACATCATCACCGCCACCAGCAGATCAAGAATCCGCCAGGTGCTTGGCCGCGCGAGCCAGGGCGCCAACCATGCCGCGCCCAGCGCCAGGGTGAAGAACCACAGCAACGAAGCACTGGCCGCGCCCACCACATAAGCGCCGGGTTCGGTTTGTTGGGCACCGAGGGAGCCGATCAGCAACACCGTGTCCAGATAAACGTGCGGGTTGAGCAATGTCACGGCCAGGGCGCTGAGCATCACCGCGCGCAGTGAACGCACGGTCTGGTTTTCACCCTTTTGCAGGCTCTGTTTCGAGAAAGCCCTGCGCAGTGCCTGGCTGCCGTACCAAATCAGAAACACCGCGCCGCCCCAACGGGCAACCGCCAGCAGGGTCGGGTTATGCGCCAGTACCGTGGCGAGGCCAAACACCCCGGCGGCCACGAGCAAGGCATCGCAAGCCACGCACAGTGCCGCCACTGGCAAGTGATGTTCGCGACGAAGACTTTGCGCCAGCACAAACGCATTCTGCGTGCCGATCGCCATGATCAGCCCGGCGGCCACCAACAGGCCGTTCACATAGCTTTGCCACATAAGGTTTACTCCGCGTTGGCCGCCAGGTCCCGCAGCACGTGGAGTGCGCGTTCGGCGTCGGCCTGACCGACAAACAGGTGATCGTGGTAATAGCCGGCGATCACGTTGCAACTGATGCCGGCCTTGCCCAATGCGGTGGCGAAGGCGGCGGTCAGGCCGACCGCTTCCAGCGCCGAATGCACATTCAAGGTGATCCAGGCCGCGACGTAGTCGAAACTGAAACCGGCCTGTTGGGCGTGGGAACGTTCCAGGATCACGGTCAGACCTTCCTGCTCGCGAAAGCTGCCGACGATCTCAAGGCCCACTGGCAGCTTGCCGTCGCGCAAGGTACAGAACACGTATTCGCCGGCGTTGAGTTGCGGGCTCATGCTGCGCAGCAGGGTTGCCAATGAAGTTTCGCCAGCCATGTCGGTGTTCCTTGTTGAAGAGATCTTGCTGGGCATTCTCCGCTGCTAACCTGTATAAGAAAAACCAATCATGCTGATCGCTCATTAGGAAAACTGATGTTCGACTATAAATTACTCTCTGCCCTGGCCGCCGTGGTCGAGCAGGCCGGTTTCGAACGGGCCGCGCAGGTGCTGGGCTTGTCGCAATCGGCGATCTCCCAGCGGATCAAACTGCTGGAGGCGCGGGTCGGCCAGCTGGTGCTGGTGCGGGTCACACCGCCGGCGCCGACGGAGATTGGACGGCGCCTGCTCAACCATGTGCAGCAAGTGCGTTTGCTGGAGCGCGACTTGCAAACCCTGGTGCCAGCGCTGGATGAAGAAGGGCTGCCGGAGCGCCTGCGCATCGCCTTGAATGCCGACAGCCTCGCCACGTGGTGGGCGCAAGCGGTGGGCGATTTCTGTGCCGAACAACATTTGTTGCTGGACCTGGTGGTCGAAGACCAGACCGTCGGCCTCAAACGCATGCGCGCCGGCGAAGTGGCGGCCTGTGTCTGCGCCAGTGAACGCCCGGTGGCCGGGGCCCGCAGCGTTTTGCTGGGGGCGATGCGTTATCGGGCGTTGGCCAGTCCGGCGTTCATCGCGCGCCATTTCCCGGAAGGTGTTCGCGCCGATCAACTGGCGAAAACCCCGGCCTTGGTGTTTGGCCCGGACGATTTCCTGCAGCATCGCTACCTCGCCTCCCTTGGGGTCGACGGCGGTTTTGAGCACCATTTATGTCCCTCGTCTGAAGGCTTCATACGCTTGACCGAGGCCGGTCTCGGTTGGGGGCTGGTGCCGGAATTGCAGGTGCGCGAGCAACTGGAACGTGGTGTTTTGCGGGAGCTTTTGCCAGATAAGCCCATCGACGTGCCGCTGTACTGGCATCATTGGCGCAATGGCGGTCAGCTTCTGGGGTTGTTGACCGATCAATTGGTGCGTTCGTCGAAGCAATGGCTGGTGCCTTGGACACAGCCGTAAGCGTCAAGCTGCAAGCGGCAAGTGAAGCGCTTGCGGATCGTTTTTAACTTGCAGCTTGTGGCTTGAAGCTCACCGCTGCATTTGTGGAGCACTACATGAAAATTCTGGTCACCGGCGCAAGCGGCTTCATCGGCGGACGCTTTGCGCGTTTCGCCCTGGAGCAGGGCCTGGACGTGCGGGTCAACGGTCGCCGGGCCGAAAGCGTCGAACACCTGGTGCGCCGTGGCGCCGAGTTCATTCAGGGCGACTTGAGCGACCCGGAACTGGCGCGCGACCTGTGTTCAGACGTCGAAGCCGTGGTCCATTGCGCGGGGGCGGTGGGGCTGTGGGGGCGTTATCAGGACTTTCATCAAGGCAACGTTCAGGTCACCGAAAACGTGGTTGAAGCCTGCCTGAAACAGCGGGTTCGGCGCTTGGTGCACCTGTCGTCGCCGTCGATCTACTTCGATGGCCGTGATCATCTGGGTTTGACCGAAGAACAAGTGCCCAAGCGCTTCAAGCATCCCTATGCGGCCACCAAATTCCTCGCCGAGCAAAAAGTCTTTGGCGCCCAGGAGTTCGGCCTCGAAACCCTGGCCCTGCGCCCGCGCTTCGTCACGGGTGCGGGTGACATGAGCATCTTCCCGCGCCTGCTGAAAATGCAGCGCAAAGGACGCTTGGCGATCATCGGCAACGGCCTGAACAAGGTCGACTTCACCAGCGTGCAAAACCTCAACGAAGCGTTGCTCAGCAGTTTGCTCGCCAGTGGCTCGGCCTTGGGCAAGGCCTACAACATCAGTAACGGAACGCCGATTCCGTTGTGGGACGTGGTCAATTACGTCATGCGCAACATGCAAGTCCCACAAGTGACGCGCTACCGTTCCTACGGTCTGGGCTACACCGTCGCGGCACTCAACGAAGGGGTGTGCAAGCTGTGGCCGGGGCGCCCCGAGCCGACCTTGTCGCGACTGGGCATGCAGGTCATGAACAAAAATTTCACCTTGGACATCAGCCGCGCCCGGCATTATCTGGACTACGATCCGAAAGTCAGTGTCTGGGCCGCCCTCGATGAATTTTGCAGTTGGTGGAAGGCCCAGGACATCCGCTGACGTGCCAGGACCTGCCTGCCCGTACTGAACCGAGTGGGGTATAGAGAGTCAATCGGTGCGGCAGTGGGGTTTATACTCGCCGCATAAAGCCATCACCGCGTTCCACAAAGGTTGACTCAATGTCCATGCGTAACGATGCCAACGACGATTTCGATGATGTCCCGAGCCTGCGTGCCGACAGCCTCGACGATGATGATTTTCCGCCCACCGTCCGTACCAGCGTGCATTCCCGTCCAGTGCCGGTGGTGAAGGTCAAAAGCGCCAGCACCGGCCCGCTGTGGGCATTGGTCGGCGCGTTGTTTTTTGCGTTTGCGGGCCTGGCCTGGTGGAGTTTTCAGCAGATTTCGTTGATGGAACAACAACTGGTCGCAACCCAGGAAAGTTTCGCGCGCATCAGTGAGGAAGCGGCGGGACGCTTGCAGGATATTTCCGGCAAGGTCGTCGCCAGCCAGACCAACGTCACCAGCGACAGCGAAGCGCTGAAACTGCAAATCAAGGATCTGGAAACCAAACTGCTGGATCAGAGCAAACAGCAGCAGGGTGTTGTCGGTCAGACCACCGATCTGGACAAGCGCCTGGCGCAAATGACCGCACAAACCAGCGACCTGGATAAACGTCTGGCGCAGCTTGCCGCCCAGAGCACCGAGCATCAGACGGCCAATACTCAGTTGCAGGCGCAGCTAAAAGCCTTGAGCACTGAGTTGACCGCCCTGAAAAGCGCCCCGGACGACAGCAGCAAATTCGACGCACAGCTTAAAAGCCTCGGCGCCGATATCGTCGCGCTGAAAAAACAAGGCAACCCAAGCGCCGCGATCGAGCGCCTGGAACAAGACATGATCGTGCTCAAAAGCGAGCAGGACAACCGCCCGGCCGCAGCGCAAGGCTCCACCAATACCGCCGAGTTCGACGCATTCCGCGCCCAGGTCACCCGCAACATCAACACCCTTCAGGCGCAGATCCAGAACCTGCAGCAGCAACTGCGCGCCCGCCAGTAACCCCCGGGCCCCTGTAGCCGCTGTCGACTCCTGGCGAAGCGGCGTCCGGCTGCGAAGCAGTCGTAAAATCTACCCAGCGGTCTTTCAGGTAGACCGCAGACGCAGCCTCGCCAAGGCTCGACCGCTGCTTCAGGACCGGGTGTATCTCCCATTGCCGTCTACGCTCTTGAAACACCGACAAGAACGAGGGATGCGCTATGGGGGTTTTGCACAAACTGGCCTTATTGGGCGGGATGCTTTTGCTGTGCCTGGGGCAGGTTCACGCCGCCACGGCGGAAAAGGATGACAGCCAGGCCGCCAAAGCCTTGCTGGAAAAAGCCCTGGCTTACTACCATGACAATGGCGACAAGGCCTTTGCGGCGTTCAGCCGTCAGGGCGAGTTTGTCGACAAGGATCGCTATGTGTTCGTGGTCGATACCAAGGGCGTGATGCTCGCCAGTGGCGGGCCGTCGGCGGCATTGATCGGGCGGGATGTCACCGAGACCCTCGGGCCGGACTTGCAGAAAGCCTTCAAGGACGCCTTGAAAGTGCCGGAGGGCAATGGCATCCAGCAGGCGGAATACCGCTGGCAGAACTGGTCTGACGGCAAGGTCGAGCGCAAACATGTGTTCTATCAGCGCGTCGGTCAGCGGATTCTGGCGGTCGGTTACTACCTGCCACGGGCGTCAGCGGAACAGGCGATGGCGCTGTTGAACAAAGCCGCGACCGATCTGGCCAAGGACGAGAAGGGCACACTGACCGCGATCAATTCCCTCAAGGGCGGTTACCTGCAGGATGACCTGTACGTGTTCGTCGTCGACCTGGACACCCAACGCTACGTGGCCCACGGCACCAACCTGCGGCTGATCAACACCGACTTCGGCAAGATCAAGGACCCGGAGGGCAAACCGGTGGGCGAGCCGATCCTGGCGTTGATGGCCAAGCAGGATTACGGCGAATACGAATACCGCTGGAAAAACCCGGTGACCAACAAGGTTGAGGACAAGCATGCCTACCTGAAGAAGGTCGGGCATTTTCTGGTGGCAGTCGGGTATTACAGCCCTTGAATCACTGTGACTGACAGATAGCTATCGCGAGCAGGCTCACTCCTACAGGATCTCCGCCCGTACACAAATATTGTGAGCACCGGAGATCCCCTGTAGGAGTGAGCCTGCTCGCGATTGGCAGACGACTCGGTGTGTCTACCGGACCTTGTCTTCCCGCCCCCGCAGCAACATATTCGGCATCGCAATCGCCGCCGCCAGTCCCAGCAACGACACCGCCGCACTCACCATCAACAAATACCTGAACGTCAGCAACAACTCCGCACGCAAGGCGTTTTGCGCATCGCCCGGCGCGGCGTTCAAACCGTCGAGCAAGACATTCCCGGAACTGCCCTCGACGATCAGCGACGAACCGGCAATGTGCGCGAAGCTTGAATCCTGCAACAACGCCAGCAGCAGCGCCGACATCAACGCCACCCCCACCGCGCCGCCCAGGGAGCGGAACAGATTGGTGGTGCTGGTGGCGACACCGATGTCGCGCTGGTCCACCGAGTTCTGTGTGCCGACCAAAGACGTCGGGAATTGCATGCCGCTGGCGATCCCGCACAACAACATGAACAAACTGCTGAGCACAAACGCCTGAGGCGGGCTGAACGCCATACCCAGAATCGCCATCGGCATCAGCGCCGCGCCGCTCAGGATCATTGGTTTGTAGCGCCCGGTCACCGAGGTCCGGCGTCCGGCAAAATAGGCGCCAATCGGCAAACCCATCGCCAGCGGCAACAGGTGCAGTGCGGCGCTGTCGGCACCGGCGCCGGTGACGCTCTGGAAGCGCAGCGGCATCAGCACGATCAGCGAGATCGCCTGGAAACTGGTGAAGAAAATCGTGCACCAGCAAAAAATCGCGTTGCGGTTGGCGAACAGATGCATCGGCAACAACGGCTCCCGTGCCCGGCGCTCATGCCAGACGAACATCCCAAGAATCACCACCGCGCCGGCAAACAGTCCCAGCACTTGCGCGCTGCGCCACGAATGACCCTGACCGACCTGCGTGATGCCCAGCAACAACGCGGTCAAGCCGATGATCATCAGCAACGTGCCGAGGTAGTCGATCACAGGTTTGCGCTGCGGCACCGGCAGCCCGACCAGCGTTCGATGGGCCACCACCCAGGCACCCAGTCCCAGGGGCAGATTGATCAAGAATACCCAGCGCCACGACAAATACTCGGTCATGTAACCGCCCAGCACCGGGCCGGCCACGCTGGCCACGGCGTACATGCTGCTGAAGTAACCCTGATAACGACCGCGCTCCCGGGGCGGGACGATGTCGCCGATGATCGCCTGACTGACCGAAATCATCCCGCCGGCACCGATGCCCTGAATGATCCGCGCCAGCACCAGTTGCTCCATGCTCTGGGCCATGCCGCAGAACAACGAGGCGAGGGTGAACAGGCCCATGCCGAACAGCATCAGCTTGCGCCGACCATACAAATCGCCGAGCTTGCCGTAGATCGGCACCGCCACCGTCATCGCCACCATGTACCCGGAAATCACCCAGGCCAGCAGGCTGACGTCCTTGAACTGGGCGGAAATCGCCGGCATCGAGACAGCGACGATGGTCTGGTCCAGCGCGCCGAGAAAGATCGCCAGCATCAGGGCGATCAGCACGCTGCGAATGGCCGGTTTGGGCGTGTCAGGCTGGTTGAGATTGGTCACGGTAAAACCTGCGGGCAGAGATGGACCCGCAAGTGGCAAGGCGAGCGGGAATGCTCGCAGTGTAAGTCGGTAGCAAGCTATTCGATAGCCTCGTACGCAAGCCCGACGTAATTTTCTGCAATGGTTTTTCGACCGGCTTCGGAGCCGACAAAGTAGTCCAGTTCCGACTCGCTGATGCGCTGGCTGAACGCGTCATGGTCGTCAAAGCGATGCAGCATAGACGTCATCCACCAGGAAAACCGCTCGGCTTTCCACACGCGGCGCAGGCAGATTTCGGAGTATTTATCCAGCAAATCCACGCGTCCTTCCCGATAGACCTTCAACAGAATATTGAACAACGTGCTGACGTCACTGGCGGCCAGGTTCAGGCCCTTGGCGCCGGTGGGCGGGACGATGTGCGCCGCGTCGCCGACCAGGAACATGCGCCCGAATTGCATCGGTTCAACGACAAAACTGCGCAACGGCGCGATGCTTTTTTCGATGGACGGGCCGGTGACCAACGACGCTGCCAACGCTGGCGGCAGGCGCAATTTCAACTCGTCCCAGAAACGCTGATCCGACCAGTCCTGCACCTGGTCCTCGGCCGGTACCTGAAGGTAATACCGGGTGCGGGTCGCCGAGCGCATGCTGCATAAAGCAAAACCGCGCTCGTGGCGGGCGTACACCAGTTCTTCGTGCACCGGCGGCGTGTCGGCGAGGATGCCGAGCCAGCCAAACGGATAGACCCGCTCGAACACCTTGAGGCAGTCGTCGGGGATCGATTGGCGCGCCACACCGTGGAAACCGTCGCACCCGGAGATGTAGTCGCAATCGAGGCGATACGTCTCGCCATCCTTATCAAAGGTGACGAAAGGTTCTGCGCTTTTCATCCCGTGTGGCATGACGTTGACGGCGTCATAAATCGTCTGCGCGCCGGCCTCCCGACGAGCGGCCATCAGGTCACGGGTGACCTCGGTCTGGCCATACACCATCACGGTTTTGCCGCCGGTCAATGCCTGCAAATCGATGTGTACCTGACGGCCATCGAGTGCCAGTTCGAAGCCGGTGTGCACCAGGCCTTCGGCATCCATCCGCCGACCCACACCAGCCTGACGCAACAGCTCTACCATGCCTTGTTCAAGGACCCCGGCACGGATTCGCCCGAGCACATAATCCGGGCTCTGGCGTTCAAGAATGAGGGTGTCGATACCGGCGTTGTGCAGCAATTGACCGAGCAGTAAACCGGCAGGACCGGCGCCAATGATGGCGATTTGGGTTTTCAGCGTTTTCATTGTTGTCAGGACTCGCAAGCTCCACGCGACCAAGGCCGGTGAATTATTTTTATGGATCGAGTGCTTGCATTTTTCCCTTGCGAGTCTGTCAATTGAAGGTGAAAACTGAGCCGATACCTGTTCTTTCTGCCAATCGGTGCGATTATCGCCCGTAACCCCCCGAGGCCTGGATTGAAGTGATGAACAAGCCTGACCTGCCTTCGATTCCAGTGTTCAAGCTCTACGGTGAAAGCCTGGACTGGCCGACCCCCGACTTGCTGCACTGCGAAACCATTTCCAAACGCAGCCGCGAACACCAATGGGAAATCAAACCCCACCGTCACGCCGATTTGTGTCAGTTACTCTTCATCTTCAAAGGTCAGGCAGAGCTTGAGATCGAAGGTAAACGCACGCAACTGACTGAGCCGACCGTGCTGATCCTGCCGCCGTTGTCGGTGCACGGTTATCGATTTTCCGAAGACGTCGAAGGGTTTGTCTTGACCCTCGCCGCGCCGCTGATCGCCCATCTGCAAGCGCAACTGGGCAACTCGGTGAATGCGCTGGCCCAGGCTGAAAGCTACCCGGCGGGCAAGGACGGTGACTACCTCAACAGCCTGTTTTCAGCGCTGCAAGACGAATACACCGGTCACCAACCGGCGCGTGAAATGCTCATGCATTCACTGGTCAGCGTGATCATGGTCTGGGTCAGCCGGCAGGTGATCACCCGCCGCAACGCCAGCCAGCGTCCGCAGCGCGCCCGGGAATACCTCAACGGGTTTATCCAGCTGGTGGAAGAGACTTACCGTCAGCACGTCAAGGTCGAAGACCTCGCGCATCGGCTGGGGATTTCCGTGTCCCACCTCAACGGCACGTGCCGTGAACTGGCGGGGCAACCGGCGTTGCAGATCATGCACGAACGGCAATTGCTGGAGGCCAAGCGGTTGCTGACCTACACCAGCATGACCATTTACGAAATGTCCGATGTGTTGGGGTTTTCCGATCCTACAAACTTCACACGCCTGTTCCGGCGTCGCGTGGGTATTTCGCCCAAGGCGTTCCGCGACCGCTTGAAGGCCGATCAGGACAACGAGGCCTGATCCCCTGGGTCACCGCAGGGCATTGAGGGTCGCGTTGTGGGGGATGCAGCGTTCGAAGTTGCAGCTCGCAAATTCACGGGGCAGTTGCCGTGCCTGCTCGACCCGCCAGGCTGCGGTGCCATACAGCGCCAGCGTCACCGCGCAGGTGATGAAAATGGTGAGGTACCTTCTTGTTTTGATGTTCATGGCGTGGACCTCTGAACGAAATACCCTTGGGTATTACTTTGAGCATAGGTCAGCGCGGGTGAGTTGCCACTAAAGCTGCATCGTACGTACCCCGATATTCAGAACACTGATGTGCCTACTGTGGGAGCGAGCTCAAAGGTTGCGGCGAGTTACAGGCCGATATCCCACGCTGGTTCTTCGGGAAATCTGAGCACCAGGAAATCCAGCAGGCTGCGCAACGCCGCTGGCATGTGTTTGCGTGACGCATACACCGCATAAATATTCATCTGCCGGGGCTCGGCCTCGGGCAACAGGCGGATCAGTTCGCCGCTGTGAATATGCACACCGGCCTGATAACTCGGCAGCATCGCCACCCCGGCGCCGGCGATGGTTACGCGCAGCAGGGTGCTGGCTTCGTTGGCGCTGATGTTGCCTTGCACCGTCACCGAGACCGGCTCGCCGTCCTCCTCGAAATGCCAAAGGCTTTTGCCGAAGTAGGAATGGGTCAGGCAATTGTGCTGGCTCAGGTCCTCGACCCGCTGCGGCGCTGGATGTTCGCGCAGGTAGCCCGGGGAGGCGCAGATCACCGAGCGGCAGACCGTCAGCCGTCGGGCGATCAGGTTCGGGTCCAGGTCGTTGCTGGTGCGGATCGCCAGATCGATGCGCTCATCCACCAGGTTCACGGTGCGGTCGAGCATCTGCAGGTCGATGCTGACGCCAGGGTAACGTTTGACGTAGGCCGCCATGGCGTCCGCCAATTGCGCCTGGCCGAACGAAGTGCTGACACTGATGCGCAGCAACCCACGCGGTGCATCGTCCGGCTCGCTCACGGCGGCTTGCATGTCGGTGGACAAGTCGAGCATCTGCCGACAGCGGGGCAGCATCTCGGCGCCGGCGGCGGTCAGGCTCAATTTGCGGGTGGTGCGGTGCATCAACCGGGCACCGACCCAGTCCTCCAGTTCCGCCAGATAACGTGAAACCACCGGCCGTGACAGGTCCAGATGATCGGCGGCGGCCGACTGGCTGCCGAGGTCGACCACCGTGACGAATACGCGCATTGCTTGAAGACGATCCATGATTTGCCCGCTTTCAGAAACAAACTATGTTCAAGCATCGCATTTTTTGTACTGAGTCATGCAACTAAGCTCCCTCCCATCGCCAAGCATGGCATTCGGATTACGGAGCAACAGATGATCGGTTTCACCACCCTCAAGCGTATTTTGCTGGCCACCGCCGCTCTCGGCTTCGCGGCCCATGCAGCGGCGGCCTCGACCCTGACCCTGGATGTCTACAACCCCGGCGACAAGGCGATCTTCCCGGTGACGTCGGTGCTGGTCAGCGGCGAGAAAGAAGCGATTCTGGTGGATGCGCAGTTCGGCAAATCCCAAGCCGAGCAGGTGGTCGAGAAAATCCGCGCCAGCGGCAAGCAACTGACCACCATCTACATCAGCCATGGCGACCCGGATTATTACTTCGGCCTCGACACCCTGACCGCCGCGTTCCCCAACGCCAAAGTGCTGGCTTCGCAGCCAACCGTGGACCACATCAAGCACACCGTCGTCGGCAAACTGGCGTTCTGGGGCCCGAAAATGGGCGCTGACGTACCGGCGAAAACCATCGTGCCCGGCGTGCTCAAGGGCGACAGCCTGATACTGGAAGGGCAGAAATTGCAGGTGGTGGGGCTGGACAGCAAGCAGCCGGACCGCACCTTCGTCTGGATTCCATCGATCAAAGCGGTTGTCGGTGGGGTGGTTGTGGCAGAAAACATCCATGTCTGGATGGCCGACACGCAAACCCCGCAGTCCCACGCCGATTGGTTGACGACGCTGCACGCCATCGAAACCTTGAAACCGAACACCATCGTGCCGGGTCATTACCTCGGTGACAGCGCCCGCTCCCTGGCGGCCGTGCGGTTCACGGCTGAATACATCAAGGCGTTCGACGAAGAAACCGCCAAGGCCAAGGATTCCGCCGCACTGATCGCCGCGATGAAAAAACGCTTCCCGACGCTGGGCGAAGAAAGCTCGCTGGAGCTGAGCGCCAAAGTCGCCAAGGGCGAGATGAAGTGGGGCGAATGACCGGACACCTGTGAATGATCGTTCCCACGCAGAGTGGGAACGATCAACATCTACATCCAAGCCAACTGGAGAACGTCATGAGCAAAATCGCAATCATCGGGGCCACTGGCCGTGCCGGCAGCCAATTGCTGGAAGAAGCCCTGCGTCGTGGTCATAGCGTCACCGCCATTGCCCGCGACACGTCGAAGATCGGTCAGCGTGCCGGTGTGGTCAGCAAGCATGTCGATGCCCTTGATGGCGCAGCGTTGCAAGCCGCTGTGGCGGGTCATGACGTGGTCATCAGCGCCGCGCATTTCTCGACGCTGCCCGCCGCGGCGGTGATCGGGCCGGTGAAAAAGGCCGGGGTGAAACGTCTGCTGGTGGTGGGCGGTGCCGGTTCGTTGTTGTTGCCGGGCGGAACTCGCGTGATCGACAGCGAGGGCTTTCCCGATGCGTACAAAGCCGAGGCGGGTGCCGGGGCGTTGTTCCTTGAGAACCTGCGACAGGAAAAGGACCTGGACTGGACCTTCTTGTCACCGTCGGCGGAGTTTGTCGAAGGGGAACGCACGGGGGTGTTCCGGATCGGCCAGGATGATTTGCTGGTGAGCCGTGAAGGGCGCAGCTGGATCACGTTTGCCGACTATGCGATTGCGATGATCGATGAAGTGGAAGTGCCGAAGCACTCCCGCCAGCGGTTCACAGTAGGCTACTGAGATCACCGATCCCCTGTAGGAGTGAGCCTGCTCGCGATAGCGGTTGATCATTCAACAGTGATGTCGACTGACCCAACGCCATCGCGAGCAGGCTCACTCCTACAAGGGGATTGCAGCAAGATTTTAGGCTTTCACCGCGCTTGAGCCTGCTCCACCAACCACCCCAACAATTCCTGCAACTTCGGCGAAGGTGCGGGCTTGTGCGGCAAAACCAGGTAATACGCCAACCCCGTTTTCACCTTCAACTCAAACGGCATCACCAGTCGCCCGGCGCTCAAGTCATCGCCAATCAACGACCAGTCGCCAATCGCTACCCCCGTCCCCTGTGAGGCCATCGACATCGCCAGGTCCAGGGTTTCGAAGTGCTGACCCTTGCTGACATTGTTCAGTCGCACATTGGCCGTGGCCAGCCAGGCTTTCCAGTCACGCTCATCACGGGTGGGGTGCAGCAGCATGTGCCGCTGAAGGTCTTCCGGGGTCTGCAACGGCACCGGGCCTTCAAGCAGCGGTTTGGAACAGACCGGCGTCAATATTTCTTCAAACAGGCGTTGCGAGGCCAACGTGCTGTCCGGTGGCACGCCGTACATCACCGCCGCATCGAACTGCTCACGATGAAAATCCACGCCGTGCTTGACCGTGGTGGTCAGTTCCACCGGCACGTCCGGCCGCTCCCGTTGCCACTGCAAAAGACGCGGCAACAGCCAGCGCATCACGCAGGTCGGCGCCTTGAGTTGCAGGGTTTCGCGCTTCTCGCCGATCTGTTCAACGGCCTCATCGATCAGGCCGAAAATCTGCTGCACCCGTGGCAGCCATTCCCGTCCTTCGGCCGTCAGATCGAGGCCGCGAGCCTGGCGGATGAACAGTTCATAACCGAGGTGATCTTCGAGCCCGGCGATCTGCCGGCTTACCGCGCCTTGGGTGATGTGCAGCTGTTCGGCGGCCCGGGTGAAGTTGCAGCACTGCGCGGTAATCAGAAAAGTGTGCAGCGCCGGCAGGGGAGGCAGTCGTTTCATTGGGATCCAAGGTATGACGTGAGGACATGGCTAGTATGACTTTTTATCCATTGTTGCGGCTACGTGTCGCCCGTTCCAATGAGGCCATCCCTGGACCTGCCCACTCATCATAAACACTGCGCAGGCCCGGCGTCTCAAACGAACAAGAAGGGCAAAACACAATGGCGACGTGCGGCGAAGTATTGGTCAAGTTACTCGAAGATTACGGGGTTGAGCAGGTGTTCGGCATTCCCGGGGTTCATACCGTGGAGCTGTATCGCGGGCTGGCCCGTTCGAGCATCAACCACGTCACTCCGCGTCACGAACAGGGCGCCGGTTTCATGGCCGACGGTTATGCCCGCACCAGCGGCAAACCGGGTGTGTGCTTCATCATCACCGGCCCTGGCATGACCAACATCACCACCGCGATGGGCCAGGCGTACGCCGATTCGATCCCGATGCTGGTGATCTCCAGCGTGCAATCGCGCAGCCAGTTGGGCGGCGGTCGCGGCAAGCTGCATGAACTGCCGAACCAGGGCGCGTTGGTCGCCGGTGTGGCGGCGTTCTCCCACACCCTGATGTCGGCGTCCGAGTTGCCGGGCGTGCTGGCCCGTGCCTTTGCGCTGTTCCAGGCTGGCCGTCCGCGTCCGGTGCACATCGAAATTCCGTTGGACGTGCTGGTTGAAGAAGCCGATGACCTGCTGACCAGCGTACCGGTGAACATTGACCGCGCCGGTGCATCGCCGACCGCCGTCTCGCGCATGACCGAATTGCTGGCCGGCGCCAAGCGCCCGCTGATTCTCGCCGGTGGCGGTGCCATCGATGCGGCTGCCGAACTGACTGAACTGGCCGAACTGCTGGACGCGCCGGTGGCCCTGACCATCAACGCCAAAGGCATGCTCGAATCCAGTCACCCGTTGCTGATCGGTTCGACCCAGAGCCTGGTCGCGACTCGCGCACTGGTGGCCGAAGCCGACGTGGTCCTGGCCATCGGCACCGAACTGGCCGAGACCGACTACGACGTCACCTTCGCCGGTGGTTTCGAGATTCCTGGCCAGTTGCTGCGCGTGGACATCGACCCGGACCAGACCGTGCGCAACTATCCGCCGCACGTGGCGCTGGTGTCCGACTCGCGCAACGCTGCTCAGGCATTGCTGAGCGCGCTGTCCCACAAGTCCCTGGCCGAGCGCGCCAATGATTGGGGTCAGGTGCGTGCCTCCCGTTTGCGTGAGGCACTCGCCGAGAGCTGGGATGCCCCGACCCTGGCGCAAACACGCTTTCTCGAAACCGTCCTGCACGAGCTGCCAGACGCGGTATTCGTCGGCGATTCGACCCAGCCTGTGTACACCGGCAACCTGACCTTCAACCCCGAGCGCCCGCGTCGCTGGTTCAACTCGTCCACCGGTTACGGCACCTTGGGTTACGCTTTGCCGGCGGCGATTGGCGCCTGGCTCGGCGGCAGCGTCGAAGGCGGTTCGCGTCCTCCGGTGGTGTGCCTGATCGGCGACGGCGGCCTGCAATTCACCCTGCCGGAACTGGCCAGTGCCGTTGAAGCGCGCACCCCGGTGATCGTGCTGCTGTGGAATAACCAGGGCTACGAAGAGATCAAGAAATACATGGTCAACCGCGCCATCGAGCCGGTCGGCGTGGACATCTACACCCCGGACTTCATCGGTGTGGCCAAGGCCTTGGGCTGCGCGGCGGAAGCCATCAGCGGCGTCGAGCAACTGCGCACAGCGCTGCGTGCCGCGGCGGATCGCCAAGGCCCGACCCTGATTGAAATCGATCAGACCCAGTGGATGAAGGCGGTGTCGAAATGAGTTTTCCAACCACGCTCGACGGTCTGTTCATCAATGGCCAATGGTCGGCCGGCCACGAACACTTGCGTGTGATCAACCCGGCGACGGAAGCCTTGTTGACCACGGTCAATGGCGGCGATGCACAGTCTGTCGATCAGGCGGTGAGCGCGGCCACCCACGCCTTCGCCGCCTGGTCGAAAACCACCGGAGCCGAGCGCGGCGCGATCCTGCGCAAAATCGCCGCAGGCGTGCAGGCCGGTCGCGAACAGTTGATGCATTTGCAGTCGAGCAACAACGGCAAGCCATTGTTCGAAGCGGCCATCGACGTCGACGACGTGATCGCGACGTTTGAGTATTACGCCGGTCTGGCCGAAGGCCTCGACGCTAAACAAGACAGCCCCGTTGAATTGCCGAGCGACGATTTCAGCGCGCGTCTGCGCCGCGAGCCGGCCGGAGTGGTCGGCCTGATCGTGCCGTGGAATTTCCCGATGGTCACCACCGCGTGGAAACTCGCCCCGGCCCTGGCCGCCGGTTGCTGCGTGGTGCTCAAGCCTTCGGAAGTGACACCGCTGCCGGAGCTGGAACTGGCGTCGATCATCGCTAAAGCCGGGTTGCCGGCCGGCGTTTTCAACCTGGTGTGCGGCACCGGTCTGGCCGTTGGCGCGCCACTGTCGGTTGATCCGCGCATCGCCAAGATTTCTTTCACCGGCAGCAACGCGGTGGGCGTGCAAGTCATGCAGCGTGCGGCGGAAACCGTCAAAGGCGTGAGCCTGGAACTGGGTGGCAAATCGTCGTTGCTGGTGCTGGCCGATGCCGACCTCGACCTGGCGGTGGAAGTGGCCTGTGGCGGTGGTTTCTTCAACGCCGGGCAAATGTGTTCCGCCACCAGCCGTGTGCTGGTCGCCGATGAACTGGCCGATGAATTCCTGCTGCGCCTGAAGGCGCGCGCCGAAGCCATTCGCGTGGCCGACCCGTTCGACCCGGCGGTGGAGATGGGTGCTCTGGTCAATCAGGCGCAATACCAGCGTGTGCTCGGCCACATCGATCGTGGTTTGAGCGCCGGCGCCAAGCTGATCTGTGGTGGCAATCGTCCGGCCGACCTGCCGCGCGGTTATTTTTTGCAGCCGACCATTTTCACTGAAGTGCCCCTCGACAGTGCGCTGTGGTGTGAAGAGATTTTCGGCCCGGTGATCTGCGTACGCAGTTTTGCCTCCGAAGCCGAGGCGATTGCCCTGGCCAACGACAGCCAGTTCGGCCTGGTGGCCAGCGTGGTCACGAGTAATGTCGAGGCCGCTGATAGGGTCGCCAACGCTTTGCAGGCGGGCCTTGTGTGGATCAACGCGCCGCAGGTGATCTTTCCGCAAACCGCCTGGGGCGGCTACAAGCAGAGCAGCATCGGCCGCGAGTTGGGGCCGTGGGGCTTGCAGGCGTTCCAGGAAATCAAACACGTGATTCGAGCGGTCTGACGGCACGAAAAAGGTCAGCGCATGCCTCGAAAGGAGGCATGCGCTGGCGTCATGGCTTCGATGAGTTTTTATCGATAGTCAGGTGTTTTACACGACCTCAGGATGAACTTGCCGGTTCAGCCAAACCCCCGAAAATACGGGGGCTAATGCAGATCCGGTCGCGCGGATGCAACAGTTTCGACCTGCCTTATACCTACAAAAACAAAGGGAGTCCGTAATGGGCGAACATGATCTGAACAGACGTCAATTCATCAAGACCGTAGGCGTAGCCTCGGTGGCAGCGGCCGCCATGAGCATGCCGTTCATGAAGGCCAATGCCAGCGACACACGCTTTGCGGGCAAGACCCTGCGTTTGCTGACCTGGTCCGATGACACTGGCCTGGCAGCCCTGCGCAACATCGCCGCGACCTTCGAAGACAAGTACGGCTGCAAAGTCATCGCTGACCGCACCGGCAGCACCTCGGAAATGGTCGCCAAACTCAAGGCCGGCGGTGATCGTCCGCAGTACGACATCATCACCCTGGCCGGCGTCGGCGCCGAAGGTCTGGCCGCCGCCAACCTGCTGGAAAAACCCGACCTCAACCGCATCCCGAACCTGGTCGATGTCCCGGAAAAATACCGCACCGGCGCCAATGGCCACGGCATCGGTTACCTGCTCTGGTGCAACAGCCTGGTCTACAGCACCCGCACCCAGAAAGAAGCGCCAACCAGCTACGCCTCCCTGTGGGATGCCGACGCTGCGCCAAACATCTTCCTGCCGCCGCCGAACTGGACCGAGGCCATGGACCTGATCATCATCGCCGCCAAACTGGCCGGTGGTGACGAGCACAACATTGAGCCGGGCTTCAAGAAACTCGCCGAGCTGAAAGATCGCGTGGTCACCCTGGGTGAAAACCCGAACCAGATCGCCGAGCTGTTCCGCACCGGTTCGCTGGACATGGGCGGCCTGTACGCACCGGCATTCTTCCCGAAACAGATCCGCGACCCGGCCTACGGCCTGAGCGCAACCTTTGGCATGAAGGAAGGTTTCTACACCGACTTGATGCAATCGGTGATGCCGAAGAACCGTCCGGGCGACACCGACATGGCGTACGCCTTCATCAACCACTCTCTGGACCCGCTGGTGCAGGGCAAGATGGCTGAAGACATCTACAACGGCCCGGTCAACGCCAAGGCGATCATCTCCGCCGAAGCGCGCAAGAGCCCGTACATCCTCACGCCAGAGCAGATTGCCGAGAAGGCGATCATGCACGACAACGCCTTCCTGGCCACCGTGCATGACCAATGGATTCGTCGCTACACGGAAATCTTTTCTTCCTGATTGAGTGACAAACACACGTTTTTAGAACACTGCAAAACACTGTGGGAGCGGGCTTGCCCGCGATGACGGCCTCCCTGTCGATATTGATGTGACTGACAGATCGCTATCGCGGGCAAGCCCGCTCCCACAGGGTTCGTGGTGGTTTTGAAAGGTGTGTTGGTCAGCTGCTTTCCATTGACGAGACCCTTGCTATGGAACACCAACCTTTGACTCATCCGGTAAGCATCGCCCCCGAGCGTGCCCGTCGGGGTGTTTCGCCAACGACCCGCGCCTGGTTTTTCCTGTCGCCGTCGATGCTGTTTCTGGGTGTGCTGATCGCCGCCAGCCTGCTGGTCCTGCGCATGAGCGTGGGCACCAAAGGCGCGGAATGGACCGGGTTCAGCCTGGCCAGTTACGCCCAATTGCTGGAACCGTATTACCTCAAATCCTTGCTGCTGACCCTGCGTCTGGCACTGATCAGCGCAGCGATCGCTGTGGTCCTGGCGATCCCGGTGGCCTACACCATGTCGCGCCTGACCTCACCGTTCGTGCGCCGGGTGTTCCTCGCCGCGGTGCTATTGCCATTGCTGGTCAACCTGCTGCTGCAAAGCTACGGCTGGCTGGTGATCCTCGGTCCGGGCGGCATGCTCAATCAGGCGTTGATGGGCCTCGGTCTGATCAAGCGTCCGATCATGCTGCTCTACAACCAGAACGGCGTGCTGATGGGCCTGGTGCAAACCGCGTTCCCGCTCGCTGTGTTGCCAATCGCCAGCGCCATGCGCGGCGTCGCCCGTACTTACGAAGAAGCCGCTGCGACCCTGGGCGCCAGTCGCTTCCAGGTGTTCCGCCAGGTGGTGTTGCCGATGAGCATGCCGGGGATCATCACCGGCGCGACGTTGGTGTTCGCCTACAACGCCAGCAGTTTCGTGGTGCCGTTGCTGCTCGGTGGTCGACGCGTGCCGATGCTGGCGGTGATGGTCCATGACCAGATCGCCCCGCTGATGAACTGGCCCGCCGCGTCCGCCGCCGGTGTGGTGCTGATCGTCACCACGCTCGCGATCATGACCTTGTCCGAATACATCACTGGCCGCCGTCGGCGCATGCTGGAGGCTTCGCAATGAGTACCCTGACCAAGAAACGTTACGGGCTGCTGCCGGGCGAAACCGGCAAGTTTGCCGGCATCCTCTCCGGCTTCATCCTGCTGCTGGCGGTGTTGCCGATCCTGACCATGATCGTGATGTCGTTCAGCGGCTCGTCGAACCTCGACTTCCCGCCGAGCAGCTACAGCCTGCAATGGTACAAAGCGGCCTGGCACACCTTCGTCTCGCCGGACGCCAGTGACGTGCTGAGCCTGGGCAAAGCCATGACCACCAGCCTGATGGTTGCGTGCCTGACCATGGTTTTCGCCACGATCATCGCCGTGCCGGCGTCTTACGCGCTGACCCGTTGCGAGTTCCGCGGCAAGGCCGTGGCGCTGCAACTGATGTCGTTGCCGCTGGTGTTTCCAATGGTGGTGTTGGGCCTGGCGTTGCTGCTGGTGTTCGACAGCCTGCCGTTCCAGATGACCACCTCGCGGCTGGTGATTGCCCACGTGATTCTGGCGTTGCCGTTCGTGGTGAAAAACTGCACTGCGGCGATGCTGTCCATCGGCAGCGAAGTCGAGGAGGCCGCGCAAATGCTCGGTGCTTCGCCGACCCGAGCGATTGTCGATGTGGTGGTGCCGTTGATGAAGTCGGGGATCCTGGCGGGGATGCTGCTGGCGTTCATCGTCTCGTTCAACGAATTCACCGTGACCTATTTCCTCTACACCATCGACGTCATGACCGTGCCGATCTGGATGTACAGCCGCACCGTGTCTTCGCTCGACCCTACCGTTTTCTCGTTTGCCGTGCTGATCGTGCTGATCGACTTCGTCCTGATCTGGGCGCTGGAGAAGCTGGTTGGTGAAGGTGGCGTTTCGTTCTGATTTCTTGAGGTGATTCACATGTCTGGTCTGATTCTGGAAAACGTCGAGAAACACTACGGCTCGGCCTGCGCGGTAAAGGATGTAAACCTGCATTTGCCCGAGGGCAAGCTGGTGTGTTTTCTCGGCCCGTCGGGCTGCGGTAAAACCACGCTGCTGCGCATGATCGCCGGCCTCGAAACCCTCACCGGCGGCGAGATTCGCCTGGACGGTGAAGACATCGGCCACACCCCGGCGCATCTACGTAATTTCGGCATGGTGTTTCAATCCCTGGCCTTGTTCCCGCACATGACCGTGGGCGAGAACATCGCCTATCCGCTGAAACTGCGTGGCGTCAGCAAGGCTGATCAGCAGGCGCGTGTGGTGGAGTTGCTGGAGCTGATTCAGCTGCAGGAAATGATTGATCGCCCGGTGGCCAAACTCTCCGGCGGTCAGCGTCAGCGCGTGGCGATTGCCCGGGCGATTGCTTCGCGACCAAAAATCCTCCTGCTGGATGAGCCGCTGTCGGCGCTGGACGCCAAGCTGCGCGAGTCGATGCAGGTGGAAATCCGTCAGCTGCAACAACGCCTGAACATCACCACGATCATGGTGACCCACGATCAGCGTGAAGCCATGACCATGGCCGATATCGTCGTGGTCCTGGGCGAGCACCGCGTGCAGCAAGTCGGCACGCCGATTGAAATCTACCGCCACCCGGCCAACGAATTTGTCGCGGACTTTATCGGTTCCGGCAACATCTTCCCGGCCACGGCGTTGGGCAATGGCAAGGTCGGTCTGCCGGGGGGCGATGCACTGGACGTGCCGATCTGCAGCAGCATTGTGGTCGGCGAGAAAGTGAAGATGCTGATTCGCCCGGAAGACCTGCAACTGTCGCACCCGCAGGCGACGGCGGGGAATCGTTTGCTGGGTACGGTGACGTTCGTGCGTGATATCGGCGCGACGATTGAAACCACCGTGGAGTGTTCCGGGGTGTCGTTTACCGCGCTGAGCACACCGTGCCAGGGGTTCGGGTTGAGCATTGGCAACCCGGTGTCGGTGACGTTGCCGGCTGAGGCTTGCCGCGTACTCGGTGCCTGATTCAGGATTGATGCCAGCCTTGCTGGCCTCTTCGCGGGCAAGCCCGCTCCCACAGTGATCGTCGGTGTTCACGCCATTTTGTGACTGCCAATAATTCCCTGTGGGAGCGGGCTTGCCCGCGATGGGGCCATCCGCCACACCAGAAAACTCTGGATCAGACACTCAACCGCAACCGCGCCAAATCCCGCAACGGCGGCGCCCCAAACAACCGACTGTATTCACGGCTGAACTGCGAAGGGCTTTCATACCCCACCCGATACCCCGCCGCCGAAGCCTCCAACCCTTCCGCCAGCATCAACCGCCGCGCTTCCTGCAACCGCAACTGCTTCTGATACTGCAACGGACTCATCGCCGTCATCGCCTTGAACCGGTGATGCAACGTCGACACGCTCAGGTTCACCTCTTTCGCCAAATCATCAATGCGCAGCGGCTGCTCATAGTTGCCGTTCAGCCACTGGATCGCCTGGCTGATGCGATGGCTCTGGCTATTGGCGATCGCGATCTCATACAGCCGATGCCCCTGCGGGCTGCGCAACAACCGATAAAGAATCTCCCGACGAATCAACGGCGCGAGCATGGCGATGTCTTTCGGGGTGTCGAGCAAACGTGCCAGACGCAGTACGGCATCGAGCATGGCGCTGTCGACCCGCTCGACATACAGGCCACGACCGGTGGGGCGGGTCGGCACACCTAAAGGTCCGGCATCGGCAATCAGCGCGCTGATTTCCGCTGGGTCGATGTCCAGCCGCACCGAGAGAATCGGTTCTTCCGAGGTGACATTGACGATCCTGCCGCTCAGGGGCATCGAGACCGAGACCACCAGGTAGTGCAGCGGGTCGTAATTGAAGTATTCGTCCGCCAGCCGCACCTCTTTGCGCCCCTGCGCCATGATGCACAACGCCGGTTGCGCCAGCACCGGTGCAAAGTCGTGGGACTTGCTGTGTTTGGCCATGAACAACGAGCCGACGGCGGTCTCATAATTGCCATCATCGGTTGTATAGCGACGGATGATCGCGGCCAGTTCCGCGCGCTGTTTCTCCATCTCGGCATCCAGCGGGGCTTGAAAATGATCGAGCGACGACATGCAAGGCATCCTCGGTGGGGCGTGGATAATGGGCTCAGCTTATGTTTGTGCAAGACGAAGCGGTAGACACATCCTGCCTCAACCTTGCCTGATTCTGCACGGGGTGAATTAGCGGTGCCTCTGGCAGTGGGCAGTCCCTGCAAAACTTGCTTGAAAGCCCTGTTTCATTGGCCTGAAAACCTTTTGCTGGCGGGTAGAGGTTTTTTACGACGTGCGCAGGATTGTGCAACAAGCCGGCAGGAATCGACTAACCGCGCTGGCGGGTGCGCGATTAACCTTTGATCCTGTCGCAGCCCGTCCCACGGCTGCCACTCGAGTACCTGGGAGGGTTGAACATGTCTACGCAGATCCCCGTCAGTCATATGGCTTTTGTCCGTGCCCACGCCGGGCGTTCGGTGGAACTCGGTGCGCGCCTGAGCGCCCTGATCGAGCCGACGCGCACTGCACCGGGTTGCCTGAGCTTTACCCTGCAACAGTCGCAATGCGATACCGAGTTGTGGCTGGTGTCCGGTTTCTGGATCAACCAGCAGGCCATGACCGCGTACTTCAGCACCCCGGCGATGGAAGTGTTTGCCGCACTGGTGCAGGACCTGGTGGTCAACAGCCTGGATTTCCACACCTTCAAGGAAGTGTCGGCGGCCCAGGCGTTGGGTCAGACCCAGTCGTGGGTACACAAAATGGCGGGTTGAGGGTTTAATGACCGCATTCTCAACCAGCCAGGATCCGCGACATGGCACGTAAAGCCTTTGAACACTTCGAAGCCGTTTCCGCAGTTGTACCGGGTGAGGGTGGATACCACGCCGCCATCGCCGTCAAAGCCCTGGGTGGCGCAGGCGCACCGCGCTTTCACAAAGTCCTCGAAGACCAGACCTTCAAGACCGCCCATGAAGCCGATGAAGCCGCCGCCAAAGAGCTGACCCGCCTCAAGGACGTCAAGGAAGACACCGACCTGCTCTGGTGAGTTACCTGTTCGCCCCCGGGCGATACATCTTGAACAACGCCTCTGGCCCCAGCTGAAAATAATCCGCCGGCCCGCCGCCGCGCAGAATCGGTTCTGCCGCGGCGGTGTCGTAGACCCCATCCTTCAACAGCCATTTGGCGATATGCACGGCGACCACTTCGCCGAGAATCAGCCAGCTCGGCACCACATTCCCGTCCGCGCGCTGCAACTGGATGATCTGCGTGACCTTGCACTCAAAGGACACCGGGCTTTCGGCGACCCGTGGCACCTGAATGATTGTCGAGGCGGCGGGCGTCAATCCGGACAACTCGAATTCATTCACTTCTGGCCCGACCATCGCACAGCTCTGGTTCATCTGCTCGGCCAATGGGCGAGTGGCGAGGTTCCAGGCGAATTCGCCGGTCTGTTCGATGTTATTCAGGCTGTCTTTGCGCCCGACACTGGAAAAACCAATGATCGGCGGAATGTAGTTGAACGCGTTGAAGAAACTGTACGGGGCAAGGTTCAAGCGGCCATTGGCATCCTGCGAGGAAATCCAGCCGATAGGGCGCGGGCCGACGATGGCGTTGAACGGATCGTGGGGCAGGCCGTGGCCGTTGGCGGGTTCGTAATAGTGGATGTCGTCGGGCATGGGGTTCATTCCAGGAGCTCTCGGGAGACCACCATGGTGCAAGGCCGAGCCGATAATTTCCAGCAATGAGATTCCAATGTAGGAGTGAGCCTGCTCGCGATGGCGGTGTGTCATTCAGCATTTATGTGACTGACACACCGCCATCGCGAGCAGGCTCTCTCCTACAGGGGGGGCTCTTGTGATCAGCCGATCGCTTCGGCGGTGCCGGTTTTGTCGAAGCTGTCAGAATGCGTACGTTCGATGGGGGCACTGGCGCCGTGCTCGTAGGACGCCGAGCCGGTTTTGACATAGCCATCGGCGGCGAACGTGTTGGCGACCAGTACGGCCGGCACCACGATGTCGGACTTCATGGACCGCACCCTCGGCCTGGGCTACGCCACCGGTTCGATGATCCTGATTGCGATCCTGATCGGGATTTTTGCGGCGTGGCGCTTGAGCGGTGATTCGCTGAACGTCACCAAGGTCCAGACCTTTCGCGGCGAGATGTTCTATTGGATGGCGATTCTGTTTTCCAACACCTTGGGCACGGCGCTGGGTGATTACCTGGCCGACGATTCGGGCCTGGGTGTTGGCGGGGATTCTGGTGGTGATGATTGCGGGGGCTTCGTTTGCTCAGAATAAATATGGGAAGCGGACGGCTGCTGAGTTGACTTGAGACCGAGGCGTCCCCATCGCGAGCAGGCTCACTCCTACATTTGACCGCATTCTCATGAAAAGAACCCGGTCAGTGTAGGAGTGAGCCTGCTCGCGAAGAGGCCAGTACAGCCACCCTCAATCCAGCGGTCAGTCAGTCTCGATCCGCGAATGCTTGCGGGTATCTTTCATGGTCACATACACCAGCAACGACACCGCAATACACGCCGTGACATACCAGTAATACCCGGTTTCCATGCCGATGCTCTTGAACCACAGCGCGATGTATTCAGCCGTACCGCCGAAGATCGACACGGTCAGGGCGTAAGGCAAGCCAACCCCCAGTGCACGGATTTCAGTCGGAAACAGTTCGGCCTTCACCACTGCGTTGATCGAGGTGTAGCCGCTGACGATGATCAGCGCCGCCATGATCAGGAAGAACGCGCCCCACCAGGTCTGAACGGTGTGCAGGGTGGTCAGGATCGGCACGGTGAACAGCGTCCCCAGAATACCGAAGGCAATCAGGATCGGCCGACGACCGACTTTATCCGACAGCCCGCCGATGATCGGTTGCAGGCACATGAACAGGAACAGCGTCGCCGCCGAAATCGTGGTCGAGTCGGAGATGCTCATGCCGACCGTGTTCACCAGGTATTTCTGCATGTAGGTGGTGTAGGTGTAGAACGCCAGGGTACCGCCCATGGTCAGGCCGACCACGGTCATCAGTTCCTTGGGATGGCGCATCAAGGTGCGCATCGCGCTTTCCTTGGCCTTCTCTTTCTTGGTGAACGACTCGGTTTCTTCCATGCCACGACGCAGGTACAGCGCGACCACGGCACACAGTGCGCCGATGGCGAACGGGATGCGCCAGCCCCAGTCGTACAGTTGTTCGGTGGTCAGGGTCTGTTGCAGCACGATCAGCACCGCCAGGGCGATGAGCTGGCCGGAGATCAGGGTCACGTACTGGAAGCTGGAGTAGAAACCGCGACGATCCTTGGTCGCCATTTCGCTGAGGTACGTCGCCGAGGTGCCGTACTCGCCACCGACCGACAGGCCTTGCAGCAGACGGGCGAAAATCAGCAGGATCGGTGCGCCGATGCCAATGGTTTCATAACCCGGGCTCAGGGCGATCAGCAGCGAGCCGAAACACATCAGGTACACCGAAGCCATCAGCGCTTTCTTGCGACCGGCCTTGTCGGCGTAGAGGCCCATCAGCCAGCCACCGATCGGGCGCATCAGGAACCCCACAGCGAAGATCGCGGCGGTGTTCAGCAGTTGGGCGGTGGTGTCGCCTTTCGGGAAAAAGGCCTTGGCGAAGTACAGGGAGAAGGCGGCGTAGACGTACCAGTCGTACCACTCGACCATGTTGCCGACGGAGCCGCTGAAAATCGATTTGATGCGACTGGCAGTGGTTCTTTCTTTAGCCGGCACGGCAGCCGACCCAAGGGGCAGGGCGTTGGAGTTATCCATTGAAGGATCCTTCGTTTAATTGTTTTTGTGGAGCGCGTTGAAACGCAGCCTGTGGGGGCTATAGCAGGAGGTGTGCCAAGGGGGAGAGGGGCGGTTTAGAGGGGTTTTGCGAATTGGGTGAGCGGAAATCCGCTTATGTTGGATGGGGTATGAGCGGATTTTTGCTTAGCGGGTATGGAATTGCTTTGCATGGGCCGGCCTCATCGCGAGCAGGCTTACTCCTACAGGGGGACGGTGTACACGATTCAAATGTAGGAGTGAGCCTGCTCGCGATGGGGCCAGTCCAGGCCCCACAAATATCAGCTGTCAGTCAGGAACATCTCGCGCGTCAGTCCATGCCGCTGCATCTTTTCATTAAAGGTCCGGCGCGGCAGTTGCAGCTCTTCAAGCACTGCTTTCACATCGCCCTTATGCCGGGTCAATGCCGCGCGCAGGCAATGCGCTTCGAACGCTTCCTGCTGCGCCGCCAGCGACTGCCCCGGATCAATCCCCGCCGGTTCCGGCTCGCCCAGCCCCAGCACTTGCCGTTCGGCAACGTTCGCCAGTTCGCGCACATTGCCCGGCCAGTCGTGGCTCAGCAGATGACTCAACTGCGGCCCGGTCAACGGTGGAAAGGTCCGGCCCAAACGCTCGGCAGCCTGCTGTGCAAACGACTCGAACAACAACGGAATGTCTTCGCGCCGATCACGCAACGGCGGCAGCCGCAACTCGGCGACATTCAATCGATACGCCAAATCCTCACGAAAACGCCCGGCCCGTGCCTCATCCAGCAGGTCCGGCTTGGTCGCGGCAATGATCCGCAAATCCACGCGAATACTCTGGTTCGACCCCAAGCGCTCAAGCTTCTGCTCCTGCAACACCCGCAGCAACTTCACCTGCTGGGCCAGCGGCATGCTTTCGATTTCGTCGAGAAACAGCGTGCCGCCATCGGCGTATTCAAGCTTGCCAATACGTTTACCCGTAGCACCAGTGAACGCGCCACTCTCGTGGCCAAACAATTCAGCTTCGAACAACTGCTCCGGAATCGCCGCGCAGTTGAGCGCCACAAACGGCTTGTCGGCTCGCGGCCCGAAGTCATGCAGGCAACGCGCGACCAGCTCTTTGCCGCTGCCGGTTTCACCGCGGATCAACACATTGACGGGTAACGCCGCCAGGTCCAGCACTTGCCGACGCAGCGTCTGCAAACCACGGGACACGCCGAGCAGGGTGGCGTCGAGTTTGGCGCGGTTGTCGGCCTGGTCGTGCAGGGCACGGTTCTCCAGAACCAGCCGACGCTTGTCCAACGCCCTGCGCAAACTGCTCAGCAGGGTTTCCGGGCTGAAGGGCTTCTCGAGAAAGTCATACGCGCCATCGCGCATCGCTTCGACCGCCATCGGCACATCGCCGTGGCCGGTCAACAGAATCACCGGCAAGTCCGCATCACGACGCTGGACTTCGGCCAACAACTCCAACCCGGTCATGCCGGGCATGCGCACATCGCTGAGGATCACCCCGGGAAAATGCGCGGGCAATTGCGCCAGGCATTCATCGGCGCGACTGAACAACTGCACCTCGAAACCCGACAGGCTCAGCCATTGTTCGACGGCGCTGCGAATGCTGCTTTCGTCGTCGACCACCATCACTGAATTCAGCATGCGGCAGGCGCCTCCAGATCGATGGGCAAGGTCAGGGTGAACACCGCGCCGTTGCCGTGATTATCGGCACTCAGGCGTCCGCCCGCTTCGTGAACGATGGCAAACGATACCGCCAGCCCAAGCCCCAGGCCATCGCCCACCGGTTTGGTGGTGAAGAATGGATCGAACACGTTCGGCAGGTGTTCTTCGGCGATGCCGCCACCATTGTCGCTGACCGTCAGGCGCCACAATTGCTCGTCGGCTTCGAGGCGGATTTCCAGGCGTTTGCAGGGCTTGTCGTGCATGGCGTCGAGGGCATTGCGCAGCAGGTTGATCAGCACCTGTTCCAGACGAATCGCATCACCCCGTACCCACGCCGGGCGCGTCAGGTGCAGCACCGTGCTCACCTGTTCATCGCGCAGTCGCGCATCGAGTAACTGCAACGATTGGTCGACCACCGCCGCCAGGTCCAGTCGTTCGCGCAGGCCGCTGGGGCTTTTGCGGGCGAAGGTTTTCAGGTGGCCGGTGAGGGCGGCCATGCGTGTGAGCATGTCGTCCACCGGTTTCAGCGCCTTGTAGGCGTCGTCGACCCGGCCGTGATCGAGCAGCAACCTCAGAGTAGCAAGCTGCATGCGCTGGGCGGTCAGTGGCTGATTGATTTCATGGGCGAGGGCGGCAGACATCTGGCCGAGCGCCGCCAGTTTGGCCGATTGCACCAGCCCGTCCTGAGCGGTGCGCAGGTCGCGGGTGCGTTCTTCCACCAGTTGCTCAAGCTCTTCACGGCTGCGCTGGCGCATTTTCGCCAGGCGCCAGCGTTGATTGAGGAACAGCAACAGAAACACCAACGCCAGCCATAACCCAGCAGCGGCCAGCGCGGCATTGCGACTGTCTTCGAACGCGACTTGCGGGCGACGCAACAGGTGCAGCGTCCAGCCTTCGGTGGCCAGTGGCAGCGATTCCCACAGGTAATCCGCCGTCCCGTCAGGGCCGACCACCCGTGCCAGATCGCTGTTGTCGTCGAAGCGGCGCAGGGATTGAAACTCAAGCGGTGTCAGCGGTTGCTTGTCGTACTGGCGGGTCGCCTTGAGCGCGGCGTGATCGTTGTCGTCCAGCGGTTTCAACAAGCGATAACGCCAGCCCGGCTGGTTGGCGATGAAGATGATCCCGCGTGCGTCACTGACCAGCAGCGTGTCGCTGCCCTGGCGCCATTCGCGTTCCAGTTCCGGAAACTCGAGCTTCACCACCATGGCACCGAGAAACTCGCCGTTGTCGCCGGTGACTGCGCTGGACAGGAAATACCCCGGAATGCCACTGGTCACGCCCACCGCGTAAAAGCGCCCGGTGCCTTGGGTGCGGGTCTCGCTGAAGTAGGGGCGAAAGCCATAATTGTGGCCGACGTAACTGCTGGGCAAACGCCAATTGCTGGCGGCCACGGCGAGGCCGGTGCGGTCGAGCAGTTCGAGGGTCGAGGACTGGGCGGCGCCGTTGATTTTTTCCAGCTTGCGATTCAGTGCGTCCTGTTGCTCTGGCGATACCGTGCCGTTGAGGGCGGCGCGCAACTCCGGGTCTAGCGCGAGCACGGCGGGCAGGGCGCGGTAGCGGTCGATCAGGGTGTGCAGGGAATTGGCGTACAGCGCCAATTGCTGATTGGCGCGCGCGGCGTCTTCAACTAAGGCCTGGCGTTCGGTGTGGCGCAGGGCAAATCCGGCGGCCAGTACGGCACCGGCAACGATCAGCAAGGTGTATAGCGTCAGGCGTAATGTGCGCGAACGAGCAAACATGGTGTCGGAAACAGTTAGCAATACGGGCGCGCACGATAGCACGGAGAGCCTGAAATCATGAGCCACGCCTGGGTAGCACCTTTCATGCTGCTTCGTTCATTCAAGTGTTTTGAGGCTATGCCGATTTTTCGACCGATTTGCTAAACACAATATGACATTAAAACTTGGCCGAAAAAAAGGCCGGGTCCTCTGTAAGAGGCCCCGGCCTTATCAGCAGCTTGAAGCGCTTACTGCACTTCTACTGCCAGACTTTCACTGATCTTCTTCTGCCAGATCGCAGGACCGGTGATGTGTACCGACTCGCCTTTGCTATCAACCGCAACCGTCACCGGCATGTCTTTCACGTCGAACTCGTAGATGGCTTCCATCCCCAGTTCGGCGAAGGCAACAACGCGGGATTTCTTGATGGCTTGCGCCACCAGGTAAGCCGCGCCGCCGACTGCCATCAGGTAAACGGCTTTGTGGTCCTTGATCGCTTCGATAGCGGTAGGGCCGCGCTCGGATTTGCCGATCATGCCCAACAGACCGGTTTGCTCGAGGATCTGACGGGTGAACTTGTCCATCCGCGTGGCGGTGGTCGGACCGGCAGGGCCCACCACTTCTTCGCGCACCGGATCAACCGGGCCGACGTAGTAGATGAAGCGACCCTTGAGGTCCACCGGCAAGGTTTCACCCTTGTTCAACATCTCGACCATGCGCTTGTGCGCGGCGTCGCGACCGGTGAGCATCTTGCCGTTGAGCAGGACGGTTTCGCCCGGCTTCCAGCTCTGCACTTCTTCCGGGGTCAGGGTGTCGAGGTTGACGCGACGAGCCGACGGGCCGGCTTCCCAGACGATTTCCGGGTAGGCGTCCAGCGGTGGCGCTTCCAGCGAGGCCGGGCCGGAACCGTCGAGCACGAAGTGCGCGTGACGGGTGGCGGCGCAGTTCGGGATCATGCACACCGGCAGGGAAGCGGCGTGGGTCGGGTAATCCATGATCTTCACGTCGAGCACGGTGGTCAGGCCACCCAGGCCCTGGGCGCCGATGCCCAGTTGGTTGACCTTCTCGAACAGCTCCAGACGCATCTCTTCGATACGGTTCTGCGGACCACGCGCTTTCAGCTCGTGAATGTCGATGGATTCCATCAACACTTCCTTGGCCATCACCGCGGCTTTCTCGGCGGTGCCGCCGATGCCGATGCCGAGCATGCCCGGTGGGCACCAGCCGGCGCCCATGGTCGGAACGGTCTTCAATACCCAGTCGACGATCGAGTCGGATGGGTTGAGCATGGCCATTTTCGACTTGTTCTCGGAACCGCCGCCCTTGGCTGCCACGTCCACTTCCACGGTGTTACCCGGAACGATGGAGTAGTGGATAACGGCCGGGGTGTTGTCCTTGGTGTTTTTACGAGCGCCCGCCGGGTCGGCGAGGATCGAGGCACGCAGAACGTTTTCCGGCAGGTTGTAAGCCCGGCGCACGCCTTCGTTGATCATGTCGTCCAGGCCCATGGTGGCGCCATCCCAACGTACGTCCATGCCCACACGAACGAACACGGTGACGATGCCGGTGTCCTGGCAGATCGGGCGGTGGCCGGTGGCACACATGCGCGAGTTGATCAGGATTTGTGCGATGGAGTCGCGGGCGGCCGGCGATTCTTCACGCAGGTAGGCTTCGTGCATCGCCTGGATGAAGTCAACGGGGTGGTAATAGGAAATGAACTGCAGGGCGTCGGCAACGCTCTGAATCAGGTCGTCTTGCTTGATCACGGTCATGAGTCGCGCTCCTCTAAAAGACGGGAACATTCAATAGCTCTTCGAGCTAGCTTCCTTTGAGCTACAAGCGGCAAGCAAGAGCAGTGTGTGTACTGCTTTGAGCTTGCTGCCTGGAGCTTGCAACTTGAAGCTGGCTCGAAGAGTCAGGGCACGCCGGGGCTGCTGGCGCGACGCTAAAAAGGCGCGGCAGTATACCGCGCCTCGCGGGCGGGTACACGCGCCGGCAGTCAATCGTTGGTCGCATAATGCCCCGATCCCTGTAGCCGCAGGCTTCGCCAGCGGCTACAGGGATCGGGGCAAGGGTTGAATTTTAGGGAAAACGGGCCATGCTTTTGACGCCAGTTTTTTGCCCCGAAAATTGAATGGTCATTTGTCCGGCTCGCCACTAAAGTGGCAGACGGCCTGTAGAGTAGGACACTCAAACAGCCTCTTTTCGCATGGTGAGTCAACGATTGACCCATAACGCCATCCAACGGCTTTTACTCAAACGCTTTGCCCTCGCTGCCGGCACTTACGCCCTGGCTTTGATGTTGCTGTGGCTGGCATTTTTCACCGGCCACTACAACGAACCCGCAACCAGTGTTGCTGTCGGCACGGCCATGGTGATTATCAGCCAGGCGGCGTTGTTCGCGGTGTTTTACAGCGGCTGTAACCTGCGTTTTTCCGACCCCAGCCTGACCGAAGTGCAAGTGCTGATGGGGCTGGGCTGGCAAACCTGGCTGATCGCCAATCTGGATGAAGCACGCGGCGCGTTCCTGGTGTTCTATGTGCTGATTCTGCTGTTCGGGCTGTTCCATCTGTCGCGTCGAGCGTTGGTGCGGTGTGCGCTGTTGGTGTTTTTCAGTTTCAGCGCGATCACGCTGTGGGAGGGCTACCGCTTTCAATTGCCCGACCCGGCGCTGGCCGGGTTGCAAGTGTCTGTGCTGTTTATCGTGTTGATCTGGCTGGTGCTCTACGCCCGCTATGTCCAGGCGTCGCGTCAACGCATGCGGCAACGGCGCTTCGCGTTGCAAGCGCACCAGGACACCCTGCGCGGGATGATGCGCCAGCTCGAAGACCTGGTCGCCACCGACGAACTCACCGGGCTGTTCAACCGCCGCCATTTTCTGCGCCTGGCCTCCCGCGAACTCAATGCCATGGACGCCGGCGTGATGCATGGCCTTGCCTTGATCGACCTTGACCACTTCAAACGCATCAACGATGTGCACGGCCATGCGGCGGGCGATCAGGTCTTGCAAGCCTTTGCCGGTGTCGCGACCGCATGCCTGCGCGACGGCGACGTGTTGGCGCGTTATGGCGGCGAAGAATTTGTGGTGCTGGTGCCCGATTGCGATGCCGAACGCTTGACCGCGTGCTGTGAACGGTTGCGTATCGCCTTCACCGATGTCGAGTTGATCGGCCTCGATGTCGCCCATCTCAGCTTGTCGGCGGGCATGACGTTGCTGGAACTGGGCGACGATCTCGACGATGCCTTGCAGCGCGCGGACCAGGCGCTTTACCGCGCCAAGCGTGACGGGCGCAACCGGTGCGCGGCGGCCTGGGAGAACGTCGATGCCTGAGTTACGCGTCGGCGAGCGCCACTTTACGGTGGCGCCGGGCAGCAACCTGCTCGACGCCTTGAATCAAAACGGCGTGCCGGTGCCCTACAGTTGCCGCGCCGGCAGTTGCCATGCCTGCCTGGTGCAATGTGTGCAAGGCTTGCCGGGCGACAGCCGCCCGGATGCCTTGAGCGCCGAGCAGCGCCAACAAGGCTGGCGCCTGGCATGCCAATGCCAGGTAGTCGAAGACCTGCACGTGCACACCTTCGACCCGCAACAGGACGGTCGCCCGGCCGAGGTGGCCGCCGTGGATTGGTTGAGCGCCAGTGTGTTGCGTTTGCGCCTGACCCCCGAGCGTCCGCTGCGCTATAGCGCTGGGCAACATCTGGTGTTGTGGGCCGGCAACGTGGCGCGGCCTTATTCATTGGCCAGCCTGCCGGAAGAAGACCGCTTTCTGGAATTTCACCTGGATTGCCGTCAGCCGGGGGCATTCAGCGATGCGGCCCGTCAGCTGAAAATCGGTGACCCGATTCGCCTCGGCGAACTGCGCGGTGGGGCCTTGCATTACGATCCGGACTGGCACACTCGACCGCTGTGGCTATTGGCCGCCGGCACCGGTCTTGGCCCTTTGTTCGGAGTCTTGCGCGAAGCCTTGCGTCAGGATCATCAGGGCGCTATCCGCGTCATTCACCTTGCCCATGATGCCAATGAGCATTACTTGGCCAAACCCCTGCAAGCCATCG
Organism: Pseudomonas sp. URMO17WK12:I12; assembly: GCF_000514395.1. Classification (NCBI taxonomy): domain Bacteria; kingdom Pseudomonadati; phylum Pseudomonadota; class Gammaproteobacteria; order Pseudomonadales; family Pseudomonadaceae; genus Pseudomonas; species Pseudomonas sp. URMO17WK12:I12. The sequence continues at coordinate 300,119 of NZ_AZVV01000006.1, forward strand.
CCGAGGGCCGTGAAAACCTCAGCGTCGAACACTGGACCCCGGCCGAGTTGCCGCAGGCATTGGCGCAACTGCGGCTTGTCTCCCGGCAAACCCTGGCCTTAGTCTGCGGAGCCCCCGACAGTGTCGACGCCTTTTCCCGGCGCCTGTACCTCGCGGGTTTGCCGCGCAATCAACTGCTGGCCGATGTGTTCCTGCCTCGTGGTTGAGCGCTGATTTTTTCAGACGCGAGACCCACCATGACCGATGCCATCCAGATTGAACGCGAACGCGGTGTGCTGACGCTGCGCCTGAATCGCCCCGAAAAGAAAAACGCCCTGACGCGCGCCATGTACAGCCACTTGGCCGAAGCGCTGAAGCAGGCCGACACCGACCCTGAAATCAACGCCGTGCTGATCGCCGGCAGCGCCGAGTGCTTCACCGCCGGCAACGACATCGCCGACTTCATCCAGCAACCGCCGGGCAACCTCGACAGCCCGGTGTTTCATTTCATGCTCAATTTGCTGGAATGCCGTAAACCGGTAATCGCTGCGGTGGCGGGTGCGGCGGTGGGGATTGGCACGACGATGCTGCTGCATTGCGATCTGGTGTATGTCAGTCGGGATGCTCGCCTGAGGATGCCGTTCGTCAATCTCGGGTTGTGTCCGGAATTCGGCTCCAGCCTGCTCCTGCCGCGTTTGATTGGGCATGCCAAAGCGGCGGAGTTGTTGCTGCTGGGTGAAGGGTTCAGCGGTGAACAAGCGGCCGAGTGGGGAATTGCCACCGAGGCGTTGGGCAGTGGCGAAGCGGCGTTGGCCAAGGCGCGGGAGATGGCGTTGCGCTTTGAATCGTTGCCACCGGAAGCGGTGCGCATCAGCAAGCAATTGATGAAAGCGCCGGACCGGGAATTGCTGCGCAAGGTGATAGAAGAAGAGGGCGCGTTATTCACCCAGCGGCTGCGGTCGCCAGAAGCGTTGGCGGCGTTGACCGGGTTTATCAAGCGGCATTGAATCTTCGGTGACTGGGCGGGCCTCATCGCGGGCAAGCCCGGCTCCCACAGGTTTTGAGTCGAACTCCAGTTTGTGATCACTACCCACCACTGTGGGAGCCGGGCTTGCCCGCGATGAGGCCCGCCCAGACAACCCAGCTGTTTGACCAGAATGCAAAAAGCCCCGCCATTCACATGGCGGGGCTTTTGTTTTTCAGCGGCCGGTCACTCAGACCATCGGGTCGCCAACGTGCAGGATTTTCATCCCGTTGGTGCCGCCGATGGTGTGGTAGCTGTCGCCTTTGGTCAGGATGACCCAGTCGCCTTTCTCCACAACGCCGCGCTTGAGCAACTCGTCGATCGCGGCCTGGCTGACTTGCTCGGGCGGCAGCGATGCCGGGTCGAACGGTACGGTGTAGACACCCCGGAACATGGCCGCGCGGGCCTGGGTTTCGCGGTGTGGGGAGAACGCGTAGATCGGCACCGAAGAGCGGATGCGCGACATGATCAACGGCGTGTAGCCACTTTCGGTCAGGGCGATGATCGCTTTCACGCCCGGGAAGTGGTTGGCGGTGTACATGGCCGCCAGCGCGATGCTCTGGTCGCAGCTTTCGAACACTTTGCCGATACGGTGGCTGGAAGTCTTGCTGGTCGGGTGCTTTTCAGCGCCGACGCAGATGCGCGCCATCGCTTGCACAGCTTCCAGCGGGTACAGACCGGCAGCACTTTCGGCCGAAAGCATCACGGCGTCGGTGTAGTCGAGCACGGCGTTGGCCACGTCGGACACTTCGGCGCGGGTCGGCATCGGGTTCTGGATCATCGACTCCATCATCTGAGTCGCCACGATCACAGCCTTGTTGTGGCGGCGTGCGTGCAGAATGATTTTCTTCTGAATGCCCACCAGCTCGGCGTCGCCGATTTCCACACCCAAATCACCACGGGCAACCATGACCGCATCGGACGCCTGGATCAGCGCGTCGAGGGTTTCGTCGTCAGCCACGGCTTCGGCGCGTTCGATCTTCGCCACCAGCCAGGCAGTACCGCCGGCCTCGTCACGCAGTTGACGGGCGTATTCCATGTCGGCGGCGTCACGCGGGAAGGACACGGCGAGGTAGTCGACTTCCATCTCGGCAGCGAGCTTGATGTCGGCCTTGTCTTTCTCGGTCAGGGCCGGTGCGGTCAAGCCACCGCCGCGACGGTTGATGCCTTTATGGTCGGACAGCGGACCGCCGATCAGCACGGTGCAGTTCAGCTCGGTGGCGGTGGCGGTATCAACGCGCATTACCACGCGACCGTCGTCGAGCAGCAGCTCGTCGCCCACGCCGCAGTCTTTGACCAGGTCCGGGTAGTCGATGCCGACCACTTGCTGGTTGCCTTCGGTCAGAGGATGGCTGGTGGAGAAGGTGAATTGATCACCGATCTTCAGCTCGATCTTCTTGTTGGCGAATTTGGCGATACGGATTTTCGGGCCTTGCAGGTCACCCAGCAGGGCAACGAAGCGGCCGTGCTTGGCAGCGAGGTCACGCACCAGCTTCGCGCGAGCCTTGTGCTCGTCGGGGGTGCCGTGGGAGAAGTTCAGGCGGGCGACGTCCAGGCCAGCCAGAATCAGCTGTTCGAGAACTTCCGGCGAGTTACTGGCCGGGCCAAGGGTAGCGACGATTTTGGTACGACGGACGGACATTCAAAGACTCCTGAGTTCAAGCGCTGAGTGAGGCTACTATGCTCCGTGGGTGTAGTCATTGTTCGTATGCACTACTTTTTCGTTTGTTTATTGAAATGAACATTCCTGAAGATTTTCGCCAGCAGGCCGATACAGCGCTCAAGACAGGAGATCCCCCCATGCGATTTGCGCTCATTGCCGTCCTTGCCCTCAGTGTGACGGGTTGTGCCCGTTGGTCGATGAACCATCATTTAAACCTCGCGTACAGCGCCTACGATCGTGGCAATTGCGAGCAGGTCATGCTCGAACTGTCGAAAGTCGAGCGCTCCAGCCGTGCGCGGCCTTATGTGTGGCCAGAAGTGTCGATGATGCGCGGCCAGTGCCTGGAACGGCAGATGCTGTTCGTCGATGCGGCGCAGACTTACCAGTACATCATTGCCACCTACCCGCAAAGCGAATACGCCTACCGCGCCCGCGCTCGTCTGGAAACCCTGCAGAGTACGGGCCATTACCCACTGCGCAACGCTGCGAGCCCACGCCCGGCGACGTACTGATTGCCGTTTTCCCTGGCCGCTCGGCGGGGGTGAGCTATAGTCCAGGAGATCGGTTTTAGAGCCTTGCCTTTAAAGCCGAGGTCATACCTGTGATCGGCAGGAGTAAGCGTCAGCGGTTGCACGGACTGTCGCACCGGGAACGGGGAGAGCGTGTTCACTTCCATGGACGAAATGGAAGAGCCCGTTCCGAAGCATTAGTGCGGCCCTGCTTAAGGGCCTTGCTGGGCCATTTGCGCATGTTTACCGACCGCCGGATCGAGCGGCATCAGCTGCCGTATTTCTTGAGAGTGTTCAACAGCGTCACCGACAAACCCATCGGCTTTCTCGGCAACGTGTCTGCAGACGGGCTGATGCTCATCAGTCAGTTGCCCATGATGGTGGGTGTCGACTTTGACCTGCGTCTGAAAATCCCCGCCACCGACGGTTGCCAGCAGGTCATCGACCTCACGGCGTGTTGCCTGTGGTGCCATGAAGACGCAACCCCCCACCATTACGACGCCGGGTTCAGCCTGCAACGGGCACCGCCGGAGTATGGGCAATTGGTGGAGGCGCTGACGCAGTACTTCAGTTTTCAGCCGATGCCGGCGTCTGCCTGAAGTTCATTGGCGTTTTCACCATCGCCATCGCGGGCAAGCCCGCTCCCACAGTGTCTGGCGTCGTTCACAAAACTGTGTGTTCGCCGCCGATCCCTGTGGGAGCGGGCTTGCCCGCGAAGACGTCAGCACAATCGACGGGTAGTTAAGCGGCGGTTACCTTGATCGCCTTCTCGTTATCCAGCGACCGCTCCACCAGCATCAACCCCAACTCACTCATCCGATAAATAGCCATCGCCAGATGCCGCGGCGTGTTGTCCAGGCTTTCAGCCAGGTCGAGTAGCAAAATGCTGACCGTCGAAAACGTTTCGTAGGTCTCGATGGTCAAGGCTTCGGGATTGGCGTCCGGGACAACGGTGAACATTTTCATGTGTCTTTCCTCATTAGCGCATTCGTCGGCAAAGCACGATTCAGTGTTTTTCCGTTTGAGATAGTGATCTAGAGCTTTTTTGGCAGCTTCGTGGAGTTTTCTCGAATCGAGGAAACTGTAGGGGGAAGGAAGATTCATTCTGGGTAACACGGATCTGGGGGGCATTGGTTCACTCCTTGTTGGGCTACACCACTTCTGTACGAGACGAAATGGGCGGCGGTCGGTAGGAGAACCTTATGTTGGGACGGGGCTTGCCACAATCAGACAGGGTCGATGAGATCTGTAGGCAGTGGCGCTTCATTATGTAGTCGTTTGCACGGCTATGCTCCACCATGTGGCGGGTGCAAAAAGTGGGTTGCCTGTCATGAATGTATGACGTCGCGTGGCGGAGCATCTTCCCCTAGCTATTAGGCGATAAAGCGCTAGGGGAACAGCTGAGGAAAGACGGCAGGAAATTGAAGGTTAGCTAGGCGTTAGGATCCGGGCTTTTTTGGATTCCGTGGTTCATTAAAATCTGTAGAGATAGAGAGAAGTGCCAACGTTATAAATTCTTGGTTTCGATCGAGTGCTTCCAGCGCACCTTGGATGTTACCCGCTACTTCGATAGCCCCATGTTGCTCCACCCAATTTGATAGCTCTTCTACTGCCGCTCCCAGCGCCAGTTGGTTCTCATAGATTTTCGTTAGCACTGAAGCGAATATAGTTTTCTCGTCCATGAACAATTCCTTGTGATTGAGATATGAGGCTGTTAGTCAGGTTTTTTTCGATTTTTAGGATGAGCGGAAGTGATTAGTGCTCGTTTACAGTATTTATTTGCATCTCAAGACCAGACCAATCAATTGCGGCTCGCCATTAAATTGTTCCGGCTTTTTTCCAACCTAAATAGCGAGTCACCAATTCTGCCCCCAACTCCATTGGTTGGGCATCAAGCACTGGCACTCCATGAGCGCTCAACCGCTCATGGAGTTCTGCCCGTGCATTAAGGTAATCCACCGTCCCGCAATACGTCAGCGCCTCCGGCAAGGTTTGCACCGGCGCGTGCCGCAAATGGTCGAGCAAGTCTTCACGCAAACTCGCCACCAGCACCCGATGTTGCTTGCTCAGGCGTTTGACCGCGGTCAACAACTCTTCATCATCTTCATCGCGCAGGTTGGTGACCAGCACCACCAGTGCCCGGCGTTTTTGGCGGGCCAGTAGTTGCGTGACGGCCGCCTGGTAATCGGCGGGGCGTTGGGTGCTGTCGAGGTCGTAGACGCTGTTGAGCAAGACGTTCAATTGGCCAGTGCCTTTGACCGGGGCCAGGTAATGCGCGCGGTCGCTGGCGAACGTACTCAGACCCACCGCATCGCCCTGGCGCAGGGCGATGTAGCTGAGCAAGAGGCAGGCATTGAGTGCGTGATCGAAATGCGCGAGTTCGCCGTCCTGGCTGCGCATGTGCCGGCCGCAGTCGAGCATGAGGATGATCTGCTGGTCGCGCTCGTCCTGATATTCGCGGGCGATGGGTGTGCGTTGGCGGGCGGTGGCTTTCCAGTCGATCTGGCGCAGGCTGTCGCCTTCACGGAACTCTCTCAGTTGATGAAATTCGAGGCCCAGCCCCCGACGTTGTTTTTGGCGTACACCGAGCTGGCTGATCCAGTTGTCCACCGCCAACAGTTCGCCGCCATAGAGGCGAGCGAAGTCGGGGTAGACGCGGGTGGAGTCGACTGCGTTCAGCAGGCGTTTGTCGGACCATAATCCGAGCGGGCTGGGCAGGCTGATTTCGCAGTGTTCAAAGCTGAAGTGGCCGCGTTTGAGCGGGCGCAGTCGATAGCCCATCTGGCTCTGTAGGCCGGGTTGCAATTCGACGGTCAGCGGCAGGTTTTCAACACTCAGTCCCGATGGCACATGGTCGAAAAGCTGCACGTTCAGCGGTTGGGTGAACGCATGCTCAACATCCAGTCGCACTTCACTCCACCGACCCAACGCCAGGCTGCCGGGCATGTGTCGGCGCAGGCGCGGCGAGGGCAGGCGTTTGAGGCGCAAGGCGTCGAGCACGGCCAGCGCGAACAGGGCCAGCAGCAGTCCCCAGTTGATCGACAGAAGGGGCGATGGGACGGTGATGTCCAGCGCCCGCAACGCGCCCAGCACGATGCCGATGGCCAGCAGGATTGCGAGCCAGATCAGCAGCAGGCGCGAGGGTTTCACAGGCGCGGCGCCGGTACTTGGTCGAGCAATTGCCCGAGCACCTGATCGACGTCCAGCCCTTCGATATCCAGCTCCGGCGCGATGCGTACGCGATGACGCAATACCGCCAGCGCACAGCCCTTGATGTCGTCCGGAATCACAAATTCACCGCCACGCAGCAAGGCACGGGCCCGGGCGCAGCGCACCAGTGCAATGGACGCCCGAGGACCGGCGCCGAGGATCAGGCCGGGCCAGGTCCGGGTCGCGCGGGCCAGGCGTACGGCGTAGTCGAGCACCTGGTCGTCCAGCGGCAAGTCGCTGGCAATGCGCTGCAAGGCCGACACGTCTTTGGCTTGCATCAGGGTGCGCAGCGGTTGCACATCGAGCATGTCGGCGCGGGTCGAACGGCTGACCTGGCGGACCATGTTCAGCTCTTGCTCGACGTCGGGGTAATCCATGCGCACCTTGAGCATGAAGCGATCAAGCTCGGCTTCGGGCAGGGGATAGGTGCCTTCCTGTTCGATGGGGTTTTGCGTGGCGAGCACCATGAACGGTTGCACGATGGGCAGGGCGCGGCCTTCCAGGGTGACCTGGCGTTCCTGCATGGCTTCGAGCAGCGCGGCCTGGGTTTTCGCCGGGGCGCGGTTGATCTCGTCGGCCAGCAGCAGGTTGGTGAACAACGGGCCTTTACGCAATTTGAACTGCTCGGTGTTCAAGTCGTAGACCGCGTGCCCGGTGACATCGCTGGGCATCAGGTCGGGGGTGAACTGGATGCGTGCAAACTCGCCGCCGAAGCACTTGGCGAGGGCGCGCACCAGCAAGGTCTTGCCCAGCCCCGGCACGCCTTCGAGCAGCACATGACCGCCGGCGATCAGCGCTGTCAGCACGTCGTCGATCACGGTGTCCTGGCCAATCACGGCTTTCTGCAATTCGCCGCGCACCGCCTGGGCCAGTTGACTGGCACGCTGGCGTTGCTGGGCGACGTGAGTCGGCGAGCCGGGCTCGATCTGTTCACTCATAGCGTGTTCCTCAAGGTTTGCAGGTGGGCGACCTGACGGCTGAAGTCAGCGCTGGACAGCCGCTGTTTCGGTCGCGGGCTCATGGCCTGGCTGATAGCGCGTGTGGGTTGGCCGGTCAGGCGTGCGAGCACCAGCCATTGCTCGGCGACGCCGAGTTGTTCGAAACCGGGATGACGGCGCCGCACACGGCGCAGGATGTCTTGTTGCAACGCTTGCAGCAGGTGCTGCTGACCCTGGCGACGCAACATGAAATCGGCGCTGGCGCGCAGGTGCTCCTGGAGTTGGCGACGGCCTTTCGTGGCGGGCTCCAGCAGCGGCCCCTGGCGTACGCCAACGTGCCAGAACCCGAGGGCGATCAGCGCAATCAAGGCCATCAATGCCTGTGGGAAATAACGCCACAGCAAGGTCAACAGGCTGTCGTGATCGGTGTTGAACAACAACGTCACGCGTGTGTCCGCCGTCAGATACCAGAGCAGCCAGGCGTTGTCGTACTGGTCGATGGCGGGGGTTTTCCACAGGTCGGCGTCGGTGACCACGATGATCGAACCGAGCCCGTGGTTGAGCTGCATCATGTGCGTGGCCTTGCCGCTGTTGGCCCAGGATTGCGCGAGGTTCTTCGGGTCTTCGAGGTGGAATGCCGTGTCGAAGCTGGCGTAGGCCGGTGCTTCTTCATCTTCCAGATACAGCTTGGTCAGTTTGGGATAGGGATCGTCGAGGATGTCGGGCGGTGGCTCCTTGAGGTCTTTGCTCAAGGTCTGGTGCAACTGCACCCGGTCGAGCAGCAGATCGTTGCTCTGGCCGGTCTTTTCATCCCACAACGACTGGGCGACAAACAACAAGCGGCCACCGGCCCGAGTCCAGTTCATCACCTGATCAATCTGGCGTGGGGTCATGTTGTAGCGGTCACCCAGCAATAGCAGGCTGTGCTGACGGGGATCGAGGGTGGGTAACACGTCAATTCCGTTGGCATGGCTGACGGTCAGGCCCTGCTTGCGCAAAAAGTGTTCAGCGGCGAGGTAAGGATTGGCCTGCGCTTCAGGCGATGGGCCGTGATCGATTTCCTCCTGAAAGGGCGTGGCTTTCAGGTACAGGTAAATACCCAGTGCGCCGACCAGCAGGGCGATGACCATGCCGACAAACAACCCTGAACGCCGGCTCAATGGGCGGCTCCCGGGCCGAACAACGTTCGCCAGCCGTCACACAGTTCCTGTTGTGAATGCGCGGGTGGAAGACGATGACCGTAAGCCATGTTTTGCCAATGACGAGTCAGGGTTTTACTAAAGGCCAGCAACGCCGGTTGTTGCAGTTGTTCGATGCGTTGGAGGACTTCGCCTTCGGTATCGGCGGTTTTCAGCGCGATGTGGTGGTCGTGCAGCAAGTGGCTGAGCAGGGCGCGATAGAGCAGACCAAGGGCTGCGCGCGGATCGGTTTGCCAGAGGCTTTCGGCGCTGGCGGCAATGTCGTCGGGCAGGGTTTCACGGTTGAGGTCCAGGCCAAAAGCCTGCTGCGGTATTGGACGGGCGATTTTTCTTTTCAATGAGGGGCGACGACTCACGAACGCCTGCAACCAGTCACGGTAACGCCAGATCAGCAGGCCGACGCCAGCCATCACCGCGCCCCACAGCAGCACTTCAATCAAGGTGGCGAGGACGCCGAACCGCTGGCTGTCGAGCAGTGCAAGCAACGCCTTCAGCCATTCGGGTGTCTTGCTGTCGTCCGTGGTTTTGGTATCGGGTTTTTCTTCGCCAAACCGATAGCGGGTCACCGTTTCCTTGTTTTTGAACGGTGGCTGTTCGAGGAGGGCTTTGATGCTGTCTTTTGACGCCTGGCTGGTCAGCGGTTGATTGAGCAGGCGTGGGCTGTCCGGTGTGATGATGGGCTCAGCGGCCCAGACGTGTTGTGTGCCCGGTATCCACAGGATTGCCGCCAGCAACAGGGTAAGGGCGGTTGTGCTGAGGCGTTGGCGCAAACGGCGGAACACCAGTTCGATGTCCCACGCTTCCAGCACCGTGCGGCGGTTCAGGTAAAGACTGAAGCCGCAGGCCACATAGATCGGCTCCCAGACCATCAGCACCAGCACGTAAAAAGCATTGATAAGGTGTTCCAACCATCGCCAGTCCTGCACGGCGGCGGTGATCAAGGTCTGCCAGCTCCAGTCGAGTTCGATCTGCTGCGGCAGGAGCAGGTAGAACAGCACCATCAGGCCAATCCACAGCGCACTCTCCAGGTGCACGCCGATAATGGTCAGCCATTGCGCGGCACCGGCATTGCGCTGCAGCAGTACCTGCAAGCGCTGTTCGCGCGCGTGACCGTGGAGGCCCTCGAGTTGCACCACCGGCATGACAAAACTACGGCTCAGGCTCAGGCGGCGCCAGGTCAGGCTGGCCAGCAGTTGCGGCTTGAGCAGGCGCGGCCATTCGCGCAGCGCCTGTTTGAGTGTCGGCGTTTCACCGAACAGGCTTTTGGACAGGATGTACAACGGCAAGCGATCGAACGCCGGTTTGAGCCACCAGAAGAGGAACACGGCAAGGGACGGCGAATCCCAGAAGATTGCACTGAGCAGGGCGAAGATCGGCAAGGTGACGATGGCCCAACTGGTCATCAGCAGGCGACGATGGCGCTGGCTCATCAGCACGCCCAGGTCCATGGCTTCCCAGGTGGTGCGCGGACGGATCACGACGGTGGCGTCACTCAGGCGCATGGCGAGTTCGTCCGGCAAACAGCAAATAAGTCGCGACCAACGCCCAGAGCGCGGCGCCGACCACGTATTTGGTCATGGGCTCCGGTGCTGTCATCGACGACCAGTACGCTTCGATAAACGCCGCAATCAACAGAAACACCATCACGCCGCAGATCAGCAGTACGCTCTTGCGTGCCGCCAGTCGCAGCGCTTCGGCGCGGGGCAGGCGTCCCGGCGCGATCAATGCCCAGCCCAGTTTCAGGCCGGCGGCACCGGCCAGGGCAATGGCCGTCAGTTCAAAAGCACCGTGGCCGATCACGAACGACCAGAAGGTTTGCCCGTAGCCGACGTGCGTCAGGTGCCCGGCCACTGCGCCGATGATCAAGCCGTTGAACAGCAGGAAAAACGCGCTCCCCAGACCGAAGAACAAACCGCTGGCAAAGGTCTGAAAGGCGATGCCGATGTTGTGCATGATGTAGTAACCGAACATCACCCAGTCTTCACTGGCGGCGCGTTCCGCCGTGCGTCCCAAATGGCCGGCGACGGGGTCGTACATGCTTTGCATCTCGCTGACCTGCTCGGCCGGGATCAGGTTGTAGACCAGGTCCGGGAACAGATACACCAGCAGCGCGAAGCTGATCAGACTGCCAAAAAACATCAGGCCGGCGGCCAGTACGAACCGCCACTGTTCACGCACCAGGCGCGGGAAGTCGGCCAGGATAAAGCCCAGTAGGTTGGCGCCCAGTTGACTGCGGTGCCGATACAGCTGTTGATGCCCACGCAGCACGAGTTGCTGCAAGGAATCGATCAGGAAACTGCTGTAGCCGCGTTCCCGAGCCAGCGCCAGGTGTTGGCAAAGCTGCCGATAGTCCTTGGGGAAACCGGCGATTCGGGAGACGTCCTTGCCGCGCTCCAGTCGATCCAGTGTCAGGGAAAACTGTTCCCACTCGGCCCTGTGGTGGGTTTCGAAATGGCTTTGCTTCATGCGGGCCCCAACAAGCCGCGGGCGATGCCATTGAGTGCGACCACCGCGTGTGGCGCAGAGACCTGCAACGGTTGAGCCAGGATCGACGCCAGTTCATGTGTACGCGCCTTGGAGAGTTCACCCTGGCGTTCGGCGAAAGCGAGGATGGCGCGTTGTTCGGGCAGGGTCAGGGTGAAGGCCGGACGCAGGGGGGTGGCTTCGGGCAGTTGCGGTCGGGTGAGCGGTTGTTCGCGGTAGATCACCAGCGTGCCGGCGGCCAGGTCGCCGAGGCGTTTGAAGGTCGGGTGTTGCAGGCAGCTGATGGCCCCGAGGAAATAGCCGAATGGTAGCAGGTCGACAAATCGCAACAGGTTGCGCAGCAGCGAAGCGGACCAGCCGATCGGCGTGCCGTCGTCCTGCACCACGCGCAAGCCCATCCACTGTTTGCCCGGCGAGCGGCCCTGATTGAGCACTTCGAACAGCACCATGTACCACCAGCTGACCCCGAACAGCAGGATCGAGCCCAGCCCGGCGCCCAGCTTTCCGAGAAACGCCAAGACGATAAACAACAGGCCGAGGATCAGCCCGCGTATCCCTAAATCAATGGCGAACGCCAGCGCACGGACCATCAACCCGGCCGGGCGCAGTGGCAAGTCGATGCCTTCGGGCGTTTCGACTTGATACCGCGTATCCAGTGGCGGGGACAGCGTCGCTTTCCTTGGCAGTGCTGTGGTCTCGAGCATGGGCAACCTTATGTGGCCTGTTCGGGATTCAATGTCTACCCGATGCTAGCAGCCTCTCGGGGGAAAACGACATAACTATGTATTGCACGGTGAGTGGCCAGAGGTGATTGAATGACAGATTACTGGCCGGGGCGGGATGTGAACGCCTAGACTTTGCCGATCTTCAGTTCAGGAACAGCCCGTGACCTCGATCTTCTGGTACGACTATGAAACCACTGGCATCAACCCCCGTTGCGATCGTCCGCTGCAAGTGGCGGGGATTCGCACCGACTTCGATCTCAATGAAATAGACGAGCCGGTCAACCTTTACTGCCAGCCCAGTGAGGACATCCTGCCGCATCCGGCGGCGTGCGCCATCACCGGAATCACGCCCGCTCGACTCGCCGAACAGGGCTTGAGCGAAGCGGACTTCATGACCCGTGTGCATGCCCAGTTGGCAGCGCCGGGCACGTGCGGTGCGGGTTACAACACGCTGCGTTTCGACGACGAGATGACCCGTTACAGCCTGTATCGAAATTTTTTCGACCCCTATGCCCGCGAGTGGCAGGGCGGCAACAGCCGCTGGGACCTGATCGATGTGGTGCGTGCAGCGTATGCCTTGCGGCCCGACGGGCTCGTTTGGCCGACGGATGAAGAAGGGCGAGTAACGCTCAAGCTCGAACGTCTGACCGCCGCCAACAATATTGATCATGGCAATGCCCACGAGGCGCTGTCGGACGTTCGCGCCACCATTGCGCTGGCGCGGCTGATTCGTGAAAAACAGCCGAAGTTGTATGACTGGCTGTTCAAGTTGCGCAGTAAGCAAAAGGTGATGGACCAGATCCGCCTGTTGCAGCCGATGGTGCATATTTCCGGGCGGTTCTCGGCCGCGCGCAGTTACGTCGGCGTGGTGCTGCCCCTGGCCTGGCACCCACGCAACAAGAACGCCTTGATTGTCTGTGACCTGCATCTGGATCCTCAGGGCCTGCTGGATCTGGATGCCGAGACCTTGCGTCAGCGCCTGTATACCCGTCGCGATGAGCTGTTCGAAGGCGAACTGCCGGTGCCGCTTAAACTTATTCACATCAACAAGTGCCCGGTGGTCGCACCGTTGTCGGTACTTCGACCTGACGATCAGCGACGTCTGGGGCTGGACATGGCGCTTTATCAGGAACGGTCGCTGCGGCTAATCGACGCACAACTAGTGTGGCGAGATAAAGTGCAGGCGATTTATGCCCGCGAAGATTTCACGTCGAGCCAGGACCCCGAGCAACAGTTATACGATGGTTTTATCGGTGATCGGGACCGGCGTCTATGCGAGCAAGTCCGAACCGCGGACCCTGCCCAATTATCACAAGAGCAGTGGCCTTTCGATGACGAACGCTTGCCGGAATTATTGTTTCGATATCGCGCACGCAACTTCCCCGATACGTTGAATTCCGAGGAGCAAGCGCGTTGGCAATTATTCTGTCAGCAACGTCTGACAGTGCCTGAATGCGGGGCACCCAATACGCTGAATAGTTTTACAGAAGCCGCGGCCCAATTGCATGAAACTGCTACATCGTTTCAGCGAGAGGTGCTCAATGAATGGCAAAATTATGTCGAAGCATTACGCAAACGTTTGAATCTTTGAAAACGAAAATAGACATGCCTCAATGGCAGGCATAAAAAAACGCCAGCTTTCGCTGGCGTTATTTTTTGTCACGCTTTTATCTGTGACAAGCGCTATGGCTTAGCCCAGCAGGGTAGCCCAGCCTTCAACCACGTCGCCGCCCCACTTGGCTTTCCACTCTTTCAGAGTTTTGTGGTTGCCACCTTTGGTTTCGATGACTTCGCCATTGTGCGGGTTTTTGTATTGTTTAACTTTGCGAGCACGCTTGGTGCCAGTAGTTTTTACTGCACCGCCGCGTGGCGCTTTGGATTTGGACTCTGGATCCAACAGCGCGATGATGTCACGCAGGGACTTGGAGTATTCGCCCATCAGGGTGCGCAGTTTGCCTTCGAATTCCAGCTCGGTTTGCAGTTTGTCGTCTTGGGACAGGTTCTTCAAACGGGCTTGCAGCTCTTTGATAGCTTCTTCGGTGGCACGATATTCGTTGATCAAGGACATGAGGACTACCTTATGTTGGAGACTGGATGGCAGGGGGACAGTGCCGCAATAATAGTCAGGGTGTTTCATCAAGTAAACATTTAACCGGCGTTTTAATTAAATTAGTTGTCAGGAATAGGGCGCAGATTGAAGAGCTGATTAAATAGTGTGATGCAGTCATCACAGATCTTCACAAATGGACTCTTGATATCGACTAAAAGATCACCACCGCGCGGGGAACGGGTGCTTTCCTGGCCGGCTCCACAGACCGTGTGCCAGGCAAGACGTCATCAATACTGCAGTTTTGTTGCGTAATCGCTAGAATGGCGGCCTTTGCGAAGTTCTGGAGTTTCCCCCTCATGCGCACTTTTCGGCTGGTGATTGCTTGCCCGGACCGCGTCGGCATCGTTGCTAAAGTCAGTAACTTTCTGGCGTCACATAACGGCTGGATCACCGAAGCGAGCCATCACTCGGACAACCTCAGTGGCTGGTTCTTCATGCGTCACGAAATTCGTGCCGATTCGCTGCCTTTCGGTATCGAAGCCTTCCGCGAAGCCTTTGCACCGATAGCTGAAGAGTTCTCGATGAATTGGCGCATCACCGATACCGCGCAGAAAAAACGCGTGGTATTGATGGCCAGCCGCGAATCCCACTGCCTGGCTGACTTGCTGCACCGCTGGCACAGTGATGAACTGGACTGCGAAATCTCCTGCGTGATTTCCAACCACGACGACTTGCGCAGCATGGTCGAGTGGCACGGCATTCCTTATTACCATGTGCCGGTCAATCCACAGGACAAAGAGCCGGCGTTCGCCGAAGTCTCGCGTCTGGTCAAACAGCACGATGCTGAAGTGGTAGTACTTGCCCGATACATGCAAATTCTGCCGCCGGCGTTGTGCAGCGAATACGCGCACAAGGTCATTAACATTCACCACAGCTTCCTACCTTCATTCGTTGGCGCCAAGCCGTATCATCAGGCCTCCCTGCGCGGTGTGAAGTTGATCGGCGCAACCTGCCACTACGTGACCGAAGAGCTGGATGCCGGCCCGATCATCGAGCAGGACGTGGTGCGTGTCAGCCACAGTGACAGCATTGAAGATATGGTGCGTTTCGGCCGTGACGTCGAGAAAATGGTGTTGGCACGCGGTCTGCGTTATCACCTGGAAGACAGAGTGTTGGTACACGGCAACAAGACAGTCGTGTTCTGATAACAGTGCTTTACAGTTGAAATTCGAAGGGCCTGGGCGTTCAATCGCTTCAGGCCCTTCGCCGTTTCTGCACTGAGGACATTGACCATGGTCGATCCACTGGACAAAGCCACTTCCAAGGCGCCCGCTACTTTGGGCGAAGGTTGTCTGAGTCGTTATGACCCTGATGACATGAGCCCGGAAGACGGTACGGAGTTCCCCGGTGCTGCCGAGTTGTGGGAACAGTTACAGCAAGCCCCTGAAGACAAGATCAAGCCTGCTTGAACTTCATCAACTTCCTCAATAGCGGCCGCCCCAGCATCAATAAAAACACGGGGCCACCCGCGATCAGGTAGAAGTAATAAGTCACCGCCCGCCAGATCAGAATCGCCGCTGCGGCGGTTGATTTCCCCACCATCGGCGCCAGCAAGGCGGCCGACGTCAACTCCGCCGCCCCGGCACCGCCCGGTAGCAAGCTGAATTGCCCTGCACTCAGTGAGAGCATCTGGATCAAGAAAGACCAGGCCCACTGCACATCCGCTCCCAGCCCGCGCAATGCCAGGTACAACACGCTGTAGCGCAACACCCAATGCACGCAGGTCAGCGCAAACACCGTGATCAATGTCTGCAAGGGCAACTTCAATGTGTCCGTGAATGCGGCGAGGAAGTGCAGGAGTTTTCGTGCCCAGCGCAGGCGCGTTGTGCTTTTTACATTCAGGCGAGCCAGTAACCGCCCGCTCAGGCGAATCAGCAGTCGATGGTAGCGCGCAACCATCACGCAGCAGATCAACCCACCGACCATCGAAATCACGCTGACGGTCAGTAGCCACTCCATGCGCTGGCTGAGGTGCTGGAACAGCGCATAAATCAGAATCCCGCTCAGCGCACAGAGAAAAAACAGCAGATCACTGAGTTGATCCATGGCGAACACCGCGCTGCCCCTGGCCGGTCGCACACCATGGCGTGCCAGCAACGCCATGATCGCCAGCGGTCCGCCGCTGCCGCCGGGTGTGGCGCAATAGGCAAACTCGGCGGCCATGACGACGCCGAGGCTTTTGAGCGGGCTGACCTTGTCGCGCTGATCGCCCAGCAACAGGCGCAGGCGCAGGGTGTTCACCCCCCAGCACAGCAGAATCATGCCGAACATGATCAGCAGCCAACTCACTGGAAAACTTTGCAGCCGCGCCCAGGTTTGGTTGCCGCCCAGCAGCAGCGGGATCAGCACCGCCGCCAGCAGGGCGACGAACAGCAGAATGCCCCGGCTCATGCGGCGCGGCCGAGCGGGGCGCGTTGCCGCGCCAGCCATTGCGATTTGGTCATCGGTACGCGCCCGCCATCGAGCAAACGCTTGAGGGTTTGCAACCAGTAATGCCGGGAGAACTCATGGCGCATGTCCACCGGGTGCAAGCCCAGCCGAATGACCGGCGCCTCGCGCCATTGTTGTTCGCGCTGATCGCTGAGCAGTTTCGACAGGCCCCGGCGCCAGGCACTGCGCGCACTCCAGACCAGGCCGGGTGCATCCATCGGTGTGAAATCCGGCAGTTGATATAGATGCTGCGAATCGCTGGTGTAGCGCAGTGGCAGTTGCCGCAAGGCCTCGCGCGTTCCTTCGCTCATCAGCCAGGCCGGGGCGACAAAACCTTCCAGCGGCCAGTTGTAACGATCAAAGACCTCAATGCCGGCGCGCAACCGGTCGAGCGCGGCGCGTTGCGACAGGGTGTAAAACTCGCCTTCATGGGTGTAGATCCGACGCATGAACCAGTCTCGCGGGGTGTCGGGCGGAGGGCCCTCATCGCAATGAAAGTAGCCGTGCAAGGCCAGTTCGTCACCTCGTGCAACACGATGGGTGAGCACACGTCGAAATTCCGGATGAGCCTCAAGGCCGTTGTGTTTGTGAAAATCCGGCACCACCAGCCAGGTCATCGGCACCTCGCCCAAGGCGTCGACGGCTTCAACGAACGGTTGATAGTCGGCCAAGGTGGGCGGCGCAACGTCATGCAGTACCAGTAAGACGCTGGGTGGACTCATCGGGTTAACCATGAGCCACCAGCGGCCATTGGCTGCCGAGAACGGCGTGATAGTGCCCCAGCAGGCTGTTGACCACCATGTCCCAGCTGTATTGGCGCTCGACATGACTGCGCGCTGATTTCCCCAGCGCCACGCTGCCCTGGCTGAACAACTCGCGAACGGCGTCGGCCATGGCTGTTGAATTGTTCGGCGTGCAAAGCAAACCGCAGTGCTCGGTCACAATTTCCGGAAAGGCACCGGCCGCCACGGCGACCACCGGAATACCGCTGGCCATGGCTTCGAGTATCACCAGCCCGAACGTTTCCTGGTCGCCGGCATGCAACAAGGCATCGGCGCTGGCCATCAAGCGCGCCAAGTGTGCGGCCGGGCAGAACCCATCGACCACCGTGACGTTTTCCGGCACCGTGGCCGGCATCGACGAACCCACCAGCAGCAGGTGAAAACGCGGCCCCAGACGTGCCATGCACTTGAGCAGCACCGGCAGGTTTTTTTCCTTGGAACCGCGCCCGGCGAAAATCAGCAGATGCGTATTTTCATCAATGCCCAGTTCGGCGCGCAGGCCAGGGTCCCGGGCATCGGGATTGAAGGTGTGCAAATCCACGCCCAGAGGTTGGACATAGACGTTTTTCACGCCCAGCCCGCTCAATTTGTCGGCCATGACCCGGCTCGGCGCCAGCACCCGGTCGAAGTTGCCATAGAGCTTGCTGACATAGGCCTCGACATTGGTGGTAACCCAATTCCCCATCCGGTTGCTGACCAGCAGCGGCAAGTCCGAGTGATAAAAACCGATAACCGGGACATCCAGTTGGCGCCGCGCGTCGAGTGCGGCCCAGGCGGTGAGGTACGGGTCGCCCACTTCGATCAGATCAGGCTGTAAATCCTGCAGGACATTTCGCCAGGGAGCGAGGCGGAGGGGAAAACGATAACCCTTGCCAAAGGGCAGGGCGGGGGCGGGAACTGTGTAGACGCCATCCGTTTCACTCAGGTGTGCGCCTGGAATCAACAGACTGTGGCGGATGCCTGGCTTGATCACCAGGCGACGGTGCTTGGCATCCAGATACGTGCGCACGCCACCGCTGGCCGGGGCGTAGAACATGGTGATGTCCGCGATATGCACGATGAGCGGCCCTCCGGTCTGTTGTTCTCCCTTGATTGACCTTTATGAAGGATAGATGTTCGGCTGGGGTTTTGTGGTGGGGTGTTAGCGGGGCTTTTGTGGTGTTTGATAGACCGCTATCGCGAGCAGGCTCACTCCCACAGGTTCAGTGCAAAACCTTATAGGAGTGAGCCTGCTCGCGATGGGGCCCTAACTGACACTAGATACGGAAACTGCCGACCAGCTGCTTAAGCCGCGAAGCCTGCTGCTCAAGATCCGAGCACGCGCGCAACGTCGATTGCAGGTTCTCCACGCCTTCCTGGTTCAGCGTATTGATCTCGGTAATGTCGACGTTGATCGACTCCACCACCGCTGTCTGCTCTTCCGTCGCGGTGGCCACCGACTGGTTCATCCCGTCGATTTCGCCGATGCGCAACGTCACACTGTTCAACCGCTCGCCCGCCAGGTTGGCGATTTCAACGCTGTCCTGACTGTGGCGCTGGCTGTCGCTCATGGTGCTGACAGATTCGCGGGCGCCGACTTGTAGCTCCTCGATCATGGTCTGTACCTGTTGCGCCGATTCCTGCGTGCGGTGCGCCAGGTTGCGCACTTCATCTGCTACCACCGCGAAACCGCGGCCGGCTTCACCGGCACGGGCGGCTTCGATGGCCGCGTTGAGTGCCAGCAGGTTGGTTTGCTGGGAAATGCTGGTGATCACTTCGAGGATCTGGCCGATGTTCACGGTTTTGCTGTTCAGCGATTCGATGTTGGTGCTCGAGGCGCTGAGCATGCTCGACAGCTGATTCATCGCTTTGATGCTGCGGTCCACCACTTGCTGGCCATCTTCGGCCAGGCTGCGGGCATCGCTGGCCTGACTCGACGCTTGCGCGGCGTTGCGGGCGATTTCCTGGGCGGCGGCCCCGAGCTGATTGATCGCGGCGGCGACGCTGCTGGTGCGCGAGGCCTGCTGATCGGAGTTGAACATCGACGAGTTCGAGGCGGCCACCACGCGCAGTGCCACTTCGTTGACTTGCCCGGTGGCCGAGGACACTTCGCGAATTGAGGTGTGAATACGTTCCACAAAACGGTTGAACGCGGTGCCGAGGATGCCGAATTCGTCGTTGTTCTGGATGGTCAGGCGTTTGGTCAGGTCGCCTTCACCGTCGGCGATGTCTTCCATGGCGCGGGTCATGACGTGCAGCGGCTGGATCAGGATGCGAATCAGCATGCCCAGCAGCGCGATGATGATCGCCACGGCAATAATGGTCGCGACCACGGCGGATGCACGGAACGAACTGAGCATCGAGAAGGCTTTGTCCTTGTCCACCGACAGGCCGATGTACCAGTTGACCGATGGCAGGCCTTTGATCGCGGTGAAGGTGACGATACGGGTCTTGCCGTCGACGTCGACCTCACTGAAGTCGCTGCTGATGCGCGGGGTATTTTTCGGGTACGCCTCGCCCAGGGACTTCATGACCAGGGCTTTGTCCGGGTGCACCAGGATTTTACCGTCGGCGCTGACCAGGAAGGCATACCCCATGCCGTCAAAATCACGGGCGCTGAGGGTGTCGATCAGGGTTTGCAGGCTCAGGTCGCCGCCCACCACGCCGACGCTTTGCCCGGCCTTCTTCGAGGCGGTGGCGATGGAGATGATGGTCTGGCCAGTGGCCGCGTCGATGTACGGTTCGGTCAGGGTCGCGGTGCTGCTGCTTTCGGCACCTTTATACCAAGGGCGAACCCGTGGATCGAAGCCGGCCGGCATCTTGGCGTCGGGGCGAATGGTAAAGCTGCCGGTGGCATCGCCCAGGTAGGACGCCATGAAGGTCGAGGTCAGGGCTTTCTGCTCAAGCAGGCTGGCGACATTGGACTGTTCTGGGTTGATGGCGATGTTTTGAGCGAGGTTATCGATCAGCAGGATACGACCGGCCAACCAGGTCTGGATGTTGTTGGCGGTGACGTCGCCCATCTCATTGAGGTAATTGTCCAGGTCTTCGCGGATGGCGTTGCGCTGTAAATAGTCGTTGTACAGGGTGAACGAGGCGAAGGCAGCAATAACAATGAGGGCGGCGGCAAGCAAAATTTTATGGCTGAAGCGCAGGTTTTTGTTCATGGCTTGGGGTTCCGCTAAGGTCTTATTGTTCAGGGCGTGCTTTTATAAAGGCACGCAAAACGGGCAGGGTGAAAAGCAGCTGATAGTTCTGTCCTGTCCTTAGGGAATACCGGCGCTGATTTCTGTGAAGTCTCGTTTTTTGTATCGGCCGCGCCGGATCAAAGATTAACCATTAGGTGACCAAATGCCTGACTCATCGCAACTCGTTCTCGGTGCCGACCTTGCCGGCCAGTCCATCGCCCAGGCCATGCGTCTGGCAAATCGTCACGGCCTGGTCGCCGGCGCTACCGGGACCGGTAAAACCGTCACCTTGCAGCGCATGGCCGAAGCCTTCAGCGACGCAGGCGTGGCGGTGTTTGCCGCCGATATCAAAGGCGATCTGTGTGGCCTCGGCGCCGCTGGCACCCCCCAAGGCAAGATCGCCGAGCGCATCGCCGGGATGCCGTGGCTGAACCACAAGCCCCAGGCGTATCCCGTGACGCTGTGGGATATTCATGGCCAGTCCGGTCATCCATTGCGCACCACCTTGAGTGAAATGGGCCCGTTGTTGCTCGGCAGTCTGCTGGAACTGACCGACAGCCAGCAGTCGGCGCTGTACGCGGCGTTCAAGGTGGCGGACCGCGAAGGGCTGTTGCTGCTCGACCTCAAGGACCTCAAGGCGCTGCTCAATCACCTGCGTGATAACCCCGAATTGCTCGGCGATGACGCCGCGTTGATGACCACCGGTTCCAGTCAGGCGCTGTTGCGGCGGCTGGCCACGCTGGAGCAACAAGGCGCCGAAGCGCTGTTCGGCGAACCGGCGCTGCAACTCGAAGACATTCTGCAACCAACTGCTGACGGTCGCGGGCGCATTCATTTGCTGGATGCCAGTCGTCTGGTTCACGAAGCCCCGAAGGTGTACGCGACATTCCTGCTGTGGCTGCTCGCCGAGCTGTTCGAGCAATTACCGGAGCGCGGTGATGCGGACAAACCGCTGCTGGCGTTGTTTTTCGACGAAGCTCATTTGCTGTTCGCCGGGACGCCCAAGGCGCTGCAGGATCGACTGGAACAAGTGGTGCGGCTGATTCGCTCGAAAGGCGTGGGCGTGTATTTCGTCACCCAATCGCCGGGTGACCTGCCGGATGACGTGCTGGCTCAGTTGGGGCTGCGCATCCAGCACGGTTTGCGTGCGTTCACCGCCAAGGAACAGAAATCCCTGCGCGCCGTGGCCGAGGGCTTCCGGCCGAACCCGGCGTTCGATGCCTTGTCGGTGTTGACTGAGCTGGGGATCGGCGAGGCGCTGGTCGGGACGCTGGCCGATAAAGGCACGCCGGAGATGGTTCAGCGTGTGTTGATCGCGCCACCACAATCGCGGATCGGGCCGTTGAGCGAGGCCGAGCGTGCGGCACTGATCGCCGGTTCGCCGTTGCAGGGACGCTACGACAAGCCGATAGATCGGGAATCGGCCTATGAAGTGCTGATGGGGCGCAAGGGGTTGGCACCTGATCCCGAGGCCGCGCCGTCCAAACCTGCGCCCCAAGAGCCAAGTTTCACCGAACAGGCCGGGGAGTTTCTCGGCACGGCGGCCGGGCAGGCCCTGAAGTCGGCGATGCGACAGGCGGCTAATCAGTTGGGCCGACAATTGGTACGCGGGTTGATGGGGTCGTTGCTCGGCGGCAAAAAAAGCCGCTGAACCTTGTAGGAGCATGGCTTGCCCGCGATGAACGATAACGCGGTGTATCTGTTGCACTGCGGCGCGCCCATCGCAGGCAAGCCCAGCGCCTACAAAAATCGGCGTGTCAGGTCTTTGGTTTTGCGTGCGCCGCAAGGCGTTCCAGCGCAGCCCGCAGATTTGGATCGCTGATCCCGTCGGCCGTGGCCTGAATGGTCGCGCCCGCATCGGACGACAAACTGATGGTGTGCCCCGCCGCGCCTTGTTGCACGGTCGGTGGCTGCACCTTGAACAGAATCCGGGTCAGGCTGGCAAACTCGTCAAACATCTGTAACTGGCGTTGCAGACGCTTTTGCTGATAGCGCAGGCGCGTTGCCCAGTGTCCGTCGGTGACGATCAGCAACAAACTGCCTTCGCGCCACGAAGCAACATGGCAGTGTTCGCGAGCGGCGGGCTGCAGCTGGCTTTCGAGCAGGCGTTGTAAATGACCCAGGCGTTGAGCGTGGCCAAAAATAGCTTTCAGCGGCTTGGCTTCGCGAAGCAGAACGGCGGGTGCTCTGGCCGTAAGAGGGCGAAATGCCATGATCAGACACCTGAAGTAACAGAGCCGCTATGGTAGCAGAAAGCACCTCCTGCACCTGACCCATTGCTTTGCGCGCGCTTTACCCATTAAATCAACAAGTAACTTCTGCCGTGAACGGCTTGAAGTTCAGCAAAAAGCCCTTATTTTAAGTGAGCCCCGTTACAGCGCAGTGCATGCATCGTGGAATAACGCCACTTTCCTCACCATCGTTTCCGGGTAGAATGCTCGTTCGCATGCGGCCATGAGGGCTGCACGGGCGACTCACGGGGCCGCCCTCCATCCCTTTAGTGTGGAAGATCCTGCCGATATGTTTGCGCCTTTGTTAAAGAAACTTTTTGGAAGCAAGAACGAGCGTGAAGTCAAACGCATGCTCAAGACGGTGCAATTCGTCAATGCCTTCGAAGAGCAAATGGTGGCCCTTTCGGACGATCAATTGCGTGCCAAGACAGACGAGTTCAAGGCCCGCATCGCCAAAGGGGAATCCCTCGACAAGCTGTTGCCAGAAGCCTTTGCGGTCGCCCGCGAAGCCGGCAAGCGTGTCATGGGTATGCGCCACTTCGATGTCCAGCTGATCGGCGGCATGACCTTGCATGAAGGCATGATCGCGGAAATGCGTACCGGTGAAGGCAAGACCCTGGTGGCAACACTGGGCGTTTACCTCAACGCGCTGTCCGGCAAGGGCGTGCACGTTGTGACAGTGAACGACTACCTGGCCCGTCGTGACGCCAACTGGATGCGTCCGCTCTACGAATTCCTCGGCCTGACGGTCGGCGTGGTCACGCCGTTCCAGCCACCGGAAGAGAAACGTCTGGCTTACGCCGCTGACATTACCTACGGCACCAACAACGAATTCGGTTTCGATTACCTGCGCGACAACATGGCGTTCAGCATGGAAGAAAAATTCCAGCGCGAACTCAATTTTGCCGTGATCGACGAAGTCGACTCCATCCTCATCGACGAAGCCCGTACTCCACTGATCATTTCCGGTCAGGCCGAGGACAGCTCCAAGCTGTACATCGAGATCAACAAACTGATCCCGCGCCTGGAATTGCACGTCGAAGAAGTTGAAGGCGAAGTCACCAAGGCCGGCCACTACACCGTCGATGAGAAGACCCGTCAGGTTGAACTCAACGAAGCGGGCCATCAATTCGTAGAAGAATCGCTGACCTCCCTCGGCCTGCTGGCTGAAGGCGAGAGCCTGTACTCGGCCCACAACCTGGGCCTGCTGACCCACGTTTATGCCGGTCTGCGCGCGCACAAACTGTTCCACCGCAACGTCGAGTACATCGTGCAGGACGGTCAGGTTGTCCTGGTCGACGAACACACCGGTCGTACCATGCCGGGCCGTCGTTTGTCCGAAGGCCTGCACCAGGCCATCGAAGCCAAGGAAAACCTGAACATCCAGGCCGAAAGCCAGACCCTGGCATCGACCACGTTCCAGAACTACTTCCGCCTGTACAACAAGCTGTCCGGCATGACCGGTACGGCTGACACCGAGGCGTTCGAGTTCCATCAGATCTATGGCCTGCAGGTCATGGTCATTCCGCCGAACAAGCCGTTGGCCCGTAAGGACTACAACGACCTGGTGTTCCTGACGGCCGACGAGAAATACACGGCCATCGTGGCGGACATCAAGGAAAGCATGGCGGCGGGCCGTCCGGTGCTGGTGGGTACCGCGACCATCGAAACCTCCGAACACATGTCCCGCCTGCTGGTGGAACAAGGCATCGAACACAAGGTTCTGAACGCCAAGTTCCACGAAAAGGAAGCCGAGATCATTGCCCAGGCCGGTCGCCCAGGCGCACTGACCATCGCCACCAACATGGCCGGTCGTGGTACCGACATCCTGTTGGGCGGTAACTGGGAAGTGGAAGTGGCGTCCCTGGAAGATCCTACTCCGGAGCAGATTGCCCAGATCAAGGCCGACTGGCAGAAGCGTCACCAGCAAGTGCTCGAATCGGGCGGCTTGCAGGTCATTGCTTCCGAGCGTCACGAATCGCGCCGTATCGACAACCAGTTGCGTGGTCGTGCCGGTCGTCAGGGCGACGCCGGTTCCAGCCGCTTCTACCTGTCGCTGGAAGACAGTCTGATGCGCATCTTCGCCTCTGACCGAGTGAAGAACTTCATGAAGGCCCTGGGCATGCAGCCAGGCGAGGCGATCGAGCACCGTATGGTGACCAACGCCATCGAAAAGGCTCAGCGCAAGGTTGAAGGCCGTAACTTCGATATTCGTAAGCAACTGCTCGAGTTCGACGACGTCAACAACGAACAGCGTAAAGTGATTTATCACATGCGTAACACGTTGCTGGCCGCCGACAACATTGGCGAAACCATCGCTGATTTCCGTCAGGACGTGCTCAACTCTACCGTCAGCGCGCACATTCCACCGCAATCGCTGCCTGAGCAGTGGGACGTGGCCGGTCTGGAGGCTGCGTTGCAGAGCGACTTCGGTGTGGCGCTGCCGATCCAGCAATGGCTCGACGAAGACGATCACCTGTACGAAGAAACCCTGCGCGAGAAGCTGATGCAAGAGCTGATCGCGGCGTACAACGAGAAAGAAGACCAGGCGGGTGCCGAAGCGCTGCGCAGCTTCGAGAAACAAATCGTACTGCGCGTGCTCGACGACCTGTGGAAAGACCACCTGTCGACCATGGACCACCTGCGTCATGGCATCCACTTGCGTGGCTATGCCCAGAAGAACCCGAAGCAAGAGTACAAGCGCGAGTCGTTCACGCTGTTCTCCGAGCTGCTGGATTCGATCAAGCGCGACTCGATCCGTGTGCTGTCGCACGTTCAGGTTCGCCGCGAAGATCCGGAAGCCGAAGAGCAACGCCTGCGTCAGGAAGCCGAAGCACTGGCCGCACGCTTGCAGTTCCATCACGAAGAAGCACCGGGTCTCGAGCAAGTGGAACCGCTGGGGGAAGATATTGATGTCGCCCTCGCCGCAGCACCGGTTCGTAACGAGCAGAAGCTGGGCCGCAACGAACTGTGCTACTGCGGTTCGGGCAAGAAATTCAAGCATTGCCACGGGCAGATTCAGTAAAACCCGTTTCAAACGCTGAAATACCCGCGCCGCGACCGGCATCAGCCGTCGCGGCGTTTTGCCATTTAATACCGCCGTTCATCGCATGACGGTGATGACTACATTTTTTGAGGAGCGCATTCATGGCTGTTGGTCTTGGTCCTTTGCCAACGTTGCACCCGGTTGCCGGTTTTGAACTCGGTATCGCCTCGGCCGGCATCAAGCGCCCGGGGCGCAAGGATGTTGTGGTCATGCGCTGCGCCGAAGGTTCCACCGTCGCTGGCGTTTTCACCCTGAACGCCTTTTGCGCCGCCCCGGTGATCCTGGCCAAGCAACGCGTGCAAGGCCCGGTGCGTTACCTGTTGACCAACACCGGCAATGCCAACGCCGGCACTGGCGAACCTGGCCTGGCCGCCGCCGAGCGCACTTGCGCCAAACTGGCTGAGCTGACGGGCGTCGATGCCAGCCTGGTGCTGCCTTACTCCACCGGTGTGATTGGCGAGCCGCTGCCGGTCGAGAAAATCGAAGGCGCGCTGCAAGCAGCCCTTGACGACCTGTCGATCCACAACTGGGAAGCGGCCGCCACCGGCATCATGACCACCGACACCCTGCCCAAGGGGGCGAGCCGCCAGTTCCAGCATGACGGCGTGACCATCACCGTCACCGGCATCAGCAAAGGCGCGGGCATGATCCGTCCGAACATGGCGACCATGCTCGGCTACATCGCCACCGACGCCAAAGTCTCCCGCGATGTGCTGCAAAACCTGTTGTTGGACGGTGCCAACAAGTCGTTCAACCGCATCACCATCGACGGCGACACGTCGACCAACGACTGCTGCATGTTGATCGCCACCGGTCAGGCTGCACTGCCGGAAATCACCCGTGCCGAAGGCGAGTTGTTCGCCAAGTTGAAGCAGGCTGTTTTCGAAGTGTGCATGGACGTGGCCCAGGCCATCGTTCGCGACGGCGAAGGCGCGACCAAGTTTGTCACCGTTGAAGTCAACGGCGGCGGCAATCACCAGGAATGCCTGGACGTCGGCTACACCGTGGCGCACTCGCCGCTGATCAAGACGGCGTTGTTTGCTTCCGACCCGAACTGGGGCCGCATCCTGGCTGCCGTTGGCCGTGCCGGCGTGCCGAACCTGGACGTGAGCAAGATCGACGTGTTCCTCGGCGACGTGTGCATTGCCAGCCGTGGTGCGCGTGCCGCGACTTACACTGAAGCCCAGGGCGCTGCAGTGATGCAGCAGGAAGAGATCACCATCCGTATCGAGCTGGGTCGCGGCGATTGCAGCGAAACCATCTGGACCACCGACTTGTCCCACGAATACGTGAAGATCAACGCCGAGTACCGTACTTAAGATCGATTGACCGCCATCGCGGGCAAGCCCGCTCCCACAGGTTCAGTGGCGTACACAAAGGTTGTGTTCAACGCGTTCACTGCGGGGGCTGGCTTGCCCGCGATGACGGACGGCCAGACACCGAAGATTCCGGTCTGTACCCCTCATCAAAAAAGGTCCCGAACATGAGCCTCCACCTGATCATCGGCGACAAACTGCTTTCCTCCTGGTCCCTGCGCGGCGCACTGGCCCTCGAGCTGACCGGCGCGGCCTACACCGAAGAATTGATCAAACTGGGTCAACCCGACACCCGCGAACGCCTGCTCAAGCATTCGCCGACCGGCAAAGTCCCGCTGCTGAAAACCGAACACGGCACCATCGCCGATTCCCTGGCGATTGCCGAGTACCTGGCCGAGCAGTTCCCCAATGCCAGTCTCTGGCCAAAAGATACCGCCGCCCGAGCCCAGGCGCGTTCGGCTTGTGCGCAGATGCACGCGGGGTTCTTTGCCATGCGCGGCAACATGCCGTTCGACCTGAGCCGCAATGCGCCGCTGTCGCCGACGCCTGATGATGTTCAGGCCGATATCCAGCGCATGCTGGCGTTGTGGGCGGAATGCCGAACGGTGGCGACTGACATTGGTCCGTTCCTGTTCGGCGGCGCAACCCTGGCCGATGCGTTCTTCGCCCCGATTGCCGTACGCCTGCGCACCTATCAGGTGAAATTGCCGGCAGCGGACGAAGCCTATGTCGAAGCCATCTACCAATGGCCGGCGTTCAAGGCCTGGCAGAAGGCAGGTCTGGAGGAGGTCGGGCAGTGAAACGAGTTCATGTAGCCGCTGCCGTTATCCGTGATAACAGCGGCAAGATCCTTATCGCACGCCGTGCCGACACTCAGCACCAGGGCGGTTTGTGGGAGTTTCCCGGTGGCAAGGTCGAGGGCGACGAGTCCGTCGAAACCGCACTGAGTCGTGAGCTTCAGGAAGAGCTGGGCATTGTGGTCAGCGCCGCGCGACCGCTGATCAAAGTTCATCACGACTACCCGGACAAGCACGTGTTACTGGATGTCTGGGAGGTCTCGGCTTTTACCGGCGAACCCCACGGCGCCGAAGGTCAGCCGTTGGAATGGGTGTCACCACGCGACCTGCTGAACTACGAGTTCCCGGCGGCCAACCAGCCGATCGTCGCGGCTGCACGCTTGCCCGCGGAGTATCTGATTACCCCCGAAGATCTGGAAACCCCGGCCTTGCTGCGCGGCATTCAGAAAGCCATCGCCGGTGGGATCAAGTTGATCCAGCTACGGGCGCCCAACGGCTACGATCCAAAGTACCGCGACCTGGCGGTGGACGCAGCCGGGCTGTGTGCGGGCAAGGCGCAACTGATGATCAAGGGGCCGTTCGAATGGCTTGGTGATTTCCCGTCCGCCGGTTGGCACATCACCTCCGCCCAGTTGCGTAAATACGCAGCGGCCGGGCGACCACTGCCGGCGTCGCGCTGGTTGGCGGCGTCGTGTCATAACGCTGAAGAACTGGCGTTGGCCGAGCAAATGGGCGTGGACTTTGTGACCCTCTCGCCGGTGCAGAAGACCCAGACTCATCCGGATGCGCAGCCGTTGGGTTGGGATCAGGCTTCGGCGTTGATGACGGGCTTCAGCAAGCCAGTGTTCCTGTTGGGCGGTGTTGGCCCGGCAGAGCGGCAACAAGCCTGGGAAGCCGGGGCTCAGGGCGTGGCGGGGATTCGGGCGTTCTGGCCGGATTCTTTGGAGTAGCTGCCACCCCCATCGCGAGCAGGCGCCGGTTAAACCTGAGGTTTCACCGCCGCCTGCCACAAAATCTCCGCAACCCCCTGCCGCTTGGCAATCACCCGCGCCACCACAAACAACACATCCGACAACCGATTGATATACGCCAACCCAACCCCGGCCAACGGTTCAATCGCATTCAACTGCTGGCACCGCCGTTCCGCAGTGCGCGCCAGGCACCTGCACACATGCGCCTGAGCGATCAACGCTGAACCGCCGGGCAGTATGAAATTCTCCAGCGGTCCCAACTCTTCATTCCAGTGATCAATCGCCGCTTCCAGGCGTTCGATCTCCGCCGCGTCCAACGCCTGATACTCCGGCATCGCCAGCTCGCCACCCAAGTCGAACAAGCGGTGCTGGCAAGGCGCCAACACCTCGATCACCTCGTTCAACCCCGGATATGTGATGCGTTCTGCGGCCAACCCGGCCAACAGCACACCGACCTGGCTGTTCAGCGAGTCGACTTCGCCAATGGCCTCGATCCGCGGGTGATCCTTGGGCACCCGGCGACCATCGCCAAGCCCGGTTTCGCCTTTGTCGCCAGTGCGGGTGTAAATTTTCGACAAGCGAAAGCCCATGGGTTACCTCGATAGCTGATTGAGTTCTTGAGAGATGACTGGCGTGCCCGCCAAGGGCAGGCGCAAGGTGAAACAGGTGCCTTGGCCCGGCGTCGATTGCACTTCCATCTGGCCCTTGTGATTGTTGGTGATGATGAAATAGGAAACCGACAGGCCCAACCCCGTGCCCTGGCCGATTTCCTTAGTGGTGAAGAACGGCTCGAACGTGCGTTTGCGCACGTTTTCGCTCATGCCGATGCCGTTGTCCTCCACCTGGATTTCCGCCCAGGGCGGATTCAGTTTGGTGCGCAGAATGATCCGTCCCGGTTCGCGGTCATCTTCACGCTGGTGAATGGCCTGAGCCGCGTTTTTCAACAGGTTGAGCAGCACCTGCTCCAATTCGTTGGCCGTGCCGGGCACCGGGCCGAGGGCCGGATCGAACTGGCGAATGATTGCCTGGCCCTTGAAGTCGAAACCAATCGCCAGGTCGAAGTCGTTACCGGCGATTTCCACCGCTTGATCGATCAGCGCCGGCAGGTCGCACGGGGCCATTTGCCGGGTGCTGCGACGGCTGAAGCTGAGCATGTGCGTCACAATCTTCGCCGCCCGGGCGCCGGCTTGCTGAATGCCGTCGAGCAGTTGCGGGACTTCGCGCGCTTGCAGGTACCGGTTGACCGTTTCCAGCTCGATGCCGATGTGCTCGGCCTGCTCCAGGTTCTTCGGCAGGTCAGGTGACAGGCGTCGGCGAATGTTCTGCACGTTGTGCAGGATCGCGCCCAACGGGTTATTGATTTCGTGGGCCATGCCGGCGGCGAGGCCACCGACCGAGAGCATTTTCTCCGACTGCACCATCATTTCTTCCAGCGACAGGCGCTGAGTGATGTCGTCGATCCGAATCACCACGCCGCGCCCGGCGCCGCCCATCAGCGGGTAAAAGGTCAGGGCGTAATGCTTGGGCTCATCGTCCTTGAACCACGTTACCCGCTCGATCTTGGCCACGGTGTGCTGCTCGACGGTTTGCTTGAGCTGCGGCAGAAACGGCTTCAACGGTTCGAAGGCGAGGAAGATCGGCTGGTTCAGCGCTTCGTCCAGGCGCGTGCCGGACAGGGCGCTGGCCTCCTGATTCCACTGGGTCACGTAGAGCTGTTCGTCGAGGGCGATCAGCGCCGACGGCATAGAGTCGATGATGCTGTTGAGGTAATTCTGGAAACCGGTGAGCTTTTTCTCGATCTTGCTGCGCACCTGGACTTCGAGTTCCAGCTTGCGATTGGTATGGCGCGTTTCTTCGGCCAGGCCCTGGGCCTGGTCGTAAGCGGCCTGGGAGTCGTCCCGGGCCCGTTTGAGTTGCTGCTCACGGGCTTCGATCCGCGAGAGCATGGTGTTGAACGCCTCGGCGAGGCTGCCGATTTCGTCGTGGTTGCCACGGGAGGCTCGCAGCGCGTAGTTCTCTTCGCGGGTCACCTGCCGGGACAGCTCTTCGAGCTCATGGATGGGGCGGGTAATCAGCCGTTTGATTTGCCGGGCAATTACCAGCCACAACAACACGCTGAAGATCAGAATGCCCAGGCTGGCAGTCAGGGTTCCGGTGTAGAACGCCATTGGCAGCTCACTGCTGGCCACCAGCAACAAATGGCCAGGCTCAGTGCCGGGGCGGGGCAGGGTGATCAGTTGATTGCTGCGAAACTCGGTCGCTTGCCAAGCCTCTATGTGCTGATAGCGCCCCGGCAGGCTGAGTTTGTCGCCATGCTGCAACTGGGCCAGCCGTTCGCCCTTGCCGTCATAAATGGCGGCTGCACGCAGCGGCGAGTAACTGTTGAGTTCGTTGAGCAGGCGTTCGGCGTTTTGTGGCGTCTTCAGGGCGTCGGCCACCAGGCTCGGGTTCGACACCAGTCGGCCAATGGTCTGCAAGGCTTGGGGCGCCATGCTTTCCTGGGAGATGTAATACGCCGCGCTGATGAAGGTCAGGTTGGCAACCAGCAGGATGGTGATCAACAGCACCAGCAGGGCGGCCAGCAGCTTCTGGCCGACGGGAAGGTTTTCAAGGCGCTGGCGCAATGGCATCAGGTTCGTCGCTTAAATGGAACACGTGGCCAGCGTAGCCGCTGCTCAGTCGCTGGGCAATCCAAGGCTGTGCAGATG
Organism: Pseudomonas sp. URMO17WK12:I12; assembly: GCF_000514395.1. Lineage (NCBI taxonomy): Bacteria > Pseudomonadati > Pseudomonadota > Gammaproteobacteria > Pseudomonadales > Pseudomonadaceae > Pseudomonas > Pseudomonas sp. URMO17WK12:I12. Next base: position 331,408 of record NZ_AZVV01000006.1, read on the forward strand.
GCCGATCAGCCGCTGCTGTAATTGATGCAGGTGGGGCAGGTTCAGTTGATGACGCTCGGCCACTTTGCACACATGGCCCAGCAGGTAGGTGATTTCGGTGCGGCGCTGATTCGCGACGTCCTGGTACATCGAGGAGTAGTTGGCCGCCGTGGCCTGGATGACGCGCTCGACTTCCTGTTGCAGGTTTTCTGCCGCAGCGGGCTGACCACACCGTTCCAGCAACTCGGTCAATTCACCGCAGAGGGTCGCGACTTCGCACTGATGCGCCTGCAACCCGCCATTACGGCAGTTATGAAGGACTGTCAGGGGGTTGATCGCACAGTTAAGCGCCAGTTTTCGCCACAGCCGCGTGAGGATGTCGGTGCTCCATTCATGGGGGATTCCGGCAGCCACCAAGTCATCCAGCCAGATCGGCGCAACCGGATGGCCTGCATCCCCCAGCCAGGTGTAACCGTGGCCCGCGAACACCACACGCCAGTCGCCATCGCGAAACGCGCCTTCGGTACTCGATGCACTCACGCAACGGGCTTGCGGCACCTGCGCCGCCACGGCGTCCTGACTGCCGAGGCCGTTCTGCAGCAGGATCAGCTCGGCGTCGGGTGTCAGGCGTGGCGCCAGTTGTGCGACGGCTTTCTCGGCGTCGTAAGCCTTGCAGGCCACCAACAGGCGGCTGATCGGTTCGCGGCTGTCCGGTGTTTCGCCGGGGATATCATAGGTATTGGCTACGCCGTGCTCGACCAGCGTCAAACCGCCTGCGGCTTGATATGCCTGCAAGCGCTGCGCATCCCGAACGATCAGCCTGACCGGCAAATCGGCCCGCGCCAGACGTGTGGCCCACAACGTGCCGAGGCTGCCGGCGCCCAATACATGCCAAGTAGTCGACATCAGCTTTTTGCTCGGTTTGAGGCAGGCATGTGAGGCTCGCAGTATCGGTTGGAAAAGACCCGTTATAATGAGCCCGATTTTAACCGCAAGCCAAGCGCGCGCCATTGCAATCGAGCGCGCCTTTTTATTGGAGAGATTACATGCCGTCGTTCGACGTGGTATCCGAACTGGACAAACACGAAGTCACCAACGCGGTCGAAAACGCCGTCAAGGAACTCGATCGCCGTTATGACCTGAAGGGCAAGGGCACCTTCGAGTTCAAGGAAAAGGACCTGACCGTCAACCTGACCGCCGAGGCCGACTTCCAGCTCGAAGCGATGATCGAGATCCTCAAGCTGGCCCTGGTCAAGCGCAAAATCGACGTGCAGTGCCTTGAAGTCAAGGACGCCTACGCATCGGGCAAGCTGATGAAGCAGGAAGCGGTCCTCAAGGAAGGTATCGACAAGGAACTGGCGAAGAAAATCGTCGCTCACGTCAAAGACGCCAAGCTCAAGGTTCAGGCCGCTATTCAGGGCGAGCAAGTGCGCATTACCGGCAAGAAACGTGACGATTTGCAGGAAGCCATCGCGGCCTTGCGCGCCAAAACGTTCGATATGCCGCTGCAGTTCAACAACTTCCGCGACTGACCTTCAACTTGGGAACCTCTCGGCGTTTTCGGCGTCCGAGGCCCAACCAACGGCAGAAATGATTAAGTCCCCTGGGTTTGGTCGTTCTGCCGTTTATTTTTTTCGCGTGCCGGATAGCCGGAAATCAGGAGAAATTAGATGGATTTGAATACTGAAGTGGACAACCTGGTCAAGGCATCCCAAGCCTGGATTCCAATGATCATGGAGTACGGCAGCCGCGTGTTGCTGGCAGTGATCACCCTGGCCATCGGTTGGTGGCTGATCAACAAAGTGACGCAAAAGCTCGGTGGCCTGCTGGCCCTGCGTAACGCCGACCTGGCGCTGCAAGGTTTTATCAGCAGCCTGGCGAACATCATTCTCAAGGTTTTGCTGATTGTCAGCGTAGCGTCGATGATCGGTGTGGAAACCACCTCGTTCGTCGCGGCGATCGGTGCGGCGGGTCTGGCCATTGGTCTGGCCTTGCAAGGCAGTCTGGCCAACTTCGCCGGCGGTGTGTTGATTCTGTTGTTCCGCCCGTTTCGAATCGGTGACTGGATTGAAGCCCAAGGGGTTGCCGGTACTGTCGACAGTATTCAGATCTTCCACACCGTACTGCGCACCGGTGACAACAAAACCATCATCGTGCCTAACGGCAACTTGTCGAACGGCATCATTACCAATACCAACCGTCAACCCACCCGCAAAGTAGTGTTCGACGTAGGGGTGGATTACGAAGCGGACTTGCAGAAGGCTCGTGAAGTACTGCTGGAGTTGGCCAAAGATCCGCGTGTGTTGGCAGATCCGGCACCTCAGGCAGTGGTGTCTACTTTGGGTGACAGTTCGATCACTCTTTCGCTTCGGGTCTGGGTAAAGACGGCGGATTACTGGGAGGTGATGTTCATGTTCAACGAACAGTCCCGTGATCGCTTGAAAAATGCCGGTATTGATATTCCGTTTCCACAGCGGGTTATTCGCGTGGTTCAGGAATCTGCGGTGCAGTGATTGTTTTTTGATCATGTCTGACTCTTTGGTCAGGCATGTTTCTCACGGATTTGATCGTTTTAACGCTTAATTGATAGCCAACGAAAAAGGCCCATCCGAAGATGGGCCTTTTTTTGATTACCGCAAACTAACGTTCTGCAATTACAGAATGTTGAGTGGGTAGTCGGTGATCAGGCGGAACTCAGAGATATCGCCTTCGCCTTCGTCTGCGTTGGCGGTGTGCCATGCTTGACGGATGCGGAACGACAGATCTTTAGCCGGACCGGATTGAATAACGTATTTGGCTTCTACGTTGACTTCGTGGTGTTTGCCGTCTGCACCGTACAGACCAGCGTAAGCGCTGCCTGCTGGAGTGTTGGTGCCGTCGATGTCCCAACCTTTCACGTAACGGGTCATGAAGCTCAGACCAGGTACGCCGTATTCGGCCATTTTCAGGTCGTAACGGGCTTGTACCGACTTCTCGCCAGGGGCGTTGAAGTCAGAGTACTGGATGGAGTTGGCGAGGAAGATCGAGTCGCCACCGCGGTTGTTTTTACCCACACCGACGTAGTCGAACGGGGTATCGCCGTTCACTTTCTGGAAGCCCAGGGTCAGGGTGTGCGCTTTCAGGAACGAGAAAGCAGCCGCCAGGGAGTAGGCGTTGTTGCTGATTTCGCCTGCTTTAGCGTTACCGGTGTCCTTGGTGTTGTAGTAGTTGGCGTCGAAGTTCAACGACTCATCGCCACCCAGCGGGAGGGTATAGTTCGCGTTCGCGTAGTACTGGTTCCAGACGTCTTCGAGCTTGGCACCGTAGAGCGAGAAGCTCAGGTTGTCGTTGATGCCGTATTTGCCACCGAAGTAGTCGATGGAGTTGGCTTTCACGCCAGCGTAAGTAGCCCACAGGTCGCCGTCACGGGCGTTGCTGTCCTGGCTGGTTGCCGAAGTGAAGTGGCCGCCTTCGAGGTCAAGGTCTTTGACTTCGCTGCTCTGCAGTTGGATGCCGGTAGCAGTTTGGTGAAGGATACGGGAACCACCAACAGCGAACACTGGAGCAGTGCTTGGCTGCATGTCGCCGATTTTCAGCTCGGTCTTGGAGATGCGGAACTTGGCAGCAGCGCCGGCTTTGCCTTGGCTGTTGTTGACTTCGCCATCGCCGTCCACGGACATGTTGCCCGAACCTGCGTATTTGTCGGAACCGTCCAGCTTGATGGCCAGTTGGCCCCAAGCTTCAACGCCAACGCCGATCAGGCCTTGGGTGTAGCCAGAGCTGAAGTTGCCCTGAATGCCCTGGGTCCAGTCTTTGTCGTCGGTAGCGCCGTCTTTCTTGTTACGGTTGTAGTAGTAGTTACGAACCAGAATGTCGGCCTTCGCGTCTTCAACAAAACCTTTGGCTTCTGCCTGGTCGCTTACGAAAGGTGCGGCTACTGCCAACTGAGTACTGGCTGCTGCTGCAACTGCCAGTGCGATCATGCTCCACTTCATCACGCGCATCGTGATTTGCTCCTTTGGTTTTAGAAGAGTACTGCCGTCCCACCTGTTTTATTATCTGGGCGGCTCTTTCTTTTTGTGTCGGCGCAAACTTATATCACGCCGACCATGTTGGCGATACTTGCGTATCTAACCTTTCAGCTTCTTTACGACCCTGTCGCAAACAGCTTGGTAGATGTCGCAAATTTACAGCCTCAATGCAAGAGGACCGGCAACTTTAACGTTGTTTTCCGGGGCTTGAACATCGGTAAAAAGAGTCCTTGGTGAAACGTCTGAATCTCCATCGGGCAACCCTGCCGCTGTTTTTATTTGCCTTGAGGCCCCCACTTCCAGCAGAGACATCCAAGGCGATGTGGGTGTGAATGCAACAAGCGTGCACAAAACAGAATTTTGTTGCTGTTTTTTTCTGCCTGCTTGTCTATACCTGTAAAAACCTCATAAAACCGGGCGTTTCAAGCACGTTTTGTTCGGGCTTGACGCCAGGTTTGCATCGTGTTCCAGCCTCCGGCTCGGTGCCGTGACAACCAAAAACGTTACCGGTTCACCCCAAAAGTGAGTAGATGGCGGATGCTGACCGACTCAGCGTAGACGAGCTGTGCGCTTTTGGTGCAAAAAATTTGAATCACTGTGCTGAATTCATCCAGTGTTGTTATTTGTCTGAATCGAACACATCGTTGTTAATCAGTCATTTCGGCGGTTTTGGCCGGAGCGTTGGTCCTGTAATGGTGCGTTCTGGCAAAAAATGTCTCATGGCGGGGCGCGTGTCTGGCCGTGAAGAGAGACCCGTTCGCAGGTATGCTGCCGTCCTGTCGCTTGGCGCGCCGTCCCTCGGGAGGGGCGCTAAGCTGAAAAATGAGAACCAGGCGGGAGTGCGCACAGTGTTCGCTTTAGATCCACGGCTTCAACAAGACACGCTACCGATCGGGGATTTCCCGCTCTGCCGGTTGCTGTTGTCCAATGACTCGAATTACCCCTGGTTCATCCTGGTGCCTCGTCGCGACGATATCAGCGAGATATTTCAGTTGGGTGTCGCCGAGCAGCAACAGCTCTGGCAGGAGACAACCGCGCTGGCGGAAACGCTCAAGGATGCGTTCGACGCTGACAAGCTGAATATTGCGGCGCTGGGTAATGTCGTCAGCCAGTTGCACATGCATGTGATCGTGCGCAAACGCGAAGACGCCGCCTGGCCTGCGCCGGTCTGGGGCAAGGTGCCGGCCAAACCCTATGATGCAGGCCAGATCGCTGCGATTCGCGAGCGGCTGCGTTTGGTGTTAGCCGAAGACTTTACGTTTCTGGAGGGTTGAATCATGAGCCTGGAAGATCGCGTTACCGATCTGGAGAGTCAGTTGGCGTTTCAGGATGACACCATCCAGTCATTGAGTGATGTGCTGGCGACGCAGCAGCGAGCCGTTGAACGCCTGCAGCTGCAAATGGCAGCACTGCTCAAGCGCCAGGAAGAAATGGCCGGGCAGTTCGAAACCTTCGAAGAAGAAGCACCGCCGCCGCATTACTGACTTTTTTGATAAAGAAGCAGCCAATAAAAAACCGCGAACAGCTTGGCTGTTCGCGGTTTTTTTTAGCCTTTGAATCAGCGACGCGGCAGTGCGGCGATCACATCTTCGGCTTGCAGGCCTTTGTCACGGTTCATCACAGAGAATTCCACGCGCTGGCCTTCGACCAGAACGCGGTGACCCTCGCCACGAATAGCGCGGAAATGCACGAAAATATCATCGCCGGAATCACGGGAAATAAAGCCGAAGCCTTTGGAGGTGTTGAACCACTTGACGGTGCCGGTATCGCGGTTGCTCATGTCATAGCTTGGCGAGGCGGCGGCTGGTGACGATTTGTAGAAGCTGACGCCCAGGTGCAGTAACACGGCGGCCATGGCTGCGACCAGGCTGAACAGGACGGCAGGTTGACCGGCGATGACGGGCATCGGCGCGAGCAATGTCAGGATTTGCAGGAGGACGGCCAGTACCAGCAGAACGCTGACCAGGTTTTGCAGTTGGTGACGAGGGCCTTTGTTCCAGTAAGGGATAACAGGAGCAAGGGTGAGGTTCAGCAGGCCGAAAAAGGCCAGGTACAGTGCATCGGGTTGTTGCAGGTAAGGGACCGCTTCAGCTCGCAGGCTGGGGATGAAGGACAGCAGCAGGGCCGCTGCGCCCGTTAGCAGGTGGACGATTTTCAACATTTTGATTAACTCACGTTAAGACGGATCACGAGGAAGAGCTGATGGAATACGGTTCGCTTCGGAACAATAAGAGGCGTTGGGCACGTATTCGGTATCAGCCTATGCGCAGCCCCCGAAAAATAGGCGGTCGCGACACACTGTCTATTTAACAGCAAAGCCTGCAGCTACTCAAATCAGGCAGTCCGGCGGTGCCTGGGAGGTTGATTTGTCGCAGGTCGGTGCGTCATTCGGGGCGGTGGGGTGTTGGCAGGTTTGTTGTGCGCGGCTTTCTTCTATTAAGGACGAGGTCGCCGTGCCCGCCGCCGACCCTTTGCCGTTTTGCTTCTTAGAGTCTCTTTTGCGCGTGGTAAATCGCGCTTGATCATGTAGGAAAATGGCCGGCCTAGGACGGGCTCCATGATCCCCTGTCAACTGTTGGCTTATCCTACGTCGATGGTCATAAAGTCATCTGGATATCCCTTTGCGCCTGCGCTTTTATAAGGCAACACAACAGATGTAGCTCTTGATAGAAGGCAAGGAATGACAAAGGAGTGTCAGCGATATGGTTTACGAAGACAGGCCAGGCGAGGGGAGGGAGATCAGGGTTGATCCGTTCGTCAGTGAATTTGATATGGGATTGGCCCGGCCTTTATCCCGCTCTGTGCGTTTGAATGGTTTTGCGACCTGCTTGCGGCTTGAGCAGGTCTATTGGGATATTTTGGGCGATATGGCCAGGGTCAATTGCTGTTCGGTCAGTGCGCTGTTGTCCCATGTGGACCGCGAAGTGCATTTGCGTCACGGCGGGGTCAAGAACTTCACCGGGCTGGTGCGGGTTGTCTGCGTCGTGCGCAGCTTGAAGGAAGGGGGCTGCGTTGCGACACCTTAGTCGCAGAGCGGCGTAATGGACTGAGTGTCAGTCTGTGCAGTCTTACGGCTGCACAGGCTGCATTTAATGGATATAATCCCGCTCTTTGCCGCAAAACCCAGCGTGCGCGGTAGCAATCTGATCGCCGAGACAACCCCCATGCCGATGTACGACTATCAATGTGCTTCCTGTGGTCATCAGTTGGAAGCCATTCAAAAGATCAGCGCAGCACCGCTGGTCGACTGCCCTGCCTGCCAGGCGCCAGAGCTGAAAAAGATGCTGTCCATGCCAGGTTTCCGCCTCAGCGGCACCGGCTGGTACGAAACCGATTTCAAGACCGGCTCGAAGAAGAACCTGGCCGGCGGCGACAAAGCTGACTAGGGTCTAGGGCCTGAGTTGAACGACACGTGAGAGCGCTTGCACCATCAGGCACCTTTAACAAGGGCAGGATGGGCGGGACTCCAACCGAATTTCGAATTACGAGAAGTGAAACCACTACCATGATGCGCAGCCATTATTGCGGCCAACTGAACGAAAGCCTGGAAGGCCAGGAAATTACTCTTTGCGGTTGGGTTCACCGTCGCCGTGACCACGGTGGGGTGATTTTCCTCGATATCCGTGATCGTGACGGTCTGGCCCAGGTGGTGTTCGACCCGGACCGCGCTGAATCCTTCGCTGCCGCCGATCGCGTGCGCAGCGAGTACGTCGTGAAGATCACCGGCAAGGTTCGCCTGCGTCCGGCCGGTGCTACCAACGCCAACATGGCGTCGGGCATGATCGAAGTCCTCGGCTACGAACTGGAAGTGCTGAACGAGTCGGAAACCCCGCCGTTCCCGCTGAACGAGTTCTCCGATGTCGGCGAAGAAACCCGTCTGCGCTATCGCTTCCTTGACCTGCGTCGTCCGGAAATGGCCGAGAAGCTGCGTCTGCGTTCGCGCATGACCACCAGCATCCGTCGTTTCCTGGACGAGAACGGCTTCCTTGACGTCGAGACACCGATCCTGACCCGCGCGACCCCTGAAGGTGCTCGCGACTACCTGGTGCCGAGCCGTACTCACGCCGGTTCGTTCTTCGCCTTGCCGCAATCGCCACAGCTGTTCAAGCAACTGCTGATGGTGGCTGGCTTCGACCGTTACTACCAGATCGCCAAGTGCTTCCGCGACGAAGACTTGCGGGCTGATCGCCAGCCGGAATTCACCCAGATCGACATCGAGACCAGCTTCCTCGATGAAAACGAGATCATGGGCATCACCGAAAAAATGATCCGCAACCTGTTCAAGGAAGTGCTGGACCTGGAATTCGGCGACTTCCCGCACATGACCTTCGCAGAAGCCATGCGTCGTTACGGTTCCGACAAGCCGGACCTGCGTAACCCGCTGGAACTGGTTGACGTTGAAGATCAACTGAAAGAAGTCGACTTCAAGGTGTTCAGCGGCCCGGCCAACGACCCGAAATGCCGCATTGCCGCGTTGCGCGTTCCTGGCGCTGCGAGCATGCCGCGCAAGCAGATCGACGACTACACCAAGTTCGTCGGCATCTACGGTGCCAAGGGCCTGGCGTACATCAAGGTCAACGAGCGCGCCAAAGGCGTTGAAGGTCTGCAATCGCCGATCGTCAAGAACATCCCTGAAGCCAACCTCAATGTGATCCTCGATCGCGTTGGCGCGGTTGACGGCGACATCGTGTTCTTCGGTGCCGACAAAGCCAAGATCGTCAGCGAAGCCCTGGGCGCGCTGCGGATCAAGGTCGGTAACGATTTGAACCTGCTGACCTGCAAGTGGGCACCCATGTGGGTCGTCGATTTCCCGATGTTCGAAGAGAACGACGACGGCAGCTTCACCGCCTTGCACCACCCGTTCACCGCGCCGAAGTGCACTCCGGAAGAACTGGAAGCCAACCCGGCGACCGCTCTGTCCCGTGCCTACGACATGGTGCTGAACGGCACCGAGTTGGGTGGCGGTTCGATCCGTATCCACCGCAAGGAAATGCAGCAGACCGTATTCCGCCTGCTGGGCATCAACGAAGCGGAACAGGAAGAGAAGTTCGGCTTCCTGCTCGACGCCCTGAAGTACGGCGCGCCGCCACACGGTGGCCTGGCCTTCGGTCTGGACCGTCTGGTGATGCTGATGACTGGCGCCCAGTCGATCCGTGAAGTAATTGCCTTCCCGAAAACCCAGAGCGCGGCGGACGTCATGACTCAGGCACCGGGTCAGGTGGATGCCAAGGCATTGCGCGAACTGCACATTCGTCTGCGCGAAACGCCAAAGGCTGAGTAAGGCTGACCGCAAAGGCGCATCCTTTTGGGTGCGCCTTTTCTTTAAGTCGAGATTTTTTGGTTGCTGGCCGACACTGAGTGTGGCGGGCAATGTTTCAAAGAGAATTCGGAGCGAGTTATGGCGGGTCATTCCAAGTGGGCGAACATCAAGCACCGCAAAGAACGTCAGGATGCCAAGAAGGGCAAGATTTTCACCAAGTGGATTCGTGAACTGACCGTTGCTGCCCGACAGGGTGGCGGTGATCCGGGCTCCAACCCGCGCCTGCGTCTGGCGCTGGACAAGGCCCTTGGCGCGAACATGAGTCGCGACATCATTGACCGCGCCGTTGCGCGCGGTGCCGGCGCTGCCGACACCGACGACATGGTCGAGCTGAGTTACGAAGGCTACGGCCCGGGTGGCGTGGCGGTGATGGTCGAGTGCATGACCGATAACCGTAATCGCACCGCAGCGGCAGTCCGCCACGCGTTCAGCAAATGTGGCGGCAACCTCGGCACCGACGGTTCCGTGGCTTATCTGTTCGAGCGTAAAGGGCAGATTTCCTTCGCGCCAGGCGTTGATGAAGACGCGCTGATCGAAGCGGCGATGGAAGCCGACGCCGATGACGTGGTCACCCACGAAGACGGTTCCATTGATGTGTTCACCTCGTTCGCCGGGTTCTATTCCGTGCGCAATGCGCTGGAAGCGGCCGGGTTCAAAGGCGACGACGCTGAAATCGTCATGTTGCCGACCACCAGCGCCGAACTGGACCTGGAAGGCGCCGAGAAGGTGCTCAAGCTGATCGACATGCTTGAAGACCTGGATGATGTGCAGAACGTCTATTCCAACGCGGACATCCCGGAATCGGTAGCCGCGCAACTCGGTTAAGGGTGACTAAGATCAAAGGTGGGAGTCAGCTCCCACTGTTGGTGTTTGCTGTATTGAAGTGCTCTTACCTAACCCGCAGGCGTTATGACTTTAATTCTAGGTATCGACCCCGGTTCGCGTATTACCGGTTATGGCGTGGTGCGCGATACCGGGCGTGGCTGTGTGTATGTGGCCTCGGGCTGCATTCGTACCGGCTCGGGAGAATTGCATGAGCGTCTGCAAATCGTTTATCGCGGCGTGCGTGAAATCATCCAGACATACGGCCCGGTCACCATGGGCATCGAAAAAGTCTTCATGGCGCGCAATGCCGACTCTGCACTGAAGCTGGGTCAGGCGCGCGGCGCGGCCATCGTTGCCGGTGCCGAAGAAAGCCTGGAAATCGCCGAGTACACCGCGACCCAGGTCAAACAGGCAGTGACCGGCACCGGTGCGGCGAACAAAGAACAGGTGCAAATGATGGTCATGCACATGCTGAAATTGACCAGCAAACCGCAAATCGATGCTTCTGACGCCCTGGCCATCGCCATTTGCCATGCGCACACCCGTTCCAGTCTGCTGCCCCATGGCCTGGGGACGGCACGCAGTCGTGGCGGGCGCCTGCGTCTCTGATAGCATCAGCAATCATTTTTTATGGAATGAGGGTCTTCGTGTCTGTGTTGTCGACGCGAACCCTTGCTCTGTCGGTCGCCAGGCATTGATCTGGCCAACGCTCAAGGATCTGTAACGTGATTGGACGCTTGCGCGGCACACTGGCTGAAAAACAGCCACCGCACCTGATTCTGGATGTAAACGGTCTGGGGTATGAGCTGGAAGTGCCCATGACCACGCTGTATCGCTTGCCGTCGGTCGGTGAACCGCTGACCTTGCACACCCACTTGGTCGTACGCGAAGACGCGCAGTTACTCTATGGCTTCTTCGGCAAGCGTGAGCGAGACTTTTTTCGCGAGCTGATCCGTCTCAATGGTGTAGGGCCGAAATTGGCGCTGGCCTTGATGTCCAGTCTGGAAGTCGATGAGTTGGTCCGTTGCGTACAGTCCCAGGACACCTCGGCGCTGACCAAGGTGCCGGGCGTGGGCAAGAAGACGGCTGAACGTTTGCTGGTGGAACTCAAGGACCGCTTCAAGGCGTGGGAAACCGTACCTGCGATGTTCGCGCTGGTTCCCAACCAGCCGGGCGGGCCAGATGCGCCGGCGCCGATCGCCACCGCTGAAAACGATGCGGTCAGTGCGCTGATTTCCTTGGGCTACAAGCCGCAGGAGGCCAGCAAGGCGATTTCCGCGATCAAGGAGAAAGGCTTGAGCAGTGAAGACCTGATTCGTCGTGCCCTGAAGGGAATGATTTAAGTGATTGAAGCTGATCGTCTGATAGCCGCCACGCCAGGTCCCCGTGACCGCGAGGAAGTCCAGGACCGGGCGATTCGTCCTGTCAGTCTGGCCGAATACATCGGCCAGCCGACCGTTCGCGAGCAAATGGAGTTGTTCATCCAGGCCGCCCGTGGGCGCAACGAGTCGCTGGATCACACGCTGATCTTCGGTCCGCCGGGCCTGGGTAAAACCACTCTGGCGAACATCATCGCCCAGGAAATGGGCGTGTCGATCAAGAGCACATCGGGTCCTGTTCTGGAACGTCCGGGCGACCTGGCAGCGCTGTTGACCAACCTTGAACCCCACGACGTGCTGTTCATCGACGAAATCCATCGCCTGTCGCCGATTGTCGAAGAAGTGCTGTACCCGGCCATGGAAGATTTCCAGCTCGACATCATGATCGGCGAAGGGCCGGCCGCGCGTTCGATCAAGCTTGATTTGCCACCCTTTACCCTCGTCGGTGCAACGACCCGTGCGGGCATGTTGACCAACCCCTTGCGCGACCGCTTCGGTATCGTCCAGCGCCTGGAGTTCTACAGCACCGCGGACCTGGCGACGATTGTCAGCCGTTCGGCGAGCATCCTTGGTTTGCCGCTGGACCCGGAAGGTGCCTTCGAAATCGCCCGACGTGCCCGCGGTACGCCGCGGATCGCCAACCGGTTGTTGCGACGGGTGCGCGATTTCGCCGAGGTGCGCGCCAAGGGCCATATCACCAAGCCGATTGCCGACCTCGCGTTGAACCTGCTGGATGTCGACGAACGTGGTTTCGACCACCAGGACCGACGTCTGCTGTTGACCATGATCGAGAAGTTCGACGGCGGGCCGGTCGGAGTGGACAGCCTGGCCGCGGCCATCAGTGAAGAACGCCACACCATTGAAGACGTGCTGGAGCCGTACCTGATCCAGCAGGGCTACATCATGCGCACCCCGCGGGGGCGAGTGGTGACCCGGCATGCGTATTTGCACTTCGGTTTAAATATTCCGTCACGATTGGGCGAAATGCCCGTGGTAGACGAGTTCCTTGACGCCGTGGATGATTAATAATTTTTGCGCGCTGATATATTCGGCTTTTGTGCGGTCCGAGGACCGTGCTTTTTCGAAAAAGCCCGCAGATCAATGAAAAACAGTTGCCTGGCCGGATTGGCAACCTGAGGAGTAAGCACTAGAGTATGCGCGCGCAAAACGGGCTTGAGCCGTTCACACATCGTTGTCGCGTTTATTACGAGGACACCGATGCGGGCGGCATCGTGTATTACGTCAATTACCTCAAGTTTATGGAACGGGCTCGAACCGAGCGGCTCCGGGATCTGGGCTTTGCCCAATCGGCGCTGGCAGGGGAGGACCTGTTGTTTGTCGTGCATTCCAGCGAAGCGCGTTACCACGCGCCGGCGCGACTGGACGACGAGCTTCTGGTAAGCGCTGAAGTAATCGAATTGAACCGGGTCAGCCTGCGTTTCAAGCAGCAGGTCAGGCGGGCAACGGATAATGTGCTGCTCTGCGAAGGGCAGTTTTTGGTGGCCTGTGTGCGCACTAACAGTTTGAAACCCCGGGCCATTCCCGAAGCTCTACGTGCGGCCTTTGCCGACGTGAGCGGCGCGGGTACACACTCAAAGCAGGAGATAAAGCGTGGAAGCTAACGTCGTCGACCATTCCTCCATGTGGAGCCTGGTCAGCAATGCCAGTATCGTGGTGCAACTGGTAATGCTGATCCTGGTAGCCGCATCGGTGACCTCATGGATCATGATTTTTCAGCGCAGCAATTTGATTCGCGCCGGTCGACGTGCCCTGGAGAGCTTCGAAGAGCGCTTCTGGTCCGGTATCGACCTGTCCAAACTCTACCGTCAGGCCGGCAGCAACCCTGACCCGGATTCGGGCGTCGAGCAGATTTTTCGTGCCGGTTTCAAGGAATTCTCCCGTCTGCGCCAGCAGCCAGGCGTTGACCCGGAAGCGGTCATGGAAGGCGTGGCCCGTGCCATGCGCGTCGCCATTTCCCGCGAAGAAGAGAAGCTCGAGCAGAGCCTGCCATTCCTGGCCACCGTCGGCTCCGTGAGCCCGTACATCGGTCTGTTCGGTACGGTCTGGGGCATCATGAACTCCTTCCGTGGCCTGGCCTCGGCCCAGCAAGCGACCCTGGCCACTGTGGCTCCCGGTATCGCCGAAGCGCTGATCGCCACCGCGATCGGTCTGTTCGCTGCCATCCCGGCCGTTATTGCTTACAACCGCTTCTCTGCTCGCAGCGAAACCTTGCTGAGCCGTTACTACACCTTCGCCGATGAATTCCAGGCGATCCTGCACCGCAAAGTGCACACCAGCGAAGAATAAGCAGGTAATTTCCAATGGCTTTAATCGCTCGAGCTCGCAAAAAGCGCAAGCCGGTTGCCGAGATGAACGTAGTGCCTTACATCGACGTGATGCTGGTACTGCTGGTCATCTTCATGGTGACCGCGCCGATGCTCAATCAGGGCGTGAAAGTTGATCTGCCCAAGGTTTCCAGCGAAGCCTTGCCGCAGGACAACAACACCCAGGTCCTGACCATTTCGATCAAGGCTGACAAGACCTACTACTGGAACCTTGGCAGTGAAGTCGACACCGAAAAGCAGCAGGACAAGGCCATGACCTTGCCGCAGATGACTGACGCGGTGACCAAGATCATTCGTGCCGGCACTGAAGGTGGCAAGCGTACTCAGGTGTTCATCCGTGGCGACAAGACCGTTGATTACGGTTCGGTCATGGGCGCCATGGGCGGGTTGCAGAAGGCCGGAGTCGGTAACGTTGGCTTGATTACCGAGGCGCCCTGATGCAGCAACAACGAGAGCCAACAGCCTCGGAAAGCTACTTCTGGCCTAGTGTCTGGGCGATTGGCTTGCACGTGCTGGTGTTCGGCATGCTGTTTGTCAGTTTTGCCATGACGCCTGAGTTGCCGCCGGCCAAGCCGATTGTCCAGGCGACCCTGTACCAGCTGAAATCGAAAAGTCGGGCGACCACCCAGACCAATCAGAAGATTGCGGGTGAAGCGCAGAAATCTGCTGCGCGTCAAACTGAAGTCGAACAGATGGAACAGAAAAAGGTCGAGCAGGAAGCGGTGAAGGCTGCGGAACAAAAGAAAGAAGAAGCGGCTCAAAAGGCCGAGGAAGCCAAGAAGGCCGACGAGTCGAAGAAAGCGGATGAGGCGAAAAAGGCTGATGAAGCCAAGAAAGCCGATGAAGCGAAGAAGACCGCCGAAGCCAAAAAGGCAGAAGAGAAACAATTGGCTGATATAGCCAAGAAGAAAGCCGAAGAAGAAGCCAAGAAAGCAGCTGAAGAAGAGGCCAAGAAAGAGGCCGCTGAAGAAGCCAAGAAGAAAATCGTCGAAGACGCGAAGAAGAAAGCCGCCGAAGACGCCAAGAAGAAAGCTGAAGCTGAAGAGGCGAAGAAGAAAGTCGCCGAAGACGCGAAGAAGAAAGCTGCTGCCGATGCTGCGAAGAAGAAGTCGCAGGATGCGGCACGTAAATCGGTTGAAGACAAAAAGGCGCAGGCCTTGGCTGATTTGCTGTCCGACAAGCCGGAGCGTCAACAGGCGTTGGCGGATGAGCAGGGTGATGAGACCGCGGGCAACTTCGATGATCTGATTCGTTCGCGCGCTTCTGAAGGTTGGGCGCAGCCACCGTCGGCCCGCAAGGGCATGAAAGTGATTCTGCAAATCAACATGCTGCCTGACGGAACGATCTCCGGCGTATCGGTTGCTCATTCCAGTGGTGATGTGCCGTTCGACAGTTCAGCAGTAGCGGCGGTAAAAAATATTGGTCGTTTGACCGAAATGCAGGGTCTGAAGCCAGCTGATTTCGCACCCTATCGTTCATTCAAGATGACATTCACACCTGAGGATCTAGCCTTGTGAGAAACCTTCTTCGAGGACTGCTTGTAGTCATGTTCTGCTTCGCAGGACTGGCCACGGCAGATGAAAAAAATATCCTGGTCAGCAGTGGCAGCTCCCAGGCCACTCCAATTGCCGTCGTGCCATTCGGTTTCCAGGGCGGCAGCGTGCTGCCGGACGACATGGCTGAAATCATCGGTAACGACCTGCGCAACTCGGGTTACTACGCGCCGATTCCAAAGCAGAACATGATCAGCCAGCCGAGCCAGGCCAGCGAAATCATTTACCGTGACTGGAAAGCGGTTGGCGCCCAATACATCATGGTCGGCAGTATCGTGCCAGCAGGCGGTCGCCTGCAGGTTCAGTACGCTCTGTTCAACGTCGCCACCGAGCAGCAAGTGCTGACCGGCAGCGTGTCGGGCAGCGTTGATCAACTGCGCGACATGGCGCACTACATCTCCGACCAGTCGTTCGAAAAACTCACCGGTATCAAAGGTGCGTTCTCGACGCGTCTGTTGTACGTGACCGCCGAGCGTTTCTCCGAGAAGAACACGCGCTACACACTGCAACGTTCGGACTATGACGGTGCCCGTGCCGTGACCCTGCTGCAATCGCGCGAGCCTATCCTGTCGCCGCGTTTTGCACCGGATGGCAAGCGCATCGCTTATGTGTCGTTCGAGCAGAAGCGTCCGCGCATCTTCATGCAGAACATCGACACCGGTCGCCGCGAGCAGATCACCAACTTCGAAGGCCTGAATGGCGCGCCAGCCTGGTCGCCGGATGGCAATCGCCTGGCATTCGTCCTGTCCAAGGATGGCAACCCGGACATCTATGTGATGAACCTGGGTTCGCGTCAGATCTCCCGCGTCACCAATGGTCCCGGCATCAACACCGAACCGTTCTGGGGTAAGGATGGTTCGACCATCTACTTCACCTCCGACCGTGGCGGCAAGCCGCAGATCTATAAAACCAGTGTCAGTGGTGGCGGTGCGGAACGTGTGACCTTCATCGGTAACTACAACGCCAACCCTAAACTGTCGGCTGATGAAAAGACCCTGGTGATGATTCACCGCCAGGACGGCTTCACCAATTTCAAGGTGGCAGCCCAGGATTTGCAGCGAGGTAGTGTAAAGATCCTCACTGATAGCACTCTGGACGAGTCGCCTACTGTTGCGCCCAACGGCACCATGGTAATCTACGCCACCCGCCAGCAGGGCCGGGGAGTCTTGATGCTCGTGTCCATTAATGGACGCGTAAGGCTCCCGCTTCCTACCGCTCAAGGCGAAGTTCGAGAACCTTCCTGGTCCCCTTACCTGAACTGACGCGGCGCTACACGTTTTACTTAACACACTGGGGTTCATTAGGAGTTTCACGATGGAAATGCTGAAGTTTGGTAAATTTGCTGCGCTGGCTCTGGCCATGGCTGTAGCTGTAGGTTGCTCGTCCAAAGGCGGCGACAACGCCGGTGAAGGCGCTGTTGATCCAAACGCTGGTTACGGCGCAAACACTGGTGCCGTTGACGGTTCCCTGAGCGAAGAAGCTGCTCTGCGCGCAATCACCACCTTCTACTTCGAATACGACAGCTCGGACCTGAAGCCAGAAGCCATGCGCGCTCTGGACGTTCACGCCAAAGACCTGAAAGCAAACGGCGCTCGCGTTGTTCTGGAAGGCAACACCGACGAACGTGGTACTCGTGAGTACAACATGGCACTGGGCGAGCGTCGTGCGAAAGCCGTTCAACGCTACCTGGTACTGCAAGGCGTTTCCCCAGCTCAGCTGGAACTGGTTTCCTACGGCGAAGAGCGTCCAGTTGCTACCGGCAACGACGAGCAGTCCTGGGCTCAAAACCGTCGCGTCGAACTGCGTAAGTAATTCGTCATGCGAACGTGCCGTCGTGCTGTAACTGTCTTGGCTCTCAGTCTCGCACCGCTTGCGGTGTGGGCTGCGGTTCCTGTGGTCGATAACAACTCCGGTTCTAACAGCGGGAGTAGTTATCCGCCTGCGGGTTACGGTACGAACGGCGCCTATGCCGGGGGAGGGGTTTCAACCCCTGTCTCGGCACAGGGTCAGCTGTTCAACCAACTGCAACAAATGCAGGACCAGATCTCGCGCCAACAGGGTGTGATCGAAGAACTGCAAAATGATGTAGCGCGCATGAAGCAAGAGAACCTGGAGCGATATCAGGATCTTGATCGGCGCATAGGAACCGGCGTTGCACCTGCCGCGACTCCTGAAAATTCTTCCACTGGTGGCGATTTGAATGCCCCTAGTGCAGCAGCTGCTGGCGCAAGTGCAGGAGCGGCTGCCGCTCAGGCACCTGCCGCGGGTGGCGAACCGGCGGATCCGGCGAAGGAAAAGCTGTATTACGATGCAGCCTTCGACCTGATCAAAGCCAAGGATTTCGACAAGGCCAGCCAGGCTTTTGCCGCTTTCCTGCGCAAATACCCGAACAGCCAATACGCGGGCAATGCCCAGTACTGGTTGGGCGAAGTGAACCTGGCCAAAGGCGATCTGCAAGGTGCAGGTCAGGCGTTTGCCAAGGTTTCACAGCTGTACCCAAAGCACGCCAAAGTGCCTGATTCGTTGTACAAGCTGGCTGATGTAGAGCGCCGCCTCGGTCACACCGACAAGGTCAAAGGCATTCTGCAGCAGGTTGTGTCGCAATATCCGGGCACCTCCGCCGCTCAGTTGGCTCAGCGTGATCTGCAAAAAATGTAAGGGCTGCTTGACCCGTTTCGAAGAAACCCGCGCTTGTCGCGGGTTTTTTCGTTAGAATTCACGCCCTTTTTATGAAACACGCTTTTTGGGATCTGCGCGGTGGCGGGGTTCCTTGAAGTGCCTGACGGAGGCGGACAGCCTGTTTAGCTGTTATGCCCGTGGCGACTATGCAAGACACATTGAGAATTACCGAAGTTTTTTACTCGTTGCAGGGTGAAACGCGAACTGCCGGGCTGCCCACAGTATTTGTGCGCCTGACCGGTTGCCCTTTGCGTTGCCAATACTGCGACAGCGCCTACGCGTTCACTGGCGGCACCCTTCGCCCGCTCGACGACATCCTCGAGCAAGTGGCCGGTTTCCGCCCCCGTTATGTGTGTGTTACCGGTGGCGAGCCACTGGCACAACCTAACGCCATCCCATTGCTCAAGCAGTTGTGCGACGCCGGTTACGAAGTGTCACTGGAAACCAGTGGTGCGCTTGATATCTCGGCGGTAGATTCCCGGGTCAGTCGCGTTGTCGACCTGAAAACCCCGGGTTCGAAAGAAGCACATCGCAACCGCTACGAAAATATCGAGCTGCTCACGCCTAACGATCAGGTGAAGTTCGTCATCTGCTCGCGGGAAGACTACGACTGGGCCGTGTCCAAACTGATCCAGTACGGTCTTGACCGGCGTGTCGGCGAAGTCCTGTTCTCGCCAAGCCACCACGACCTGAATGCTCGGGACCTGGCGGATTGGGTGGTGGCGGACAACCTGCCAGTGCGTTTGCAATTGCAGCTGCATAAATATCTTTGGAATGACGAGCCGGGGCGCTGAAATGACGGAACAACTGAACACCGCTGAAAAACGAGCAGTCATCCTGCTGTCCGGCGGGCTGGACTCGGCAACTGTCGTGGCCATGGCCCGCGCCGAAGGCTACAGCTGCTACACCATGAGCTTTGATTACGGTCAGCGCTCCCAGGCAGAGTTGCACGCCGCTGCACGCGTTGCCCGTGACCTGGGCGTGGTCGAGCACAAGGTGATCGGCCTCAACCTGAACGGTATGGGCGGCTCGGCGCTGACCGACAGCAGCATCGACATTCCGGAGGCGCTGGGGGAGGGCATTCCAGTGACTTACGTGCCAGCGCGCAACACGGTATTCCTGTCGCTGGCCTTGGGCTGGGCTGAAGTGCTCGGTGCGCGTGACATCTTCATTGGCGTGAATGCGGTGGATTACTCCGGTTACCCGGACTGCCGTCCCGAGTTCATCGAGTCCTTCGAGCGCATGGCCAATCTGGCGACCAAAGCCGGGGTAGAGGGCAATGGCTTCCGTATCCAGGCACCCCTGCAGAACCTGAGCAAGGCGCAAATTGTCGAGGCGGGCGTGAAGCTGGGCGTCAATTATGGGCTGACGGTTTCCTGCTATCAGGCTGACGATGACGGCCGTGCATGCGGCAAATGCGACAGCTGCCGACTGCGTGCAGAAGGCTTTGCGGCGGCCGGAATCAGCGACCCAACACCTTATTTTTGATTTATTTCAAATTAGGTGTTGAATAGTCCTTAAAAATCAGTATTATACGCGCCACCACACAGCGGGTCGTTAGCTCAGTTGGTAGAGCAGTTGGCTTTTAACCAATTGGTCGTAGGTTCGAATCCCACACGACCCACCATTTTTGTAGCAGTTTTAAAAGTCTGGAAGGCCCACGCAAGTGAGGATTTCCGGATTTTTTTTTGCCCGCGATTTGAGCTCGCCCAGGCCCTGGGCTGCATCGCATGACGCAGGTCAGAATCATCTTTTGCATCCACGGGATATTCTGTAGCCTTGCGCAACTTCAACGCTGTCCGTGCCTGATGAATACTCACTCTCCCGGCGGTACCCTGATGGGTCCGGAGCCGGGTGTATACTCGACTTTCGCGCGAAAGCGCCTGCAGGTCTTGCGAACATGACGCAGATTTCCGAACGCCTTCTGGTTCAAGCTCACCTCGACGCCAAGCAGCCCAAGCCGCTGACCGTCGAGGAAGAGGCTTATTACCGTGCCGCCATCGCCGCCGAGCTCAAGGCTCAGGACGCGGTGCTGGTTGCCCACTTCTATTGCGATCCGGTGATTCAGGCCCTGGCCGAAGAAACCGGTGGTTGCGTCTCCGACTCACTGGAGATGGCCCGCTTCGGCAGTGCTCACCCGGCCAAGACCGTGCTGGTCGCCGGAGTGAAGTTCATGGGCGAAACCGCCAAAATTCTCAACCCTGAAAAACGCATTCTGATGCCGACCCTGGAAGCGACCTGCTCGCTGGACCTGGGTTGCCCGGTGGACGAGTTTTCGGCGTTCTGTGATCAGCACCCGGAACGCACGGTGGTGGTGTATGCCAACACCTCGGCGGCGGTCAAGGCGCGGGCGGACTGGGTGGTGACATCCAGCTGTGCGCTGGAAATCGTCGAAAGCCTGATGGATAACGGCGAGACCATTATCTGGGGCCCGGACAAGCACCTGGGCACCTACATTCAGCGCCAGACCGGTGCGGACATGCTGCTCTGGGACGGTGCCTGCATCGTTCACGAAGAGTTCAAGTCCAAGCAGCTTGAAGACATGAAAGCGCTGTACCCGGATGCCGCGATTCTGGTGCACCCGGAGTCGCCGACCTCGGTGATCGAGCTGGCGGATGCCGTCGGTTCCACCAGTCAGTTGATTGCGGCGGCACAGAGTCTGCCGAACAAGACCCTGATCGTCGCCACCGATCGCGGCATCTTTTACAAGATGCAGCAGCTGTGCCCTGACAAGGTCTTCATCGAGGCGCCAACGGCCGGTAACGGCGCAGCCTGCCGCAGTTGCGCGCACTGCCCGTGGATGGCGATGAACACCCTTGAGCGCACGCTGAAGTGCTTGAAGGAAGGGACTAACGAGATCTTTGTGGATCCGGCGTTGATTCCGCAGGCGATTCGGCCGTTGAAGCGCATGCTGGACTTTACTCAGGCTGCGCGGATGAAGCTCGCCGGTAACGCCTGAACTCTTTGAGCCAGTCCTAAAAAACCTGTGGGAGCAAGCTTGCTCCCACAGTGGTTTCTGTATAGCTGAATTACTTGGTTTTCTTCGGGATGCGCACAAGCTGAGTGTTGGAGTACATGTCATGCCAGCTGCGTTTCTGCTTATCAAATAATGGCCAGATAAACCCCAGGCCCACGCACAGCCAAGAAGCAATCGACACCACAAAGCGCAACAACGCCTGCCACAGGCTGATGGACGAGCCATCGGCATTCTGCACACGGATGCACCACACCTGCATGCCCAGGGTCTGACCGGACCAGGTCCAGAACTTGGCAAAAAAACCAAACAACACAAACAGCAGCACCGTCGAGAGTAATGGATCCCCGTCCAGCGCGCCGGCTTCAGTCAGGGTGCGCATTTTCTCTTCGCCGAGGATCGCCATCTGGATCATCTTGTAGACGCCGCTGGTGACGATCAGCAGGGCGGTACACAACAGGAAGTCATAGAACATCGCTGCCAGGCGACGACCCAGGGTGGCGGCGGGAAAGTCGCCCTGGGGATTGAGCAGGTGTTTCGACATGGCAGCCTCTGGGCGGAAAAAAAGCCATTTTACGGATTTACGCGCACAAAAAAGCCCCTGATGTCAGCATCAGGGGCTTTTTCGTAACAGAAGATTAGGCTTCTGCTTGTACTTCGTCAGCCTGCATGCCTTTCTGGCCTTGCACAGCAACGAAAGTCACTTTCTGGCCTTCTTTCAGGCTCTTGAAGCCGTTGCCCTGGATGGCGCGGAAATGCACGAACAGATCCGGACCGCTTTCAGGAGTGATAAAACCAAAACCTTTCTCGTCGTTAAACCACTTGACGGTACCGCTCTGACGTTGGGACATTTCTTATTTCCTTTGACGCAAAAATTAATGACAGTCTCCTTCTCATGAAAGAGTACTGGGGCTGGTTGCAGGAGAGTAAGAAGACGTCGAACGGGATGTAGCTAACTTGTAGGCTACTGCCCAGGTCACGATTCCAAGCGACCCATGCAAACACAGTGAATAAACTCTACGCCAACTACGGGAGAAAAAACAAGCCCCGTCAGAGGCCCGGTTTTACTCAGGTTGAGGGTACTAGTCGATCCACTAGTGCCGTCTTATTCTTTGCCGCTGTTCAATTGTTTTCGATCGTTATAAGCAACGTTCATAAACGAAGGCTGGCTATAAAGATATGCACTATTTTATGGCGGTTGCGTTACACATTAGTGCACTGTCAACGCAACCGCGTTACTTATAGAAACAATCAATCAGCCGCGATAGTAGCGTTGTGCAACAAATGGCATTTTGCTTACAAGCAAAGGCACCTTTTTCCCACGGACGATCGCCCATACGGGTGTGTCGATAGCGATATAAGCGCTGTCGAGGTAACCCATGGCCAAAGGAGCACCCAAGGTCGGACCGAAGCCGCCGCTGCAAACGGCGCCGATGATCTCGCCGGCCTCGTTGACGATTTCTGCGCCTTCACGCACGGGTGTGCGTTCCTGAGGCAGCAGGCCGACGCGCTTGCGGCTGACGCCACCTTGCTGTTGTGCGAACACGGTTTCAGCGCCAGGGAAGCCGCCGGCCCGCGCGCCATCGGCACGACGAGGCTTTGAGATGGCCCACAGCAGGCTCGCTTCGATCGGGGTGGTCTCGGTGTTCATGTCGTGGCCGTAGAGGCACAGACCGGCTTCCAGGCGCAGCGAGTCGCGAGCGCCAAGGCCGATGGCCGCCACTTCAGGTTCAGCCAACAGGGCGCGAGCCAGGGCTTCGGCGTTGGCGGCCGGTACCGAGATTTCGAAACCGTCCTCACCGGTGTAGCCCGAACGGCTGACAAAGCAGTCCACGCCCAGCAGTTTCACGCGGGTGAACTGCATGAAGGTCATCTTCGCCACTTCCGGCGCCAGGCGTGCGAGCACGGTGACGGCGGCCGGGCCTTGCAGCGCCAGCAGGGCGCGTTCTTCGAACAGCGGCTCGATGTTGCACTGCTCGCCGATGTGCTTGCGCAGGTGCGCCAGGTCTTGATCCTTGCAGGCTGCGTTGACCACCAGGAACAGTTCGTCGTTACCGAGGTTGGCGACCATCAGGTCGTCGAGGATGCCACCGGTTTCGTTGGTGAACATGGCGTAGCGCTGCATGCCCACCGGCAGGTCGATAATGTCCACCGGCACCAGGGTTTCCAGGGCCTTGGCGGCATTGGCGCCGGTCAGGCGGATCTGGCCCATGTGCGACACATCAAACAGCCCGGCCTGATCACGGGTGTGCTGGTGTTCTTTCATCACGCCGAGCGGGTATTGCACCGGCATGTCATAGCCGGCGAACGGCACCATGCGTGCGCCGAGTTCGATGTGCAGTGCGTGCAGCGGGGTTTTCAGCAATTGTTCGGTGGACATATTCAGCTCCTGAAAAAGTGTGCAGTGCGCGTGAGCATCAGCACTCGATAATGTTGACCGCCAAACCGCCGCGGGCGGTTTCCTTGTATTTGCTTTTCATGTCGGCGCCGGTCTGGCGCATGGTGCGGATGACCTTGTCGAGGGAGACGAAGTGCTGACCGTCGCCGCGCAGGGCCATGCGTACCGCGTTGATCGCCTTGACCGAACCCATGGCGTTGCGCTCGATGCAAGGCACTTGCACCAGCCCGCCAATCGGGTCGCAGGTCAGGCCGAGGTTATGTTCCATGCCGATTTCGGCGGCGTTTTCCACTTGCTGCACGGTCCCGCCAAGGACCTCGCACAAGGCGCCGGCCGCCATCGAACAGGCCACGCCGACCTCGCCCTGGCAGCCGACTTCGGCGCCGGAGATCGAGGCGTTTTCTTTATAGAGAATGCCGATGGCCGCCGCCGTCAGCAGGAAGCGTACGACGCCGTCTTCATTGGCACCGGGAATGAAGCGCATGTAGTAATGCAAAACCGCCGGAACGATCCCGGCCGCTCCGTTTGTGGGCGCGGTGACGACGCGTCCGCCATTGGCGTTTTCTTCGTTGACCGCCAGGGCGTACAGGTTGACCCAGTCCAGCACTGACAGCGGATCGCGCAGTGACGATTCCGGGTTTTTGCACAATTGCCGGTGCAGTGCCGCCGCGCGACGCTTGACCTTCAACCCGCCGGGCAGAATGCCTTCGTTGCGGCAACCGGCGTCGACACAGTCCTGCATGACTTGCCAGATCTTCAGCAGGCCGGCGCGGGTTTCCGCTTCCGGGCGCCAGGCGCTTTCGTTGGTCAGCATCACCTGGCTGATGGACAGGCCGTAGGTGGTGCAATGACTGAGCAAGTCCTTGGCACTTTTGAACGGGAAGGTCAGCGGCGTGGCGTCTTCGACGATGCGGTCGGCGCCGGCGGCATCTTCATCGACCACAAAACCACCCCCGACCGAGTAGTACTCGCGGCTGCGGATCTGCAGGCCGGCGGCGTCGAAGGCGCGAAAGATCATGCCGTTGGGGTGATAGGGCAAGGGTTTGCGAATCATTGCCAGGTGTTCTTTCTCGTTGAACGCAATGCTGTGTTCACCGAGCAGGTTCAAGCGACCGTTGCCGCGGATTTCTTGCAGACGGGCGGCCACGGTTTCGGTATTCACGGTGTCCGGGTGTTCACCTTCGAGGCCGAGCAACACAGCCTTGTCGCTGCCGTGGCCCTTGCCGGTGGCGCCGAGCGAGCCGTACAGCTCGACTTTGACGCAGGTGGTGGCGGCCAACAGCCCTTCGCGGCGCAACCCTTCGGCGAAACGCGCAGCTGCGCGCATCGGGCCGACGGTGTGGGAACTGGAGGGGCCGATGCCAATCTTGAACAGGTCGAACACGCTTAACGACATGGTTGTTCTCCGGTTTCTTGTTATAGGCGCGCGCAAGCGCGAGCACTCAGCGGCAAGCAACAAGCAACAAGCTGCAAGTTAAAGCCGATCGGCTCTTCCTTGCAGCCCGAGGCTGGCCGCTAGACGCTGATTTTCTTAAGCGTAGCTTTCGATCGACGGGCAGGCGCACACCAGGTTGCGATCGCCAAACACATTGTCGACGCGACCGACCGGTGGCCAGTATTTGCCTTCGATCAGGGAGGCCACCGGGTACACCGCTTGCTCACGGCTGTACGGATGCGTCCACTCGCCAACGATCTCTGCCGCGGTGTGCGGAGCGTTCTTCAGCGGGTTGTCTTCCTTGTCCAGCGTGCCGTTTTCCACCGCGCGGATTTCTTCGCGGATGCGGATCATGGCGTCGCAGAAACGGTCCAGTTCTTCCTTGGATTCGCTTTCGGTCGGCTCGATCATCAGCGTGCCGGCGACCGGGAACGACATGGTCGGGGCGTGGAAGCCGAAGTCGATCAGGCGCTTGGCGACGTCATCAACGCTGATACCGCTGCTGTCTTTCAGCGGACGCAGGTCGAGGATGCATTCGTGCGCCACCAGGCCGTTGCTGCCGGTGTACAGAACCGGGTAATGCTCTTCGAGGCGACGGGAGATGTAGTTGGCATTGAGGATCGCCAGCTGCGAAGCGCGTTTCAGGCCGGCGCCGCCCATCATCCGAATGTACATCCAGGTGATCGGCAGAATGCTCGCGCTGCCGAACGGTGCTGCGCAGACCGCGCCTTCCTTGCGTGCCATCTGGGCGTGGCCCGGCAGGAACGGAGTCAGGTGCGATTTCACGCCGATCGGGCCGACGCCCGGGCCGCCGCCGCCGTGGGGGATGCAGAAGGTTTTGTGCAGGTTCAGGTGCGACACGTCGCCGCCGAACTTGCCCGGTGCGCAGAGGCCGACCATCGCGTTCATGTTGGCGCCGTCGATGTACACCTGGCCGCCGTTGTCATGAATGATGCCGCAGATTTCGCGGATGCCTTCTTCGAACACGCCGTGGGTCGACGGGTAAGTGATCATCAGCGCCGCAAGGTGTTCGCGGTGCTCGATGGCTTTGGCGCGCAGGTCTTCGATGTCGACGTTGCCGCGTGCATCGCAAGCGGTCACGACCACACGCATGCCAGCCATGTTGGCGGTGGCCGGGTTGGTGCCGTGGGCGGACGACGGGATCAGGCAGATGTCGCGACGATCTTCGCCACGGCTCTGGTGATAGGCGCGGATGGCCAGCAGACCGGCGTATTCACCTTGCGAACCGGCGTTCGGTTGCAGCGAGATCGAGTCGTAACCGGTCGCGGCGCACAGCATCGCTTCCAGTTCGTCGGTCAGTTGCTGGTAGCCGGCGCTTTGCTCGGCCGGGGCGAACGGGTGCAGGGCACCGAATTCAGCCCAGGTCACCGGGATCATCTCGCTGGCAGCGTTGAGTTTCATGGTGCAAGAACCCAGCGGGATCATGGTGCGGTCCAGCGCCAGGTCCTTGTCGGCGAGCTTGCGCAGGTAGCGCATCAGCTCGGTTTCCGAGTGATAACGGTTAAACACCGGGTGGCTGAGGATCGGCGATTGACGCACCAGCGCAGCTGGAAGGGTGCTTTGTACCGAGGCGGCCAGCGCAGCGAAGTCCGGCAGGGTCTTGCCGTCGGCGAACAGAGCCCACAGGGTTTCGATGTCAGCCTGGGTGGTGGTTTCGTCCACCGACAGGCCCAGACGCTGAGCGTCGATGACGCGCAGGTTGATCTGCCGGGCGTGAGCCTTGTCGTGCAGCGCGGCGGTTTGCGCGCCGGTGGCCAGGGTCAGGGTGTCGAAGAAGCTGGCTTGTTCGACGGTCAGGCCCAGTGCGTTCAAGCCTTTGGCCAGAATGGCGGTCAGGTGATGCACGCGGTTGGCGATCTGGGTCAGGCCTTTCGGACCGTGGTACACGGCGTACATGCTGGCGATGTTGGCTAGCAGCACTTGAGCGGTGCAGATGTTGCTCGTGGCTTTCTCGCGACGGATGTGTTGCTCGCGGGTTTGCATGGCCAGGCGCAGGGCCGGCTTGCCAAAACGGTCCACGGAGACACCGACCAGACGGCCCGGCATGTCGCGCTTGAACGCGTCTTTAGTGGAGAAGTACGCCGCGTGCGGGCCACCGAAGCCCAGCGGAACACCGAAACGCTGGGCGCTACCGATGGCCACGTCGGCACCGAATTCGCCTGGCGGGGTCAGCACGGTCAGGGCCAGCAGGTCAGCGGCCACAGCCACCAGTGCGTTGGCGGCGTGGAAGCGTTCGGTCAGTTCGCGGTAATCAAACACGTCACCGTTGCTGGCCGGGTATTGCAGAAGAGCGCCGAAGAACGGCGTCACGTCGGTCAGTTCGAGTTCGTCGCCGACCACCACATCAATGCCCAACGGCTCGGCACGGGTGCGCAGTACGTCGAGGGTTTGCGGGTGGCAATGCACGGAAGCGAAGAAGGCGTGGCTGCCCTTGTTCTTGCTCAGGCGTTTGCAGAAGGTCATGGCTTCGGCAGCGGCGGTGGCTTCGTCGAGCAAGGAGGCGTTGGCAATCGGCAGGCCGGTCAGGTCGCTGATCAGGGTCTGGAAGTTCAACAGCGCTTCGAGTCGGCCCTGGGAAATTTCTGGCTGGTACGGGGTGTAGGCGGTGTACCAGGCCGGATTTTCCAGCAGGTTGCGCAGGATCGGCGATGGCGTGTGGGTGCCGTAGTAGCCCTGGCCAATGTAGGTCTTGAACAGTTGGTTCTTGCCGGCGATGGCTTTGATCGAAGCGAGGGCTTCAGCTTCGCTCAAACCGTCTTCCAGGCCCAGCACGCTGGTGCCTTTGATGCTGTCCGGGATAATGCTGGCGCTCAGGGCTTCCAGCGAGTCGAAGCCGAGGCTGTTGAGCATGGCTTGCTCGTCGCCGGCACGCGGGCCGATGTGACGGGCGATGAATTCGTTGGCGGTGGTCAGGTTTACGGTCATGTCGGTGCTCCTCAGGCTTCGGCTTGGGCTTTGATCAGGCGGTCGTAGGCGTCCTGGTCCAGCAGTTGGGCGACGGCAGAGGCGTCGCTTGGCTGGAAGCGGAAGAACCAGCCTTCGCCCAGCGGATCTTCGTTGACCAGTTCAGGGCTGCTGTCGAGTGCCGGGTTGACTTCCAGCACCTCGCCGTCGAGCGGCATGTAGACGCCGCTGGCGGCTTTTACCGATTCCACGGTGGCGGCTTCAGCGCCTTTGTCGTAGGACTGCAGCTCAGGCAGTTGTACGAAAACCACGTCGCCCAAGGCGTTCTGTGCGAAAGCGGTGATGCCGACAGTAACGGTGCCGTCAGCTTCGGTGCGCAGCCATTCGTGATCTTCAGTAAAACGCAAATCGCTCATGAGAACTCCTAAGGGGGCCAGACTCGTCTGGTGGACGCTATTGAATGCTTGGGCAAAAAAGCCCTGTTATGCCGGACTACATAGCAAGAACACGGCCAATGTTGGTTTTGTCTTTATTAATCAGTGGTTTGTGGCGTTTTGCGAGTCGACGGAATTCGCCCGCTGTAGCGAAATCGATACGGACAAGGTCAGGGAAGAAAGCCGAGGTGGATCAAAGCCTTGCACAGCCGTGATCAGGGAGGGGTGTAGCGATATCGTTCCGCTGTAGCGCTTTCAGTACAGATGGAGGTCGTTTTTGGAGAGATGTTCTGGGGCCACCCACAGGGTTTTGTGGTGTTTGTGGGTTGTGGTTCAACCTCAGGCTCAGGGCTTGTTGGGTATGCCGTACTTGCGCAACCGATGGGCAATCGCCGTGTGGGACGTCTGCAGGCGGCTGGCCAGTTGGCGAGTCGAGGGGTAGCTGACGTAGAGTTTTTCCAGCAGGGTTTTCTCGAACTCTTCCATCGCCTGCTCCAGGCTGTCGACATCGCTGTCGCTCTGGCGCGCCACCGAGGTGCCGGCGATGTCGAGGTCGCCGATGTCGACCAGCGTGCTTTCGCAAATTGCCGCGGCGCGGAAAATCACGTTCTGCAATTGCCGCACGTTGCCCGGCCAGCGATTGCCCAGCAGTGCCGGGTAGGTGCCCGGCGCCAGGCGACAGACCGGGCGCTGGATCTGCGCGCAGGCTTGCTGCATGAAGTAGCGGGCGAGCAGCAGAATGTCCTGGCCGCGTTCGCGCAGCGGCGGGACTTCAACGTTGAGTACGTTGAGGCGGTAAAACAGGTCTTCGCGGAAGGTGCCTTCGCTGACCATTTTTTCCAGATCACGGTGGGTGGCGCTGAGGATCCGCACATTGACCTTCACCTCACGATCACCGCCGACCCGACGGAAACTGCCGTCATTGAGAAACCGCAGCAGTTTCGCCTGCAAGTACGGCGACATCTCCCCGATTTCATCGAGAAACACCGTGCCCTGGTTGGCCAGTTCCATCAGCCCCGGTTTGCCGCCCCGTTGCGCGCCGGTAAAGGCACCGGGGGCGTAGCCGAACAGTTCACTTTCGGCGAGGTTCTCCGGCAATGCTGCGCAGTTCAACGCAAGAAAGGGCGAACTGTGCCGCGCGCTGATGGCGTGGCAGGCCCGGGCCACCAGTTCCTTACCGGTGCCGGTTTCACCCTGAATCAGCAGTGGTGCATCGAGCGCCGCCACCCGTTGCGCGCGCGCCTTGAGGGTGCGGATCACCGGCGACTCGCCGAGCAGCGCATCGAATCCTTCGGCGTGATCATGGTGCAGCGCCGAGAGGCGTTCGCCGATGCGGTTGGGTTGATACAGCGTCAGCAGGGCACCCGCGTCGGTGATCGGCGTGGCGTCCAGCAACAAGGTCTGGCCGTTGACCGTGATTTCCCGCAGCGGCAAACGAAAGCCCTGTTCCAGCAACGCGTCGAGCAGCGCCGGGTCGGCGAACAAGTCGGCGATGCTTTCACCCGCCGGTTCACGCCCGTACAGCGCGATCAATGCCGGGTTGGCCAGCAACACTTTGCCGGCACTGTCGAGAGCCAGTACCGGGTCGGTCATGGCCGCGAGCAGTGCGTCGAGTTGCAGGTGTCGACGCTGGCCGGGAAGGATGTCGACCACCGTCACCGCTTGCACGCCACGCACGCTGAACAGCGCATCGCGCAGCTCTTCGAGGACTTCCGGGCTCAGGGTCGGGGCATCGATGTAAACGTTGGGCGGGACCATTTCCACCGCATCCAGATTGAGATTGCGCCCACCGAGCAGGGCCAGGACTTCCTGGGTGATACCGACGCGGTCGATGAAACTGACGTGGATACGCATGGGGCGGTATTTGGTTCTGGAGTGCGGAGGGGCGCAAGTATGCCTTGGGGCGGGCGAATGGTGAAATCCTGCGCGGGATTTCAGGCCCACACCGAACCTTTGTAGGAGTTTGCCTGCTCGCGATAGCGGTGTATCAGTCGACATCCATGGTGAATGTCAGTCCGCTATCGCGAGCAGGCTCACTCCTACAGGGGGAGTGTGGGTTACTCGAAGTTCTCGAGGTTCACCGGGTCGCCGGACTTCATGTCCAGTTGCACCCGGATGTCTTCAAACATCAGATCGTAATGCTTGTGAACCGAACCAATCTGGCTGTGTGTCTTTGGAATGCCGTACTTCTCGGCGATAACCGTCACGTTGTTGGCAAAGTTGTAGGCCTCCTCCTTGCGCAGGAAGAAGGGCTCGTCCACTTTCTTGCCCTGAATGTCGCCATGCATCCTGAACTGGATGCCTTTTTCCCCTTTGGGGTTCTTGCTGACTTCATAGTCGAGGAAAATGTTGTAGCTGACATCATCCGGGGTCAGCGCGTGACGCTCGATGTGCAAGTGACCTGGTTCAAACTTTGCCATAGACGTCTCTCCTTACAAGTAAGTAATGCCAGGTTTCGCCGTGCTGATACGCGTACCTGCCTTGCCCTGGACGATCGCTTCAATGTCCGAGAGTGAACCGATTACCGCGGTTTTTCCAGTGTGACGGGCGAACTCGCAAGCCGCTTGAACCTTGGGTCCCATGGAGCCTGCGGCGAAGCCGAGTTTTTCCATTTCATCCGGGTGAGCCTGGCCGATGGCTTTCTGGGTCGGCTTGCCATAGTCGATAAACGCGGCGTTGACGTCGGTGGCGATCACCAGCAGATCGGCCTCGAGTTGTTCGGCCAGCAGCGCCGAGCACAGGTCTTTATCGATCACCGCTTCGACGCCTTCCAGTTTGCCGGGCGCGGTATACATGGTCGGGATGCCGCCACCGCCGGCGCAGATCACGATGCTGCCTTTTTCCAGCAGCCATTTGATCGGGCGGATTTCGAAAATGCGTTTCGGTTTCGGGCTGGCCACCACGCGACGGTACTTGTCGCCGTCCGGGGCAATCGCCCAGCCTTTCTCGGCGGCGAGTTTCTCCGCTTCAGCCTTGGTATAGACCGGGCCGATGGGTTTGCTGGGCTTCTGGAACGCCGGGTCGTTGGCGTCGACTTCGACCTGGGTGAGCAGGGTGGCGAAAGGCACTTCGAAGTCCAGCAGGTTGCCCAGTTCCTGTTCAATGATGTAGCCGATCATGCCTTCGGTTTCGGCACCGAGCACGTCCAGCGGGTAAGGGGACACCGAGGTGTAGGCCGCGGCTTGCAGCGACAACAGGCCGACCTGCGGGCCATTACCGTGAGCGATCACCAGTTGGTTGCCGGCATGGACCTTGGCGATTTGTTCAGTGGCGATCCGGATGTTGGCGCGCTGGTTGTCCGCGGTCATGGGTTCACCACGGCGGAGCAGGGCGTTACCGCCCAGAGCTACGACGATACGCATAATGCAGTCCTTCCAGAAAACAGTGAGGTCTCGTAAGACGAATGCGGTCATTGTGGAAGCCTGGCTTGCCAGCGATGCAGACGCCTCGGTGAATCAGTCACAACGAGGTGATGCCATCATCGGAACGCCGCCCGGGGCAAGCCCGGCTCCCACAAAAGCCGGCGCCCACATTGACTGAGTCCAGTCAGTGGGAGCCGGGTGCGCCGTTAAAGGTCAGCCAGGGTCGACACCAGAATCGCCTTGATCGTGTGCATGCGGTTTTCCGCTTGCTCGAAGGCGATGCAGGCCGGCGACTCGAACACGTCATCAGTCACTTCGATGCCGTTCTTCAGGTTCGGGTACTGCTCGGCAATCTGTTTGCCGACTTTGGTATCACTGTTGTGGAAGGCCGGCAGGCAGTGCATGAACTTGGTGCGTGGGTTGCCGGTGGCTTTCATCAGTTCGGCGTTGACCTGATACGGCAGCAGTTGCTGGATACGTTCAGCCCAGGCTTCGACCGGTTCACCCATCGAGACCCACACGTCGGTGTGAATGAAGTCCACGCCTTTGACCGCGACTTTCGTGTCTTCGGTCAGGGTGATGCGCGCGCCGCTTTCTTCGGCATATTTGTGGCAACGCTCAACCAGATCGTCCAGCGGCCACAGGGCTTTTGGCGCGCAGATGCGCACGTCCATGCCCAGCTTGGCGCCGATCAGCAGTAGCGAGTTACCCATGTTGTTACGGGCGTCGCCCAGGTAGACGTAGCTGATGTCGTGGATCGGCTTGTCGGCGTGTTCGCGCATGGTCAGCACGTCGGCGATCATTTGCGTTGGGTGGTATTCATCGGTCAGGCCGTTGAACACGGGCACACCGGCAAACTTGGCCAGTTCTTCAACGATTTCCTGCTTGAAGCCACGGTACTCGATAGCGTCGTACATGCGCCCCAGCACGCGGGCGGTGTCTTTCATGCTTTCTTTATGGCCGATCTGCGAAGAGTTCGGGTCGATGTAGGTGACGTTGGCACCCTGGTCATAAGCGGCGACTTCGAAGGCGCAACGGGTGCGGGTCGAGGTTTTTTCGAAGATCAGCGCGATGTTGTTGCCTTTGAGGTGCTGTTGCTCGGTGCCGGTGTACTTGGCGCGTTTGAGGTCGCGGGACAGGTCGAGCAGATAACGCAATTCGCGAGGGGTGTGGTGTTCCAGGCTCAGCAAATTACGGTTGTGAATGTTAAAAGCCATGATGGATCTCCTTAGATGTCGGTTATCCCCCTGGCCGTGCTTGCCTTCGGGTAGAGGGCAGCAGCGGCCAGGGCTCAAAGATTAATAGTCGATAGGGTCGCGAATGATCGGGCAGGTCATGCAGTGGCCGCCCCCACGTCCACGCCCCAGTTCGCCGGCGCTGATGGTGATGACCTCGATACCCGCCTTGCGCAGCAAGGTGTTGGTGTAGGTGTTACGGTCATAACCGATGACCACGCCCGGCTCCACGGCCACCACGTTGTTACCGTCATCCCACTGTTCGCGTTCGGCGGCGAAGCTGTTGCCGCCGGTTTCGACGACCCGCAACGCTTTCAGGTTGAGTGCCTTGGCCACGGTGTCGAGGAACGTGCCGTCTTCGCGTCGGATGTCGATGCCGCCCGGTTTCTTTTCGTCCGGACGCAGGGTGAAGGCGACGATCTGGTTCACGACTTCGGGGAAAATAGTGACCAGGTCGCGGTCACAGAAGCTGAACACGGTGTCCAGGTGCATCGCGGCGCGGGATTTTGGCAGGCCGGCGACGATGACTTTTTCCACGGCTTTGTGTTTGAACAGGTTCAACGCCAATTGACCGATGGCCTGGCGCGACGAACGCTCGCCCATACCGATCAGCACTACGCCGTTGCCGATCGGCATCACGTCGCCGCCCTCAAGGGTGGAGCTGCCGTGATCCTGGTCCGGGTCGCCGTACCAGATCTCGAATTCGGCGTTGGTGAACTGCGGGTGGAATTTATAGATGGCGGTGGTCAGCAGGGTTTCCTGACGGCGTGCCGGCCAGTACATCGGGTTCAGGGTCACGCCACCGTAGATCCAGCACGTGGTGTCGCGGGTGAACTGAGTGTTGGGCAGTGGCGGCAGAATGAAGCTGGAATGGCCGAGGAAGTCGCGGAACATCTGGATGGTCTTGCCACCGAAGCTGTCCGGAAGGTCATCGGCGGAGACACCGCCAATCAGGAACTCGGCGATATGACGTGGCTCCAGGCTGAGCAGCCAGGATTTCACTTCATTGATCAGGCCCAAACCCACCGAATCGGCGGTGACCTTGCGCTCCAGAATCCATTCCAGCGCTTCGGGGATGGCGACGATGTCGGTCAACAGGTTGTGCATTTCCACAACGTCGATCCCGCGTTCGCGCATCTTGGTGACGAAGTCGAAGTGGTCACGCTTGGCTTGGGCGACCCACAGCACATCATCAAACAGCAGCTCGTCACAGTTATTCGGGGTGAGCCGCTGGTGGGCCAGGCCGGGGGAGCAAACCATGACTTTGCGCAGTTTGCCGGCTTCGGAATGCACGCCGTACTTAACTTTTTCCGTGGTCATTACAGTGATCCTCCAGATGACAAATTATTCAGGTGTTACAGAGTCAGGAAGCCGGAATACAGTCCATAGGCCGCCACTACGGCACCTATGATCACGGCTGCAAAAATCAGCTTCTCGACGTTGGTGAAAACAGGTTTGCCCAGTTCTCGCTTGGCCTTGGCGAACAGGATCACGCCGGGCGCATAGAGCAGGGCGGACAGCAGCAGGTATTTGGTGCCGCCGGCGTAGACCAGCCAGACGGCGTAGATCACCGCGATGCTGGCGATGAACAGGTCCTTGGAACGATCGGCCTTGTCGATTTCGTAGCTCTCACCGCGTACCGCCAGCAACAGTGCGTAAGCCGCCGACCACAGGTAGGGCACCAGGATCATCGAAGTGGCGAGGTAGATCAGCGACAGGTAAGTACTGGCCGAAAACAGGGTGATGACCAGGAACAGCTGCACCATTGCGTTGGTCAGCCACAGGGCGTTGACCGGCACGTGGTTGGCGTTTTCCTTGCGCAGGAACTCCGGCATGGTGTGGTCCTTGGCGGCGGCGAACATGATCTCCGCGCACAGCAGTACCCACGACAGCAAGGCCCCCAGCAGCGAGATGACCAGACCGACGCTGATCAGCACCGCGCCCCAATGACCGACCACATGCTCCAGCACGGCCGCCATCGACGGGTTCTGCAGCTTGGCCAGTTCCGGTTGGGTCATGATCCCCAGGGACAATACGTTCACCAGCACCAGGAACAGCAGCACGGTGATGAAACCGATGACGGTGGCTTTACCGACGTCGGTGCGTTTTTCTGCGCGGGCCGAGAAAATGCTCGCGCCCTCGATGCCGATGAACACCCAGACGGTGACCAGCATCATTTTGCGCACCTGATTCATCACGCTGCCCAGGTCCGGGTTTTTCAAACCCCAGATGTCGGCGGTGAAGATGTCCAGTTTGAAGGCGAAAATCGCGATCAGCACAAACAGCAGCAGCGGCACGATTTTGGCGACCGTGGTCACCAGGTTGATGAACGCCGCTTCCTTGATCCCGCGCAACACGAGGAAATGCACACCCCAGAGCAGTACCGATGCACCGATGATGGCTGCGACCGTATTACCCTCGCCAAAAATGGGGAAGAAGTAGCCGAGGGTGCTGAACAGCAGAACGAAGTAGCCGACGTTGCCCAGCCAGGCACTGATCCAGTACCCCCAGGCGGAAGAGAAACCCATGTAGTCGCCGAAACCGGCCTTGGCGTAGGCGTACACCCCGCCATCCAGATCAGGCTTGCGGTTGGCCAGGGTCTGAAAGACGAAGGCCAGCGTGAGCATGCCGACAGCGGTAATGGCCCAGCCGATCAGGACCGCGCCAACGTCCGCACTGGCGGCCATGTTTTGTGGCAAGGAAAAGATCCCGCCACCAATCATTGAGCCAACAACCAGTGCAACCAATGCGCCGAGTTTCAGTTTTCCGGGGGATTCAGACATCGCATGACTCCAGTGCAGGAGAAGAGAGACAACAGAGTAGTTCTGTTAGCTGTTCAAACATCTGACTTAGATCAGTGCATTGGCACATTCCATTGTTAAATAAAGACTTTTGGATGTTGCTCCGGCCACACACGGATTGCCGCAGAAGCCTATTCCAGACGGCTCGCTCAGAGCTATCCGAAATAAGAGAGCTTGGCTGGCGATCTTTAAATTAGTTCGTTTTGGCGTTTCCGCAACTATTTGGCAGTCGTTTCCAGTGTGGATTTGATTTATTGGGATTCATCGACAAATTCGCTCTTTGCCAAGACGCCTATAGAGTGATCGGCTATAAATAACCGCGTCCGAAATGGCTTTATCTAATAAACGTTATTACGCTGTATCTATTTAGTTAAGCCAACCCCTTGAAGGTTTCAAAACCATGACAGCCCTTGGCCGACTGTGGACAAAAATGGAGATGCTGGAATGTCACAACCCACGCAAAAGCTACGCCTGAGCGCACTGATCGCCCTGGTGGTGGGGTCGATGATTGGCGGCGGGATTTTCTCGTTGCCGCAGAACATGGCAGCGCGGGCCGACGCGGGGGCGGTGCTGATCGGCTGGGCCATTACTGCTGTCGGCATGCTGACCCTGGCGTTCGTCTTCCAGACCCTGGCCAATCGCAAACCCGAACTGGACTCCGGGGTGTACGCCTACGCCAA
This sequence comes from Pseudomonas sp. URMO17WK12:I12, assembly GCF_000514395.1. Taxonomy (NCBI): domain Bacteria; kingdom Pseudomonadati; phylum Pseudomonadota; class Gammaproteobacteria; order Pseudomonadales; family Pseudomonadaceae; genus Pseudomonas; species Pseudomonas sp. URMO17WK12:I12. The sequence goes on from NZ_AZVV01000006.1 coordinate 367,742, forward strand.
GGCCGGCTTCGGTGACTACATGGGGTTCTCGTCGGCGTGGGGGTACTGGATCAGTGCCTGGCTGGGCAACGTCGGCTACTTCGTGCTGCTGTTCAGCACCCTCGGTTATTTCTTTCCGGTCTTTGGCCAGGGCAATACGCCGACTGCTATTGGCTGCGCCTCGGTGCTGCTGTGGGCCGTGCATTTTCTGGTGATGCGCGGGATCAAGGAGGCGGCGTTCATCAACCAGGTGACCACCGTGGCCAAGATCGTGCCGCTGATCATGTTCATCGTCATTGCCGCCGTCGCTTTCAAGGCTGACGTCTTTACCCGCGACATCTGGGGCCGAAGCAACCCGAGTTTCGGCGGAGTGATGGACCAGGTGCGCAACATGATGCTGGTGACGGTGTTCGTGTTTATCGGCATTGAAGGTGCCAGTGTGTATTCGGCGCGTGCGGAGAAACGCTCGGACGTGGGCCGGGCGACGGTCATCGGCTTTCTCGGGGTGCTGGCATTGCTGGTGCTGGTGAACGTGTTGTCGCTGGGGATCATGAGCCAGCCGCAACTGGCCAACTTGCAAAACCCGTCACTGGCAGCGGTGCTGGAACATATCGTCGGGCCTTGGGGCGCGTTGCTGATCAGTATCGGCCTGGCGATTTCGCTGTTGGGGGCATTGCTGTCATGGGCGCTGCTGTGTGCCGAGATCCTGTTCGCCACGGCGAAGGACAAGACCATGCCGGCTTTCCTGACGAAGGAAAACGCCAACCATGTGCCGGTCAACGCCCTGTGGCTGACCAACGTGATGATCCAGCTCTTCCTGCTGATCACGCTGTTTTCCGCCGGCACTTACACCAGCCTGATCTACCTCGCGTCCTCGATGATTCTGGTGCCGTACCTGTGGTCGGCGGCGTACGCGGTATTGTTGAGCGGACGCGGCGAAACCTACGAACACGCCAGTGCCGAGCGCACCAAAGACCTGATGATCGGTGGGGTGGCGCTGGGGTATGCGGTGTGGTTGCTGTATGCCGGCGGGGTCAAATACCTGCTGCTGTCGGCGCTGCTGTATGCGCCGGGGGTGATTCTGTTTGCCAAGGCCAAGCACGAGCAGGGCGAGCCGTTGTTCACTCATGTAGAGAAGGGCATTTTTACCGGTGTCCTGATTGGTGCCGGGTTGGCCGCATATGGGTTGTACAGCGGTTTACTGTCGTTATGAGGTTGCTGCTGGCGTATCAACCGCCGTATGACTGGGCGGCGATGTTGCAGTTCTTGTCGGCGCGGGCGGTGGCCGGTATGGAAATCGTGACCGATGGGGTGTACTCGCGCAGCATCGGGTTTAACGGTGTTCACGGTACGTTTTCGATCGGGCCGGCGGGCGGTGATGCGCTTGAGCTGACGCTGGATTTTGCGCAGGAGTCGGCGGTGCCCGAGATCGTGGCGCGCGTGCGACGGATGTTTGATCTGGACGCGGATTTGCCGTCGATTCATCGGCAGTTGAAGCGGGACCCGTTGATGGCGCGCTTGATGGCCGAGCGTCCGGGCTTGCGGGTGCCGGGGGCCTGGGATGGGCTGGAGCTGGCGATTCGGGCCGTGCTGGGGCAGCAGATTACCGTGGGCGCGGCGATTCGGTTGGCGGGTAAATTGGTCGCGCAGTATGGTGCGCCCTTTTCCTCGCCGCTGGCGGGTTTGAGCCATGTTTTTCCTGAGCCTGTCGTGTTGGCGCAGGCGGATCTGGCGAGGTTGGGCATGCCGAAAAGCCGAGGGCGGACCTTGTCCGGCGTGGCTCAGGCGCTGCTGGATGATTCGCTGTTGTTTGCGCCGGGGCGGGAGGGCGGTGTGGCGCGGTTGTTGGCGTTACACGGGATTGGTGGCTGGACGGCGCAGTACATTGCCTTGCGTCAGTTGCGTGAGGCGGATGCGTTTCCGTCCGGGGATGTGGGGTTGATCAAGGCGTTGGCGGCACTCGAGCAAAGGCCGGTGACGGCGCGCGAACTGCTGTTGCGCGCCGAGGCGTGGCGACCTTGTCGAGGGTATGCGGCGCAGTTGCTTTGGACATCGCTGAGCCGAATGGATTGAGCTGATCCGGGATTTGTATTGATTCTGCTGGCCTCATCGCGAGCAATCACCCCCACTGCGCGCGATGGGAACCCAATTCAGTTGCCGGCAGTGCCCACTGCAACGGAGTACCGATTATTCTCAGCGGCACATGCAGCCGATGCGCCGGTCCCCAAGGTGTCTGCTCAACTACCAGCCCCTGGTCGTTGTCATCCTCCGCCCGTAATGCCTCGGCCGTTCCCGGGCCATTTTCAATCAGCAACTTTGCTGTACGCGCCAACGAAAGCCGCGCCGAACCCCCGCGCCCCAACAACCTGATTGCTGCCGCCGCCATCAAATACCCGGTCGCGTGGTCGAGTGCCTGCACTGGCAACGGCGTCGGTTTGTCCGCGTTTTTCCAGTGCATCCCGGCCTCGGCAATCCCGCTGCTCATCTGCACCAAACTGTCGAAACCACGGCGGTTCTGCCACGGTCCGCTCCAGCCGTACGCATTGAGGCTGACATCGATCAGCCCCGGTGCCAGCCTCCGGCGTTCAGCAGCCCCGTAACCCATGCGCTCCAGCGCATCGGCGCGGTAGCCGTGCAGGAGGATGTCAGCCTCTTTGAGCAGCGTTTCGAACACCGCGCGATCATCGTTGTTGTGCAGGTCCAGGCGCGCGCAGCGTTTGCCCAGGGTGATTTCCGGCACCACGCCGGGTTCGTTCCAGGTCGGTGGGTCGATGCGCAAAACATCCGCCCCGAGGCCGGCGAGAAAACGGCTGGCGACCGGACCGGCCAGCACGCGGGTCAGGTCCAGCACCTTGAGCCCGGCCAGCGGCTGAGCCACGGAACCTTGCCACGGTTTCGCCGGTTGCCCTTGGTCGCCGCTGAACTGAATCAACGGCTCGGTGTTCACGGCCATACCTTGTGGGTGTTGCTGCCATTGCGCCCAAGTGCGCATCTCGGCGGCGCATCCTCCGGCGTCGACGACGGCCTGTTCCAGACCACTGCTGGCCCATTGCGCCACGTTGCTCGCCATCGCCGCGCGGTCGGCGCAGGTGCCGAGCACGCTTTCAGCCGCGGCGCGGTGATGGGGCGCGTTGGTGTGCAGGCGGATCCAGCCGTCCTTCGTCGCGTAGTCACCGGCAATCGGGTCCCACAGCGGCGGAACGCTCCAGCCGATGGGGCGGATCGAGGTGGCGAACCAGAACGACGCGAGGCGGCGGTCGACTTCAACCCCGGGCAAGCGACCGGTGTGCTGCTGCAACAATTCGCTGACCGCCTGCCCGGCTGCGGCAATGCTGGCGCAGGCAAGGTCGGTCACGGCAAACGCCGAGGGCAGGGCGCCGCTCGACGTGAAGGGAATTGGGGTGTGGGGCAAGCCGAGTGCGGTTTGAATGGACGTGAGTAGATCAGTCATCGAAGGCCCTCCGGAACGAGAGCCCGATCATAGTTCAAAAAACTGGCTGGCCGGATGAAACGATGATGTCAGCTTCAACACTGCCCCCCCCCTTGTAGGAGCGAGGTGAAGTCTTAAACCCGGAACTGGTCCATCAGTTTCATCTGGTGGGTGGTCAGCGAGTTGAGCTGGCTGCTGATCTGCGCCGATTCGGTGGCCTGGCCGGTCAGGGTTTCGGTGACGGTACGGATCGCCGAGACGTTGCGGTTGACCTCTTCGGCCACGGCGCTTTGCTGTTCGGCGGCGCTGGCGATTTGCAGGTTCATGTCGCTGATCACCGTCACCGCGTCACTGATTTTGCCCAGGGCCTGCACCGCTTGCTGGATCTGCCCGGCGTTGTTGTGCGCCTGGGTCTGGCTCGAATGCATGGTGGCGACCACGCCGCGTGTGCCGCTCTGGATGCGTTCGATCACCTGGCGAATTTCTTCCACCGAGTCCTGGGTGCGTTTGGCCAGGTTGCGTACTTCATCGGCCACCACCGCAAAGCCGCGCCCACTCTCGCCGGCACGCGCCGCTTCAATCGCGGCGTTGAGCGCCAGCAGGTTAGTCTGCTCGGCAATGCTGCGGATCACTTCCAGCACCGAACCGATCTGCTCGCTGTTCACCGCCAGCGCTTCGACTTCCGTCACGGCTTTGCTGACTTCGTCGGCCAGTTGATTAATGTCGCGGGTGCTGCGCTCGATGATCTGCATGCCATCGCGTGCCGACTGGTCGGCCCCTTTGGCGGCGTTGGCTGCGTTCGAGGCACTGTTGGCAACGTCGTGGGCGGTAGCGCTCATTTCGTTGGACGCGGTGGCGACCTGGTCGATTTCGCGGAACTGCACCTGCATGCCTTCGCTGGTCTGACGGGCGATTTCCGAAGACTGGTCGGCAGTGCCGCGGGCGTCGGTGATGCTTTGCTTGATCTGCGCGATGGTCGGTTGCAGCTTGTCGAGGAAGCGGTTGAACCAGCTGACCAGTTCGCCCAATTCGTCTTTCTTGCTGTAGTGCAAACGCTGGGTCAGGTCGCCGTCGCCGCTGGCAATCGCCTTGAGCATCTGGGCCACGCTGTTGATCGGCCGGGTGACGCCCGAGGCGGTGAGCCAGGTCAGCAGCAAACCGACCAGGCCGGCAATCACGGCGACCAGCACTGTTTTAATCGTGCCGCTTTGCTGGGCGTCATCGAGCACCGCTTGCAGTTTTACCGAGTCGGCCAGCAACACTTGTTTAGGCAGGTCGATCACCACAGCCCAGGCCTTCGCATCGGCAATCGGGCTGACCGGGTACACCGCGCGAATCAGGTCGCCTTGCTGCACAATCTTCGGCGCACCACCGCTGAGCAATTGCAGGATGTCCTTGCCGTCCGCGCCCAGGGTTTCGCCGATAGGCTTGCCGACTTTACCGGCGTCGACACTGTTAGCCGCCAGCACGCCGGTGCCGGAGACGATCAGCATGTGCCCGGCGCTGTTGAACAGTTCACGCTGGGAGTCGACCGCCGCCGCTTGCAGCGCATCGAGGGCAATGTCGATACCGACCACGCCAATGGACTTGCCATCCACCAGCAGCGGCACGGAAATGGTGGTCATCAACACTTCTGTTTTGTTAGCGCCGATGGTGTCGGCGTAGGGGTCGAGCAGGCAGGTACGCTTGCTGTCGCGCGGGCAGGTGTACCAGACGTTGTAGGGCGTGCCGCTGAGGTTCAGGGTGGTTTTGGTCATGTCTTCTTCGACCATGACGGTGTTGAGCACTTCCCCCCCTGCGCGGCTCCAGTACGTGGCGAAACGCCCGGCTTCGTTGGACTGGCGGACCGCATCATTGACGAACTCGCTGTCCTTGCCATCCAGCCCGTTAGGCTCGAACGCCAGCCAGACGCCCAATACTTTTGCGTTGCGCTCGAACGCGGTCTTGATGCTCTGGTTCAACTCTTCACGCAACGCACCCGCCTCCAGCGAGCGCTTGGCGGCCATGTTGCGCATGTCCTTGATCTGGTCCGCCAGGGCGGTCACCACCGTCAGGGTTTCGCCGAAGGTCTTCTGCACTCGCACGGCCTGTTCCGCCGCCTTGGCTTGCAGCAGGTTCTGCACACTGTCGGTGAGCATCTTGCTGCTGGAGGCGTTGACCAGATCATCGTTCTGATTGGTCTGGTAAATGTTCATGCCGACGATCAGAGCGACCACTCCGAGCAGACACAGACCGGACAACAAAACGATTTTCAGACGGATAGAGAGAGAGTCGAACATAGGGCGAACTCACAAATGGATGAGGTGTTGGCAAGGAGTCGAGATCGACTCGGTACGCCAAATCCATTTAGCGCCATTCAATGCACATCGGCGCCGTGTGACGATTGCATGAACGGATGCCGACGAACGGTAGCAGGTGAACGTTTGCGCAGGAAAAAGCCCTGAAATGGCCGGGAATTCAAGACATTCTCGGCAGTGATTCCGGGCGCGCGGCAGGGGGAGGCAGGGGGGGCTGCTGAAACAAGCGCCCGCAGGTGGGGCGCTTTTAAGTCAGGCGGGCATCCAGGATGCAGACTCAAGATTGTTCCGCAAACAGGTTGAAGCTTCAGGCGCGGCCAAGCAGATATTTCGAGTAATCGGGTATTCGATGTTCGTGTGCCTGATCCATCATGGGGCTACTGAGCAGGTAATCGGCGCTGCATTCGTTGCAGGCCACCGGGATGTTCCAGACCGCCGCGACGCGCAATAACGCCTTGATGTCCGGGTCGTGAGGCTGTGGTTCGAACGGGTCCCAGAAGAACACCAGCATGTCGACCCGCTGCTCGGCGATTTGCGCCCCGAGTTGCTGGTCGCCGCCCAACGGACCGCTGATCATGCTCTCCACTGGCAAATCCAGGCGTTGTTGCAACAACAACCCCGTGGTGCCGGTGGCGATCAATTCATGCTGTGCGAGTCTGTCTTTCTGCCGCTCGGCCCAGTCCAGTAAAAACACCTTGCAGTGGTCGTGGGCGACCAAGGCAACACGCTTGCGCGCCGCCATGGTCTTTTGCATAAAGCTGATACCGATCATCGGTTGCTGCTCCACGATCATTCTGCGTTGCACAACGCCAGGCAGTTATCGAGCATGCGGTTGGAGAAGCCCCATTCGTTGTCGTACCAGGCCAGCACCTTTAGCAGCTTGCCGCTGGACTTGGTGTGGTTGGCGTCGAAGATCGACGACAGCGGGTTATGGTTGAAGTCACTGGAAACCAGCGGCAGGGTGTTGTAACCGAGAATTTTCGAATGCTGGCTGGCTTCTTTCAGCAGCGCATTCACTTCTTCGGCCGACGCTTCGCGTTTCAGCTGCACGGTCAGGTCCACCAGCGACACGTTGATCACGGGAACGCGCACGGCCATGCCAGTCAGTTTGCCCGCCAGTTCCGGCAGCACCAGGCCAACGGCTTCAGCTGCACCGGTCTTGCTCGGGATCATGTTCTGCGTGGCGGAGCGGGCGCGGTACGGGTCGGTGTGGTAGACGTCGGTCAGGTTCTGGTCGTTGGTGTAGGCGTGGATCGTGGTCATCAGACCGCTTTCGATCCCCAGTTCGCGGTGCAGCACCTGAGCCACCGGTGCCAGGCAGTTGGTGGTGCACGATGCGTTGGAAATGATTTGGTGGTGCTGGCGCAGGATGTCGTGGTTGACCCCATACACCACGGTGGCGTCGGCGCCCTTGGCCGGTGCCGAGATGATGACTTTGCGTGCGCCGGCCGTAATATGCGCGGCGGCTTTGGCGCGGTCGGTGAACAGACCGGTGCATTCAAATACCACATCAATTTTTTCCGCAGCCCAAGGCAGTTCGGCCGGGTTGCGAATGGCGCTGACCGCAATACGGTCGCCATTGACTGTCAGGCTCTCCTGGTCGTGCTGGACATCGGCGTCGAACGTGCCGTGAACAGTGTCGTACTTGAGCAGATGAGCGTTGATCGCGCTGTCTCCCAAATCGTTGATGGCCACGATCTGCAGATCCTGGCGATAGCCTTGGGTATACAGTGCGCGCAGGACGTTGCGGCCGATCCGGCCAAAACCATTGATTGCGATTCGAAGAGTCATTTACAGCGCCGCCGTCGTTTTGTTGTTGGAATTACAAGATTATTCGCATAAAAATAGAAAACAAGCCTTTTTAATGGCAATATTTTGTTCAATCTACAACGAGTGACCTGAATCAACTGGTCCGACCGATCAAGAAAACCGTCTGTCATCCCAATCACAACGGTCCTTGTTCAGCATAGACAATCAGGTCGCCCTATCCGTTAGCCTGGAGTTCTACACATGCATCCCCGCGTCCTTGAGGTCACTGAACGGCTTATCGCCCGTAGCCGCGCCACGCGTGAGGCCTACCTTGCACTGATTCGCGGTGCGGCCAGCGACGGTCCGATGCGCGGTAAGCTGCAATGCGCCAACTTCGCCCACGGCGTGGCGGGTTGCGGCACCGAAGACAAGAACAGCCTGCGGATGATGAACTCCGCCAACATCGCCATCGTTTCGTCATATAACGACATGCTCTCGGCGCATCAGCCGTACGAAGTCTTTCCGGAGCAGATCAAACGAGCGCTGCGCGAGATCGGTTCGGTCGGCCAGTTCGCCGGCGGCACTCCGGCCATGTGTGATGGCGTGACCCAGGGCGAACCCGGCATGGAGCTGAGCCTGCCGAGCCGCGAAGTGATCGCGATGTCCACCGCTGTGGCGTTGTCTCACAACATGTTCGACGGCGCGCTGATGCTCGGCATTTGCGACAAGATCGTGCCGGGCCTGATGATGGGCGCGTTGCGTTTCGGCCATCTGCCGACGATTTTTGTGCCGGGCGGGCCGATGGTCTCGGGCATTTCCAACAAGCAGAAAGCCGATGTGCGTCAGCGCTATGCCGAAGGCAAGGCCAGTCGCGAAGAGCTGCTGGAGTCGGAAATGAACTCCTACCACAGCCCTGGCACCTGCACGTTCTACGGCACCGCCAACACTAACCAATTGCTGATGGAAGTGATGGGCCTGCACTTGCCGGGCGCGTCCTTCGTCAACCCGAACACGCCGTTGCGCGATGCCCTGACCCGCGAAGCGGCGCATCAGGTCACGCGCCTGACCAAGCAGAACGGCGACTTCATGCCGATCGGCGAAATCGTCGACGAGCGTTCGTTGGTCAACTCCATCGTGGCACTGCACGCCACTGGTGGCTCGACCAACCACACCTTGCACATGCCGGCCATCGCCATGGCGGCGGGCATCCAGTTGACCTGGCAGGACATGGCCGACCTCTCCGAAGTCGTGCCGACCCTGAGCCACGTCTACCCGAACGGCAAAGCCGACATCAACCACTTCCAGGCGGCGGGCGGCATGTCGTTCCTGATCCGCGAACTGCTGGACGCCGGGTTGTTGCACGAAAACGTCAACACCGTGCTGGGTCATGGCCTGCGCCGTTACACCATGGAACCGTTCCTCGATAACGGCGAACTGGTCTGGCGCGAAGGCGTGACCGACAGCCTCGACGAAAGCATCCTGCGCCCGGTCGCTCGCGCGTTCTCGCCAGAGGGTGGTTTGCGCGTGATGGAAGGCAACCTCGGTCGCGGCGTGATGAAAGTCTCGGCCGTGGCGCTGGAAAACCAGATCGTCGAAGCACCGGCCATGGTGTTCCAGGATCAGCAGGATCTGGCAGACGCCTTCAAGGCCGGTCTACTGGAGAAGGATTTTGTTGCCGTGATGCGCTTCCAGGGCCCGCGTTCCAATGGCATGCCGGAACTGCACAAGATGACGCCGTTCCTTGGCGTGCTGCAGGATCGCGGTTTCAAGGTGGCGTTGGTCACGGACGGACGCATGTCCGGCGCCTCGGGGAAAATCCCGGCGGCGATCCACGTCAGCCCCGAAGCGTATGTCGGTGGTGCTTTGGCGCGAGTGCAAGAGGGCGATATCATTCGCGTCGATGGCGTCAAAGGCACCCTGGAGCTTAAGGTGGACGCCGACGAATTCGCGGCGCGCGAACCTGCCAAAGGCCTGTTGGGCAACAACATTGGCAGCGGACGCGAGCTGTTTGGTTTCATGCGCATGGCCTTCAGCTCCGCAGAGCAGGGCGCCAGCGCCTTTACTTCTGCCCTGGAGACGCTTAATTGAAACTGGCTTTGGTCGGTGACATCGGTGGGACCAACGCTCGTTTCGCGTTGTGGAAAAACCAGCAGCTGGAGTCGGTCCAGGTGCTGGCGACGGCCGACCACGCCAGCCCGGAAGAGGCGATTGCCCTCTACTTGAGCGGGCTCGGTCTGGCGTTGGGTTCGATCGGCGCGGTATGCCTGTCGGTGGCAGGTCCCGTGAGTGGCGATGAATTCAGGTTCACCAACAATCACTGGCGCCTGAGCCGCAAGGGTTTCTGCAAGACCTTGCAGGTCGAGCAACTGTTGCTGGTCAACGACTTCTCGGCGATGGCGCTGGGCATGACCCGTTTGCAGCCGGGCGAGTTTCGCGTGGTCTGCGAAGGCACCCCGGAACCGTTGCGGCCAGCGGTCGTGATTGGGCCGGGCACCGGCCTTGGCGTCGGCACCTTGCTGGATTTTGGTGAAGGGCGTTTTGCCGCGTTGCCGGGGGAGGGCGGTCATGTTGATTTGCCGCTGAGCAGCCCGCGGGAAACTCAATTGTGGCAACACATCTTCAATGAGATTGGCCATGTCAGTGCTGAAACGGCGTTGAGCGGCGGCGGCTTGCCTCGGGTTTACCGGGCGATTTGTGCAGTCGACGGCCACACGCCGGTGCTCGAAACACCGGAAGCAATCACCGCTGCCGGGCTCGCGGGCGACCCGATTGCCCTCGAAGTGCTGGAGCAGTTCTGCTGCTGGCTCGGCCGCGTGGCCGGCAACAACGTGCTGACCACTGGCGCGCGCGGTGGCGTGTATATCGTTGGTGGTGTTATCCCACGGTTTGCCGATTTCTTCCTTGAGAGCGGTTTCGCCCGGTGCTTCGCCGACAAGGGTTGCATGAGCGATTACTTCAAGGGCATTCCGGTGTGGTTGGTGACAGCGCCGTATTCCGGCCTGATGGGTGCGGGCGTGGCGCTGGAACAGGCTTGAAACCGCGTCGTCTTCATCGCGGGCAAGCCACGCGCCCACAGGATTTCCTACATCTGAAGATGTGTGCGTAACCTTGTGGGGGCGGGCTTGCCCGCGATGAGGCCAGATCAGGCAACAAATTTCCAAGGTTCATCAGGCATAATCCGCCCAATTCAAACAACAAGGACGCCGCCCCGTGAGCTCAGTCAACAAGTCGATTTTGTTGGTCGATGACGATCAAGAGATACGCGAGTTGCTGGATACCTACCTGACTCGCGCCGGTTTCCAGGTCCGCACCACGCCCGATGGCGCCGGTTTTCGCCAGGCTTTGAACGAGGCCCCGAGCGATCTGGTGATCCTCGACGTGATGCTTCCGGACGAAGACGGCTTCAGCCTCTGCCGCTGGGTTCGCCAGCACCCGCGTCAGGCGCAGGTGCCGATCATCATGCTCACCGCCAGCTCCGACGAAGCTGACCGCGTCATCGGCCTGGAGCTCGGCGCCGACGATTACCTCGGCAAACCGTTCAGCCCACGAGAATTGCAGGCGCGCATCAAAGCCCTGTTGCGCCGTGCGCAATTTGGCCAGGAGCGTAATGGCGCAGAAGTGCTGGCGTTCGACGACTGGCGCCTGGACATGGTCAGCCATCGGCTGTTCCACACCGATGGCGAAGAAGTGATTCTGTCCGGCGCCGACTTCGCGCTGCTGAAACTGTTCCTCGATCACCCGCAGGAAATCCTCGACCGTGACACCATCGGCAACGCCACCCGCGGGCGCGATCTGATGCCGCTGGACCGCATCGTCGACATGGCGGTCAGCCGCTTGCGTCAACGCCTGCGTGACACCGAAAAGCCGCCACGTCTGATCCGCACCGTGCGCGGCAGCGGCTACCAACTGGCAGCCAATGTGGTTGCCAGCAATGGCCACTGAGTTTCTGCGCAAGCTCGCCGCCCGCGTGCCGGTGCCCCGTTCGCTGCTCGGGCGGATGTTGCTGCTGACGTTGTTGGCGGTGCTGTTTGCGCAGACGTTGTCGAGCGTGATCTGGGTCTCGCAATTGCGAGCCACGCAGCTTGAAGGCCTGGTCACTGCTGCCCGCAGCCTGGCGCATTCGATGACGGCCAGCGTCAGTTACTTCCGCTCATTGCCCGTCGCTTTCAGGCCGTTGGTACTGGATCAGTTGCGCAGCATGGGCGGCACCCGTTTCGTGGTGACGCTCAACGACAAACCCCTGGGCATGGAAGTGCTGCCGATCACCCCGCGCAAGGAGGCCGTGCTCAAAGCGGTGGACCAGGTGCTGCGCGAATCCCTGGGCCATGACACGGATATCTCGGTGACTTTCGTCAGTCCTGAAGACCTGCGGATCTTCAACAGCGGGCTGAAACTCGATGAGTTGCCGCGCTCCTGGGCGCATTACGCATTGACCCTCGAACCGGTCAATCCACCCGTGCTGGTCACGCAAATCCAGATGGCGCCGGGAGAATGGCTGTACATCGCGTCATTGCTGCCCGAGCCCTACACCAGTCTTGAAGAGCAAGGCCTGCCGGCGCAACAGGTCTGGTTCATCGTCCTCACCAGCAGCTTCTTGCTGTTGTTCATTGGCTTGCTGGTGCACTGGCAAAGCCGTCCGCTCAAGCGCCTGGCACGGGCCGCGCGCGATATGTCGCTGGGGGCCGATGTGCAACCGGTGGCCGAGGGTGGCGGCAGTGAAGTGGTCGAAGTGGGGCGCGCGTTCAACGCCATGCGCGAACGGATCAGCCGTTACCTGACGGAGCGTAGTCAGTTGTTCAGTGCGATTTCCCACGACCTGCGCACGCCCATTACCCGTTTGCGCCTGCGCGTGGAATTGCTGGAAGACGAGAAGCTGCAAGCCAAGTTCGGGCGTGATCTGGATGAGTTGGAGTTGCTGGTCAAAGGCGCGCTGCAATGCGTGAAAGACACCGACATTCACGAAAACATCGAGCCGGTGGACCTCAACCACGTGCTCGATTGCCTGGTGGAACCGTACCTGGCACCTAACGGCAATGGCCGCGTGACCCAGCAGGGCCGGGCGTTGGCGGCGTATCCGGGCAAACCGTTGGCGCTCAAGCGCTGCATTGGCAACCTGATCGACAACGCCCTGAAATACGGACAGAACGCGCATTTGCACATCGATGACGACGAGAGCGCGTTCATCCTTCACGTCGATGACGAAGGGCCGGGCGTGCCGGAGCAACGGCTGGAGCAGGTGTTTGAACCGCACTTCCGCCTGGCCGGGCAGCAGCAGGGATATGGGCTGGGGTTGGGGATTGCGCGCAATATTGCGCACAGTCATGGTGGCGAGGTCAGTCTGCAAAACCTGCGTGAGGGTGGGTTGCGGGTGACGTTGCAGTTGCCTCGTAGTGTTGATTAGTAATGCCGCGTCATCGTTCTTCGCGAGCAGATTTTCAACACATCATTTAGCTAATGTCACAAATCAGTGACATAACTCGCCCCTTTCGTTACAAGCCCGTCCCCGCCCGTTGTTTAGACTGCCCTCAGTCAAAACAACAAAAAAGGCACCCCATGGACACCTTCCAACCGGCCTTCAGCAGTTGGCTGAACGCGCCTGCCCACCAGCAATGGCTCGCCGCCGAAGGCCTGCGCCTGCTGGCGTTCGCCAAGGCTTCAAAGCTTCCTGACGGCTTCGGCAATCTCGATGAAAAAGGCCATCTCCCGGCCAACGCTCGCGCTGAAACCATGAACACCGCGCGCATGACGCACAGCTTCGCCATGGCCCATATTCAAGGCTTGCCGGGGTTTGCCGAGTTGGTGGATCACGGTGTCCAGGCCCTCAGCGGCCCGTTGCGCGATGCCGAACATGGCGGTTGGTTTGCCGTCGCTCATGCGCTGGATGACAACACCGGCAAGGCGGCTTATCTGCATGCCTTCGTGGCCCTGGCCGCCAGTTCGGCCGTGGTCGCGCAACGTCCCGGCGCACACGCCTTGCTCGATGACGCGATCAACATCATCGACACGCATTTCTGGAGCGAGGAGGAGGGCGCCCTGCGCGAATCCTTCAATCGTGACTGGAGCGAAGAAGAAGCGTACCGCGGCGCCAACAGCAACATGCACGCCACCGAAGCGTTCCTCGCGCTGGCCGATGTCACCGAAGAAAGTCGTTGGCTATGTCGCGCACAGCGCATCGTCGAGCGGGTGATCCACGGTCACGCCGCCGCTAATGATTATCTGGTGGTCGAACATTTCGACCGCGACTGGCAGCCGCTACGCGAATACAACCACGACAACCCGGCCGACGGTTTTCGCCCCTACGGCACCACACCGGGCCACGGTTTTGAATGGGCACGCCTGCTACTGCACCTCGAAGCAGCGCGGGTTCAGGCCGGCATGCTGACGCCGGGGTGGCTGGCTACTGACGCGCAAAAACTTTTCGACCACAACTGCCGTCATGGCTGGGATATCGACGGGCTGCCCGGGATTGTCTACACCCTCGATTGGGGCAACCGCGCAGTGGTTCGTCACCGTCTGCACTGGACCCATTGCGAAGCCAGCGCTGCCGCCAGCGCGTTGCTCAAACGCACGGGCGATGAGCAATACGAACGCTGGTACCGGCTGTTCTGGGAATTTTGTGACACTCATTTCATCGACCATTGCGACGGCAGCTGGCATCACGAACTGGATCCGCAGAATCGCCCAAGTGCCGATATCTGGGCGGGTAAACCTGATCTGTATCACGCCTGGCAAGCCGTACTGATTCCACGACTGCCCCTGGCGCCCAGCATGGCCACGGCTCTGACGAGGTTGTCCCAGAGCGCTCCTGTGTAACCATGTGGTGACATTCAAGCGTCCCTTCGTTACCTGCGAGGGGATAACTCCTGTTTAAAATCCTATGCAGCGCAAGCACCAGACTTGCATGCATAACAACAAGAAAGGTACTTCTAGATGAATGCGATTTCTCGCCTCGCTACTGTCATTTCTCTCGCCTCCCTGTCTGCGCTCCCTCTCAGTGTGCTTGCCGCCGAATCCAAAGGTTCCGTGGAAGTGGTTCACTGGTGGACGTCGGGTGGTGAAAAAGCAGCGGTCGATGTGCTCAAGGCCCAAGTCGAAAAAGACGGCTTCACTTGGAAGGACGGCGCTGTTGCCGGTGGTGGCGGTGCTACCGCCATGACCGTGCTCAAGAGCCGCGCCGTTGCCGGCAACCCGCCAGGTGTGGCGCAGATCAAAGGTCCGGACATCCAGGAATGGGCGTCTACCGGTCTGCTCGACACCGACGTCTTGAAAGACGTTGCCAAATCGGAGAAGTGGGACAGCCTGCTCGACAAGAAAGTCTCCGATACCGTGAAGTACGAGGGTAACTACGTGGCCGTGCCGGTGAACATTCACCGCGTCAACTGGCTGTGGATCAACCCGGAAGTCTTCAAGAAAGCCGGCATCACCAAAAACCCGACCACCCTCGAAGAATTCTACGCCGCCGGCGACAAGCTCAAGGCTGCGGGCTTCATTGCGCTCGCCCACGGCGGCCAGCCTTGGCAGGACAGCACCGTGTTCGAAGCCGTGGTGCTTTCGGTCATGGGTGTCGATGGCTACAAGAAAGCCCTGGTCGATCTCGACAACGCTGCGCTGACCGGTCCTGAAATGGTCAAGGCGCTGACCGAGCTGAAGAAAGTCGCGACCTACATGGACGTCGATGGCAAAGGCCAGGACTGGAACCTGGAAGCGGCCAAAGTCATCAACGGCAAGGCCGGCATGCAGATCATGGGTGACTGGGCCAAGTCCGAATGGACCGCCGCCAAGAAAGTCGCCGGCAAGGACTACGAGTGCGTAGCGTTCCCGGGCACCGACAAGGCCTTCACCTACAACATCGACTCCCTGGCCGTGTTCAAGCAGAAAGACGCGGGCACTGCGGCCGGTCAGCAGGACATCGCCAAGATCGTCCTGGGTGAGAACTTCCAGAAAGTCTTCAGCATCAACAAGGGCTCGATCCCGGTTCGCAACGACATGCTGAGCGACATGGGCAAGTACGGTTTCGACTCCTGCGCCCAGACCGCTGCCAAGGACTTCCTGGCAGACGCCAAGTCTGGCGGCCTGCAGCCGAGCATGGCGCACAACATGGCGACCACGCTGGCCGTACAGGGTGCGTTCTTTGATGTGGTGACCAACTACATCAACGACCCGAAAGCCGACCCAGCCGATGCCGCCAAGAAACTCGGCGCCGCGGTCAAGTCTGCCAAGTAATGCCTGGCCCCTGTAGGCGCGAGCCTGCTCGCGATTGCGGTGTATCAGTTGATACATCCACTGACTGACACTCAGCGATCGCGAGCAGGTTCACTCCTACAAGGGGGCAGCATTTCCAACGTAAATTTTCTCTCGTACTGGATTTCCCCATGAGTTCTGTTGCTGTGTTCAGCAAGGCCTCGCCGTTCGATGCATTGCAACGCTGGCTACCTAAACTGGTGCTGGCGCCGAGCATGTTCATCGTTCTGGTGGGCTTTTATGGCTACATCCTGTGGACGTTCGTTCTGTCGTTCACCAGTTCGACCTTTTTGCCGACTTACAAATGGGCAGGCCTGGCTCAATACCAGCGGCTGTTCGACAACGATCGTTGGTGGGTGGCGAGCAAGAACCTGGCGCTTTTCGGCGGCATGTTCATCGGCATCACCCTGGTGATCGGTGTGCTGCTGGCCGTGTTTCTTGATCAGCGCATTCGTCGCGAAGGTTTCATTCGCACCATTTACCTGTACCCGATGGCGCTCTCGATGATCGTCACCGGTACCGCCTGGAAATGGCTGCTCAACCCGGGCATGGGCCTGGACAAATTGCTGCGTGACTGGGGCTGGGAAGGCTTCCGCCTGGACTGGCTGATCGACCCGGACCGCGTGGTGTATTGCCTGGTCATTGCTGCGGTCTGGCAAGCCTCGGGCTTCATCATGGCGATGTTCCTCGCCGGCCTGCGTGGCGTTGATCAATCGATCATCCGTGCCGCCCAGATCGATGGCGCGAGCATGCCGCGCATTTACCTGAAAGTGGTGTTGCCAAGCTTGCGTCCGGTGTTCTTCAGCGCCGTGATGATCCTGGCCCACATCGCGATCAAGAGTTTCGACCTGGTGGCAGCGATGACGGCTGGCGGCCCGGGTTACTCCTCCGATTTGCCGGCGATGTTCATGTACTCCTTCACCTTCAGTCGCGGCCAGATGGGCATGGGCTCGGCCAGTGCGATTCTGATGCTCGGTGCGATTCTCGCAATCATCGTGCCTTACCTGTACTCCGAGCTGAGGACCAAGCGTCATGACTAGTTTCGCTGCCAAACCTTCCATCAGCCTGAGTCGCATCGCGATTTACGGCGTGCTGATCCTCGCCGTATTTCTGTACCTGATACCGCTGGTGGTCATGCTGTTGACCAGCTTCAAGACACCGGAAGACATCAATACCGGCAACCTGCTGAGCTGGCCGACCGTGGTCAGCGGCATTGGCTGGGTCAAGGCCTGGGGCACCGTCGACGGGTATTTCTGGAACTCGATCAAGATCACCGTCCCGGCGGTGTTGATCTCCACCGCCATCGGTGCACTGAACGGCTATGTGCTGTCGATGTGGCGCTTTCGCGGCTCGCAATTGTTCTTCGGCCTGCTGTTGTTCGGTTGCTTCCTGCCGTTCCAGACCGTCCTGCTGCCAGCCTCGTTCACCCTCGGCAAGATGGGCCTGGCCAGCACCACCACGGGCCTGGTGTTCGTCCATGTTGTCTACGGCCTGGCGTTCACCACGCTGTTTTTCCGTAACTACTACGTCAGCGTTCCCGATGCGCTGGTGAAGGCGGCGCGGCTCGATGGCGCGGGTTTCTTCACGATCTTCCGCCTGATCATCCTGCCGATGTCCACCCCGATCATCATGGTCTGCCTGATCTGGCAGTTCACTCAGATTTGGAACGACTTCCTGTTTGGTGTGGTGTTCTCCAGCGGTGACTCGCAACCCATCACGGTCGCGCTGAACAACCTGGTCAACACCAGTACCGGGGCCAAGGAATATAACGTTGATATGGCGGCGGCGATGATCGCCGGGCTGCCGACCCTGCTGGTCTATGTGGTCGCAGGCAAGTATTTCGTGCGCGGGCTGACGGCCGGCGCAGTCAAGGGGTAATCATGGCTACGCTCGAACTTCGCAATGTAAACAAGACCTATGGCCCCGGCTTGCCGGACACCCTCAAGGACATTCATTTGTCGATCAAGGACGGTGAGTTCCTGATCCTGGTCGGACCTTCGGGTTGCGGCAAATCGACTCTGATGAATTGCATCGCCGGCCTGGAAACCATCACCGGCGGTGCGATCATGATCGATGACCAGGACGTCAGCGGCATGAGCCCGAAAGACCGCGACATCGCCATGGTGTTCCAGTCCTACGCGCTGTACCCGACCATGAGCGTGCGCGAGAACATCGCCTTCGGCTTGAAGATTCGCAAAATGCCCGCCGCCGATATCGAAACGGAAGTGGCGCGGGTGTCCAAGCTGTTGCAGATCGAACACTTGCTCAACCGCAAGCCCGGCCAGCTCTCCGGTGGTCAGCAACAGCGCGTGGCCATGGGCCGTGCCCTGGCGCGTCGGCCGAAGATTTACCTGTTCGACGAACCGCTGTCCAACCTCGACGCCAAGCTGCGGGTCGAGATGCGCACCGAAATGAAACTGATGCATCAGCGCCTGAAAACCACCACGGTCTACGTGACCCACGACCAGATCGAAGCGATGACCCTGGGCGACAAAGTGGCGGTCATGAAGGACGGAATCATTCAGCAGTTCGGCACGCCGAAAGACATCTACAACAACCCGGCCAACCTGTTTGTGGCGAGCTTCATCGGTTCACCGCCGATGAACTTCATCCCCCTGCGCTTGCAGCGCAAGGACGGTCGTCTCTACGCGCTGCTCGACAGCGGCCAGGCCCGTTGTGAATTGCCGCTGGGCATGCAGGACGCCGGTCTCGAAGACCGCGAAGTGATCCTCGGCATGCGCCCTGAGCAGATCGTGCTGGCGAACGGCGAGCCGAACGGTTTGCCGACCATCCGCGCGGAAGTCCAGGTCACCGAACCGACCGGTCCCGACACCCTGGTGTTCGTCAATCTGAATGAAACCAAAGTCTGCTGCCGTCTGGCACCCGATGTTGCACCGGCCCCGGGCGAAACCCTGACCCTGCAATTCGATCCGTCGAAAGTGTTGCTGTTCGATGCCAAGACCGGGGAGCGGTTGGGTGTGGCTGGCGAACCAAAAGCCGAGGCGCACAGCGCCAACGTGGCCCAATTCAAAGGCCGCTGAAGAACAAAATGTGGGGGCGCGCTCGCTCCCACAGGGGGATATGCGGTGAGCGGCCTGTCGCTCTTCGCGCCTGATGTAACCGCGTTAGAACACAGTTAATAACAATAAAACGAGGATGTAGGGATGAAGAAGAACAACAACGCTCAGCTTATCTGCCAGTTGTCAGCAGTTGCAGCCATGATGCTGGCCGGTAGTGTG
>NZ_AZVV01000007.1:0-372158 GCF_000514395.1 Pseudomonas sp. URMO17WK12:I12
TCGACCCAAAGCTGACGGAGGGAAAAAACCGTAGAGTCCTCCAGATCGTGAATGTTCGTTTGGTGATGGATTGCGAAAAATCGCCCTGCCTATGGCCAACAAGTCTTAGAGAAAAACTGCGTTACAGATTGGCTGATGATTAGAATGGGATCAAATTCACCGTGATGTCAGCAAAGGATGCTTTATGCCCCTTTTAACGTGGGATCCTTTTGATTTAATCGCCGTACTCGGCGTCTTCCCCTCCCTGGATGAGTTCGAAACATCACACTGTTACGTTATCGAGCAAGGTACTGTCAGACTGAAATTGACAATTTGGCAATATGATTCTGATGTGGAAATTCAGGTGAGTGAGGCTTCACTACCAAACCCCATTATCAAATACACAATGCTTGGATGCCCCGGTATCCGCGTTGTTGATGACAAGCGCGGTAAATTCTTGGAGTTTGCAGCTTCGAATACTTTCACTGGGCGATACGACGGGTATTCGGTAATTCCCTACGGTTTAAGGTTGTGGGTCGAACCTCAAATTTTGCTGGAGCCGTTCACTTACGCGTCTGCTTAGAGAGAATGGCGGACGGTCATGATTATGCGCTTTTGGCTGTTCTCCGTCGGTTGTGACCGGCTGCTATTGGCCGTTTTCTGCCCGCCGCGAGGGTCAGAAAGCGGCCAGGAGCCGCAGTCAGGATTGATCTCGGCTGGGTTGGTGACGGTGTTACCGTCACGAGCAAAAATAGGGGCCAGTCAGGCGCCGCCCTCCGTGACCGGATGCGACAGCTTGTTGATTTTTCTCAAAGTTAGAGGTTCCCGATATCGTTTAATATCTGAAACGAGCCAGAGAGCGGTGGCTGTGATGCTAGAAGTAGACACCTGTACGGTGACGTGTCCAAATTGCGGCGCTGATCTTCAGCCTGCCCTGCATCGGTTCGCCTCGTTTAAAGACTTACTCAGATTGAAGTGTTTCGAGTGCGGACTGGATGTCACAGGCGACGAAATTCTTCAACTTTATGACTCCCTCGAGTATCAGCTCAGGCAATTCAGACCAAGGGAATAGGCGCATCATGTAATGCTGCTACCTGCTTCAATCCCCGTCTTAGTGAACTCATCTAGCTGTCGCGACCATTTTTCAGTGATGACAATTTCAGGTCGTGATACATAGCTGCCACTGGCGAAAGGCAGCTTCTGGCCGATTGCTGCCCTTGCGTACTCACTCTGGCGTAACGACCTCAACCCCCCAGCGTTCACAAAATAGTACATTAGTCAGTACATTTGATTCTAAGGTTGTCGGTTGACTCCAATGAATGCGGTGATTTTAAGAATAAATAAGGTTCCGGCTTCGGGCACCATCTAAAATCAAGGGTTTGCGGGCGAAAGCTGATGCAAGCCCTTGTTTGTTTCCGGCTCTTGATTTCAGAATTGCTCCGCAATTACGTTTGAAAACTGCTGCGCTTCTAGCGCCCGATCAGCAACCTTGGCGTTATGGACAAGTCGGCTCAGCGCTGCGGCGATGATGATCGCCAGCAGCGGCCAGTAGATGAAAATCACTTTCAAAAACATGGCGTCACCTCGAACGTTACTGAGCCAAGCCGAATCGGCGTCCCATCATAGTGTCCACAACATGACAGGATGAGTATTGATCTCATTCGGGATGTTTGCCGTATTTATTTGTTCAGCGTTCACTCGCCCAAACTCCCGTATCCGCAGTGCGCCGCACATAATCGCTAAAGTCCCGCGCGGGACGGCCCAGTGCACGCTGGACGCCATCGGCAAGGGGCGTGTTGCGCCCGTCGAGCACCGTTGTGAAGAGGTACAGCACCAGGTTGGTCAACTCGGCTGGAAGGTGCGCCTGTTCCAGCGCCTCTCTATAGGCATCCGGCGGTACGGCGACGAAGCCGATATCGCGGCCGGTCCCTCGAGCAATCTCATCGACCGCCTCGGCAAACGTCAGCGCCCGTGGCCCTGTGAGTTCATAAAGCTGATCTGAGTGGCCGGGTTGCGTCAGCGCCAGGACGGCAATCTCGGCGATGTCTTCCACGTCGACAAAGGGCTCGGCGATGTTGCCAACGGGAAGGGCTACTTCTCCTTGAACAATCGGCTCCAGAAAATGTGCCTCACTGAAGTTCTGGAAGAACCAGCTGCAGCGAAGGATCGTCCAGTCGACGCCGCTGTTTTGTATGACGCGTTCGGCTTGTTCCGCTTCGGCCTCTCCGCGTCCGGACAGCAGCACCAGTTTGCGGACGCCGCTTTTGACCGCCAGGTCGGTAAACGCCTGAATCGTTTCGACGGCACCCGGAACGGCGAGGTCTGGTTGATAGGAAATGTATACGGCGTCGATGCCATCAAGCGTGGCCTCCCAAGTGCCGCGATCTTCCCAGTCGAAAGGTGGATTGGCGCCACGAGAGCCCAGCCGCACGGGCAATCCCGCATGTTGTAGCCGTTGAGTAATCCTGCTCCCTGTTTTACCGGTCGCACCGAGAATGAGGATGCGGTCTTGAGAGGTCTTCATCGCGTTCATCTCCATCGGGTTAATGTGAGTAACACTCACGTTAAAAAGATGATAAACGCTCACGTTCTGCCGTCAATAAACGAAAGAGCGGAACCGACGTACGGCCATCCCCCCCTTGGGTGGGTTGATAGGCGGTGCTAAGGTGAGTGCATGTCACGTTATCGACCGGGATTCCCACCAGTGCCGAAGAAAACTATCACCGAGCGCGAACAGGCGGTTTCAGAGCCGAGCCGACGCAACCCCACGCAACAACGCAGTCGCGAGCGGCAGGAGCGCATTCTGGCGGTGGCAACAAAACTGATCGCAACCAAGGGCAGCGACTCATTAAAGATGAGTGAAATTGCCGAACGCTCGGAGATTTCGATTGGTTCGCTTTATCAGTATTTTCCGGACAAGAGCTCGGTGATCCGCACGCTGGCCGAACGCTTTAACGCAGAGAGTCGCCGTTGCATAGAAACGGCATTGGTAGCGGTCCAGGATGCGCAAGGGCTGCGTGAGGCCTATTCGGACTTGCTTGAGCAGTATTACAACATCGCTCAGGCGGAGCCTGTAATGCGTGATATCTGGTCGGGGATGCAAGCCGACAAGCAACTGCTGGCGCTGGAACTGGAAGAGAGTCGAGTGGCGGGCAGGTTGCTGGCGGATGCGATGCTTCGTGTGTTTCCAGGCAGTGATACCCAGCAAGTTTGCGATACGGCTTTTTTGATCTGGCAACTGGGCGAGGCGACCATGCGTTTGGCCATCACCTGCGCGCCTGAAGAGGGGCGGCGACTGTTCGAAGCATTCAAGCGTATGTCGCTCGCGGAAGTGATGGCGCCCGCTAGCGCGTTGATCAGCAGTGGGTCGAACGAAGTCGACCCTGCTGTCGAATGAGCCTGTTATACAAAAGGCTGGCCGCTGAAACCACGAGGCAGTCTTTGCAACCCGGCCATGGCGGTTAGCCGTTCAGTCCAGGCTGCGCGCCAGTCATTGGCGGTGTGAGTGGCTTTGGCCTTGCGTGCGGCACGGCGTGTTGCATTGCGTTGGGCCTTGCGCGCTTCCTTGTACGCGTCGGTGTTTCGGCAGCTTCTGCATTTCACGCGGTTCAGTTCCTGGGTGGACGTGAGGTTGCTGCCGTTGTGACCGCAGGCCAGATGCCCGCTGACTTTGTAGTGGGTGACCATGGAACGTCTCCTTCGTGACGTGTGATTGTTTGACCCCGCGCAAACGCCAGCGTTCGATGGCTGCCTGACAGGCAAAAAAAAGGTCTGCATGCGGGCAGACCAAGGTGATTCTTCAAAGGAGTGACTCACTGTAGGGCGCGTGTTGTAAATGCGGCGTGAAAGAAATGTCGCAAAAAAAAGCCCAGCGCCAGGCCGGGTTTGCGGGTGTAGCGGCAAACACTCAGACAGGCACAATCGCGGTGACGATAAGGTCGCCGTTCATGCGTCCTGAAACAGGCTCTGTTCTCGCGTCGCGTGCCCGACTCATCTGAACCGTGGCAGGGGCGGATCGACAGGCTTTAGCGACGACAGCGTGTTTCGAATCAGGGGAGTGTCTTTTTCGATGTCGTTTAGCCGATCACGAATTCTGAGGGCTGTTGGGTGCCCCCCTTGATGATCGACCCAATCGGCAATTTCCTTGCACGCGGCGGCAAGCCGAGCCTGCCGGGAGTCAAGCAGGGTGAGGAGGGTGGTGATGGACTCTTTTTCGGACATGGAAAACACCTCCGTTGAAGAAACCTGGCAAATGGCAGCAAAAAGCCCGCCAGGTGCGAGCTTTCAGCCGTTGGGGTCGCCGATCCTTCAGCTGTTTTTCAGTATAGACCCGGAATAGACAGGTACCTGTTCATCATCCTTGCCGGGCCATCACTTGCGATGTGGCATTCAGCCGTTGGCATTCCCGCCTGGCATCGGCTTCAGCGTCAAAGCCGTCACCGATGAAACCATGAGTGCGAGTGTCGGCGATGCGGTACCAGACGGCGGCGTCGGGTGGCGGGTGACCGGATTCACCGGCTCGGCGACCATGAATGATGATCTTGTTGCAACGCTTCACAACGAAAATGTCTTCCATGGCGTCACCGCAGCTGATTCTGGTTCAGATCAACTATAGAAGTTCTTTCTGGTCGTGCAAAAAATAGACAGGTCAGTTCGTCGCTTCAGCGCTGGCGATCATGCGCTCAAGGAACATGGCCAGCCCGACTTCCTCTGGCCTGAGCCCTTTACGCATCCTTGGCCGAGGCAACTCTGCCAGAGCGCCGAGCATAAAAGCGTCGAGCACCGCTGGGTGGATGTAGCATTTGCGGCACACCGCGGGCGTGTTGCCTAACTGCCTGGCGACGCCCTTGACCATCTCTACCACCTGGCGTTTGGCGTCGGACTCCGGCTCCCACTGCAATTCGCGCAACACCGACAATGCCAGGACACTGCCTGCCCACGTGCGGTAATCCTTGGCCGTGAAATCGGCGCCGGTGAGGGTTTGCAGGTACGCGTTGACGTCGGCGGAACTGACGGTGTGTCGCTCACCGTTCTCATCCAGATACTGAAACAGGTTTTGTCCGGGGATTTCCTGGCAACGCTTGATGATCCGGGCCAGGCGTCGGTCTCTCACGGTGATCTGGTGCTCGACGCCACTCTTGCCGCGGAACTGAAAGCGGATAGCGCTGCCGTTGACTTCAACGTGACGGCTGCGCAACGTCGTCAGGCCGTAGGAACGATTGTCCCGGGCGTACTGCGTATTGCCGACCCGGATCAGCGTTGCATCGAGCAAGGTGATGACGGTGGCCATGACCTTGTCTCGGCTGAAGCCTGGCGCGGCCAGTAGCGTTTCAAGCTGTTTGCGCAGTTTCGGCAGTGCCAGGCCGAAGTCGCGCAGGCGCGAGTATTTGTCGGCATCGCGCACTTCGCGCCAGCGTGCGTGGTAGCGGTATTGCTTGCGACCACGAGCGTCGCGGCCGGTGGCTTGCAGATGGCCGCGCGGGTCGGCGCAAATCCACACATCCATATAGGCCGGCGGTACGGCGAGCGCGTTGAGGCGTTTGATTTCGTCCGTATCGGTAATGCGCTGGCCCGCCGGATCGAAGTAAACAAACTTTCCACGCAGCAGCTTTCGGCTGATTCCGGGCTGCGTGTCATCGACATAGTGCAGGTCGGGTGGCAGAACATCTGGCAGCGCGGTATCGGACATGGCGAGTCAACCTCGACAACAAATCAGGGGTCAGTACAGCCATTGACCGCGCTCATTTGTCGTTGGTGCCAAAAGACTTAGGCCAGCACTGCCACCGCTTTGATTTGTGCCCAGAGGTGCTGGCCAGGATGCACGCCCAACTGATCCCGGGAGTAGCGGGTGATACGAGACAGTAATGGCGTGCCGGCGGCATTCAGGCGTATCAGCACATGGGCAGCGTTGTCGGCGCTGATTTCACCGATCACGGTTACCGGCAGGCGATTGAGGATGCTGCTTTGCTCGACGCTTCGCAGGCTCAGGCTGACATCGCGCGCCTGAACCTTGCAACGCAGTGTCTGACCCAAGGGCATGGGCGCATGGGCGACGCGAATGCCCAGTTCGGTCTCGGGCAACTGCAAGGTCAGCAACTGATAGTGGGCGTCATACGCGCTGACATGCCCCTCGATCACCACGCCCGCATCGTCGCCCAGCGCCAGTGGCAGGTCGAGACGGGCGAGGGTTTCGCCGATGGGGCCGCTGGCCAGCGCCTTGCCTTCGCTCAGCAAGACAATGTGATCGGCCAAACGCGCGACCTCATCCTGCGAGTGACTGACATACAGCACCGGGATGTCCAGCTCATCGTGCAGGCGTTGCAGGTAAGGCAGGATTTCGTTTTTGCGTTGACTGTCCAGCGCCGCCAGCGGCTCGTCCATCAGCAGCAGTTTCGGGCTGGTGAGCAGCGCGCGCGCAATGCCGACCCGCTGCCGCTCGCCGCCGGAAAGGTGCTGCGGGTGACGTTCCAGCAGATGCCCGATCCCCAGCAATTCCGTGGCATGGCCCATGTCGACCCGGCGCTGCTGTTTCGGGATGCGCTTGAGGCCGAATTGCAGGTTCGCCAGCACTGACAGGTGCGGGAACAGACTGGCTTCCTGGAAGACATACCCCAGCGCACGTTTATGCGGCGGTACGAAAATCTTCTTTTCGCTGTCCTGCCAGACTTCATCGTTGACCTGGATAAAACCCTGTGGGGCTTGTTCCAGTCCGGCGATGCAGCGCAGGCAGGTGGTCTTTCCCGAGCCTGAGTGTCCATAAAGCGCGGTCACGCCACGACCGGGCAATTGAAGGTCCACGTCCAGGGCGAACCCCGAATAGCTCAATTGCAGACGCATATCGATCATCGATCAGCTCCAGATCGCTTTGGTTTTGCGGCTGGAGTAGAGCGCCAGCAACACCGCAAAGGAGAACACCAGCATCGCCCCGGCCAGCCAATGGGCCTGGGCGTATTCCATGGCTTCGACGTGATCGTAGATCTGCACCGACACCACGCGCGTCTTGTCCGGGATGTTGCCGCCGATCATCAAGACCACACCGAACTCACCGACGGTGTGGGCGAAGCCGAGAATCGCCGCTGTGATAAAACCCGGCCGTGCGAGCGGCAGGATCACGCTGAAGAAGGTGTCCCACGGATTGGCGCGTAAGGTCGCGGCCACTTCCAAGGGGCGAGTGCCAATGGCGGAAAAGGCGTTTTGCAGCGGTTGAACCACGAATGGCATCGAGTACAGCACCGAGCCGACGACCAACCCCGCAAAGCTGAAGGTCAGGGTGCCAAACCCCAGCGATTGGGTGAACTGACCGACAAAACCGTGAGGCCCCAGCGCCAGCAACAGATAAAAGCCAATCACCGTGGGCGGGAGGACCAAGGGCAGGGCGACGATCGCCCCGACCGGGCCGCGCAACCAGGAATGGGTGCGTGACAGCCATAACGCAATTGGAGTGCCGATGACCAACAGGATCGCGGTCGTCAGGGACGCCAGTTTGAGGGTTAGCCAGATGGCAGCGAAGTCGGCACTCGTCAGCGTCATTTAGAGTTGGTAACCATAGGATTTGATGACAGCAGCGGCTTTCGGACCCTTCAGGTATTCAACCAGTGCCTTGGCGGCCGGGTTGTCCTGGCCTTTGTTGAGGATCACCGCGTCTTGTTTGATCGGGTCATGCATGTCAGCTGGAACGATCCACGCCGAACCGCCGGTGACTTTGCCGTCTTTGTAGATCTGCGACAAGGCTACGAAGCCCAGTTCTGCGTTGCCGGTGGAGACGAATTGGTAAGCCTGGGTGATGTTCTGGCCTTCTACGATCTTATCCTTGACCTTGTCGGTCAGGCCCAGCTTGGCCAGTACCTGAGTCGCGGCCAGACCGTACGGTGCAGCTTTCGGGTTGGCAATGGACAAGTGCCGGTACTCGTTCTTCTTCAGTACTTCGCCCTTGGCGTCGACGTAACCTTCTTTGGCCGACCACAGCGCCAGGGTGCCGATGGCGTAGGTGAAGCGCGAACCCTTGACCGTGTCGCCTTCGGATTCAAGTTTTTGCGGGGTGGTGTCGTCGGCCGAGAGGAACACTTCGAACGGCGCGCCATTCTTGATCTGGGTGTAGAACTGGCCGGTGGCACCATACGCCGCGATCAGTTTGTGCCCGGTGTCTTTCTCAAAATCGGCAGCGATGACCTGGAGAGGGGCTGTGAAGTTGGCGGCGACAGCGACCTGGACTTCGTCCGCGTGCGCGGAGCCGAAAGCGAAGAGGGCGATCAGGCTGGCGAGGCAAGAAGGGGCAAAACGTGAGGCACCCATGGTCATGAAACGGCTCCGTTATAGGCAAATGCAGCAAGGAGGTGAAACGCTATATAGCCGAATATATAGCGAAATGCCTTCAAACGGAATGTGTTGGTTTATGAGTGGGGAATCGGTATTAGCCGCGCTCAACCCTGTAGCCGCTGGCGAAGCCTGCGTCCGGTTGCGCCGCCGGACGCAGCCTCGCGGGCTCGGCAGCGGCTACCGGGGATCGCTTTATCGACGGAGCAGTTTGGCCAATGCTTCATCCGCCAGGCGACGGGTCAATTCGGCTGTGGTCATTTCAGCGCTCAACCGGAACGCTTGCCCGGCCCAGAGGTTGCTGAAATCCGCTTCATCCTTGGCTCGCAACGGCATCAGCGCACCGCCGGCGAGTGGGAATTTCGGCGCTTTATCGCTGATCGGCCCGATTTCACGCATCACCCGATTGAGAATGCCGCGTGCCGGGCGGCCGGTAAAAATGTTGGTGACAGCGGTCTCGCTTTCTTTGGCCGTGCGCAATGCCTTGTAGTGAGACGCGCTGACCTTGGCTTCTGGCGTGAACAAATAAGCCGTGCCCACCTGCACCGCTGAAGCGCCCAACATAAAGGCGGCCGCAACGCCGCGCGCATCACTGATCCCGCCGGCGGCAATCACCGGCACTTTTACCGCATCGACAATCTGTGGCACCAAGGCAAACGTCCCGACCTGGCTACTCAGATCATCACTGAGAAACATCCCGCGATGACCACCGGCCTCGTAACCCATGGCGATGATGGCGTCACAGCCGTGCCTTTCGAGCCAGACAGCTTCTTCAACCGTGGTCGCCGAGGAGAGAATTTTTGCACCGGTGGCTTTCACCCGGTCCAGCAGGGACTTTTCCGGCAGGCCGAAATGAAAACTGACCACTTCAGGGCGAAACGCTTCGACGACCTCGCAGGCGGCCACATCGAACGGCGCGCGGTTTGAAACCGGTGTCGGCGCATCGAAATCGACGCCCAGTTCCCGGTAGTAAGGTTCCAGCACGTTCTTCCAGTCCCGGGCGCGTTGCTCGTCAGGGGCCGGAGGTTGATGGCAGAAATAGTTGATGTTGAACGGGCGCTGGCTGTGTTGGCGAATCGTCTTCAGCTCTTCGCGCAATTGCTCGATGGTCAGCAATGCAGCCGGCATCGAGCCCAGGCCACCGGCGTTACTCGCGGCGATGACCATGGCCGATCCGTTGGCGCCGGCCATGGGGGCCTGGATGATCGGCAGCTCAATCCCGAGCAGGTCAAGAATGCGGGTGTCTGGCCATTGGCTCATTTCAATCTCCGACGTCAAAACAGGGCAGGACGGTTGAACCGGTTTTTTACCAGCTATCGAGGGTGAAGGGCCAGTCTACTTTTGGCTGGCCAGCGGTTTGGCTTAAAGTCTTGTACGGCGAAATGTTTCTTTATGGTATTTCAAGGGCTCCACATCCTGATTGATTCCATTGAGAGGTAACGATGTTCAAGGGCATTTTGATCGACAAAGACGACAGCGGTTACCGGGCCACACTGCAAGAGATCAATGACGATCAACTGCCCGAAGGGAACGTAACGGTCCGCGTGGCGTACAGCACGCTGAACTTCAAGGATGGCTTGGCAATCACCGGCAGCAGCCCGGTGGTGCGAAAATTCCCGATGGTGCCGGGGATCGATCTGGCAGGCACTGTCGAAACCAGCGATCACCCGGACTACAAGGCCGGAGATCAAGTGGTCCTCAATGGCTGGGGCGTGGGCGAAGGGCATTGGGGTGGATTGGCGCAGAAGGCACGCCTGAACGGTGACTGGCTGATCCCGCTGCCAAAGGAATTTACAGCGGCCCAAGCCATGGCCATCGGTACTGCCGGTTACACGGCCATGCTGAGCATCCTGGCGCTGGAACATAACGGTGTGACGCCCGATCAAGGTGAAGTGCTGGTCACCGGTGCCAACGGCGGTGTCGGCAGTTTCGCGATCGCGCTGCTGAGCAAGCTGGGTTATCGCGTCGTCGCTTCCACCGGTCGAACTTCCGAACACGATTACCTGAAGCAGCTGGGCGCCAGTGAAATCATCGACCGTGCCACATTGTCCGCCCCCGGCAAACCGTTGGCCAAGGAGCGTTGGGCGGGGGTGATTGACTCGGTCGGCAGCCACACGTTGGCCAACGCCTGCGCCAGCACCAAGGCCAACGGCACGGTAGCAGCGTGTGGTCTGGCGCAAGGCATGGACTTCCCGGCCTCGGTCGCCCCGTTCATTCTGCGTGGCGTGACCTTGGCCGGGATCAACAGCGTGACCCAGCCCAAGGCCAGGCGCGTACTGGCCTGGAATCGACTGGCCAAGGATCTGGACTTCGCGCTGCTGCCGCTGATCAGCCATGAAATCGCTTTGAGCGAAGCCATCGATGCCGCGCCGCGCCTGCTCGCCGGGCAATTGCGCGGGCGGGTGGTGGTCGATGTGAATCGCTGATCAGCGCGTCTCGCGTTCCAGCAACAGACGCTTGCGCTCAACGCCCCAGCGATAGCCTGACAGGTTGCCGTCGCTGCGCACCACGCGGTGGCAAGGGATCGCCACCGCCAGACTGTTCGCGCCGCACGCCTGGGCCACGGCGCGCACAGCCTTGGGCGACCCGATGCGTTGGGCAATCTCGGCATAGCTCGCGGTGCGGCCAGCGGGAATTTCGCGCAAGGCTTGCCAGACACGCTCCTGGAACGCCGTGCCGCGCACGTCCAGCGGCAAATCCAGGCCAAGGGCCGGCGCTTCGATAAACCCTACGACCTGGGCGATCAGTTGCTCGAACTCATGATCGGCGCCGATCAGGTTGGCACGCCGAAATTTGTCCTGCAGATCGCAGACCAGTTGATGCGGATCATCCCCCAGCAGAATCGCGCAAACCCCGCGTTCACTTTGCGCCACCAGAATGGCCCCCAGGGAACACTGGCCAACGGCAAAGTGGATGTCGTTGTTTTGCCCGGCAGCGCGGTAGTCGCCCGGCTTCATGCCGAGCAAGTTATCCGCCGCTTCATAGAAACGACTGTTGGAATTGAAACCAGCGTCATATAAGGCATCGGTGACCGAGCCACCACCCGCCAGACGATCACGCACCTTGCGCGAGCGATGAGCCGTGGCGTAACCCTTGGGTGTCAGCCCGGTGACGGCTTTGAACACTCGGTGGAAATGGAAGCTGCTGAGGCCCGCTGCGTCCGCCAGTTCATTGAGCGGCGGCAGATTTTCGGCGGATTCGATGTGCCGACAGGCCGCTGCCACGGTGGCCGCGTGTTGGGCGGCAACATCGCTTTGGTCTTTTGCTGCGCGTTTGCTGGGACGGTATCCCGCCGCCTGGGCTTGCTCCGGCGTGTCGAAAAACTCGACGTTCTGCGGATTCGGCAAGCGCGCCAGGCTGCTCGGGCGGCAATAAATGCCGGTGGTTTTGACCGCGTAGACAAACTGCCCGTCTGCGGCTGGATCGCGCGCTACAACGGCGGCCCAGCGAGGATCGATTTCGGTAGCTGTTTTAGTCGAATGAGTTGTCATGTCTGTAGTTCCATTGACCCGTTTCATTCAGATTAATCAGGCGAGAGGGGCGTGGCACTCCGGGTCTTGCGGTCAAATTCGAGTCTTTCAACCGGCCTTACGAAACGTGAAGTTGATCCGTTGTTCGCCCAGCTTCGGATGATGCCCGTCCTTGATCGGCAATACGCCGTGATAGCGCAAACGGTCGACGCCACCCCAGACCACAATATCGCCATGCAACAGGGGCACACGCTGGCTTTTATCGCTGCGCTCAAAACCGCCGAACAGGAACGTTGCGGGCAGCCCTAGCGATACCGAAACGATCGGCGCTGCGTAGGAACCTTCGTCTTTATCCTGGTGCAAAGACATCTTCGCGCCGGGGACATAGCGGTTGATCAGGCAGGAATCGGGAACAAAATCCGTAAATCCGGCTTCACGTGCCGCCGCTTGTGCCAGTTCAAAAAACACCTCAGGCATTTTCGGCCAGGGTTGCCCGGTCTGCGGGTCATTGCGCGTGTAGGTGTAGCCGCTTCGGTCGGTGGTCCAGCCCAGGGCACCGCAACTGCTCAAGGCTACGGACATGGTGAAGCCGCCGGGGGTGACCATCTGCCGAAACGGCGCGACGGTCAAAACCCCCTCTAGCGCTGTCAGCAACGATTCCAGCCAGGGCAGGGCAAAGCCGCGCAAGACGCAGGCTTGTTCACCGATCTGCTCGCGCCGTAGCGGTTGTTCGGGTTCGGTGTCGGCAAACAAATCCAGGGTGAAAGGGTTCATGGTTCATAACGCATCGTGAAAGATGATTCCAAGGGTATGCCGTTTTCCGCTGTGCAGGCGACTCACGCCGTGGCGCATGTTCACTCGGTAGTAGCCGCGAACACCTTTGACCGGGCGCTGGCTGACGGCAAAGATCAAGGCATCGCCTTTCTTCAGGTCCATGACCAGAGGACGTGACTGCATGCGCGGGCGCTGTTCGGTCAGCACGAATTCGCCGCCGGTGAAATCTTCGTCGGGTTCTGACAGAAGAATCGCCACTTGCAGCGGAAAGACGTGTTCGCCGTACAGGTCCTGGTGCAGGCAGTTGTAGTCCTGCGGGCCATATTGCAGCAACAAGGGGGTCGGGCGTTCCTGACCGGCGGCATGGCAGCGCTGCAAAAAGTCTGCATGCGTCGCGGGAAAACGCGTCGGCAGGCCCATGCATTCGTGCCAGCGATTGGCAATCGGCACCAGGCTCGGGTAGAGCGCGTTGCGCAGGCGCGCGACGGGATCCGGCAGAGGGTATTTGAAGTATTTGTACTCGCCACGGCCAAAGCCGTGACGAGCCATGATCACCTGTGAACGAAAAAGCCCGGGCTGCGCGTAAAATGCGCTGATCTCGTCGCAGGATTCGGCACTCAGGAGTGATCTGATAATGGCGCAGCCATCCTGATCGAGTTGTTGCTCCAGCATGTTCTGACTCCTTAACCCAAGGTTGAGGTGGCCAGTCTAGGCAGCAGGGGCGGGGCGAACACTCCGGCGCTTGCGGTCAAACTTCAGGCGCGGAAGCAGACATCCCTGTGGCCGCTCCGGGGGCTGTTACAGTGCTTTGCTGACGCTGATCTCGCTGATGACATCGTCGCTCTGGCCATGAATGGCGTCGAGCGCGGCCTTGGCTTCTTCAGCGGTGCCGTTTTCAAGCTGGGCAAACTCGAAGCGGCGCTCACCGTTGAGTTTGTATTTGATGACGTACTTGGTCGTTTGAGCCACGGTCATACCTGCCTTGTTTCGTGTGCGGACGTTGCTCAGCTCAGTTTTGTGCTGGAGCGACGGATGATCTTGATCGAATGAGACAGGGTCGGCTTGCGGGTCACGCTGATCGGCCGGCGGTTGACCGTGTCGATGGTGATGTTCCAGAAGCCGGTGCTCGGCGCGGTAATCCGGGCCGGGAAAGTATCGAATGCGCCGCCGTGGTAGGTGTGACGACCACCATTCTTGAAGCTGCGAAAGTTGGCGTCGTTCATCAAGCGGATGTTGCACATTTGGGAGCACTGGATGACGACGATGTCGTCTTCATTGAGGTGCTCGCGCTGGTGGATAAATTTCATGAGGCGCCTCCAGAAGGGCTTTTTCTACAAAATCAAAACGATAGCATGGGCGATTGGCGCAGTTTATCAGCCCGCACAGGTTATTATCGGGTCGTCATGGTTCGCTTTGGCAATTAAAAACAGTTATTCGGCATTCTGTGGGCGATAAAAGCGGTGCGCCTCGGAGAAAATCAGCAATTGTGCTGTCCGAGGGTCTTTATCGGAGGTTTTTGTATGAAGTGGGGTGTGTTAGTCCTGCCGTTGGCGTTGGTCGTAAGTGGCTGCGCCAGCGTGACTGAGATCAACGAGACGCTGCCGACCATGAACGTGATCTCAGGAAAAAAGCCCCATGAGTATGCACAGTGCCTGGTTGAGCAACTGGCCGATAGCCGTGGTGCTTTGCAGGTTGAGCCACACAAAGACGGGGTGCGCGTGATCGTTCCGGCGAAGTTCTCGTCGGACCCGGCCGCCGTCTTTGATATTGAAGAGCGTTCCGGTGGCAGCAGCATCAAGCTGCATGAGCGCATGTCCAATGTGCCGGTACGCCCCAAGGATGTGCAGAAAGCCGCCAACGCCTGCATTTCCGGCTGATACACTAGCGACAATCTACATCGATGCCGTCAAGGCTGTGCTTTGACGGCATTGTCATTTCTGGAGTCAGGCATGAAGCGAGAGCAGGTTCGGGAGCGGCATGCAGAGGGTCACATCTCTGCCACCCATGTGATTCAGAACCCGGCGAATCCAGGGGAGTGGATCGTGTTTTTCAAGAAAAGCGCCGGGCGCAGTTATTTTCTGGTGGACGATAACGACGAAGTCGAATCGTTCAGCCGTCTCGACGACCTGATCGAGACCGTGCGCGGTCTCGGGATTAAGTTTGCTGAAATTCACATGTAGCGTCGGACTTACTTGCAGACCACCAAGACACTGCGGTTCTTGAAATTGCCTACATCGACGCCAAGGGTCTTGTCGCTTTCCTTGGTTGACGGCGTGCCGTCGGTCCCGACGATTCGATAGCCGGTGCCAGCGCAGGATGCATCGGCTTTTTCGTAGCAGGTGGCCCACGAGTTGGCTTCGCCGGAGCAGTCGATGGCCAGCCCCTGTTCGCCGTTTTTCAGGTAAGCCGTTTCCGAGGTGGCGCAGCCGCTCAGGGCCAATACTGCAATCAGAGGCAAAAATTTAGTCATGTCGTTGTCGTCGTCAGGATGATGGGGCTAAGCCTGTGACAGCGCTGGCATCAAAAGGTTATAGCGAAGGGCCACTTCCCTTGCGTGTAATCACAAAAAAGCCCTGCGCGAAGCAGGGCCTGGTCAGAAACCGGTTCAGATCAAGTCTTGTCTTTGCCGCGACGTTTGGCGGGTGCTGGGTGTTCAAGCTGCAATACGGATGCCACTTCAATCGCCCGTGCTTCGGTAGGGAACGGCCCGGTGATCGTCTCGGTATCGCCGAAGTTCTTTATCCACCATTCGCCGTCTTTCTGTTTGATCAGGAACCCGTTGACGCTTTTTGCTTCCGACATCTATCTGCCTCGTTGGCTTGTTCAATTGCGCCATGATAACGCCAAATGCACCCAGAGAGTGCTGATGGGCGTATGGTGGTGCGATTGCATGTCTGGTGTGATCGCCAGTGCAGGTTCCGGGTTATCTGCTATCTATTAGAAGCTGTCGAAGGATCTGTGCAGCGATATGCGGAACTATCCGCGAGAATATTTCTCTATGTTGGCATCGGTTAGCCAGTGCGGGGCATTGTAAGGTGCACGCCGCCTGATTAGACTGCGCCGAAACTCGTACACACAGCCCTTTCAAGGACTTATATGATCAAGAAATGCTTGTTCCCAGCAGCCGGTTACGGTACTCGCTTCCTGCCAGCGACTAAAGCCATGCCCAAAGAAATGCTGCCGGTGGTAAACAAGCCACTGATCCAGTACGGCGTCGAAGAAGCTCTGGATGCCGGTTTGACCGAAATCTCCATCGTTACCGGTCGCGGCAAGCGCGCCCTGGAAGACCACTTCGACATCAGCTACGAGCTGGAAAACCAGATCAAGGGCACCGACAAAGAGAAATACCTGGTCGGTATCCGCAAGCTGCTCGACAATTGCTCGTTCTCCTATACCCGTCAGACCGAAATGAAAGGCCTGGGTCACGCGATCCTGACCGGTCGCCCGCTGATCGGTGACGAACCGTTCGCCGTGGTGCTGGCGGATGACTTGTGTGTAAACCTTGAAGGTGACGGCGTTCTGACCCAGATGGTCAAGCTGTACAAGCAGTTCCGCTGCTCGATCGTCGCCATTCAGGAAGTCGACCCACAAGAAACTCACAAGTACGGCGTGATCGCCGGTGAGATGATTCGCGATGATATCTACCGCGTTCACAGCATGGTCGAGAAACCAAAGCCGGAAGATGCACCGTCCAACCTGGCGATCATCGGTCGCTACATCCTGACCCCGGATATCTTCGACCTGATCGAACAAACCGAGCCAGGCAAGGGTGGTGAAATCCAGATCACCGACGCCCTGATGAAGCAAGCCCAGAACGGCTGCGTGATGGCCTACAAGTTCAAAGGCAAGCGTTTCGACTGTGGTGGCGCTGAAGGCTACATCGATGCGACCAACTTCTGCTTCGAGAACTTCTACAAGACTGGCAAGGCTTACTGATAGCTGTTGACTCGCTTGTATTGAAAAGCCACCTTCGGGTGGCTTTTTTATTTTCTGGCCCTATATCGTTTGCAGCACTTGCCCGGCGAACGTCTGCGGGTATGCTTGTGGACTGCCGAGGAGATTGAAAATGGCCTTTGATTTTGATTTGTACGTGATTGGCGCCGGTTCCGGTGGTGTTCGAGCTGCACGGTTTTCCGCCGGATTTGGCGCAAAAGTGGCCGTGGCCGAGAGCCGCTATCTGGGCGGTACCTGCGTGAACGTCGGCTGTGTGCCGAAGAAATTGCTCGTCTACGGTGCGCACTTCGCCGAAGACTTCGAGCAGTCTTCCGGTTTTGGCTGGACGCTGGGCGAGGCGCAGTTTGATTGGGCCACGCTGATCGCGAACAAGGACCGCGAGATCAATCGCCTGAATGGCATTTACCGCAACTTGCTGGTCAACAGCGGCGTCACCTTGCATGAAGGCCACGCCAAAATCGTCGATCCGCACACGGTCGAGATCAATGGTGAACGCCATACCGCTAAAAACATCCTGATTGCGACCGGTGGCTGGCCGCAGATCCCGGAAATCCCGGGACACGAGCATGCAATCAGCTCCAACCAGGCGTTTTTCCTCAAGGAACTGCCGAAGCGCGTTCTGGTGGTGGGCGGTGGTTACATTGCCGTTGAGTTCGCCGGTATCTTCCACGGGTTGGGTGCCAAGACCACGTTGCTGTACCGCGGTGAGTTGTTCTTGCGCGGTTTCGATGGCGCGGTGCGCAAGCATTTGCAGGAAGAATTGACCAAGCGTGGCATGGACCTGCAGTTCAACTCCGACATTGAGCGTATCGACAAGCAGCCTGATGGCAGTCTGAAGGTTGCACTCAAGGATGGTCGCGAGCTGGAAGCGGATTGTGTGTTCTACGCGACTGGCCGGCGTCCGATGCTCGACAACCTCGGGCTTGAAAACACCGGCGTCAAACTCGACAAGAAAGGCTTTGTCGAGGTCGATGAGCAGTATCAGACGGCAGAGCCGTCGATCCTGGCGCTCGGCGATGTAATCGGTCGTGTTCAGCTGACGCCGGTCGCTCTGGCCGAAGGCATGGCTGTGGCTCGACGCTTGTTCAAGCCTGAGCAATACCGCCCGGTGGATTACAAGATGATTCCGACCGCTGTGTTCAGCCTGCCGAACATTGGCACCGTTGGCTTGAGCGAGGAAGACGCTCGCGAAGCGGGCCACGAGGTGGTGATCTACGAAAGCCGTTTCCGCCCAATGAAGCTGACCCTGACTGAGTGCCAGGAGCGCACGCTGATGAAGCTGGTGGTAGAGGCTAAGACCGACAAGGTGTTGGGCTGCCACATGGTCGGGCCGGATGCTGGCGAGATCGTCCAGGGCTTGGCGATTGCCTTGAAGGCAGGGGCGACCAAGCGCGATTTCGACGAAACCATCGGCGTGCACCCGACGGCCGCCGAAGAGTTCGTCACCATGCGTACGCCTGTCGCCGGTTAATCGTCCTTGGCTGCGTCTGGCGCTGTTGCAACAGCAGCCGCCAGGCGCATGCTTTCATCGAGGCTCGCCTGAGTCTTGAGTAATTCAATTTCCAGCGCTTTATTAGCCTGCGACTGCTCGTCGACGCTCTGTTTCAGCGACTGACTTTCCAGCAGGGCGACGCGCAAGCGTTCCTGGAGGAGGGTGCGTTCGCTGTCGATGCGGTTGACCTGTTCCAGCAGTTGATCCTGCCGGCTATTGGTGTGCTTGAGTTGATCCTGCAACAGGCTCAGCTCCCTCTGGGAGCCGCGGTTTTCAGTGAACAAACGCTCATTGTCGCGGTGCAGCTGAGTGATCTCGTCCTGACGCACCATCGCGCTTTGCTGTGCCTGACGCAGCTCCATTTGAATCTGCTGCACCTGGCTTTCGTGGCGGCCTTGTTCCTGCTCACGCTGTTCCTTGACGGCGTTGCGGTAGTGCTCCAAGGCCTCGCGGGCGTGCAGGTGCTTTTCTTCCAGTGAGCGAATCTGCTCGTCCTTGTCCTGCAAGCGCAATTCGAAACCGGCCAGTGCCTGATTCAACCCGGCATTGCGGGTTTGCTCGGTTTGCAGCATGGAGCGGGTTTCTTGTAGCGATTCGGATTCCTGGGTCAGTGCCAGGCTTTGCATCTCGTACTGCTGATGCAATTCGGTATTGGCTTCCTGGGCTTCTGAAAGCTGGCTTTCCAGTG
The DNA here is from genome assembly GCF_000514395.1 of Pseudomonas sp. URMO17WK12:I12. Classification (NCBI taxonomy): domain Bacteria; kingdom Pseudomonadati; phylum Pseudomonadota; class Gammaproteobacteria; order Pseudomonadales; family Pseudomonadaceae; genus Pseudomonas; species Pseudomonas sp. URMO17WK12:I12. Next base: position 18,671 of record NZ_AZVV01000007.1, read on the forward strand.
TTTTGCGCTGCTGGTCGAACTGCTCGCGAGCCTGGTCGATCGGTTCCTGGGCCTTCTCTTTCAGGCGTTGGGCCAGGCGCGACACCAGATCCGCCAGTTCGTCATCGATGGGTTCTGCCACGGGCTCGGCCCGTTCACGGCCGTCATCCAGTTCCTTCAGGTAGCGATGGATCGTGGTTTTCGAGCCGGTGTTGCCCATTTCGATCCGTACTGCATCGATGCTTGGGTTTTCGCCACGGGCGAGGATCGCCAACCGTGCCGCTTGCACCACTGCTTTATTTACGCCGCCACGAGCCATGAGTTCTCCTACGATTTCGTACTGTGGTACATGCCACTAAAGTACACAGTGTACCATCTGAAAAATAAAGATAAATGATGTCAATTTGTCATGCGGGATATACTGGTATTACCCCGTGTGATGAGCCGCACGGCACGATTGCACCCGCCAACGCGGTACGTTTTAGAGAGTTGAACCGATGACCGAGCTGGATCGATACCTACAGGCCGCCACGCGCGACAACACCCGGCGCAGCTACCGGGCAGCCATTGAGCATTTCGAAGTCACGTGGGGCGGGTTTCTGCCGGCCACCGCCGACAGCGTCGCGCGCTATCTGGTGGCGTATGCGGGGGAGTTGTCGATCAATACGCTGAAGTTGCGTCTGTCGGCGCTGGCGCAGTGGCACCACAGTCAGGGATTTCCTGATCCGACCAAGGCGCCAGTGGTGCGCAAGGTCTTCAAGGGGATTCGCGCGCTGCACCCGGCTCAGGAAAAACAGGCCGAACCGTTGCAACTGCAACATCTGGAGCAGGTGGTTGCCTGGTTGGAAAAAGAAGCGGCAGAAGCCAGGGCGCAGCAGGATCGACCGGCGCTCCTGCGGGCGCGGCGCGACATGGCGCTGATCCTCCTGGGATTCTGGCGCGGGTTTCGCAGTGATGAGCTGTGCCGTGTACAAATCGAGCACGTTCAAGCGATCGCCAGCTCTGGCATCACACTCTACTTACCGCGCACCAAGAGCGACCGCGAGAACCTCGGCAAGACCTACCAGACCCCAGCCTTGCAACGCCTTTGCCCGGTGAACGCTTACATCCAGTGGATCACCGAAGCCGCATTGGTTCGTGGGCCGGTGTTTCGAGGCATCGATCGCTGGGGGCACCTGAGCGAGGAGGGGTTGCACGCCAACAGCGTCATCCCGCTACTGCGCCAGGCCCTTGAGCGCGCCGGCATTCCCGCCGAGCACTACACCAGTCACTCCTTGCGACGCGGCTTTGCCAGTTGGGCCCATCAGAGTGGTTGGGACTTGAAGTCGTTGATGAGTTACGTGGGCTGGAAGGATATGAAGTCCGCCATGCGCTATGTTGAAGCCAGCCCGTTTCTGGGCATGGCCCGACTCGCGGAAAAGCCGTTGGCGCTGTAGATCACGTTTTCTTCTATTAATACCGTCGGCTAATAGCGAAAACAAATCACCAGCATGAGGTTTGCCAATGAGCCATCCGGGGATCGAGTGGGTAGGATTCACCCCATCAACTTGTTAACCCAACTTTTCAACCCTGACGGAGAGTCATCGATGCCTATCATCAACAGCCACGTTAAACCGTTCAAAGCTGACGCCTTCAAAAATGGCGACTTCGTAAAAGTGTCGGACGCTGACCTGAAAGGCAAATGGTCTGTCGTTTTCTTCTACCCGGCTGACTTCACCTTCGTTTGCCCGACCGAACTGGAAGACCTCGCTGACAACTACGACGCGTTCCAGAAACTGGGCGTCGAGATCTACAGCGTTTCCACCGATACCCACTTTGCCCACGCTGCCTGGCACAACACTTCGCCAGCCATCGGCAAAATCCAGTACACCATGATCGGTGACCCGACTCACGCCATCTCCCGCAACTTCGACGTGCTGATCGAAGACGCAGGCCTGGCTGACCGTGGCACCTTCGTGATCAACCCTGAAGGCCAGATCAAAATCGTTGAACTGAACGATGGCGGCGTTGGCCGCGACGCTTCCGAGCTGCTGCGCAAGATCAAGGCTGCCCAGTACGTCGCTGCTCACCCAGGCCAGGTTTGCCCGGCCAAGTGGAAAGAAGGCGAGGCCACTCTGGCGCCGTCCCTGGACCTGGTCGGCAAGATCTAAGTCTGTGAGCGCTACAACAGGGCGGTACGCCGCACCTACTCAGTAAGCTGCAACCGCCCTCAAAAACGCCCGGGCGAGATTCGCTCGGGCGTTTTTTTATGCCTGCTTTTCACGAAATACCAGAAAGGAAATCGCCCGTATGTTGGACGCCAATCTTAAAGCCCAGTTGAAATCGTACCTGGAACGGGTCACCCAGCCGATCGAGATCGTTGCCTCCCTCGACGACGGTGCGAAATCCCAGGAAATGCTCGAACTGTTGAAAGACGTTGCCAGTCTTTCCACGCAAATTACTTTGCTCGATAACGGTGATGACGCACGCAAGCCATCGTTCTCGATCAATCGCCCGGGCGCCGACATCAGCCTGCGCTTTGCCGGCCTCCCGATGGGCCACGAATTCACCTCGTTGGTGTTGGCGCTGTTGCAAGTCGGCGGCCACCCTTCGAAGGCCAGCGTTGAAGTGATCGAACAGATTCGCTCACTCAAAGGCGAGTTCAGCTTCGAGACTTACTTCTCGCTGTCCTGCCAGAACTGCCCGGACGTGGTCCAGGCGCTGAACCTGATGGCCGTGTTGAACCCCAACATCCGCCACGTCGCCATTGATGGCGCGCTGTTCCAGGCCGAAGTCGATGAGCGCCAAGTCATGGCAGTGCCAAGCATCTACCTGAACGGCGTGAACTTCGGCCAGGGCCGCATGGGCCTGGAAGAAATCCTCGCCAAGCTCGACACCAGCGGCATCGAGCGTCAAGCCGAGAAGCTCAGCGCCAAGGACGCCTTTGATGTATTGGTCGTCGGCGGTGGTCCAGCGGGTGCAGCAGCGGCGATCTATGCCGCGCGTAAAGGCATTCGCACCGGTGTCGCGGCAGAACGTTTTGGTGGGCAGGTGCTCGACACCATGGCCATCGAAAACTTCATCTCCGTGCAGGAAACCGAAGGGCCAAAACTGGCCAGCGCGCTCGAAGAACACGTCAAGCAATACGACGTCGATATCATGAACCTGCAACGCGCCACCGCGCTGATCCCGGCGAAGAATCCCGGTGAGTTGCATGAGGTCCGTTTCGAAAGCGGTGCCACACTGAAAACCAAGGCGCTGATTCTCGCCACCGGTGCGCGCTGGCGTGAAATGGGCGTGCCGGGCGAGCAGGAATACAAAGCCAAAGGCGTCTGTTTCTGCCCGCATTGCGACGGTCCGCTGTTCAAGGGTAAGCGTGTGGCGGTGATCGGCGGCGGTAATTCCGGCGTTGAAGCGGCCATCGACCTGGCCGGTATCGTCAGCCACGTCACGCTGCTGGAGTTCGACAGCAAACTGCGCGCCGATGCGGTGTTGCAACGCAAGCTGTTCAGCCTGCCGAACGTCACCGTCATTACCAGTGCCTTGACCAGTGAAGTAAAAGGTGATGGCCAGAAGGTGACCGGTCTGGTCTACAAAGATCGCGATTCGGGCGAGTTCAACACGGTCAACCTCGAAGGCATCTTCGTGCAGATCGGTTTGCTGCCTAACACCGATTGGCTCAAGGGCACCATCGAGTTGTCGCCTCGTGGCGAGATCATCGTCGATGCTCGCGGTGAAACCTCGATGCCGGGCGTGTTTGCTGCCGGTGACGTGACCACCGTGCCGTACAAGCAGATTGTGATTGCGGTGGGCGAGGGCGCCAAGGCTTCCCTGAGCGCATTCGATCACCTGATCCGGACCTCGGCCCCCGCATAAACGCCGCCGCTGAAAACACAAAACCCCATGAGTGATCATGGGGTTTTTTGTGCTTCACACACTCCTGCAGGGGTATGTTTGGTGAAGGTTAAAGCGGAGCAGGCTGAATGATTTCAACCCAGTAAGCATCCGGGTCTTTAATGAAGGCCAGGCTCTTCATGCGTCCGTCATTCAAACGCTTCTGAAAGTCACAGCCCAGCGCTTCAAAACGTTCGCACGCCGCGCGGATGTCCGGCACGGAGATGCAAATATGACCAAAACCACGCGGGTCGGTGTTGCCGTTGTGGTAGGCGAAGTCAGGGTCGTTCTCGGTGCCGTGGTTGTGGGTCAGTTCGAGAATGCCGGGAATCGACTTCATCCACTCGGTGCGGGCGGCAGCGTCGGCCGGGATCTGGTTCTTGTCGACCAGGGCGAGGAAATACAGGCTGAATTCCGCTTCTGGAAAATCGCGTTTTTCCACCAGCGAGAAACCGAGGATACGCGTGTAGAAGTCCAGGGACTTGGTGATGTCCTTGACCCGCAGCATGGTGTGGTTGAAGACGAATTTCTGGGTGGCGGTGTCAGGCTGGGCGGTGACGCCTGGGAAGGTGTTCAATTCGTGCAGGCTCATGGGCCCTCCGGAAAATAAGTGGGGCTAACGAATGGTCACAATGATACGCAAGGGCTCTGACATCACCAAACCCAAACGGTCTGCTATTGCCTGACAGGCGGGCGAGGCTCAGACTTTACGGTTCAATTCGTGAGTGTTTATTGCAATGGTTCGATTCTGTAAGCCGATGTTCGTCCTGCTGGGCCTGTTTTCAATGGTTGCCATTGCTCATGCCGAGGCGCCACAGGTGACGTGGCCCAGTGGCTGGGAAGTCGAAGCCCTTGCGCCAGACGCGGCCAATTCAGCTGTTTCCCGTCAGCGTGCGGTCAAAAACGATCAAAGCGGCACGCCAGTCATGGTCATGGAGTTGACGATGACTCAAGTCGAAAGCGGTCATCAAGTGAATGTGCAGGGCGTTTTGCTTGAGATGCGCAAAGCGGTGCAGAAAGATTTCTTTCAAAGCGGCTATCAAAGTGTCTGCAACAAAATACATCCCGCGACATTGAGCCGCCTGTCGGCGCTGGAAACAACCTGCACCATTACCCAGAACGGGCGACACGTGCTGTCGCAAACATTGGTCGGGGCGGTGGATGCCGATAAAGCCTATGTTCTTTCTTACGCAGGGCAGGCCGAGGCTTATAAGGCAAGTCAGGAAGAAATCGAGGCGGTGCGTAACAGCTTGAAACTTTAGTGTCGGGGGTTTACGTGTCAGTGGATTTTGGCGGTTTCCGACATTTTTAGATACCCAAAGGCATTAAGCATAAAGTTGATCGGTAAGTTGCGAGTTGATCCCGTCAGATCGTTGCATTTAGTGAGTATTCATGAAAAAGCCCTGCATGAGCAGGGCTTTTTGATAACCGCAAGCTGTTAGCCACGCAGCCAGGAATCAACAGTGGCTGCGCCATATTGTTCCTTCCAGGCCTTCAGGCCGCGGTGGTTGCCGCCCTTGGTTTCAATCAGTTCGCCGGTGTGCGGGTTCTGATAGACCTTGACCACGCGAGCGCGGCGGGTTTTAGGTGTTTTTGCTTGTTGCAGGCCGGATTTTGCCGGGTTCGGATCGAGGATGGCGATGATGTCACGCAGGCTTTTGCCGTAGGTTTTCATCAGCCCCTGGAGCTTTTCTTCGAATTCGATTTCTTTCTTGAGGCCGGCATCATTCTTCAGCGATTCCAGCTGCTTGAGCTGTTCCTGAAGGGCCTTTTCAGCTGCACGAAATTCAGCGAGTCTGGACAATATCTTTACTCCAATAGTGTGTTTGGCTGATACCAACCGCAAACAAAGCTATAAGCCAAGAGCCTTGAAGCGACTCGGTGATAGTGGCTCACCTGCTCATCTTGCACAGGTACGAAAAATTGTAGTAGTTAATTGGCCAAGAGTAAATCCTGACATTTTCTTCATGTAACAACAGTAGTCTTTTGATTCAATTTGGTGCGCGATGCCGATGATTCGTCGCATAAAACCATTAGTTAATGGTGGGTTAATGCGCTAATGAATTCTGCGGCGGGCATCGGTCGACCGAACAGATAACCTTGCAGGAAGTTCACACCGTGGGCGGTCAGATAGTCGCTTTGTTCTTCGGTTTCGACACCTTCGGCAACGATCCCCAGATCGAGCTTGGCCGAGAGTTCGATGATGGTGTCCAGAATATGCCGTGAAAGGGCGTCGATGCCGATCATGGCCACGAAACTCTGGTCGATTTTCAGGAAGTCCACATTGAACTGTCGCAGATAACCCAGGCTGGAATGCCCGGTGCCAAAGTCGTCAATCGCGATCATCACGCCCAGTGCATGAAGTTGTTCAAAGAGCTCCAACGTAATGTCGCTGGGCTTGATCAATTCGCGCTCGGTCAGTTCCAGCACCAGGTAAATGGAGCCGGGTGCAAAGGCACTGAGAAACTCACGACAGTCCTTGACCAGTTCCAGGTCCTTGCAGTGGCTGGCAGTGATATTGATGCCGATGTGAAAGGGCTCGGCGAACGAGGAAGAAACAGGCCCCAGCAATTGCGCAGTCTGGCGCATGAGGGAACGGGTCATGGGCACGATCAACCCGGAGTCTTCGGCGAACGGGATAAACAGATCAGGCCGGACCAGGCCTTCCTTTGGGTGCTTCCAGCGCATCAACACTTCGGTGCCGGACCACTTCCGGGTATCGCCATGCACCACGGGCTGAAACCAGGGAACAAACTCGTCGGCCGCGAGGGCGCGCTGCATTTCATGAATGGGCGACCATGAACGCCTTTGCAAGACGTGCCCGATGGCGCCCGATGCCACGCCAAAAAAAATCAGCAGGCTGAACAACGGCGGATATTCGCTGGCCATGTAACGCCAGTTTTCCCCTTCTGGGAAACCGGAGACGACTGAAAAGGCATAGCGCGAGGACGTCTGTTCGCTTTCGGCCAAGGGCAAAGCGGGCAGGGCGCCTTCGTGGACTTTGCCGTCGACCGACAACCAGTACGGCCCCACTTGCAGCAGCAGTATCGTCTTGCGACCAATCAGGCGCAGCACATTAGTCAAGTGGTAACCGTCCAGCGTCGTCATCGCCCCCTGTTTTCCCTCATTCAGGCGATACACCAGCAACGCCGTATCGGGGGTGACCGGGTTGCCGTTCATAAGCCGCAACTTGCCTTGCACGTAGTTTGCGGCGTCGACCTTTTGCTGAGTGTTACCAAACAACGAAGTGCAATAAAGGTTGTCATCCCACACCAGGCTGGCCGAGCGCACAAACGGGCGGCGGGTGACTTGTTCACGCAAGGCCAGTATGACGTCGTCGCAATTTTTTCCGGCCAGCGGCAACAACTCGCTCGCGGACTGCGCCGTGTTGTCCAGCATCAGTTCGAACTGGCGCACGGCTTCGTCTGCGGTCACCCGGGTGCTTTGCTCAAGAGCTCGTCCAGCCTGCATATAGAGAATGGCAAAACCCAATATCACCGGAAGCAATCCACACAGCAGGGTCACCAGAATGCGGATGCGCAACGGGCGACGGCGTTTGGCACTCAATGGCATTCGCGAAATCTCTCACACAGAAACAGGGCTCTCAACTGCGGGCAGGACAACAACACGCCTCCCATAAAGAGTTCAGGTAGTGGCCATGATAGTTGGCCCTTGGCGCTTATGCCGCTCAATGAGCGTTCAGGCCAGTGGCCAGTTTGATAAAGGCCAGCGTCGCGGGTGACGCCTGACGCTGGTCCAGCACCGCCAGTCCGACCTGGCGAATAACGGGGGGCGACAGTGGTTTTTTCACATAGCGACTGTTGACGTTGTCGGGCAGAGAACTTTCAGCCACGACCGTCAACGCATCGCCGCGGCTGACCGTGTCCAGCGTGCTGAGCAATTGTGAGCAGCGATATCGGATGTTCGGTATGAGGCGAGCGGCGCTGAACAGTCGCGACACCAGCTCCGATGAGCCTGCCTCCGTCAGCACGAACGGGTCGTTGCACAAATCGCTCAAACTCAGATTGTCGCGATCGGCCAGTGCGTGCTCGGCAGGCACCAGTGCGACCATCTGATCTTCCAGCAGTGCGAAGGTGTCGAAGCGTTCTTCAGGCAGCACCACAAAACCGATGTCGATTCGCCGCTCTTCAAGCCATTGAATCACCTGGCGATCCGGGCCTTCGTCGATGTGGACTTCAATGCCCGGATGCGCCGTGCGGTAGTGCTGCAGGATCTGCGGCAGCAGGCGGATCGATGAGGTCGGGCCAAACGAGCCGATGCGCAACGTGCCGCGCTTCATCCCGCGCGCATCGGCCGCTTCCTGGCGCAAGGTGTTGGCCAGCCCGAGCATTGTTCGGGCGCGCATTAACAGTTGTTGGCCGATATCGCTCAGTTCGACCTGGGACTGATGCCGCCGCAGCAGTTCGACGCCGAGTTCCTGTTCCAGCGACTTGAGCGCGTGAGACACCGCCGACTGGGAAATCCCCAGGCGATTGGCTGCCGCCGTGAAACCACGCAGTTCAGCAACCAGCGAGAAAATCTCGAGTTGAGTCAGGGTCATGAGTTTTTACTCATTTTACGATGATCGTTGATTAGTCGAATGATACGTCATCTTCCTCGCCCTGGTTTTGCTTCTCCATGACAATCTCTGCGAAAACAATGACTTCGCACACACCGGTGTATCTGAAACTCGCCGCCGTCACCATGATCTGGGGCGGGACATTTGTGGCCGGGCGTTTTCTCGCCGACAGTCTCAGCCCGTTGTTCGCCGCCAGCCTGCGGTTCCTGCTGGCCAGCGCGGCGTTGTTGCTGTTTCTGCTGTTGGCGCGTATCCCGTTGATCCGGCCGAACCCGCAACAATGGCTGCGACTGGCGCTGCTGGGGTTCTTCGGGATCTTCTTCTATAACCTGTGCTTCTTTTATGGGCTGCATTACATCAACGCCTCGCGAGCCTCGTTGATTGTTGCGCTGAACCCGGCAGTGATCGGCCTCGCCTCATGGTTGCTGTTCAAGGAGCGCCTGAGCCGGGCCAAAGTCTTCGGCATCGTGATTTGTATGGCCGGGGCGAGTGTGGTGATTGCCAGTCGTAACCCGCAGCTATTGGCCGGCAACGCTGATGCCTGGATAGGTGACTTGCTGATTTTCGGCTGCGTGCTCGGCTGGGGTATTTATTCGCTGTTCTCCAAAGCGCTGAATCATTCGCTGGGGCCGGTGCAGACGGTGACGTATTCGATTCTGTTGGGCACGGCGATGCTCTGGGTGACCAGTGCCGTGCGCGGTGAACTGAGTGTCAGCGCGCTGCTCAGCCTCGGTCCGCAACAATGGCTGAGCCTGATGTACCTCGGGGTTTTGGGTTCGGCGCTGGCCTACATTGGTTATTACGACGGCATCCGCCAGATCGGCGCGACGCGTTCAGGAGTGTTCATAGCCTTGAACCCGTTGACCGCCGTCATCCTCGGCGCACTGTTGCTGGGCGAGCCGTTGACACTGGCGATGTACCTTGGCGGCGTGTTGATTCTGGCGGGGATTTTCCTCTGTAATAAACCCCTTGCGCGAGTAGGGGAAAAGGGGATTTGATACAGAAGGCGGACAAACCGATTTACGCTGTGTAGAATCGGGTTACGCATACAATAATAAACGTCTTCTGGCAGCAGAAGCCTCGCCCGCAAGAGCCTTGGGTCGACAATGAAGAGTTTTGGGTTTCAATTGATCTACGGTGACTTCCTCGCCCGCAGCGTGCGGGGCATCTCCTGTGCGCCACCCGCCGGTCTCAGCATTGCTAGCAACTAACACTTTTTAACTGTTAATTCTAAAAGCATGATGAGGCGCCAAAATGGCAGATTTATACGAAAACCCAATGGGCCTGATGGGCTTTGAGTTCATCGAATTCGCATCGCCAACCCCGAACACCCTGGAGCCGATCTTCGAGATCATGGGCTTCACCAAGGTGGCGACCCACCGCTCCAAAGACGTGCACCTGTATCGCCAGGGCGCGATCAACCTGATCCTCAACAACGAACCGCACAGCGTTGCTTCGTACTTCGCGGCCGAGCACGGCCCGTCGGTATGCGGCATGGCGTTTCGCGTCAAGGATTCGCAGCTCGCCTACAAGCGCGCACTGGAACTCGGCGCCCAGCCGATCCACATCGAAACCGGTCCGATGGAACTGAACCTGCCGGCGATCAAAGGCATTGGCGGTGCGCCGCTGTACCTGATCGACCGTTTCGGCGAAGGCAGCTCGATCTATGACATCGACTTCGTGTTCATCGAAGGTGTGGACCGCAACCCGGTCGGTGCCGGCCTGAAAATCATCGACCACCTGACGCACAACGTGTATCGCGGTCGCATGGCCTACTGGGCCAACTTCTACGAGAAGCTGTTCAACTTCCGCGAAATTCGCTACTTCGACATCAAGGGCGAATACACCGGCCTGACCTCCAAGGCCATGACCGCGCCGGACGGCATGATCCGCATCCCGCTGAACGAAGAGTCGTCCAAGGGCGCCGGGCAGATCGAAGAGTTCCTGATGCAGTTCAACGGCGAAGGCATCCAGCACGTTGCGTTCCTGTCCGATGACCTGATCAAGACCTGGGATCACCTGAAAAGCATCGGCATGCGCTTCATGACCGCGCCACCGGAAACGTATTACGAAATGCTCGAAGGCCGTTTGCCAAACCACGGCGAGCCGGTGGATCAACTGCAAGCGCGGGGCATTCTGCTGGACGGTTCGTCCGAGTCGGGTGACAAGCGCCTGCTGTTGCAGATCTTCTCGGAAACCCTGATGGGGCCGGTGTTTTTCGAATTCATCCAGCGTAAAGGCGACGATGGTTTCGGCGAAGGCAACTTCAAGGCGCTGTTTGAATCGATCGAACGCGACCAGGTTCGTCGTGGCGTGCTCGCCACCGAGTAACCCGCCACACCACTAAACCTGCAGGAGTGAGCCTGCTCGCGATAGCTGTCTTTCAGTCAACATTGATGTTGAATTAGAAGACGCTGTCGCGAGCAGGCTCACTCCTGCATTTGTTTTGTGTAAGGCTTAAGGGCGGCGCTGTCGCATCAGGTGTTTGAAGCCTTCGAACACCAGCACCACCACCGCCATCCAGATCGGAATATAGGTCAACCATTCCCCAGGCTTGATGCTTTCCCCCAGCAGCAACGCCACGCCCAGCAACAACACCGGCTCGACGTAACTCAACAACCCGAAAAGACTAAACGGCAACAAGCGGCTGGCGATGATGTAGACCACCAATGCCGACGCGCTGATCACCCCCAGGATCGGGATCAACAGCGACAGCCACGGGTGTTGATCGAACACGCCGAAGCCTTGCTCGCCACTTTGCACAAACCAGAATGCCACCGGCAGCGTCAACGCCATGTCCAGCCACAAACCACCGAGGTTGTCCGAGGCCAGGCGCTTGCGCACGATGAAATAGGTGGGATAACCAATGCACACCAGCAACGTCGCCCAGGAAAAACCACCGACCTGATACACCTCATTGATCACGCCGAGGCAGGCCAGTACCACGGCGACTTTTTGCAGGTAGGACAAGCGTTCGCCGTAGGCGATTCGCCCGGTCAGCACCATCGTCAGTGGCAGCAGGAAATACCCCAGTGATACGTCCAGGCTGTAGCCGTTGAGCGGCGCCCACATGAACAGCCAGAGTTGCACGCCAAGCAGGGCCGAGGAGGCGATCAGGGCGGCGATCAATGTCGGATTCGCCATGGCGCGCCGGACAATCTCCACCACGCGCGTCCACTCGCCGGACACCACCATGAACACGGTCATGCAGGGCACGGTCAGCAACATGCGCCAGCCGAAAATTTCCACGCCGCTCAGGGGCGTGAGCAACGACGTGTAGTAGTACATGACGGCAAACAGCACCGAGGCCGACACCGATAAAGCGATACCTTTAGACAAACTGCCCTCGCGAGGTTGAAGGTGAAACAGGGCGCAGAGGATACGTGGTTTTACAGTCGAATATCGGCTGATCAATCACCACAAACCTAGTGTGGGAGCGTAGCTTGCCCGCGATGCAGACACCGCGGTACATCCCTCAGACCGCGTCGATGCCATCGCGGGCAAGCCACGCTCCCACACGGGTTGTGTGTTTCTTCAGTGGGTGCGGGGTTTACGGCCCGACACAAAATGGCTCACGTCATTAAACCCCGGCGTCGACGAGTGCCCCGGCACCACCAGCGAATCAATAAACGCCTCATCCTGCGCCGTAATCTTCACCGCTTGCGCCTTGGTGTACGCGTCCCACTGTTCTTCGGTGCGCGGCCCGACAATCGCTGAAGTGACCGCGCCGTTGTTCAGCACCCAGGCAATCGCAAACTCGACAATCCCCACGCCACGTTCCTGGGTGTACTGCTGAATCTGCTGGGCAATGCGCAACGACTCAACCCGCCATTCGGTTTCCAGAATGCGTTTGTCGGCACGCCCGGCGCGGCTATCGGCGTCCGGCTTCACATCCGGCGCATATTTGCCGCTGAGCACACCTCGCGCCAACGGGCTGTAAGGCACAACACCCAGACCATAATTGTGGGCGGCGGTGATTTGTTCGGTCTCGGCCTGACGGTTGACGATGTTGTACAGCGGTTGGCTGATCACTGGCCGGTCGACGCCCAGTTGATCGGCCACACGGATCACCTCGGCAATGCGCCAGCCACGGTAGTTCGACAAACCCCAATAGCGAACCTTGCCCTGACGAATCAGGTCGCCCATCGCCGACACGGTCACTTCCAGCGGCGTGTTGTGGTCTTCGCGGTGCAGGTAATAGATGTCGAGGTAGTCAGTGCCCAAACGGGTCAGGCTGGCGTCGATGCCGTTGAACAGGTGTTTGCGGCTCAAGCCGCTGCGGTTCGGTACACCGTCCACCGGGCCGAAGCCAACCTTGGTCGCCAGCACCCATTCGTGGCGGTTGCCGGCAATCGCTTCGCCGACGATTTCTTCGGAACGCCCGCCGGTGTAAACGTCGGCGGTGTCGATGAAATTGATGCCCTGGTCCCAGGCCTTGTCGATGATCCGCAGGGAATCTTCGGTGCTGGTCTGTTCGCCGAACATCATGGTGCCCAGGGTCAGGGTAGAGACCTGTAAACCTGAATGACCCAGCGTGCGATAGCTCATGAGGAAATCCTTTTACCGGTGGGGGGGGGAAAGGCCTCAATCAAATACCAGAACCGTCGTCGGGAGCAATCGGAATATCAGCTCAATGGTGGAGCCAGTGTAGGAATGAGCCTGTGGCAATAAACAGCAATGTTTAAACGGGCGGGAGGGAAGGGGCTGGAGGCTACATAACCTTGCGCCGTTGCCTACGACTGCGCCAGAATCCGCCGGCTTGTGCGCCTTGGGGCTGGGCTCTATCGTTTGCTCGTCGCTGAAAAACAGCGATCGGGTTTGGTAGCCCGGTTGACTTAGTGCATAGCACACCTGATACAGCCCCTGCGGTCTGATTCTTTATGGTGGCCATGCGCAGGGCGCTTTCGAGCGCGCCGGTTTCCAAGTCACCGGTCTACCAACCTTCGTATGGCCACCACCACTTCGTTTGGTAGCGAGAGTGATGGCTCCTATTTTCTGATTTGGAGTTTCATCTATGTTCAAGATCACACCCAACCCACCAGAAACCGACATCGACACCGACGACGTTTCGCCGTACGAATCCACCAATCCCAAAAAACTCAACACCGCCGCCGACCGCGCCCTCGATTACTACCTCAAACCGGTCATCCCCAAAGACACCCCACGCAAACCCAGCACCCTCTATTCCATCGGCCCCGACACCGATCACGAAACCCTGCTGGTCAACGCCTGCGAGACGTTGGCGTCAGCGAGTGTGATGTTGAGTGATTTCGCCGGGCAACTGAACGGCACACAGCGCCATACACTGCTGGGCATTCAAAACTCCGTCATGCTGGGTGAACTGGCGGTGAACCGGATGCTGGATAACGTCGACCCGTATAGCTAAAGCGGTCTCGAGATGATCGTTCCCACGCGCGTGGGAACGATCAGGGGCAGAGGCTTCGTTACACCCGCAACGTCCGCGTCATCCGCAGTGCCAGCAAGCTGCCACCCACAATCACACCCGCCAGCAGATAAAGCGCAGCATCCGTCGAACCGGTGCTGTCCTTGACCCAGCCCACCAGGTAAGGACTGAGGAAACCTGCCATCTGCCCCATGGAGTTGATCAACGCCAGACCACCCGCCGCCGCGCCCGCGCTCAGCAGTGCCGTCGGCACCGGCCAGAACATCGGCAGGCCGGTGAGGGCGCCCATGGTGGCGATGCTCAGGCCGAGAATCGCAATCGCCGGCGTCGTCGCGAAATTCACCGCGATCAACAGACCCACCGCGCCCATCAACATTGGCACCACCAAATGCCAGCGACGTTCCTTGCGCAGGTCCGCCGAGCGACCGACCAGCAACATGAACACCGCCGCCAACAGGTACGGAATCGCACTCAACCAGCCAATCACCAGGTTATCGCTGAAGCCCAGGTTCTTGATGATCGACGGCAGCCAGAAGTTGATCGCGTACACGCCGCTCTGGATGCAGAAGTAGATCAAACCAAACGCCCAGATCGCCGGGTTTTTGAACACCGCCAGCAACGAATCCGTGGTGGTTTTCGGCTTGTTGGCCAGGTCTTCAGCGTGATCCGCTTCCAGTACCGAGCGCTCGAACGGGGTCAGCCATTTGGCGTTGGCGTAGCTGTCGCTCAGCAGGAAATAGGCGAGGGCACCGAGGATCACAGTCGGAATGCCTTGCAGCAGGAACATCCACTGCCAGCCGGCCAAGCCGCCCTGGCCTGCACCAAAGTGATTGAGGATCCAGCCAGAAAAGGGGCTGCCGAGCAGGCCGGACACCGGGATCGCCGACATGAACAGCGCCATGATGCGGCCCCGGCGGAAGGTCGGGAACCATTGCGATAGATACAGGACCACGCCCGGGAAGAACCCGGCTTCGGCGGCGCCGGTGAACAGGCGCAGGGTGTAGAACTCGGTCGGGGTGGTGACGAACAGCAGGCACGTCGAGAGCGTGCCCCAGACGATCATCATCAGCGCGATCCAGCGTCGCGGGCCGAATTTGGTCAGGGCCAGGTTGCTCGGCACGCCGCACAGCACGTAGCCAATAAAGAAGATCCCGGCACCGAGGCCGTACACGGTTTCGCTGAATTTCAGGGCGTCGAGCATCTGCAGTTTGGCAAATCCAACGTTCACCCGGTCGAGGTAGTTGAACAGGTAGCAGATGAAGATGAAGGGGATCAAACGCAGGGTAATGCGTTTGTAGACGGCGTTTTTCTCGTCAACGATGGCCTGGGTAGCGGCGGCGCTCTGTGACATGGCGGCTCTCTCTTTATTATGATTTTTTGCGATGCAAGGGTAACGTTGATCGCCCAGTGAGTCTCGGCCACGCCTTGGGTGGTTGTCTTTGTGCCTGAGCACAGGGTTTGCGACCAAGGCCTGTGCGGGTGAACAACCCGTCCCACCCCGTTTTCAAGGATCACCGTTATGTTCGAACTCGATCACGACCTGGCCCAGGACATCGTCGACCGGGCGATGGCCATCCTGCCGTACAACGTCAATGTGATGGACAGCCAGGGATTGATTCTCGGCAGCGGCGAACCGGAGCGCATCAACACCCGCCACGAGGGTGCGCAATTGGTGCTGGCCAACGGGCGGGTGGTGGAAATCGACGCGCAAACGGCAATGCATCTCAAGGGCGTGCAACCGGGGATCAACTTGCCGCTGCTGCTGGATGGGCGCTTGATTGGCGTGCTTGGCATCACTGGCGAGCCCGAGCCGTTGCGCACCTATGCCGAGTTGGTGCGGATGACCGCCGAGATGCTGGTCGGCCAGCGCAATCAGCAGGCCGACCAGCAATGGCGGCGTCAGCGTTGTGACGATCTGCTCGCGTTGCTGCTGAGCGAGGCCGGGGACTCGCCGCGCTTGCTCGATGAGGCGCAGCAATTGGGGCTCAAGCCGCAGATGACGCGGGTGCCGTATCTTTTTGAACTGGGCTTGGAACACGGCCCGGCGCAAACCGTTGAAGCGCTGAGCGCCTGGCTGATGTCGCGTTACCCGGACAGTTGGTGCGTGAGTTCGGCGAAGTCGTCGTTGCTGTGGTGCCGACCGGCTTCGCAATCGATCGAGAATGATCGGCTGCTGGAAAAACTCGACGGCTTGGGCTGGAACATTTTGCGCATCGCCGTGGGCGGGCAGGCCGATGGCTTATTGGGGCTGCGGCGCTGCTACCGGCGCGTGGGTGATTTGTTGGCGTATGGACGCGATGTGTTGCCGCGTTCGCGCTTGCTGACGCTGACCCGTTATCGATTGCCGGTGATGCTGTGGCGGCATCGTAATGACGATGCGCTGGACGAATTGCTCAAGCCGCTGCGCAAAGTCATTGCCAAGGATGGTAACGGCCAACTGTTGGCGACGCTGCGCTGCTGGTGTGATCACGATGGTCAGAGCCAGGCGTGTGCTGATGCGCTGGGGATTCATCGCAATAGCTTGCGGTATCGGATGGAGCGGATTGCCGAGTTGAGTGGGGTTGATCCTCTCAGGCTGGACGGGATGCTTGCGCTCTACCTCGGCGTCCAGCTCCTGCCCCAAACCGACTGACCGAACACAACCCCTGTAGCAGCTGCCGAGCCTGCGAGGCTGCGTTCGGCTGCGCAGCAGTCGTAAAATCATGCACTGCGGTGTGTCAGGGAAATTGCGCTTGCCGGGTTTACGACGACTTCGCGGCCGAACGCAGCCTCGCAGGCTCGGCAGCGGCTACAACACAGTGTGTAGTCGTGCGGTTTTGTGAAAATGAACAATAAACGCCACACCCACTTGTGCAGCGGACTGGCGTTATTGTCCGGGGCTACTGGCAGCATGGAGCGCATTGGAACTGGAGAATTCGCATGAAAATCGTCATCGCCCCCGATTCGTTCAAGGACAGCCTCAGCGCCCAAGGCGTGGCCGACGCCATTGCATTGGGGCTGGCAGACGTGTGGCCGGACGCGCACTTGGTCAAATGCCCGATGGCCGACGGCGGCGAAGGCACGGTCGAGTCTATTCTGGCCGCGTGCAAGGGCGAATGGCGCCGCACGAAGGTGCGGGGGCCACTCGGTGCAACCGTTGACGCCGCCTGGGGCTGGCTCCCGCACAACCACACCGCGATCATCGAAATGGCCGAGGCCAGTGGCCTGCAACTGGTTCCGCCGGGCAAACGCGACGCGTGCACCAGCAGCACCTTCGGCACCGGCGAGCTCATTCGCGCGGCACTCGATGCCCGTGCGCAACGGGTGATTCTGGCAATTGGTGGTAGCGCCACCAACGATGGCGGTGCCGGGGCGATGCAGGCGCTGGGCGTGAAGTTGCTGGATGCGCAGGGGCAAACCCTGGCACCGGGCGGTTTGGCGTTGGCGCAACTGGATCGCATTGATCTGAGCGGCATGGATTCGCGCCTGAGTGGCGTGCGTTTTGACATTGCTGCCGACGTTAACAATCCACTGTGCGGCCCTCACGGCGCTTCGGCGATTTTCGGCCCGCAGAAAGGCGCATCGCCCGAGCAAGTCCAGAAACTGGATAACGCGCTGGGGCACTTTGCCCAACTGTGTGCGCGTGCGTTGGGTCACGACGTCAAGGACGAACCGGGCAGTGGGGCGGCCGGCGGTCTGGGATTTGCCGCCAAGGCGTTTCTCGGCGCGCAGTTCCAGGCCGGTGTGGACGTGGTTGCCGAGTTGGTTGGGCTGGCTGAAGCCGTGCAAGGTGCCGACCTGGTGATTACCGGCGAAGGGCGTTTCGATGCGCAGACCTTGCGCGGCAAGACGCCGTTCGGCGTGGCGCGCATTGCCCGGCAGCAAGGCGTGCCGGTGATCGTGATCGCGGGCACGTTGGGCGAGGGTTATCAGGCGTTGTACGAGCACGGCATCGATGCGGCGTTTGCCTTGGCCAGTGGTCCGATGACGCTGGAACAGGCGTGCGCCGAAGCGCCACGGTTGCTGAAAGATCGCGCGAGCGACATCGCACGGGTCTGGCGAATCGCTAAGTAGCAGCTGTCGAGCCTGCGAGGCTGCGTTCGAGTGTGCAGCAGTCGCAGGATCTAAAAAACGCGACCGCTTCGCAGTCGAACGCACCCTTCGGCAGCTGCTACAGGGATTTGTGTTTCATGAGTGAAACACTCATCCCCCCCGAAATATATTTGCTCATCCCCCGCAGAAATCCTCATCCCCGGCCGATACAACTTATAGACGCTCACACACCCGATTCGACAGTGGCGCCGAGCTGAAGGAACGCCCCTTCAGTGATCACCGGCAAGGATGCTCGCAGCCTCAATCACCCGAGAATCCACTTATGTCACTGCGTAATCTGAACATCGCGCCTCGCGCCTTCCTCGGTTTTGCTTTCATTGCCTTGCTCGTCATCGTGCTGGGTGTGTTTGCCGTGAACCGCATGTCGATCATCCGTCAATCCTCAATCGATATGAGCAGTACTCAACTGCCCAGCGTCAGCTTCCTGGGCAATGTCACCGAAAATATCCTGCGCATGCGCATTTTGTCGTTCCGGATTCTGGTCAACCGCGAACCGGCCAGCCTGCAAGAAGCCGAAACCCGCATTGCCGTGCTCACCGACAAGGCGCGCAAGGCGCAGGCCAGCTATGCCGCATTGCCGATGGGCCCGGACGAAGCGGCGCTGTATAAAGTGTTCAGCGCGACGCTGGACAATTACATGCAAGCGCAGCGCGAAATGTTGGACCTTTCGCGCCAGAACAAGGTCGAGGAGCTGCGCACCTTGATCAACACGCGGATCAAGGACGGCACCGACCTGATGGGCGAACAGCTGAATAAGCTGGTGGCCTATAACAATGAGGCCGCGAAAACGGCCGGTGTCACCGCCGAAGAAAACTACAACACCGCCGTGTACGGCATCATTCTGGTGTCGGTGCTGGCGTCGCTCATGACTGTGCTGCTGGCCTGGCTGCTGACCCGCAGCATCGTCACCCCGCTGAACCGCGCGGTGCAGGCGGCCGAAACCATCGCCGGCGGCAACCTGACCAAAGTTATCGAGATTGACGGCAAGGACGAACCGGCTCGTTTGCTCGGCGCCTTGGCCGCCATGCAAACCAACCTGCGCCAAACCATCGAACAGATCGCCGGTTCCGCCACGCAACTGGGCGCTGCCGCTGAAGAGCTCAGCACCGTGACCGAGGAAGCCTCGCGTGGCCTGCAACAGCAAAACAACGAAATCGAACAAGCTGCCACCGCCGTCAACGAAATGACCGCCGCCGTGGAAGAGGTCGCGCGCAACGCGGTGTCGACCTCGGAAGCCTCCAGCCAGTCGACCCAAGCCGCCCGCGAAGGCCGTGACCGGGTGGTGGAAACCGTCAACGCAATCCAGACCATGACCCACGACGTGCAAAACACCTCGGTGATGATCGAAGGGCTGGCCGCGCAGGGCCGTGACATCGGCAAAGTGCTGGACGTTATTCGCGCCATCGCCGAACAAACCAACCTGCTGGCACTCAACGCCGCCATCGAAGCTGCCCGTGCCGGTGAAGCCGGACGAGGCTTCGCCGTGGTGGCAGACGAGGTGCGGGCATTGGCCCATCGCACTGCGCAATCGACCCAGGAAATCGAAAAAATGGTCGCCGGCATCCAGAACGGCACCGGCCAAGCGGTTTCGTCGATGCAGCAAAGCAATCAGCGCACCCAAAGCACCCTGGAAATGGCCCGCGCCGCCGGTGTCGCGCTGGAGCAGATCACCCAGTCGATCCACTTGATCAACGAACGCAACCTGGTGATCGCCAGTGCGTCGGAAGAACAGGCGCAAGTGTCCCGCGAAGTCGACCGCAACCTGGTGAACATCCGCGACCTGGCCACTCAGTCCGCGACCGGTGCCAACCAGACCAGCGTCGCCACCCATGAACTGTCGCGCCTGGCGGTGGATTTGAATGCGATGGTGGCGCGTTTCGTGATTTGAGATAGGGTGAAGGCTGGGAGTCCGCGCGCGACAGGAGAATCACATGCGCTATTCAGCCTTGACCCAACGAATCGCCGGCGACGGAGCGGCAGCCTGGCGGATTCATGACCGAGCGCTGGACATGCGCGAGCAGGGCATTGATGTCCTGCTTCTGTCGATCGGCGATCCGGATTTCGACACGCCACCACCGATTGTCCAGGCCGCTATCGACAGCTTGCAGGCCGGCGACACCCACTACCCGGACGTGCGCGGCAGCCGCGGATTGCGCAGCAGCATCGCGCGACGCCATAGGCAACGCAGTGGTCAGGCGGTGGACGCCGATCATGTGATCGTGTTTCCGGGGGCGCAATGCGCGGTGTATTCCGTTGCGCAATGCCTGCTCGATCCTGGTGATGAAGTGATCGTCGCCGAACCGATGTACGTGACCTATGAAGGGGTGTTCGGCGCCTGTGCCGCTAAAGTGGTGCCGGTGGCGGTGCGGCCGGAGAACGGCTTTCGCGTTGACCCGGCGGATGTGGCGGCGCTGATCACGCCCAAGACCCGTGTCCTGTTGCTCAACAGTCCGAACAATCCGTCGGGTGCCAGCCTGTCCTTGAAGACCTGGCAAGCGCTGGCAGCATTGTGCGTGCGCCATGACCTGTGGCTGATCAGCGATGAGGTCTACAGCGACTTGTTGTTCGAGGGCGAACACATCAGCCCGGCGAGTTTGCCGGGCATGGCCGAGCGCACCGCGACCATCAACAGCCTGTCCAAATCCCACGCCATGAGCGGCTGGCGCGTGGGGTGGTCGATCGGGCCGAAACCCATGGCCGAGCACCTGGTGAATCTGTCGTTGTGCATGTTGTTCGGGATTCCGGACTTCATCCAGAACGCCGCGCAATTGGCGCTGGATCAAAACTTGCCGGAAGTGGCGCTGATGCGCGAGGAATATCGTCAGCGTCGGGATCTGGTGTGCGCACGGTTGAGCGGATGCCCCGGCATCCAGCCGATCCGTCCGGATGGCGGCATGTTTGTGATGGTTGACGTACGCCAGACCGGGCTCGGCGCCCAGGGCTTTGCCGAACGGTTGCTTGAGGGTTATGGGGTGTCGGTGCTGGCCGGGGAGGCGTTCGGGCCGAGTGCGGCGGGGCATATCCGGATTGGGTTGGTGGTGGATCAGGTGAAGCTGGCGGATGCGTGTCGGCGGATTGCGTTGTGTGCGGCGGACCTGCTGGAGGCGCGTAGAGCCTGAAGTTATTGGCCTCATCGCGAGCAAGCTCGCTCCCACAGGGGTTTGTGAACGCCACAGATCCAATGTGGGAGCGAGCTTGCTCGCGATGGCCGCCTGAAGAACAGCA
This sequence comes from Pseudomonas sp. URMO17WK12:I12, assembly GCF_000514395.1. Lineage (NCBI taxonomy): Bacteria > Pseudomonadati > Pseudomonadota > Gammaproteobacteria > Pseudomonadales > Pseudomonadaceae > Pseudomonas > Pseudomonas sp. URMO17WK12:I12. The sequence goes on from NZ_AZVV01000007.1 coordinate 39,823, forward strand.
AATGTCTTAAGCCTGCCACGCCCCGGCATTCACCAGGTTTTTCGGCCGTTCTCCAGCCAACGCCATCAGCAGATTATCCACCGCACACCGCGCCATCGCCTCCCGCGTTTCATGCGTCGCCGAGCCCATGTGAGGCGTCGCCACTACGTTATTCAACGTCATCAACGGTGAATCCAACTGCAGCGGTTCACGCTCAAAAACATCCAGCCCTGCCGCCCGAATCTGTCCTGTACGCAGCGCCTCGATCAGCGCTGCTTCGTCCACCACCTTGCCCCGGGAAATATTGATGAAAATACTTTCCGGGCGCATCAAGGCGAACTCCTCGGCGCCGATCAGCCCTTCGGTTTCAGCCGTCAGCGGCAAGGTCAGGCAAATGAAATCAGCTTGCTGCAAAAGCTCCGTCAGGCTGCGGTACTGTGCATTGAAACGCGCTTCCACCGCCGGTTTCGGCGAATGACTGTGATAAATCACCGGCATGCCAAATCCGAAATGCCCGCGCTGAGCCAAGGCTTCACCAATACGCCCCATGCCGATGATGCCCAGCGTCTTGCCATGCACATCCGTGCCGAAATGCACCGGGCCAATGTTGCGTTGCCATTGGCCGTTGCGAACCATGTTGGCCAATTCCACCACGCGCCGGGCGGTCGCCAGAATCAGCGCGAAACCGGTGTCTGCCGTGGTTTCAGTCAGTACATCCGGCGTGTTGCTCAGCAAGATGCGGCGTTCGGTCAGGTAGTCGATATCGTAATTGTCGACACCGACCGAGACGCTGGCGATGGCTTTCAGATTCGGCGCCAGGTCCAATAACTGCGCGTCCAGTTTCAGGCTCGCGCCGAGCAAACCCTGGGCGCGGGGCAGGGCGTCGCGCAGTTGTGCAATGCCTTCTGGGTTGAGGTTATCGATCAGCGTCACGTCGGTGTGCTCATGCAGGCGAGCCATCAACAGCGGCGAGAGTTTCTTGTACAGCACGACCTGCTTTTTCATCGTCATCATCTCAACTTCATGTTCAAGGGTGAGCCGTCACTGGCCGTTGCGTATCGGCCTTGGCCACGACCCGGTCACTGGCGCCGGGCTTGAGGAACATCGTCAGCACCACCGAGAGCATCAACGCGCCGCTCATCAGCAAGTAAGAAGCGCCGGGCGAGCCGGTGGAGCTGTTCAGGTAACCGACCAGATAGGAGCCGCCAAACGAACCGAGCGCGCCCATGCTGTTGATCAATGCCATGGCACCGCCCGCCACGTTGGCCGGAAGGATTTCGGGGACGATGGCGAAAAATGGCCCGTACGGCGCGTACATGCAGGCGCCGGCAATCACCAGCAGGGTGTAGGACCACCAGAAATGTTCGGCGCCCAAGGCGTAGGAACCGTAGAACGCAATGGAGGCAATCAGCAGCGGCGGCCAGACGAAGCGTTTACGCTTCTGCAGTTTGTCCGAGCCCCACGACACCAGCAGCATGCCGATCACTGCGGCCAGATACGGGAGCGCCGAGAGCCAGCCGGCTTCGATCATGTCCATCTGCGCACCGGCCTTGAGGATCGATGGCAGCCACAGCACGAAGCCGTAAACGCCAATGCTCCAGCAGAAAAACTGCAACGCCAGGATGATCACCTTCGGCGAGCGAAAGGCTTCGGCGTAGTTCTTCACCGCTTTGATGCCGACCTGTTCGGCGGCGAGGGCGCTTTCCAGGTCCTGCTTCTCTTGATCGCTGAGCCACTTGGCCTGCGCCGGACGATCGTCCGCCAGGCGCCACCAGATAAATGCCCACAGCACTGCCGGCAAACCTTCGATGATGAACATCCAGCGCCAGCTGAAATGCTGTACCAGATAGCCCGACACCACCGACATCCAGAGCATGGTGACCGGGTTGCCGAGGATCAGGAACGTGTTGGCCCGTGAGCGTTCGGCACGGGTGAACCAGTGGCACAGATAGACCAGCATCGCCGGCATGACCGCGGCTTCAACCACGCCTAGCATGAAGCGAATGACGACCAGCCAGTAGGCGTTGGAGACGATCCCGGTCAGCGTCGCGAGCCCGCCCCAGAGGATCAGGCTGACGAAAATCAGCTTTTTGACGCTGTGTTTCTGGGCATAGATCGCGCCGGGCACCTGGAAGAAAAAGTATCCAAGGAAGAACAGCGCGCCGAGCATCGACGACAGGCCCGGCGTGATCATCAGGTCGGCGGCCATGCCCGAGGCAGCGGCGAAGCCATAGTTGGCGCGGTCCAGATACGCCAGGCTATAGGTGATGAACACGATGGGCATGATGTACCACCAGCGGCGGGTGGCGAGTGAGGCGGTTTTCATGGGCAGTGCTCCTGAGCTTGTTGTTTTTGTCGCAGCAGGTAGTTACATCTTCAGCGTTTGTGCGGGTGTCATCGCGAGCAAGCTCGGTTCCTACAACGCCTGTAGGCGCACAGCTTGCTGGCGATTGACGCCCTCAAATTCAGTAGATAATTCCAGCCGGGTCGGCAACCCTTCCATATCCCCCCGACTCTGCACCGCACGACTGCCAATCCAGTTGGCACGCCGCACCGCATCGGCAACGCTTTGGTTTTCCAGCAACGCGCTGATCATCCCGACCGCAAAGCCATCGCCAGCGCCGACCGTATCCACCACGGTTTGCACCGGTATGCCCGCGATAAACCCCTGATCCAGTGAGGTGCGGTAATACGCCCCATGCGGGCCGAGTTTGATCGCCACCGCTTCAACACCCAGATCCAGATAAAACGCCGCAATGTCCGCCGGGTCTTCAAACCCGGTCAGCAAACGGCCTTCGCTCAACCCCGGCAGCACCCAATGGGCGAGGCCCGCGAGGCGGTTGATTTCGGTAATCATCTGTTGCTCGCTGGCCCACAGGCTCGGGCGCAGGTTCGGGTCGAACGACACGCTGCGTCCGGCATTGCGCATGCGGGTCATCAGTTCGAAGGACATTTCCCGGGCAGATGCAGACAGCGCCGGTGGAATACCGGTGGCGTGCAAGTGCCGGGCGTCGAGCAGTGACGAGGAGATCGATTGCACCGACAAGTGACTGGCGGCCGAACCACGCCGGAAATACTCGACGGCCGGATCGCTGCCATCGTCGGTACGGGACTTGAGTTGGAAACCGGTCGGATGCGCTGGGTCGATGGCGACGTTGCTGCAATCCAGACCTTCTTTGCGCAGCGTATCGACGACAAATCGGCCCAATGAATCGGCGCCCACTCGACTCAGCCACGCCACGTTGAAGCCGAGCCGTGACAGGCCAATCGCGACGTTGCTGTCCGCTCCGGCAATACGTTTGTGGAACTGGCCGACGTCGGCCAGATCACCGCTTTGCTCGGCGACAAACATCGCCATGGTTTCGCCGAACGACAGGATATCGAACTCAGACATGAGCGTTCTCCAACCGGGATTGGCCAAGGCGGGCGAGGGCAGCGACGTGTTCGGTGGTCAGTTGCACCAGGTCATCGCCTTGCAGCGGGTATTCCGCCGCCCGCATAACACCTTGGGCCATGTGTCGCAGCAGGTGTTCCCACTCGTGCACATCATTGGCGGTTGGCGGGATCGCAACCAGTTTTCCGTCGGCCCGGCGGGTCACGGCTTTGCAGTGCACGTAACCGACATGCCGACCGAGCAACCGTGCGGCGCTGGCGGCGGATTGGTCCTGCCAGTGCCAGTTGCCGATGTCGAAGGTCATTTTGATCGGCAGGTTGTGGTGTTCGACTTGAGTAAAAAAGCGTTGAAAGGGTTCGATGCGACCGCCGTGCAAGGTCTGGTCGTTTTCCACCAGCACCTGTACCGGGCTCTGGGCGAGGACGCGGCTGAGTGCCTGAAGATCATTGTTGTCGGTGAAGTAACCCAGGGAAACTTTCAGCCATTTGGCGCCGAACGCTTGGGCACGCTGCAGGGTCGCGGTCAGCTCAGGATTGGGTTTTGACTGACCGGCCAGCCACAGCTCCATGGGCGATGAGTAGATGCTTTCCAGACCCTGGGCGTGGCTGTTGTCGGCCAGTTGCAGCGGGTTTTCATCGGTCAGCAGCTCTTCGCGCCATTCAATGCGCGTAGCGCCGGCGGCGGCCAGCACATCGATAAAACTGCCTTGGCCACGTTGGCGCACAAGGTCTGCGCCGTAGCTGGACAGGCTGATGGAAACGGGGGGTGTGTTCATTGTTTTTATACCTCTGAAACCGGTTTCATTTTTGTTCAAAAAAAATGCATGGCTGAATAGGGCGGTGTTTTTCGGGGCCTCTTCGCGAGCAGGCTCGCTCCCACATTGGAATGCGTTCAACTGTGGGAGCGAGCCTGCTCGCGAAGGGGCCATAACGTTCACCAAAGATTCCCAAGGGTTGATCCCCGAACAACCAGCTGCGCAGAAAAATCCAGTGTCCGCGCCGCTCCGGCATCCCCACGCAACCGTTTGAGCAGACACTCAAACGCGCTCGCGCCAATCTCGGCCGTCGGCTGGGCGAGGGCGGTAATCCCGCTGCCCACCAACGGATACCAATCCAGGTCATCCAGCGCGATCAACCCTACATCCGCAAACAAATTGCACTGCAACTCACGCAACGAATGCGTACTGGCCAACGCGGCAATGCCATTGGCGCAAAACAGCGCTTTCGGGCCGGAGCCGGGAGTGTTCAAGAAGGTCTTAACGTGGGCGGTCAACTCGCTACCGGTTTCGACCACTGCACCATTCAGCGCCGGACGTTGCTCAATCTGCATCTTGAAACTGCTGACCCGCTCGATCCGGGAACTGGTGCCGTCAAACGGCTCGGTCACCATCAACACATCGCGATAACCGCGTTCCTGCAAGTGGGCGAGGGCCATCTCCACGGCCGCCGGGTTATCCAGCCCGACCAGGTCACTCTCAAGCTGCTCAACCTTGCGATCCACCAGCACCATCGGCATCTCCCGATGCAACTCGCGCAGTTCGTCGCGGTGATGGCCCAGGGTGTTCACGATCAAGCCTTCGATGTTGTAGGAGCGCAGCAACGCCAGGTGCTGACGTTCCTGCTCGTCATCGCGATCGGTGTTGCACACCACCAGGCTGTAGCCGTGCTGACGGCAGGCGGTTTCCACCCCGTGCATCACGGCAATTGAATAAGGGTTGCGGATATCGGCCACCAGCATGCCAATCAGGCGAGTGCGTCCGCGTTTCAGACCACGGGCCATCTGGTTGGGGCGGTAGCCGAGTTGGGCAATTGCCTGCTCGATGCGCAAGGCCGTGGCATCGGAGAGCAGGGCGCGGTCGTCGCCAATGAAACGCGAGACGCTGGCCTTGGACACGCCAGCGTGTTCGGCAACGTCGAGCATGGTGACGCGGTTACGCTGGGCGGCGGAGAAATCGTTCATGGCGGTAGCTTTTTGTTGTTGGATTGGCTTTTTTATCGCAGTGAAACCGGTTTCAGGGAACACTAATCCCTGCCTCTTCGTCAAGTCGAGTTCATCGCCGACGGACCTGTACCACGGCTAGTTTCCAGACGAATGGTCGATTTACCTGTCAGTTATGACAGTAGGCAAGTGCGATGGCTTAGCGCTTAATTCTTCCATGAGCGACTGAGAAGTTACGCGCAGTGCTTCTACCATCAAACAGGTAAATGCGATGACGGCAAAGAAGTCTTCGGAGTCAGACGCAGGAATATTGGCGGCGCCACTTTCAGTCGAGGGTATCGACGATAGCGATATCGAGGGATATGTCCCCCTCGATATTCTGCGTAATGGTACTCGTATTGCTATTCCTTATTGGGTCAACCCTCTGAATAACGATGAACTTTGGGTCATGACACGTCGAGGCGGAGTTGAGCAAAGGCTTTACACTGAATTTTTCAGCCCGCCACAACCTGCCTTTTTATATTTCGCACTGACACCGCAGCATTTGGCAATCGATGGCATCGAATTTTTATCTTATAAAGTCTGGAAAGGTTCAGGCGGTATCCCCGACCCTTCGCCAGAAAGAAAGTTGACGATTGATCACACTGTACCTCTCGTTCTGGCGGAACTGACATTTCCCCATGCCACGGTTTGGGGATATCTGAATAACAATACGGCTCCACCACTGACATCCGGCGCAACCGTTGCGATACCTGCCTCAACGGGCATTGCAGTACCTGACGATATTGCCAAAGTGCACTGGCAAGGTTACTTAAGTTTGAATGGAAGTGGTCCGCCTGTATCCAATACATATGGCGCTTTTGATAAAAAATTGCAACAGCAGGACATTGATAAAGGATATGAGCAAGGCATTCCATTTGATCCTCATATAAAACCTCTTATTGATAACGACTCGGCCCTCGTCTATTGGCAGTTGCTTAGAGCTGGGCGGCTGATCGGTGAGTCACGAAAAGGTTTGGTGAGAATAGACAGAGTAACACCCGGCGAAAGTGGCCCTACTGGCCTTAATGCACAAGGAGAAGCAAAGATGACACTGCAATCTGTACCTAAAAAGCAAAGAGCTGAATCCGTTGGTGTTAGTGATGCTGGACCTTTCTCGGCTATTACAATAGACACGCTGGCTGAGGGCTTTATCGCGAAAAGTGTTCTGGATAGCGGGGAAATTACCTTAAATTTTATTCGCACCCTTAGTGAGCTCGACGGAGATGATTTTGATCTTTACTTAGGAGTAGAAGGTGGGACTTTAGTCGCCCACGATCAAACATTTTCCCTAGGGCCAATTGCTGACAGGCCTGAACGTATCATTCCATTTAAAATACCCGCTAGCTTGTTTCCGGAGCAACCTACGCCGGCAACACCTACTACCTATGAGGTGATGATTAAACTTTATAAGGGAGGTGGTGGTAACGAGGAACCTTCCAATACCCTGAAATTTGTAATCGACCAGACTGCGCCATTCAATACGAAAAACCCAAGACGAGAAGTAAGGCCAACGCCAGCTCCTGTCTTTGTCAATAAACCTACGGATTCGCAAGTCACTATCAATGAGGCCTGGAGGGCACTGCCCGCGAACGCCAACTTGAACATTACAATGAACGTTGGTTATCCCCTTCGGCGACTGGACGATCATCTGCGCATCTGGCTCGTGTCCGGCACTCAGAGGGTTTTGGTCTGGGACGATCAAGTCCCTGCAAGTGGTGCTATCTCATTTCCAAATACGATGTTGAGTCAACTCCCGAACGGGCGTGTCAATATCGTGTATGACTGGAAAGACCTTCCCGGCAACCAAAGTCTGGAGTCAGTGTCGACCGCCTTTCTGACATTGGCTCTTGCGCAAAGACCGTTGCTGACAAAAGCACCTTTGGTGCCAAAAACCGATCCAAACTACAACACTCCGCTTTTTCTGGACGATATTGCCAGTGGGATTTTTGCGATTGTCGAAAACGCGTTTATCCAACATGCGGAAACGGGCGACGAAATCTTTTTGATTTTAGAGGATGCGGCTGACGCGACCAACTTTGTAGAAACGGCTCCACAACCATGGGCTGGTGCGAATCTGAGTTTCGCGCTTACTTATGCAGACCTTGCAAAACTATTTGCTGATGCCGACGAGCCAAAAGCTGTCACGATCATGTCTGTAATCACCCGGACCGGGATGACCCCCAACGTTGAGTCGCCAGAAGCAACCTTTATGTTGGCGTTTGACTACGCGGGTCCAACGAATCCAGATCTTCCGGATTTGACAAACCGGGCTATGCAACTACCCGTTGTCACTGGTGCCTCTGGTACGCCGAATAGTTTGCTGCCTGGCGATCGCGACAAGGCTGGTAAATTCACAGTCGTATTTGCGCTCAGTGATCCAGATATCACCCCGGAACAGACGGCCACGTGCTATATCAATGATCTGAAGATTGCCGAATATGTTTCATTTACAGACGAAAATGGGTTTGTAGTTGACGTTCCGGCAAACATCATTTCCGGACTTCCTACTCCAGAAGTATCGGCTTACTGGACGATTCAGAAGTCAGGTTCTGACAAGAACGTCATGAAATCCCTGCCGCAACCGGTGACAGTCAGTGGCGTTCCAATTCCTTTGCCTTCGCCTACGATCGCTATCCGCAACCCTGCAAATCGTGATTTCATCGAGTGCTTCGGGATGACCAGCCCTACAAGCGCATACAAACTGGGTTTGCTTATTGCAAAGAGTCCGCTCCTGCCACCAGGTAAAACCATTACAGCCCATTTCGCGGCCTATCGCGATCTGGCGGGTACTCAGTTGATTCCAGGTACGGAGGCTTCGCAAGATTATGTCATTAAGGCCGCCGATGTGCCTGATGTGGCACCGGTGGGCAGCCCCGCAGTTTTCAAAGCAGCACAACCGGTACGCGGAGCGATTGCCTTCGGGAAATATTGGTATACAACCGAGATTAATGGGCAGCAAACATCTGTACCCGTTTTCAAACCGCTGGATACCATCAGCAATAGTTTCAATTATTGCGACCAAACGGCGGCGCCGGCCGCTCCAGCCCCTTAATTAATCAAATGGTTTTTTAACATCGCAAGGGAGGTTTGAATTTCTTCCTTGCGATGCTTTTCCATTGAGCGGAGGCAGGATCTGATGAAGGGCACGCCATTGGAGGATCATTTTCCAATGAACAAGGATTTTTCCTACATCAGAATTTAATTTTTATCTTTAGGCTGCCTGGCGCTTCTGGTGGGACTTTTATTCTGCCAGAAAAATCTTGTGTGATTGTGCAGGTTTGAGGAGTCCTTCATGTATTTTTTTTCGTGTTTTAAATATCCGGTTTTTTTTAAAAGAACATTGATTACGACCGCAGTTGCGACTGTTCTCGTTTCCACTCCCGACGCCTACAGCAGAACACTGTTGCCAGGCGAAAGCGCAGTAGTGACTAATCCACCCGCGCCGGAAAGTTGGGGGGTATCTCAAGGGGGAACATTGACGATCAATAACGCAACTACCTTGTCTATTGATTCACAAAAAGCCACCGTCGTTTTTAACGGTGGCCAAAGCCAGCGCATCAGTGCGGATACTTCGGTGCTGAACATCTCTGGAGCCAACGTCAATAGTACGACCGGCAGGGGAGCGGTTCAGCTGATCGACAGTACTGCCACAATTGACAACACGAACATCACCAGCGGGAATAGTTTTGGTGTGCTGTTGGGGCGCAATATCAACACGCCGGTATCTTCTAGTGCCACGGTCAAGGGGGGCAGTACGATCACCGGCGCTTTGGGAGGTGCAAACGCGGTGGGTTTCGCGGTATTGACTGTTGAAAACTCGACCCTTCGCGGCACCGGAGCAACCAGTTACGGCGTGCAGTTGGGCGGCGCAACGCTATCGGCGACTGGGAGCGTTATTTCCGGTGAGCAAGATGGCCTGCAAATCATTACCGACACGACCGGCGTCAACGCGAGCGATGTGACGCTCAATGGTAGCCGCGTGACAGGAGGAACAGGTTCAGCAATCGTGCTGGGCTCGTCCGGTGCTGCGGGATCGGTCGCAACCATCAATGTTCTCAACGGCACGGAACTGATCGGCGGCAATGGCACGGCGCTCCTGGCGACCAATCGCTCCACGGCCAACCTCACCGTCGACGCCAGTGCATTAAGCGGTAATGTCATTGCCGATACCGGCAGCACCGTCGCACTGTTGATGCAAAACGCAGCCTCTATTGATGGCAATCTGCAGAACGTTACGCGGGTCAGCCTCGATTCCCGCAGCACGTTGAACGGTAATGTGCAGGCGGTTGCCGGAACGGCTGCCACGGTCGGCCTGAACAATGGCTCCGTCATCAACGGCAACGTCGACAATGTCGTCAGCCTTGCGCTGAACAACGGCAGCAGCATGACCGGTGACGTGCTCACCGATACCAATGGCAACGTACTGCTGGATAACCTTTCTACGCTCAAGGGCAATGTCGACAATGTTTCCAGCCTGACGCTGAACAATGGCAGCAACATGACGGGTAATGTCGTAACCGGCACCAATGGCAACGTGCTTCTGGACAACGGTTCGGTGTTGACCGGTCAGATCAACAATTCCCGTAATGTGAATATCAATAACGCCGCGCAGTGGGTGATGACTGGCGACAGCGCCTTGGAAAATCTTGCCTTGAATGATGGTGTCGTTCGCATGGGGACCAACGAGCAGTTCCAGCAACTGAACGTGGTTAATCTTTCGGGTAAGGGCATGATCGTGATGGGCACCGACCTCGGCAACGGCGCCACCGATTTCCTTGACGCCCAAAACGCAAACGGGGATTTTAAACTGCAAATCGCTGCGACCGGCACTACGCCGGTCACGGCCGAGCCGGTGAAGGTGGGTAACATCGCGGCCGGCAACGCGCACTTTTCGCTGGCCAATCGCTCCACCGTCGATGCAGGCACTTTTGTGTATCGGTTGGAGAAGGAAGGTGAGGGTTTGTACCTCAATCCCGACAAGGAAACGGTCAGTACTTCAAGCAATACCGCGTTGGCTCTGGCCGGCAGTGCGCGCAGCGTGTTGAACGCCGAAGCGGCCATGCTCAACGACCAGGTGGGCGATCGTAGTCTCAGCATCCGCCCCGACGCCTCAATGCGTGCGATGGATGACGGCGCGGTGAACCTGAGCAACAGCGTTTGGGTCCGCACTTATGGCAACCAGTACAATGTCGACAACGCCTATGGCGATGGATACACCCAGAACCAGACCGGTATCACCGGTGGTGCCGATACGGTCGTCGAATTGGGCGGACGCTCTTGGGTGCTGGGCGGGTTCGTCGGAGCGAGCCGTACCAACATCGACCTGAAGTACGGTTCCAGTGCCATTGTCGACAGCCTGAATGCCGGGGTTTACGGCAGTACCTTCGATGTTGAAAGTGGTGTGTTCGTCAATGTCATGGCCAAAATCAACCAGTTCGATAACAAAGCCAAAGTGACCATGAGTGATGGCTCCCGGGCCAAGGGCGACTACAAGGCCTTGGGCGCAAGCGGTTCGGTGGCCGTGGGCAAACATATCCACCTAAAAAATGGCTACTTCATCGAGCCTCAATTCCAGGTCTCGACAGGCGTCACTCAAAGCGATAACTACAAGCTCGACAATGGCCTCGAAGTCAGCGCCGATACCATGCGTTCGTTGCAGGGCAAAGTGGGTATTCGTGGCGGCCGCGTCATTGCGCTCGATAACGGCAGCACGTTGGAGCCGAGTCTGTCCACGGCGCTCAACCATGAGTTTGTGAAAACCAACGAAATCAAGATCAACGACGACAGCTTTGATGATGACCGGGCCAGTAGCTCTTTCGAGTATGGTGCCGGGCTCAAGTGGACGCCGGCGCAACGCAACTGGCAGGTGTCCGGTCAGGTGGGCGGCAGTCAAGGGACGACGGTCAATCAGGACTGGAGCAGTAGCTTGAGAGTGAGCTATTTCTTCTGATGATCAATCAGCGAAAAAATGCCTCGACCTCGGTCGGGGCATTTTTTTCTGTCCGGTTCACGTTACGCCAGCACACTCAGCCAGGCCGATCCCAACAGCAAAAACGCCATGAATTGATTGAAGCGTCTCATGGCGCTGGACGAACGTATCCATTTGGCTGACCCCGCGCCCAGCAGGGCCCAGGATCCCATGCACGGCAACGCAACCAGAAAAAAGATCATCGACAGACAAAGCGTTCGTACCTGGCGATCTTCCCCGGAGCCTGCAAACACGCTGACGACGGCCAACGCCATCATCCAGGTCTTAGGATTGACCAGTTGCAGGCTGGCACCGGCCCAAAGTCCGACTTTGTGCGGTGCGGCGTGCTCTGTGTGGGGGAGCGTGGCCGGCGAGCGGTAAATCTGCCAGGCCAGATAGCTGAGCCAGAGCACTCCCGTCCACTTCATAAAAAATTCAATGAGCGGCAGCTTATCCAACGTTTCACCAATGCCGTTGCCAACCGCCAACACGATCAAGCCGGCGCTCGTGCAAGCGCCGAAGACAATGGGCAATGCGGCTTTGAAACCATAACGAGCGCTGTTGCTCATGACCAGAATGTTGGTCGGCCCCGGCGTAATGGAGGCGACAAAAGCGAACAGCACAAAGGGCAACATCGTAAGGAAAGTGGACGGCATGAGAATGGGCTCCGTGAATGATTTCAGAAGCTGATCCTCACAAAGTACGTTTCAAGCGTCTGGAAGATTTGAGCAACGCTTGCGGTACATGGCCGGCGTCAAACCATACGCCCGAACGAACCAGCGCCCCAGATGGCTCTGGTCGGCAAAACCCAGTTCCATCGCCACCGTCGCCGGCTGTGCGCCACGGGCCAACAGGCGTCGGGCAGTGGCCAGGCGCAATTGCACCAGATAGGCATGGGGCGCCAGGCCGTAGGCTGCCTTGAAGGCGCGGGTCAGGCGGTATCGGTCTACACCGGTTGCTGCGGCCACCTGGTCGAGGCCGATGTCGTATTGAGCATTGGCGTGCAAGTACTCCCGGGCTTTTTGCGCGACCAGCGGCAGGCGCGGGTCTTCGGCATAACGCGCGCGCCAGCGCAGGTGGCTGGTCAGGCGTCCGAGTAAACCGTCGAGGGCGGCCTGGCGCACGATCTTCAGTTCGCCTCCATGCAGTGTCTGAAAGGCCAGACTGGTGGCCTGAGCCAGTCGGGTGTCGCTGGCCAGGGTGGTGGCAAAACTCAATTGGCTATGGTCGGGGGCATGTTCGAAAACGGCGCCCAGTTCCTGCTGCAACCACAGTGGGTCGAGGTACAACATGCGGTAGGTGAAACCATCCTCCGTCGGCGCCTCACCGTCATGAATGTCCCCCGGTTCCAGCAGGAATACCTTGCCCGGCGTGCTTTGGTGGCGGGTGCGCCGACAATTGAACTGCTGGACACCTTGCTCGGTCATGCCCACCAGATAGCTGTCATGCCAGTGCGGATCGTAAGCGTGGCCCTCGAAATGGGCGCGCAGGGTTTCGATGCCGGTGTCGGCGTCTTGAGCCAGGTCGATCCAGTTGTGATGGGTCATGCTGCACCTGCGAAACGGATTGCCGACTTATTTGACACCCACGCAGGGAACAATGACTAGAACGTTTGTGCAGCCATCAGCCAAACAACCCCGCCGCAATATTGATCGAAAACCCCAGAATCGCCGTGTTGAACAGAAAACTGATCAACGATTGCGCCAGCACGATTTTGCGAATACCCCGTGTCGCCACACCGACATCCGAGGTTTGCACCGCCACGCCAATGGTGAAAGAGAAGTACAGGAAGTCCCAGTAATTGGGGGTTTCCAGTCCTTCGGCGAAACGCAGCGCCAGGTCCTTGCCGTCCCAGGTGTAGAACAGGCGAGCGTAATGCACGCTGAAAATCACCCCGATCAACAGCCATGAACCGATGATCGTCAGTGCGGTGAAGCCGTAATGCAGGAGCTTGCGGGTGGTTTCCAGCTCCTTGCTGCCAGCCAGTTCGAAGGTGATGGTCGCGAGGCTGGCAAGCGCGGCGATGCTCACCACGAACAACACCAGGCCGGCATTTTCGTCTTCAATCTCGGCAATACGCTTTACATCCGGCGCTTTGGCGCGGGCGGCGAGCCAGAGCATCAGGATCAGGTAAGTCCACACCCCGACATTCCAGCCTATAAGGATTTTGCTGATGATCGAATCGACCGGAGCCAGAATGCCTGCCGCGACACCCAGGGTAGCGGCGGCGGACAGGCGAGGGTGGGTGCGCGCGAGGAAGGGCATGAAGACTCACGGTCAGGGGCTTTGCAGCACCATAGCCCTGCCGTGAGTGATGCGGCAAGTGCGGAGCTTTTGCCTTTTATCAAAATGCTCAGGCCGGATGCTTTGTGCCGTCGAAATGGAACAGCCCTTTTTTCACGCTGATGGTTTTTGACCCGTCCGAGCGTTCGGCTTCGAATTCGATAGAACCCTTCAAGACACACAAGGATGAATCCTCGAGTGGGATGGAGTCGAGCTTGAGCGTCCCGCCTATGGAGAGGTAACTCCGTATCCCGGAGGCATCAAAATCGATGTACATCGCCCGAACTTCATTGCTGTTGCGACTGAGGGTGTATTCCTTGTTGGCATCAAGCGTAGTGGCGACGAACAGGGAAATGACGGCATTCGGCGTGCCGGGTTGTTTGGACCAGCCCAACCAATGCGCCAGTGGAAAGTTGATTTCGTTACCCTCTTGCCGGGTGAGGGAAAATTCAACAGCACTGTAATTTTTCGGGAACTCGCCGTCTTGAATGTCAGCGGTGAAACTCTCGAAGGCTTTGTGCTCCGTCGACACCATCAGGCTTGGATCAAAGCCTTCCAGGTCGAACTTCCCTTCGGTCACAGTGACTTGTTTGTCTGTCTGAAACTCGAAGGTAGCGGTGGCATTCCCAGTGCTTTCGTTGATGGTGAAGGTCAAACGCCCCGACTTGGCTATAAACGCTTCGGCGCCTGGTCCATTGCGCTCCCAAAAGGTGGCTTTGACGGTCTTCAGGTTGTGGAAGTCGTCATCAATTTCGTAAACCTTGTCCGCCACATTACCCTCATCAGGAATGACGAAGGCGAGATCGTAATAGTGCGGTTTATCTTTCTCGACGTTATGAGTGGCCATTGCATACCAGCGACCTTCACCGGGATCTTTGTATAACTTCATTTTTTTTTCGTCGCCCACAAACTTTCCGCGCTCGCCAAGATCTGCGGTGCACGTTCCGATAGTGGCGTTTGGTGTAGGGCGGGCTGATTTTTTCATCTGGGCATTCCTTCGCTGGGGTTCATTGCGTGCTCGACGACGTTGTCGAGTGTTGAACCCAGCGTAAAGAGGAATGCGAACCCCGTGAACTGTCAGATTTGACAGTTCACGGGGGATAGTTGGCTTAAAAAACAGGGTTTATAGAATGAAGTGGTTCAGTGGTTTTTGTTAAATCGTCTGACCCACTTCATCACCACCACGAAAAACACCGGGACAAACACCACCGCCAGCGTTGCCGTGATCATCCCGCCAATCACGCCGGTGCCTATCGCCTGCTGGCTCGCCGAGCTCGCGCCCGTGGCAATTGCCAAAGGCACCACGCCCAGAATGAATGCCAGCGACGTCATGACAATCGGTCGCAACCGCAACCGTGCGGCTTGCAGCGTGGCATCGATCAGGTCATGCCCTTCGTCATAGAGGCTCTTGGCGAACTCGATGATCAGGATCGCGTTTTTAGCCGACAGCCCGATGATGGTGATCAGTCCGACCTTGAAGAACACGTCGTTGGGCATTCCGCGAGAGGTCACGGCCAATACCGCGCCAAGCACGCCGAGCGGCACCACCAGCAGCACCGAGGTCGGAATGGACCAGCTCTCGTACAGTGCGGCCAGGCACAGGAACACGATCAGCAGCGACAGGCCGAGCAGAATCGGTGCCTGACTGCCGGATAATCGCTCTTGCAACGACAATCCGGTCCATTCCTGACCCAGTCCCGCGGGCCCTTGTGCGACCAACCGCTCGATTTCCGCCATGGCTTCACCGGTGCTGTGACCCGGCGACGGTTCACCGGAAATGGCTATCGCCGGGTAGCCGTTATAACGGGTCAGTTGCGCCGGGCCCTGGGTCCATTTGGCCTGGACGAAGGCCGACAACGGCACCATTTTTCCGTGGGTATTGCGTACGTGCATCTTCAGCAGATCAGCCACCTGACTGCGCTGATCGCCTTCAGCCTGCACGACGACTCGTTGCATCCGGCCCTGATTGGGGAAGTCGTTGATGTAGGCCGAGCCGACAGCGGTGGACAGCACATTGCCGATGTCGGCAAAAGAAACGCCCAGCGCGTTGGCTTGCTTGCGGTCGACCTCCAGTTGCACTTGCGGTGCTTCGGCCAAGGCACTTTCACGCACGTTCATCAGGATCGGGCTCTTCTCGGCCGCTGCGAGCAGTTCGCTGCGCGCCTGCATCAGCGTGGCATGGCCGAGGCCAGCACGGTCCTGCAAACGGAACTCGAAACCGCTGGAGGTGCCGAGGCCGTCAACCGGTGGCGGCAGAACCGAGAACACCACGGCGTCCTTGATCTGACTCAACGTGACGTTGGCCCGGTCGGCAATCGAACTCGCCGAATCGTCACTGCCGCGTTCAGACCAATCCTTGAGCGTGGAAAACGCCAGCGCGGCGTTCTGCCCGCTGCCGGAAAAACTGAAACCGAGAATGATCGTGCTGTCGCCAATTCCCGGTTCGGTGGCGTTGTGCGCTTCAATCTGCTCAACCACCTGCACCGTGCGGTTCTTGCTCGCGCCCGGTGGCAACTGAATGTCGGTGATGGTGTACCCCTGATCCTCGACCGGCAGGAACGAGGAGGGCAGACGACTGAAACATACGCCCAGACCGATCAGCAGCACGCCATAGATCAGCAGGTATCGGCCGGTGCGTTTCAACGCATAGGCAACCCAGCCTTGATAGCGATCGGTCAAGCGTTCGAAGCCACGGTTGAACCAGCCGAAGAACCCGGTTTTTTCGTGATGTTCACCCTTGGCAATCGGTTTGAGCAACGTCGCGCACAGCGCCGGGGTCAAGGTCAGTGCGAGGAATGCCGAGAACAGGATCGACGTGGCCATCGACAATGAAAACTGCTGGTAAATGACCCCGACCGAACCCTGCATGAACGCCATCGGGATGAACACCGCCACCAGCACCAGGGTAATGCCGATGATTGCCCCGGTGATCTGCGTCATTGCCTTGCGCGTCGCTTCCTTGGGCGACAGGCCTTCGGTGGCCATGATCCGCTCCACGTTCTCCACCACCACGATGGCGTCGTCCACCAGAATGCCGATGGCCAACACCATGCCGAACATGGTCAGCACGTTGATCGAAAAGCCCAGCGCCAACATGGTCGCAAACGTACCCATCAACGCGACCGGCACTACCAGCGTCGGGATCAGCGTGTAACGGATGTTTTGCAAGAACAGGAACATCACCGCAAACACCAGCAGCATTGCCTCGCCCAGGGTGTAAACCACTTTGGTGATCGAGACTTTGACAAACGGCGAGGTGTCGTAGGGGATTTTGTATTCCACGCCGGCCGGGAAGTAGCGCGACAGTTCATCCATCTTCGCGCGGACTAACGTGGCGGTGCTCAAGGCATTGGCGCCGGGCGCCAGTTGCACGCTGACGGCGGTCGACGGCTTGCCGTTCAAGCGGGTGGAGAAGTTGTATTCCTGGCTGCCGATCTCGACCCGCGCGACATCGCCAATGCGCACGGTGGAACCGTCGGGGTTGGCCTTGAGCACGATGTCGGCGAATTCTTCCGGCGTCGACAACTGGCCCTTCACCAGAATCGTCGCGGTGATTTCCTGTGTAGTACGAGTCGGCAAATCACCGATGCTGCCGGCGGACACCTGGGCGTTCTGCGCGACGATGGCGGCATTGACGTCGGCCGGGGTCAGGTTGAAACCAATCAGCTTCTGCGGGTCGATCCAGATGCGCATCGCCCGTTCTGCACCATACAACTGCGCCTTGCCGACGCCGTCCAGGCGCTTGATCTCGTTCATCACGTTGCGCGCCAGGTAATCGCTGAGCGCCACGTCGTCGAGTTTGCCGTCGCTGGAGGTGAGGGTGACCAGCAACAGGAAACCGGCGGAGACTTTCTCGACTTGCAGGCCTTGCTGATTGACCGCTTGCGGCAGCCGCGACTCCACGACCTTGAGGCGGTTTTGCACGTCGACCTGGGCCATTTCCGGGTCTGTACCCGGTTGGAAGGTGGCCTTGATCGTGGCGCTGCCGAGGCTGCTTTGCGACTCGAAGTACAGCAAATGATCGGCGCCGTTGAGTTCTTCCTCGATCAGGCTGACCACGCTTTCGTCCACGGTCTGCGCCGAAGCGCCCGGGTACTGGGCATAAATTTCAATTTGCGGCGGGGCGACATCCGGGTACTGCGCCACGGGCAACTGCGGAATGGCCAATGCGCCGGCCAGCAGGATGAACAAGGCAACCACCCAGGCAAACACCGGGCGATCAATAAAGAACTGCGGCATAAAAAGCGTCCTGCTTACTGCCCGGAAACCTGGGCAAGTGGAAGAGGGGAACTGTCGATCTGCACGTGTTCACCGGGGCGTGCGTGTTGCAGGCCTTCGGTGACGATGCGGTCGCCGGGTTTGAGGCCGCCGGTGACGATCCAGCGATCGTCCTGAACCGCGCCCAGTTCAACCGGTTGCAGGCCGACGCGCTGCTCGGGGTCCAGCAGCAACACGTGGGCAATGCCGGCGCTGTCACGCTGGATCGCCCGTTGCGGCACGCTGATGCCTTGCTGATTCACCGCTTGTTCCAGGCGCACCCGCACGAAACTGCCGGGCAGCAAGTCGAGGTCCGGGTTGGGGAATTCGCTGCGCAGGATGATCTGGCCAGTGCTCGGGTCGACGGTGATGTCGGTGAACAACAGCTTGCCCGGCAGCGGGTAGAGGCTGCCATCGTCCTGGATCAACGTGGCTTTGGCCTGGCCCTGGCCGACTTGCTGCAACTGGCCGGAGCGAAAGGCGCGGCGCAAGTCATTGAGTTCGCGGGTGGACTGGGTCAGATCGGCATGGATCGGGTTGAGCTGCTGAATCAGCGCCAGTGGCGTGGTTTCGTTTTGCCCGACCAGTGCACCTTCGGTCACCAGCGCACGGCCGACGCGACCGGAAATCGGCGCGGTGACGGTGGCATAACCGAGGTTGAGCTTCGCCCGTTCCACGGCGGCTTTGTTGGCGGCGACGTCGGCGGCGGTTTGCCGGACGTTGGCGCGGGCGTTGTCGTAATCCTGGCCGCTGATGGCGTTTCCTTCGATCAGTTGGGCATAACGCTGCTCTTGCAGCCGGGCCTGGAACGCATTGGCCTCGGCCTTGCGTAACGCCGCTTCGGCGCTGTCCAGGTCAGCCTTGAAGGGCGCCGGATCGATACGGAACAGCACGTCGCCTTTCTTCACATCGCTGCCTTCGTTGAAGGTGCGTTGCAACACGACGCCGGCGACACGGGCCCGGACTTCGGCAATCCTCGGCGCAGCAATCCGCCCGCTCAATTCGCTGGTGATCGACAGGGGGCGGGCTTCGATGGTTTCGATACGCACGGTAGCCAGCGGCGCCTGTTCTTCGGCGGTGGAGGACTTGTCACAGGCGCTCAGCGTCAGCGCCAATGCAAGCAGGCCGAGCGTGGCGAACAGATTCTTTGACATGGAATTACCCCAATAATGACCACCCGCATCCTACGGGGAGCGGACGAGGGTAGCGGTGAAGCTTTGTTGGTGCTGTGTGAAATTGTGTAAGGGTTTTACTCAAGCGGGGGTGAGGGCGTATATCCTTGGCGACTTGATATTTTTTGCGACGGTCAAGCCGCCATCGCGGGCAAGCCCGCTCCCACAGGGATTTGGTGTAGACACAGATGTTGTGAACATCCCCAATCAACTGTGGGAGCGAGCTTGCTCGCGATAGCGCCCGACCCGTCGCCACAGCACTTTCTGGAACACCCCATGCCCAACATCCTCTTGGTCGAAGACGACACCGCGCTCTCCGAACTGATCGCCAGCTACCTGGAACGCAACGGCTATTCGGTCAGCGTGATCAGCCGTGGCGATCATGTGCGGGAGCGTGCGCGGGTCAATCCGCCGGACCTGGTGATCCTCGACCTGATGCTGCCGGGCCTCGACGGCCTGCAAGTGTGCCGCTTGCTGCGGGCGGATTCGGCGACGCTGCCGATCCTGATGCTCACCGCCCGCGACGACAGCCACGATCAAGTCCTGGGCCTGGAAATGGGCGCCGACGATTACGTCACCAAGCCCTGCGAGCCCCGCGTCCTGCTGGCCCGCGTGCGCACGCTGTTGCGCCGCAGCAGCCTTGGCGAGCCGCAAACCGCCAACGACCGCATCCTTATGGGCAACCTGTGCATCGACCTGTCGGAGCGCACGGTGACCTGGCGTGAGCAATTGGTCGAGCTGTCCAGCGGCGAATACAACCTGCTGGTGGTGCTGGCCCGTCATGCCGGCGAAGTGCTGAGTCGCGACCAGATCCTGCAACGCCTGCGCGGCATCGAATTCAACGGCACCGACCGTTCGGTGGACGTGGCGATTTCCAAGTTGCGGCGCAAGTTTGACGACCACGCCGGTGAAGCGCGCAAGATCAAGACGGTGTGGGGCAAGGGCTACCTGTTCAGTCGTTCCGAGTGGGAATGCTGAGACGATGTTCAGGATTCTGTTTCGCCTGTATCTGGTGACCATCGTCTCGTTCAGCGCGGCGATTTACCTGGTGCCGGACCTGGTGATCAAGGTCTTCCATGAACGCTTTGTCACCTACAACCTCGACTATTCGCGCGGCTTGCAAACCCTCATCGTCAAACAGTTTCACGCCGTGCCTGAAGTGCAATGGCCGGCGTTGGCGGTCGAGATGGACAAGGATTTCGCCCCGCTGCACATCGCGTTGACGCGCAATGACGACCCGGATTTCACCTTGTACGAGCGCGAACGCCTGCAAAGCGGCGAGAACGTGGTGCGCATCGGCGACTGGGGCTGGCGCACGCTCGCCGTGGCGCCGTTGAACGAGCAAACGGTGGTGCAAATGATCGTGCCGCCGGACCCGATGGACGTCAGCCTGTTGTACTGGAGCATCAACGTCCTGATCGGGGCGACCATGCTCGCTTGCCTGCTGCTGTGGCTGCGCCCGCACTGGCGTGATCTGGAACGCCTCAAAGGCACCGCCGAGCGTTTCGGCAAAGGCCATCTGAGCGAACGCACACGGATTTCCCGGCATTCCAACATTGGCAGCCTGGCCAATGTCTTCGACACCATGGCCGGCGACATCGAAAACCTGCTGAACCAGCAGCGCGACTTGCTCAACGCTGTATCCCACGAACTGCGCACACCGCTGACCCGCCTGGATTTTGGCCTGGCGCTGGCGCTGTCCGATGACCTGCCCGTGACCAGTCGCGAGCGCTTGCAAGGGTTGGTCGCGCACATCCGTGAGCTGGATGAATTGGTCCTGGAATTGCTGTCCTACAGCCGCCTGCAAAACCCGGCGCAAGTGCCGGAGCAGGTTGAAGTCGCGCTGGACGAGTTTATCGACAGCATTCTGGGCAGCGTTGATGAAGAGCTGGAGTCGCCGCATATCGTGATGGATGTGCTGCTTCATGGCCAACTCGAACGCTTCACCCTCGACCCGCGCCTGACCGCCCGCGCGATCCAGAACCTGTTACGCAACGCCATGCGCTATTGCGAAAAACGCATTCAGGTTGGCGTGCAGGTGTGTGCGAAGGGCTGTGAGATCTGGGTGGATGACGACGGGATCGGCATTCCGGATGACGAGCGTGAGCGGATTTTTGAACCGTTTTATCGGTTGGACCGCAGTCGGGATCGGGCTACGGGCGGATTTGGCCTGGGGCTGGCGATCAGCCGTCGGGCGCTGGAGGCGCAGGGCGGCACCCTGACGGTCGAACCGTCCCCGCTAGGCGGTGCACGTTTCCGCTTGTGGTTACCCACCCAACCCTGACGCGTTCTTTGTAGCAGCTGCGCAGCCTCGCAGGCTCGACAGCTGCTATAGAACTATGTGCTGAGTCGCGTACGCAATAACTTGGCCATGTCTTCGAGTTCCGCCGCCGGGTTGTGCCCGATCAGCATCCATGCGTGTTCCATGTCCGCCCAATACACGACGTTCATGCCGTGCCGACGCTCACGGGCGAAGTGCCGGCTGCCGCTATTGGAGAGCGTGACGCACAACGCCATCGGGCCATTCGCAGGGTCCAGGTAGGTGATCTGGGCAATCGGCACCCCATCGTATTCGAGGATTTGCGCACGCTTGAACTCAGCGCGCGGCAAGGTCAGCTTCGCGGGCGCAAGGCTCAGGCCCAGGCGCGTATCGATGGAGCGCAGTTGCGCAAGTTGGGTGGCTTCATCGCTGGGCAAGTGTTCCAGGGTTTCAGGCACGTAGAGCGACATGTAATCCGCCACCAACCCGCGCCAGTTGTTCTTTTCCTGGCTCAATTGCCAGCCGAGGAACAAGCGATCCGCCACCACGCTGGTGACCACCAACCCGGCCGCGGCCGCCAGAAACCAGCGACGATCCATCGACGGACGTTCAGGCGAAGGCAAGGTGTCGAGCATGGACTGCAAGCGATCGATGGGCGCCTGTTGCGACAATTGGGCAAACGCGTCCTTGAACGGCAGGCTGCTGCGGGCCAGCCATTGCAGGCGCAGGTTGAGCGCCGAATCCTCGGCGATGGCCGTGTCGATGCGGGCGCGTTGCTCGGCATCGAGCTGGTCGTCGAGGTAGGCCACCAGTTGCTCGTCCGACGGTGCGGCGCGTTCGTTCATCGACGTTCTCCCGAGGAAGGGTTCGGTACAGCATGCAGCGGTGGATATTCGGCCAGTTTCACCCGTGCAGCGGCCAGCCGGCTCATGACCGTCCCGACGGGCACTTGCAGCACCTCGGCGACTTCGCGATACGACAAGCCTTCGACGTACGCCAGGTACACGGTTTCGCGCTGGGCTTCGGGCAGCGCGTCGACACGCCTGATCACCTGGGCTGCGCGCACATGGGTTTGCGCCGCGTGCTCGCCGTCAAACGATAACTGGCTTTCGGCGTCCACCAACCCCTGACCCTGGCGCACCCGGCGGGCGCGCACTTCGTTGAGCCAGATCGAATGCAGAATGCTCAACAGCCAGCGGTCCATGCGCGTGCCGGGGACAAACTGCCCGGCACGCTCCAGCGCCCGCACGCAGGTCGCCTGCACCAGGTCTTCGGCCACATGCCGTTGCCGGGACAGCAGCAAGCCATAGCGCCACAATCGCGCTAGATGTTGGCCCAGTTCGGCCCTGATTGCATGATCGCTGGCGATAGCGACCTCCGTCGTTTAATCAGTGTCAGGTTTTCGATGAATCGTTTATCGCTTCGGCCAGGTCCTGGTATTCCTCGCACGTGCTGCCGCAAATCGATTTGATGTGCTGCAACTGTTCTTGCGCGAGGTCCAGTCGGCCTTTGATCACATAGGCCTCGCCGAGGTACTCGCGCACTTGCGCATACTGCGGGTCGAGTTTGACCGATTGCAGGTAGTAACCGATGCCTTCGTCGGTGCGCCCCAGTTTACGCGTCGCGTAGCCGCGATAGTTCAAGGCTTTGGCCGTGTTCGGATCTTTCAGTGTATCAAGCAGGGCCAGGGCTTCTTCGTAGCGACCGTCCTTGGCCAGACGATAGGCGTAATTGGTGCGGTCGGCATCCGGCACCAGACTGCTGGTCTGCCTGAGGCATTTTTGCGATTTGGAATCGAAGACCTGGCCTTTCGGGCAGTTGGGTTTGGCGGGCTCATCTTCGTCGCCATGGGCCAGGGCCAGGGAACTGGTCAGCGCTGCCGTCAGACAACCGGCAAGCAGCAGCGGGGCGGTGAAAACAGCAAAACGCAGGTTCATGGGCAAGGCTCCAGGGTTTGATCCACCATCGTTCGTGGTGCTGATACAAGAACACCGCAGCGTGAACAATTATTCATTTCTTTGTGCTGATCATTACAAGGAAAGCTTAAACCTAGGCGCTATGCTCGACAGCATTCGTTGTCCAGCGGAGAACTGCCATGAAAGACTACGTTCATCATTCTGCAGCGGCGGGATACAAGACCGGCGCCGACACCTATGTTCGCGGCCGCCCGGACTATCCGCCGGCCGTAGCCGACTGGTTGACCGGTACGCTGGGCTTGAACGCGGACAGCACCGTGATCGACCTGGGGGCCGGCACCGGCAAATTCACCGGCCGCTTGCTGGCGACCGGGGCGCAGGTGATTGCCGTTGAGCCCGTACCGCAGATGCTGGAAAAACTCTCCCTGGCTCATCCCGAGGTGTTGGCCGTGAGCGGCACTGCCATGGATCTGCCGCTGCCGGATGCGTGTGTGGACGTGGTGGTCTGCGCCCAGGCCTTCCACTGGTTTGCCAGTGCCGAAGCGCTGACCGAAATTGCCCGGGTCCTGAAACCGGGTGGGCGGTTGGGGTTGGTGTGGAACGTGCGCGATACCCGGGTGAGTTGGGTGCCGAAACTGGATGCGATCGTCAATGCGCTGGAAGGCGATACGCCGCGCTATTACACCGGTGCCTGGCGCCAGGCGTTTCCTCACCCGGCGTTTGGGTCGTTGCAGGCGCAGCATTTCAGCCATGGCCATACAGGGGCGCCTGAGGATGTGATTTTCAATCGAGTGCGTTCAACCAGTTTTATTGCGGCGTTGCCGCAGGCGCAGCGGGCGAGGGTGGATGAGCAGGTTCGGGCGTTGATTGCCGGGGAGCCGGCGTTGCGTGGGCGGGATGTGGTGACGGTGCCTTATGAGACCGCGGCGTTCGTCGCGGTTAAGGGCAGTTAGATCGGTGGTGTGGCCTTCGCGAGCAGGCCCACCCAGACAGCACAAATCCCTGCAGAGTCCCGCTTTTGGCCGAACCACTGCCTTACTCCCCCCGCCAATGCCTTGTTATAGTCCGGACCTCATTTTTTGCCCGGTAAAAGGATCACTGCCATGTCTCAGTACACCGCGTTCACCGTCGAACTCGCCGACAACATCGCCCATGTGCAGATCAACCGTCCGGAAAAGATCAACGCCATGAACGCCGCGTTCTGGAGCGAGATCATCGAGATTTTCCAGTGGATCGACGACACCGATGAAGCGCGCGTGGTAGTCCTCAGCGGTGCCGGCAAGCACTTCTCCTCCGGCATCGACCTGATGATGCTGGCTGGCGTGGCCAATGAACTGGGCAAGGACGTCGGCCGCAATGCACGCCTGCTGCGCCGCAAGATTCTCGCCCTGCAGGCGTCCTTCAATGCCGTCGACCATTGCCGCAAGCCGGTGCTGGCAGCGATTCAAGGCTATTGCCTGGGTGGTGCGATTGATCTGATCGCCGCCTGCGACATGCGCTACGCCGCCGAAGACGCACAATTCTCGATCAAGGAAATCGATATCGGCATGGCGGCGGATGTAGGCACTTTGCAACGCTTGCCGCGTATCATCGGTGACGGCATGCTACGTGAGCTGGCTTACACTGGTCGCACGTTTGGCGCCGAAGAAGCGCGCACCATCGGCCTGGTCAATCGCGTCTACAGCGACACTGCCAGCCTGCTGGAGGGCGTCATGGGCATTGCCCGGGAAATCGCCAGCAAGTCGCCGATTGCGGTCACCGGCACCAAAGAGATGATCAGCTACATGCGCGACCACCGCATCGACGACGGCCTCGAATACGTCGCCACCTGGAACGCCGCCATGCTGCAATCCACCGATTTGCGCGTGGCCATGGCCGCCCATATGAGCAAACAGAAACCCGAATTTCTGGACTGATTAAACATGACTTCACGCTGGACCACTGCAGTACTGGACACCGATCAACCCGGCGGCTGGGCCGTGGCCCGCAGCCCGGAAGGCTTCCTGTTCGATGACAATGGCGCGCTGTTCCCGCGTGAATGGCTCAAGCGTCAGGACTTGCCGATTCTCGCCGAACACGGCATCGGCCATCTCGACGGTGAGCCGGTCTATCTGCTGGAACTGCGCAGCGCCAGCGACGTTGCGGGTTGCAACTGGAAAGGCCTGCGGGCGTTCATGCTTGAGGGCGATCACACGGTGTACAAGGTGCTCGGCTATGCCGCGCAAATTGGCACCTGGTACCGTGAGCATCGCTTCTGCGGCAATTGTGGGCAGGCGGCGACGCAAGTTCCGCGTGAACGGGCGATGTACTGCGAGCCTTGTGATTTGCGCTATTACCCTCGGATTTCGCCGAGCATGATCGTGCTGGTGACCCGTGGCGATGAAGTGCTGCTGGCGCGTTCGCCGCGTTTTGTCAGCGGGGTCTACAGCACGTTGGCCGGGTTTGCCGAGCCGGGTGAGTCGGCTGAGGACTGTCTGATTCGCGAGGTTCGCGAGGAGGTGCAGATCGAGGTCAAGAACATCCAGTACCTGGGCAGCCAGTGCTGGCCGTTCCCGCATTCGATGATGCTCGGCTTCCATGCCGAGTACGCCGGTGGCGAGATTGTCTGTCAGGAAGATGAAATCGAAGACGCCCAGTGGTTCAACGTCCACGCGCTGCCGCCGTTGCCGGCGTCACGCTCGATTGCCCGGTACCTGATCGACGTCTACGTGGCGCGGCGCTTAGGCCACGCTGAACCAGTGTTGCCAGGCTAACCGCACGGTCAAGCCCAGTACCACGGTGATGAACACCGGACGGATGAACTTCGCGCCGCCGCTGATGGCGGTGCGAGCGCCGAAGAATGCGCCGGCCATCACCGACACGCCCATGCTCAGGCCGATGATCCAGTCCACCTGCCCGGAAAACACGAACACCGACAGCGCCGCAATGTTGCTGACGAAGTTCATGCTGCGCGCCACGCCGCTGGCCTTCACCAGATCGATGGGGTACATCAGCAGGGTGCTGACGGTCCAGAATGCACCCGTGCCGGGACCGGCCACACCGTCGTAGAAACCGAGGCTGAAGCCTTGGGTCGACTGCCACTTTTTCTTGATCGGTGCATCGCTGTCCAGCGGTGCCTTGGGTGTACCGCCGAACAACAGGTACACGCCGCAGGCGAAGACGATCACCGGGAGCATTTTGTTCAGCCACTCGGCCGGCAAGTAATGCGCGACGATGGCGCCGGTCAATGCGCCGATCAGGGTGCCGACGATGGCATGCACCCACTGCCGGGGATGGAACAGCTTGCGTCGGTAGAAGGTAAAACTGGCGGTGGCCGAGCCAAAGGTGGAACTCAACTTGTTGGTGCCCAGCACCAGGTGCGGCGGCAGGCCGGCGGTGAGCAGTGCGGGCGTGGTGAGCAGGCCGCCACCCCCGGCAATCGCGTCGATGAAGCCGGCTATAAAGGCAACGACAGCCAGAATGGCCAGGGTGGTGAGGTCAACGCTGAGTTCGAAAGGCATGGAATCGGCTTATTCGGCGGGGTGCAGGAAAGGGCTGCGGGGAAGGGGCGGTATCTTACCTAGATCCGACTTCTGCGGCGACTGGTCTGGCCCCATCGCGAGCAAGCTTGCTCCCACATGGGATCTGCGCAACACCATCGTCCCCTGTGGGAGCGAGCTTGCTCGCGATGGCTGAGTGTCAGTCGATATATACAGTGACTGATACACCGCAATCGCGAGCAGGCTCACTCCTACAGATTGGATCTGGGTGAATTTACAGGCCGAGGTCGGACAGCCCCGGATGATCATCCGGCCGACGTCCCAGTGGCCAGTGGAACTTGCGCTCGCTTTCCTTGATCGGCAGGTCGTTGATGCAGGCAAACCGGTTAGCCATCAGGCCGTTTTCATCAAACTCCCAATTCTCGTTGCCGTAGGAACGGAACCAATTGCCCGAGTCGTCGTGCCATTCATAGGCATAGCGCACGGCAATGCGGTTGCCGGTGAAGGCCCAGAGTTCCTTGATCAAGCGGTAATCCAGCTCCTTGGCCCATTTGCGGGTGAGGAAACCTTTGGCTTCTTCGCGGTTGTAGGCGAACTCGGCGCGGTTGCGCCATTGGGTGTCCAGTGTATAAGCCAGCGATACCCGTTGCGGGTCGCGAGAGTTCCAGCCGTCTTCGGCCAGGCGAACTTTTTCGATGGCCGACTCGCGGGTGAAAGGGGGCAATGGCGGACGAACTTCAGCGTTAGACATGTAAAGTCTCCCAATAAAAATAACGTTCAAACACATTGTTACGCTTATATAAAGTGTTACAGGTCCAATAACTTTCGCGCCATGCATTGCGCATTATCGGCGGCACTGTGATCACCCATGACAAGCGCCACGGTAATGGCACCGTCGATCAGGATCAGCAGCTGTCTGGCCGTGTTCTCCGGATCGCTGGCACCATGTTCGGTGCAGAGCTCGCGCACGTAGTCGAGCAGCTTCTGTTTGTGTTCCTTGGCGACCAGGCGGACCGGGTCTTGCGGGTCGCCGGTTTCGCCGCTGGTATTGATGAAGGCGCAACCGCGGAAGCCTTCCGAGGCGAACCAGGCCTTGAGCACGGTAAACAGGTTGAGCAGGCGGTCGGCCGGTGTTTCAGCCTGATCGACGGCAGTTCTGTACCAATGCATCCAGCGCACATCGCGGCGTTGCAGGGCTGCGACGGTCAGCTCCTCCTTGTTGGCGAAGTAGCGGTAGATGCTTTTTCTGGAGACACCGGCGGTTTTCACCAGAAGGTCCATGCCGGTGGCGGCGATGCCACTTTTATAGATCAACTTTTCGGTGACGTCCAGAATGATGTCGCGCGTAGTGTTGCTGATTAATTCGTTCATGTGGCGAACAGTAGAACGTACGTTCTCCTTGGTCAATATAAAATTTATATTGTCTGTTATTGCCCATCGCGAGCAGGCTCACGCCTACACTTGGAATGCGTTTCCCTGTGGGCGCGAGCCTGCTCGCGATGGGTCCATTACAGACGGTAACAAGACCCAGGCCCATCCATGGTGTAAGCTCTTGAATTCTTCGGATTCGACCCACTGCGAGCCCTATGCCGTCGCTTTTCAAACGCCCTCTGCTGCCCAAACTGCGCAGTTTTCCGCTGACCGCCGATGCCGTCACCATCCTTTCCGGCGCTGCCGAGTTTCGTCGTTGCCTGCTGGAGAAAATTGCCCAGGCCACGCACCGCATCTATATCGTCGCGCTGTACCTGCAACAGGACGAAGCCGGGCAGGAAATCCTCGATGCCTTGCACGCCGCCAAACTGGCGCGTCCGCAGCTGGACGTGGTCGTGGTGGTGGACTGGCTGCGCGCCCAGCGCGGCCTGATCGGTGCCGGCAAGCAACCGGGAAACTCGGCGTGGTATCAGGAAGCGACTCGCACCCACGCCAGTGAAGTGCCGGTGTATGGCGTGCCGGTGCAGACCCGTGAGTTGTTTGGCGTGTTGCATTTGAAAGGCTTTGTCATCGATGACTGCGTGATCTACAGCGGTGCGAGCCTGAACAATGTGTACCTGCACAAGTTCGACAAGTACCGCTTCGACCGCTATCACGTGCTGCAGAACCAGGCGCTGGCCAACTCCATGCAGCACTTGATCCAGCACGGGTTCATCGCGTCCAAAGCCGTGCACCGCCTCGACTTGCCGAACCTGCCGACCACCCGCAGCCTGCGCAACGACATTGGCGACCTGCGCAGCCGCCTCAAGCACGCCGCCTACGACACCACCGCCGGCACCACGCTGAAAGGCGATTTGTGCGTCAGTCCGTTGCTCGGTGTGGGCAAGAACAATCCATTGAACCGGGTGATTTGCGAGCTGATCGCCACCGCCCAGCATCAACTGACCATCTGTACGCCGTACTTCAACTTGCCGCTGGCGGTGACCCGGGAAATCAACCGGGCGCTGGGCCGGGGCGTGAAGGTCGACATCGTGGTCGGCGACAAGACCGCCAACGATTTCTACATCCCGCCCAGCGAGCCGTTCAAGGTGATCGCGGCGCTGCCGTACCTGTATGAGATCAGCCTGCGACGTTTTGCCAAACGCCATCAACACAGCATCGACAGCGGCAAGCTGAACCTGCATTTGTGGCGCGATGGCGACAATACCTATCACCTCAAAGGCATGTGGATCGACCAGCGCTACACCTTGCTGACCGGCAACAACCTCAACCCGCGAGCGTTCCGTCTTGACCTGGAAAACGCGCTGCTGATCGATGACCCGAAAGGCGAGTTGCTGGAACCGCGCAAGGCTGAGCTGGTGGAGATTTTCCAAAACACCCAGCGCATCGAGCGTTACCAGAACCTCGAAACGCTGTTGGACTACCCGCCGGCCGTGGCCAAGTTCCTCACGCGCGTCAGTCGGGTGCGGATTGAACGGTTGCTCTATCGGATTCTGTAAGGCTCAGCGCTGCCGGGGGTTTTGGCCACAGGGCCACCAGCAGCAGTAGCGAAGCGGCCACCAGATAGGGCAGGCGCGGGTCCAGGTCGTAGATCAATGTGGCTGCCAATGGCCCGATGACCACGCCAAAGCCTTGCGCAGCGCCGATGGAGCCAGCGGTCGCGCCTTGCTCCGAGGCGTCCACGGCGTTCGCCGCCAACGCGGCGAATGACGGAAAAATCAGCCCCATCCCGCCCGCCCGCCGAAACGAAAAAGCACAGCCACAAGCCCCACGCGGTATTCGCGAGGATACTGCCGGCAAATCCCACAGACGCCACCAGTGCACCCGCGCGGATCAACTGCAGCGGTGGCCATTCCAGCCGGCGCACCACCAGTTGCGAACAGATCAACGCGAAACCGACCATGGTCAGGGCAATGCCCGCCGTTTGCGCGGCATCGGCCGGGCTCATGCCGAGTCGGTCGAGGGCGAAGAAGCCGACGGTGATCTGCGCAATCGATACACACAGCATCGCCACAAACGCGACCGCCATGGGCCGGCGCAGGCGCGGATCATTCAGGTGGACCTTGCGCGGGGCTTGCCGCAAATGCAATTCCTGGCCCTTGAGCTTGAAGCGCAACACCAGAAAGGCCAGCAATGGCAGGATGGCCATGGCGTAGAACGGCAGGCTCAAACTGAAACGCGAGAGCAACGCGGCGATGGCCGGCCCGATCACCAGGCCACAGGCGTTGGCCGCACCCAGCGCTGCCATGGCTTTGGCGCGGTGCTGCGGCTCGATGTTGTCGGCGATCAGCGCGTTGCCGCCCACCGGGATCGCGGCATAGAACACGCCGATCAAGCCGCGGCCGATCATCAAACCGATGAACCCCAGCAGCGCCGATGGCAAGAATCGCAATGACGCGTCGATGAACAGGCACAAGGCCCAATAGGCGAGGGTGAAACCGGCGGTGGCGATCAATAGAATGCGGCGCCGGCCATAGCGATCACTGGCCTGGCCCCACGGGCGGGCCAGCAGCATCCAGATCACCCCGGACACCGTCACCGCCGCACCGGCCTGCCACGTGGCCAGGCCCAGCACCCGGGCAATCGGGCCGATCAGCGAGACAAACGCCATCATCGACATGGAACAGGCCATGTTGGCCACCATTAATGGGCGCAGGTCGAAGGTGGAGGGGGTCATGGGGTGAGCCTTCCGTGAGCTTTTATTGTTTGCGGGGGATGGTAGCGCGGGTATCGGGAAAGCGGGGGGAATATCGGTGATAGTGATAATGCCATCGAGGGCAAGCCCGCTCCCACACTGAAACTGTGATCAACACAAAACCCCTGTGGGGGCGAGCTTGCTCCCGATGGGGACAGCCCAGACGCTACAAAACCTCAGTTCAAACCGAGTTTCCCACGCAACGTCGACAAATCTTCCGCCAGCGTATTCACCGGCCCAACCAGCGCCTTGCGGTCGCTCTCTTTCACCTTGTCATACGTTTCGAAACCACCGTCCTTGGTCTTGTACTTGGCCAGGATCTTGTCCACGGTCGCGAAGTTCTTGTCGACCTTGGCGATGAACGCCGCGTCCTGCTTCTGGATCTGCGGTCGGAACAGGTCGACGATTTTCTTTGCGCCGTCGACGTTGCCCTGGAAGTCATACAGGTCGGTGTGGCTGTAACGGTCTTCTTCGCCGGAGATCTTGGTCGCCGCCACTTCTTCCAGCAACGCCGCCGCGCCGCCGACGACTTTCTCAGGCGGGAAGGTCAGGCCAGCGACGCGGGTTTGCAGATCCTTGACGTCTTTGTTCAAACCGTCGGCCAGGTCGCCCAGGCCTTGGGTGCTTTTTTCCGAGAACAGCGAGTATTCGAGGCGGTGGAAGCCGGTGAAGTCGGCGGCGTCCACGCCTTTTTCGTGGTCGTCGACGCGGGAGTCGATGGACGCGTCCAGGTCACTGAACAGCTCGGCAATCGGCTCGATCGACTCGTAGTAGACGCGGGTCGGGGCATAGAGCCTTTGCGCGGTGGCCAAGTCACCTTTTTTCACCGCGTCGGTGAATGGCTGGGTATGGCTGGCCAAATCGTCCAGTTGTTCGGTGACGTAGATCTTGTAGTCCGAGACTGGTCCCACCAGGTCCAGCGGCGCGGTCGCCGCGAACGCTGAAAACGGAGTGTTGAGCAAGCCAAGGGTCAGCAGCAAAGCGAGTGGCGACTTTTTCATGGGGCGGTTCCGTGTTGGGCGTTGTTAGGCGGTTGTTGTTGAATGAGTGGCGTCCAGCAGCGAGCGACCGATGAAATCCTGATCGCCCGTGACACCCGGCAAAGTGAAGAAGTAGCCGCCGCCGACAGGCTTGAGGTATTCCTCCAGCGGTTCGCCGTTCAGACGGGTTTGCACGGTGATGAAGCCTTTTTCCAGATCGGCCTGGTAACAGATGAACAGCAAGCCCATGTCGAGCTGACCGTTTTTGTTCACGCCATTGGAGTAGTTGAACGGACGGCGCAGGATCAGGTTGGCCTGGGTCGCGGCGGTGCGCGGGTTGGCCAGGCGGATGTGCGCGTCGAGTTTGGTCAGTTTGCCTTCCGGGTCTTTGGCGTAGTCCGGCACCTCGGTTTCATGGGCGCCGCCCATGGGGGCTCCGGTGCTTTTGACCCGTCCGAGAATGCTTTCCTGTTCCTGCAACGGCGTGCGGTCCCAGCGCTCGACAAAGTTGCGGATAATCCGCACCGCTTGATAGCTGCCATTTACCGCCCAGGCCGGTTCATCGCTGTCGGGCTGGACCCAGACAATGCTGTCCATGGCGTTGGCGTTGTTGGAGTCAGGGTTGGCCGAGCCGTCGCGGAAACCGAGGAAGTTGCGCGCACTCTGTGCCGGAACACCCGGTTTCGCCGGGGCCTGCGGCGGCACGCTGCCTTCCTGTTTCCAGCGCACCAGCAGCAAATCCGGGAGGTTTTTCACGATGTCGCGCAGGGCGTGGATGTTGGTGTCCGTGGTGTTGGAACAGAACTGCACGCTCAAGTCGCCGTGGCAGCAGTCAGCTTCCAGCGCATCGTTGGGGAAACCGACCATGCGTATCAACCGCTTGGGTTTGACGTTGGCCAGACCGAAGCGCTCATCGAATAGCGACTCGCCCACCGAGACGGTGATGGTCAGATTGTCCGGCGTCACCACCGGGCCGAGAATCCCGGAGTCCACTGGCGGCAATTTAGGATCGACCTGGGTCACCGGGCCGCCCTTCATCAAAAACGCGATGCGCTCGTTGAGGGTACGGAACAGCCGCTCGAGGTCTTCGCGGTTGCTGGCCAACACATCAAACGACACCAGCATGCCCGACGCCGGGCGCGGGGTGACGATGCCGGTCTGGTGTTTGCCATGGAACGCGTGGCGGTCTTCGGTCTGGTCGCTGCTCGGCGCTTCGGTAACTTGCGCGGGGCTGGCGGCCATCGCCGGGCAGCTCAGGGCGCTGCCGGCCAATGCGACACCGGCGGCGCCCATGCCCATCAAGACCCGGCGACGCTGGAGGTTGAATTGCTCTGAATCGTTCATCTGAATGTCGTCTTCTGCTTACAGGCCGGACAGGCCAAGGGCGGGATCGATGGTGTCGAGGGCGTCGGCCAGTGCCTGGGCCTTGTCGGCGATCTGTTTGCGTTGTTCGGCGCTGACACTGTCGTAGCTGGCGTAGCCGTCCTTGACCTTGAGGCCATTGAGTTCGCTGTCGAAGTCGGCGAGGGCGCTGTCGATCTTCGACAGAACGTCAGCGGCGATCTTGCTCAGCATCGGTCGCAACAGCTCGACAACTTTGTGCGCGACGTCGAGGTTGGCGGCGAATCCGTTGAGATCGGTGTGGCTGTAGCGTTCTTCTTCGCCGCTGCTGGCGCGTACGTCGGCGAGGGTGTTGAGGTTGCGCACCACAATGCTCACCAGTTGTTCCGGCGGCAGCGGCTCGGCGAGCAGTTGTTGTTTAAGCGTGGTGACATCACTGGTCAGGCGTTGCGCCACTGGCGTCAGGCCGTCGAGGTTGCGTTGCTGGAACAGCGCGTATTCCAGGCGATGGAAGCCGACGAAGGTCGGGTCCTGTTCGCGTTTTTCGAAATAGTCGGCGCGGGCATTGATCGCGTTGTCCAGTTCGGCCAAGCGCTGTGCGGCCGGGGCGATGCGTTGATACGCAGCACGGGCCGGCACATACAAGGCTTGCGCCTGGCTAAGGTCGCCGGCCTCGATCGCTTGCTCAAGCGCGGTGACGGCTTTGATCAGCGCCGTGCTCTGGCTGCTCAGGTACACGCGAAATTCCGACAGCGGCCCGATGAACGCGGCCATCGACGGTTTGGCCTTGGCGGCGGCGTCGGACGCGGCCGTCGAGGTCACGTGCAAGGTGCCGCGCGGGTTGCTGAGCAAGCCACAGGTGATCGTGTAGTCGCCGGGCGCAAGGTTGGCGTTGATCACCTGGCTCAGGCCCGGCGCGATGTTCTCGCGCTCTTCGAGCACTAGCACGCCGTCGAGGATTTCCCATTCCACGGCGCGGTCCGAGCGGTTGACGATGCGGAAACTGGCGCGACCGGCCGGGACCGTCAACGCATTCGGCTCGCAGCTGTGCGGGTGGATGTTCACCACGATTTCGTCATGGTTGGCCTGGCGTTTGGCCGCGGCCATGTTCGAGGCGTAGTAGAACAGGCCGCCGGCGGCGATCATCACGATCACCGAACCGGCCACCGCCCAGCGCAAAGCCCTGGAAGGTGCGGCCACGTTTGGAGTAGGCGTTGACATGAAAGCCCTTACTGACTGGAAACGGAAGAAGACTGTTTTGCGGGTGCCGGGGCCGGGAGAAAAAACATCCCCAGCGCCACCACCAGGTAAATCAGATAAGCGCCGACGGTGCTGACGGTTGGCGCGTCCTGATAGCCGAACATGCCTGCCAGCACCGAGCCCAGCGGGCCGTCCATCGGCAGCGTGGCGCTGAAATCGAACAGCACGGTTTGCAGGTGATTCCACAGCCCGGCTTCATGCAGCGCCTGCACCGAGTTGGCGAGAATGCCGGCGGCGACCACGAGGATGAACAACCCGGTCCAGCGGAAAAACGCACTGAGGTTCAGGCGCATGCTGCCGGTATAGATGAGGAAACCGATGACGATGGCCAGGGCCAGGCCGAGCAGGGCGCCGATGGGCGCGGCGGGGCCTTCGCTTTGCTGGAACACGGCGAGCAGGAAGAACACTGTCTCCAGGCCTTCCCGGGCCACGGCGAAAAACACCATGGCGATCAGCGCGAACACCTGGTTTCTGGAACCGGTCAGCGCGTGATCAAGGGATACATGCAAGGAATGCTTGATCGAACGCGCCACTTTACGCATCCAGAACACCATGGAACTGAGAATGCCGACGGCCACCAGACCGACCACGCCTTCAAACAGCTCTTGTTGTTTCTGCGGGAACTCGGCGCTGACCAGCTCCAGGCCACCGCCCACCAGCAGGGCCAGGGCGGCGGCGAGGAATACGCCGATCCACACGGCGGGCATCCACTGGCCACGGCCGGTTTGCTTGAGGTAGCTGGCGATGATGCCAACGATCAACGCGGCTTCAATGCCTTCGCGCAGCATGATCAGGAAAGGGACGAGCATTCAGCACCGGTGGAATTAGATAGGGTGCTAATTTGTAACATAATGACACTCATTCACATATGGGGTTGATTGCCATTTACCTGAACCTAACCTGAACGACCTTGAGCATCACACATTCCCCTGGAGTGAGCCTGCTCGCGATGGCGGACTGACTGTCAGCAACTGAGGTGACTGACACACCGCTATCGCGAGCAGGCTCACTCCTACAGGGATCTGCACTGGGCAAACGGCTGCGGTAAGATGCCCACACTCAAAAAACAACAGGGCTCACCGCGCTCAATGTCGGAAAAAGACACCATCTCCATTCAACTGGTGCGCGAAGCGCTGCTGCAAAGTTGCGCCCCCGGTCAGGCCACCGACGAGGTGTTGAACAAGGTCGGCATCGATCCGGCCTGGCTGCAAACCACCGATGCCCGTGTTCCGGCCACCGCCTATGCGCGGCTCTGGCGCTTGCTGGCCCGGCGTGGCGATGACGAATTTTTTGGCATGGACCCGCGCAAGCTCAAGTCCGGCAGCCTCGAATTTCTTTGTCGTTGCTCCATGGTTCAGCCCAGCCTCGCTGCTGGTTTGACCACGGGGTTGAGCTTTCTGTCGTTGATGCTCGAACATTTGCCCGCGCAATTGGTTCGCCAGCAAAGCCTGGCCGAAATCGTGCTGCTGGAAGACGACCAGGACCCGCGTCGCGCCTTCACCTACTTTACCTACTGGATGATCGTCCACGGCGTGGCCTGCTGGTTGGCCGGGCGGCGCATCCCGATTCTGGCCATCGAATTGCGCTGCGCCGCGCCGGATTTTTGCGACGACTATCAGGTGATGTTCTCCGAGAACCTGCGCTTCGACCGCCCGCGCACCCGGATGATTTTCTCGGCCGACTGCCTGGATTTACCCATCAAGCGCAGCCCGGAAGAACTCAAGCGTTTCCTGGCCCATGCGCCGGCCAATATCCTGGTCAAGTACCGTGATCCGGAAAGCCTTGCGAGCCGAATCAAGCACAACTTGCGACAGCTCCCCGCTGAACAGTGGCCCGAGACCGAACCCTTGGCGCAGCAACTGTGCATATCGGCCTCGACCTTGCGCCGGCGTCTGGCGGAAGAAGGGCAGACCTATCAAGGGCTCAAGGACAGCGTGCGCAAGGAACTGGCAATCGTCTGGCTGGCCGAGCCGAGCATCAGCTTCGCCGAGATCGCGACGCGGTTGGGGTTTGCCGATGCCAGTTCGTTCTACAAGGCGTTCCGCAAGTGGTCGGGGTCTAATCCGGGGCATTACCGCAGCCTGATTCTGAACGAAGCGCACTGATCCAAACCCTGTATAGATACGACCGACGCCATCGCAGGCAAGCCACGCGCCCTCATTTGGAATGCAGTCCCTTGTGGGAGCGTGACTTGCCCGCGATGGCGTCCGCTCAGGCGCCCCACCTCCTGAACCTTGGCCAAAGCAGTCACGCAACTTGATAACTTTGACCATTGCCCCGTTCTGCCCACAGAGCGAGTATTTCCCTGGTTTTTACGGTTCCCCCAACCTAATAAAAATACAAAGGGATTCTGGCAATGCGCGATTACTTGTCTGCCACATCACAGTTCAATTATCAGCACACCGTCGACGCCGCACTCAGCGGTTCCCTGCAAGCGCTCAACGCCTGTGTCGAGTGTTGCGACCGGCATGCCTTGCCGGGGCGCATTGCGCTGTTCTGGGAAGGGCGCGATGGCGCCAGCGCCACGTACACCTTCTGCGACTTGCAGGATAAAGCCGCGCGTTTTGCCAATTTCCTGCTGGCCCAAGGGGTGAAGAAGGGCGACAAGGTCGCCGGCCTCCTGCCACGCAACATCGAATTATTGATCACCGTGTTCGCCACCTGGCGCATTGGGGCGGTGTATCAGCCGCTGTTTACCGCGTTCGGCCCCAAAGCCATCGAACACCGTCTCGGCTGCTCCGGGGCCAAAGTCGTGGTGACCGACGCGGTCAATCGCCCGAAACTCGCTGAAGTCGCCGACTGCCCGACCGTCGTCACCGTCGGTGGCGCCAAAGGCCAGGGCATCGTCCGTGGCGATTACAGCTTCTGGGCCGAACTGGCGAATTATTCCGCCGACTGCGAACCGGTGCTGCTGACCGGCGAAGACCCATTCCTGTTGATGTTCACTTCGGGCACCACCGGCCCTTCGAAAGCCTTGTCGGTGCCGCTCAAAGCCATCGTCGCGTTCCAGAGCTACACCCGCGACGCCGTGGATTTGCGTCCCGATGACGCGTTCTGGAACGTGGCCGATCCGGGCTGGGCCTACGGCATCTATTTCGGCGTCACCGGGCCGATGTCGATGGGGCATCCGATCACCTTTTACGATGGCCCATTCACCCTCGAAAGCACCTGCCGGGTGATCAACAAGTATGGGATCACCAACCTCACCGGATCGCCGACGGCTTACCGCCTGCTGATCGCGGGCGGCGACGAGTTCGCCAAGTCGATCAAGGGCAAGCTGCGCATCGTCAGCAGCGCCGGCGAACCGCTGAACCCGGAAGTGATCCGCTGGTTCGCCGACAACCTCGGCGTGGTCATCCACGACCATTACGGCCAGACCGAATTGGGCATGGTCCTGTGCAATCACCATGCACTGGAACACCCGGTTCACGTTGGCGCCGCCGGTTTTGCCTCGCCTGGCCACCGCATCGTGGTGCTGGACGAAGAATACAAGGAGCTCGGCGTCGGTCAGCCCGGCATTCTGGCCATCGATCGCACCCAGTCGCCGATGTGCTGGTTCAACGGCTATGAAGGCGCGCCGACCAAAGCGTTCGTCGGCGACTATTATTTAAGTGGCGACACCGTGGAGTGGAACCCGGACGGCAGCATCAGCTTCGTCGGTCGCAGCGATGACGTGATCACCACCTCTGGCTACCGCGTCGGCCCGTTCGACGTGGAAAGTGCGTTGATCGAGCACCCGGCCGTGGTCGAGGCGGCGGTGGTCGGCAAACCTGATCCGGAGCGCACCGAACTGGTCAAGGCCTTCGTCGTGATCTGCGAGCAATACCGCGCCACACCGGAGTTGGCCGAAGAACTGCGCCAACATGTGCGCAAGCGTCTGGCGGCGCATTCCTATCCCCGTGAAATCGAATTTGTCAGCGAGCTGCCGAAAACCCCTAGCGGCAAATTGCAGCGCTTTATCTTGCGCAACCAGGAAATCGCCAAGGCTCAAGAGGCCGCCGCGAAGAACGTTTCAGCTTGAATCCAAGGAAACAATGATGCAGATCGAAAACAAGATTTTTCTGGTCACCGGCGGTGCTTCCGGCCTGGGGGCCGCCACGGCTGAAATGCTGGTCGCGGCCGGCGCCAAAGTGATGCTGGTGGACATGAATGCCGAGGCCGTGGCGGCGCAGGCCCAGCGCCTGGGCGCGCAAAGCGTGGTCGCGGACATCAGCAACGAAGCGGCGGCGGAAGCGGCGGTGCAAGCCACGGTCAAAGCCTTCGGTGGCCTCAACGGTCTGGTCAATTGCGCCGGTATCGTGCGCGGCGAGAAAATCCTCGGCAAGAACGGCCCGCATGCATTGGCCAGTTTCAGCCAGGTGATCAACGTCAACCTGATCGGCAGCTTCAACATGCTGCGCCTGGCCTCGGCGGCCATCGCCGAAACCCAGCCGGACGCCGATGGCGAACGCGGCGTGATCATCAACACGGCCTCGGCCGCTGCCTATGACGGCCAGATCGGCCAGGCAGCTTATGCCGCATCCAAAGGCGCCATCGTCAGCCTGACCTTGCCCGCCGCCCGTGAACTGGCGCGTTTTGGCATCCGCGTGATGACCATCGCCCCGGGCATTTTCGAAACGCCAATGATGGCCGGCATGACCCAGGAAGTGCGCGATTCGCTGGCTGCTGGCGTGCCATTCCCGCCGCGCCTGGGCAAACCCGGCGAGTACGCCGCGCTGGTCCGGCATATCATTGAAAACAGCATGCTCAACGGCGAGGTGATCCGTCTCGACGGTGCCTTGCGCATGGCCGCCAAGTAAGGAGTTTTGACATGACCATTGCCAACGATCCGATTGTTATCGTCAGCGCCGTCCGCACCCCGATGGGCGGGTTTCAGGGCGAACTGAAAAGCCTGACCGCACCGCAACTCGGCGCCCTGGCCATCCGTGCCGCCGTCGAGCGCGCCGGCATCAACGCCGAATCCGTTGAAGAAGTGCTGTTTGGCTGCGTGCTGTCCGCTGGCCTCGGCCAGGCGCCGGCGCGCCAGGCTGCACTGGGCGCCGGGCTGGACAAATCGACCCGTTGCACCACGCTCAACAAGATGTGCGGTTCGGGCATGGAAGCAGCGATTCTGGCCCACGACATGCTGATGGCCGGCAGTGCTGACGTGGTGGTCGCGGGCGGCATGGAAAGCATGTCCAACGCGCCGTACCTGCTGGACCGCGCGCGCAGC
The DNA here is from genome assembly GCF_000514395.1 of Pseudomonas sp. URMO17WK12:I12. NCBI lineage: Bacteria > Pseudomonadati > Pseudomonadota > Gammaproteobacteria > Pseudomonadales > Pseudomonadaceae > Pseudomonas > Pseudomonas sp. URMO17WK12:I12. Next base: position 79,430 of record NZ_AZVV01000007.1, read on the forward strand.
GGTTATCGCATGGGCCACGGCCGTGTGCTCGATCACATGTTCCTCGACGGTCTGGAAGATGCCTACGACAAGGGCCGCCTGATGGGCACTTTTGCCGAGGATTGCGCGGAAACCAACGGGTTCACCCGCGAAGCGCAAGACGCCTTTGCCATCGCCTCGACCACCCGCGCGCAGCAGGCGATCAAGGACGGCAGCTTCAAGGACGAGATCGTCCCGGTGTCGGTCATGGTCGGCAAGGAGCAAGTACTGATCAGCAACGACGAACAGCCACCGAAAGCCAAACTGGACAAGATTGCTTCGTTGAAACCAGCGTTCCGCGAGGGCGGTACGGTCACAGCGGCGAACTCCAGTTCGATTTCCGACGGCGCGGCGGCACTGGTGCTGATGCGCCGTTCCGAAGCCGAGAAACAAGGGCTGAAACCACTGGCCGTGATTCACGGCCACGCGGCGTTTGCCGACACACCGGGCCTGTTCCCGGTGGCACCCGTGGGCGCGATCAAGAAGTTGATGAAGAAAACCGGCTGGTCGCTGGACCAGGTCGAACTGTTTGAAGTGAACGAAGCGTTCGCCGTGGTCAGTCTGGTAACGATGACCCAACTGGAAATCGCGCACGAGAAGGTCAACGTTCACGGCGGCGCGTGCGCCTTGGGCCATCCGATTGGTGCGTCGGGCGCGCGAATTCTCGTGACCTTGCTCTCGGCCCTGCGCCAGAAAGGCCTGAAACGCGGCGTCGCAGCGATCTGCATCGGCGGCGGCGAAGCCACGGCCATGGCGGTTGAATGCCTCTACTGAAGCACTCAGTCCCTGTAGGAGTGAGCCTGCTCGCGATAGCGGTGTATCAGTCAGTAGAAATGTTGACTATGAGACCGCCATCGCGAGCAGGCTCGCTCCTACAGGTTCAGTGTTTCAACCCGTCATTTTGTACGACAGGCTTATTTTAAGGACTTGGCATGATTCCCAATGACGAACAACTGCAGATCAGCGAAGCCGCCCGGCAGTTTGCCCAGGAACGGCTGAAACCGTTCGCCGCCGAGTGGGATCGCGAACACCGTTTCCCCAAGGAAGCCATCGGTGAAATGGCCGAGCTCGGCTTCTTCGGCATGCTGGTGCCGGAGCAGTGGGGCGGTTGCGACACCGGTTACCTGGCCTACGCCATGGCCCTGGAAGAAATCGCCGCCGGTGACGGCGCATGCTCGACCATCATGAGTGTGCACAACTCGGTCGGCTGCGTACCGATCCTGCACTATGGCAACGACGATCAGAAAGAACGCTTCCTCAAGCCCTTGGCCAGTGGCGCAATGCTTGGCGCCTTTGCCCTGACCGAACCGCAGGCCGGTTCCGACGCCAGCGGCCTGAAAACCCGCGCACGGCTGGAAGGCGATCACTACGTGCTCAACGGCTGCAAACAGTTCATCACCTCCGGGCAAAACGCCGGGGTGGTGATTGTGTTCGCGGTGACCGACCCGAGCGCGGGCAAACGTGGCATCACCGCGTTGATCGTACCGACCGATTCGCCGGGCTACAAAGTCGCGCGGGTCGAAGACAAACTCGGTCAGCACGCGTCCGACACCTGCCAGATCCTGTTCGAAGACGTTAAAGTCCCGGTCGCCAACCGTTTGGGCGAAGAGGGCGAAGGTTATCGAATCGCCCTGGCCAACCTCGAAGGTGGCCGCGTCGGCATTGCGTCGCAATCGGTGGGCATGGCTCGCGCCGCGTTCGAAGCGGCCCGCGACTACGCCCGTGAGCGCGAGAGTTTCGGCAAACCGATCATCGAACACCAGGCGGTTGCGTTCCGCCTCGCCGACATGGCCACACAAATTGCCGTGGCCCGCCAGATGGTGCATTACGCGGCGGCGCTGCGTGACAGCGGCAAACCGGCGCTGGTCGAAGCGTCCATGGCCAAGCTGTTCGCCTCGGAAATGGCCGAGAGGGTCTGCTCCTCGGCATTGCAAACCCTCGGCGGTTACGGTTACCTCAACGATTTCCCGTTGGAGCGCATTTATCGCGACGTGCGGGTCTGCCAGATCTACGAAGGCACCAGCGATATTCAACGCATGGTTATTTCGCGCAATTTATAAGAAGGAGTTCCTCTGTGAGTTACGAAACGATTTTGCTGGAAACCCATGGCCGCGTCGGCCTGATCACCTTGAACCGCCCGCAAGCGCTGAACGCGTTGAACGCGCAGATCGTCAGCGAGCTGAATCACGCCCTTGATGGCCTGGAAGCCGATTCGAACATCGGCTGCATCGTGCTGACCGGCTCGAAAAAAGCCTTTGCCGCCGGCGCCGACATCAAGGAAATGGCCGAGCTGACCTACCCGCAAATCTACATCGACGACCTGTTCAGCGACAGCGATCGCGTGGCCAACCGCCGCAAGCCGATCATCGCCGCGGTCAACGGTTTTGCCTTGGGCGGTGGCTGTGAACTGGCGCTGATGTGCGACTTCATCCTGGCGGGCGACAATGCCAAGTTCGGCCAGCCGGAAATCAACCTCGGCGTGCTGCCGGGCATGGGCGGTACCCAGCGCCTGACCCGCGCCGTGGGCAAAGCCAAGGCCATGGAAATGTGCCTGAGCGGGCGTTTGATCGACGCAGTGGAAGCAGAGCGTTGCGGCATCGTCGCGCGGATCGTGCCGGCGGATGAACTGCTGGACGAAGCGCTGAAAGTTGCGGCGCTGATTGCCAAGAAGTCGCTGCCGATTGCGATGATGGTCAAGGAGAGCGTCAACCGTGCGTTCGAAGTGAGCCTGTCCGAAGGCGTGCGCTTTGAGCGCCGGGTGTTCCATGCGGCGTTTGCGACGCAGGATCAGAAGGAAGGGATGGCTGCGTTTATTGCCAAGCGTGAGGCTGAGTTCAAAGGTAAGTAATGCGGCGTTTTGACTGACGCCATCGCGGGCAAGCCCGGCTCCCACAGGTTATCGGTGTCCTTTCCATTGACACATAACCTGTGGGAGCCGGGCTTGCCCGCGATGCTTTTAGGCTTCAGACCAGATAGTTTTTGAGCTCGCGGGCGATCACCATCCGCTGTATCTCGCTCGACCCTTCGTAAATCTGCGTAATCCGCGCATCCCGGTAGTACTTCTCCACTGGATAGTCTTCCAGATACCCATAACCACCATGAATCTGAATCGCGGACGAGCACACCTTTTCGGCCATTTCCGAGGCAAACAGCTTGGCCTGTGAAGCTTGCGACAGGCAGGGTTTGCCGGCCGTGCGCAGGCGCGCCGCATGCAGGATGAGCAAACGCGCGGCGTTCAGCTGCATGTGCATGTCAGCGAGCATGTTGGCGATGCTCTGGTGTTCGATGATCGGCTTGTCGAATTGCACCCGATCCCGCGCATAGGCCAGCGCCGCTTCGAACGCGGCTCGGGCAATGCCCAAGGCTTGCGCGGCGATGCCGATGCGGCCGCCTTCGAGGTTGGACAGGGCGATGGACAGTCCTTTGCCGCGCTCACCCAGCAGGTTGGCTTCAGGAATGGTGCAGTTATTCAACGTCACCGCGCAGGTGTCGGAGGCGCGGATGCCCATCTTGTGTTCCGTGCGATCGACGATAAAACCGGCGGTGTCAGTCGGCACCAGGAAGGCCGAAATGCCGCGTTTGCCCAGGTCCGGATCGGTCACGGCAAACACAATCGCCAGTTTCGCGCGCTTGCCGTTGCTGACAAATTGCTTGGCGCCGTTGATCACCCACTGGCCGTCGCGCAGTTCGGCGCGGGTGCGCAGGTTGTGCGCTTCGGAACCGGCTTGTGGTTCGGTCAGGCAGAAGCAGCCGATGGCCTGGCCGCTGGCCAGATCCGGCAGCCAGGTCTGTTTCTGTTCTTCAGTGCCATAGTTCAAAACGGGGCCGCACCCGACCGAGTTGTGAATGCTCATCAGCGCACCGGTAGCGCCATCACCCGCGGAAATCTCTTCCACCGCCAAGGCGTAGGCCACGTAGTCGACATAGGTGCCGCCCCATTCTTCAGGCACCACCATGCCCAGCAGCCCGAGTTCACCCATCTTCGCCACCAGACCGTCGTCGATCCAGCCAGCCTTTTCCCAGGCTTGTGCATGGGGCGCGATTTCGCCGCGGGCAAAGTCCCGGGCCATGTCGCGGATCATGACTTGCTCTTCGCTCAATTCGATATCGTGCATGGCTCAGTTCCCACTCTCATCAAGGCCTGTGAAGAAACTCGCGACATGCTTGGCGTCCAGCGCCTGCAAGGTCGGCGGGTTCCAGCGCGGCGTCTTGTCTTTGTCGATCAGCAAGGCGCGCACGCCTTCGATCAGGTCGCCGCGCTCGAACCATTGACGGTCCAGGTGCAGCTCAAGGGCGAAGCAGTCTTCCAGACTCAAGTGCCGACCCCGACGGAGCATTTCCAGGGTCACGCCCATGGCCAGCGGCGAACGGCTGTCCAGCAGGTCGGCGGTGGTCAGTGCCCACTCATGGCTGTCGGCAATCGTCACTTGACGCAATTGCTCAACAATACTCGGCACATCGGGCAAGGCGAAGAAGTGGTCGATGGCCGGGCGGAGCGCTTCCAGCGGTGCGTCGGGCAGTTGCTGCACCGCGAGTTTAGCCAGCAAGCCCTGCAGGTCTTTGAGCGGCGTGTCGTGCCATTCGAGCTGGTCGAGTTTGTCGTCCAGCACGGCCAGTTTTTCGCTCTCCAGATACCAGTCGGCCAACCCGCAGTAGAGCGCATCCGCCGCGCGAATCTGCACACCGCTGACACCGAGGTACATCCCAATCTCGCCAGGGATGCGTGGCAGGAAGTAGCTGCCACCGACGTCCGGGAAGTAGCCGATGCCGACTTCCGGCATCGCCAGACGGCTTTTTTCGGTGACTACTCGCAGATCGGCGCCTTGCACCAGGCCCATGCCGCCGCCCAGGACGAAGCCGTCCATCAAGGCGAGCACGGGTTTGCGGTAATGGTGGATGGCGAGGTCCAGGGCGTATTCCTCGACGAAGAAATCCTGGTGCAGCGTGTCGCCGCTTTTGAAACTGTCGTACAGCGAGCGAATATCGCCGCCGGCACAGAAGGCTTTCTCGCCGGCACCGCGCAAGACCACCGCGTATACGAGTGGATCCTGGGTCCAGGCGTCGAGCTGACGCTGCAGGTCGCGCACCATGTCCAGGGTCAAGGCATTGAGGCCGGCGGGGCGGTTGAGGGTCAGGTGACCGATGTGGTTGCGAACCTCGGCCAGCACTTCGTGTTGCGTGGCGTCCATGGACGAAGTCCCCTTCGATAAAACCTGAGCAGTCATCACTAACTCCCTGCTTTTATTGTTCTTTATAGAGAAGCTCGCGCGCGAGCGATGCAGGATCGTACCAGTGCAAATTTGTGATGTACAACCGGGAAATGTGCAGGTCCTGTCTGCGTTTTTGCAACAAACTTGTGGGAGCCGAGCTTGCTCGCGATGGGGTCCTGTCAGCCAACATAAATGTTGAATGACACACTGCTATCGCGAGCAAGCTCGGCTCCCACAAGGATTGGTTAAATGCGTTTGCTGAGTACTTCGCTGATACTGCGCCGCTTGGCGTGCAGTTCACTGGCATGGATCAGCTGTTCGAGGTCTTCAGGCGTGACATCGAAGAACGCCTCCATGTCCGCCAACGCCATTTTCAGGTCTTGGGCAGTGATGGCCTGGCTGTCAACAGGCGGGTGATCGGCGGGGATCACGGCCACCGGTTCGCTGGCGCGTTTGGGGTAGCGAATGCGCGTCAGGTTGTTGTAGGCCAGGGCGCTGAGCAGCATCGCCGAGGCACCGAGCATCACCGGGCCGAGGGCCTTCCAGTCCATGGCAATGGTGGCCGGATCGGCCAGCACCAACAGCAATGCCAAAGCCCCGGCCGGCGGATGCAGGCAACGCAGCCAGCACATCAACATCAGCGCCATGCCCGCTGCCAGGCAGGCACTGCCGAGGGTTCGCCCGAGCACATGGGCAACCAGCAGCGAAACCACTCCGGCGCTCAAGTAGCCGCCCAGAATCGACCACGGCTGGGCGAGGGCGCCGGAGGACACAGCGAACAACAACACGGCCGATGCACCCAGCGGGCCGATCAGGTGCTGCGCCACTTCCATGCCAAACACTTGCCCGCAAACCCAAACGCTGAACAGCGTCCCAAGGGCCATGCCGATGGCGGCGCGGCTCCATTCGGAAGGGCGGGTGTTGATGGCGGCGGGCAACCAGCGAGCGAACATGATGAAGTTGATCCGTGAACAAAAAAACGAGCAAAAAAAAAGGCTTGGCTGGGATATCCAGAAAGCCCTTGAAGGTGTTCCAACTATTGGGGGAGGAACGGGGCACAGTGTGCCGTTGAATCCATGTACTGACAAATTCATATTAATGCAGTTTCAGTGCATTAATTTTGCAGTATTGCCACGCGCCGTCCACTCATGAAGCACAGGAATCCGCCCATTGCGGTCAGTGCGCTCAAGGCATAGAACATCGTCGGTGCGGGGGTGTGCATCAGCAGGAAGCCGCAGATCACCGGGCTCAATGCGCCGCCGAGTGCGGCGAGGTTCTGCGCGCCGTAATAGCTGCCGCGCAATTCTTCCGGGGCCAGGGTGTCGACGAAGAGGAACTCGGCGGGGTAAATGATCATTTCGCCCAGGGTGAAGATGAACATGGCCACGCACCATGACACCAGGCTGTCGGCCAGGCTAAAGCCGATCAAACCGACGATGAACAGGCTGGTGCCGCCGGCAATCCAGTAGCGCAGTTGTTCGCGCTTGAGAAACCGGCCGATCTGGTATTGCAGCAGGATCACGCTGATGGCGTTACAAGCGAGCAGGGCGGCCATGGTTTCCAGGGCGCGTTTGGAATCGTGAGTCACCAGCAGGTATTGCGACAGGTACAAGGTGAACCGGCCGTGGACCACAGTACTGAGCAGGCAACCGCAGGTGAACATGATCAGCGTGCGGTCGTTTTTCAGGGTGATCAGCGTCTTGAGAAAGCTCTGGGGTTGGCCGATGGCGGGCACCGGGGCCGAGTCCTTGGGGATGCCGATCATCAGGAAGATGCTGAAGAACGCGATGCCACCGGCAATCAGAAATGGCGCAATCGGGTACACCCCGGCAATCACCACACCGAGCATCGGCCCGGTGGCGTAACCGATGTTGGTCAAGGTGTAGCGCAGGGAAAAGGCCTTGGCGCGCTGGCCCATGGGCAGGTTTTCGCTGAGGATCGCTTTCGATCCGATCAGGAACAGCGCCGATGCCGTTTCAGTGATCACCAGCGTGGCGGTGGTCAGGTAGAGGTTTTCGGCAAAGGTCAGCAGCACAAAGCCGATGGCACTGGAAAGCATGGCGAGGATCAGCAGTCGGCGCTTTTCCAGACGGTCGATGATGTAGCCGCCGTAGAGCGCGAGCAGGGTAGCGATAAACACCGCGATGCCTAGCAGCAAACCGACGTCCTGTTGGTTGAGGCCGAGTTTGTTGCTCAGGAACAGCGTGAGCAGCGGGCTGGTGATGGCGCGGCTGACGACAATCGTCAGCGAGACAATCATCAAGCGGCGGATAACGAGCGAGTAAGTGGCCACGGTGGGGCAAATGTCCTTATTTGGTTTTTTGAGTGTTTACCGACAGACCGAGGCGCGGCCATCGCGAGCAAGCTCGCTCCCACATTTGCAATGCATTGCCCTGTGGGAGCGAGCTTGCTCGCGATGGCGTCAGCCGATTCAACCTCTTGATCAAACCAGCCACCGATCCAGCAAACGAACCGATTCCATCTCCTCCAGCCGCCACAACTGCCCAAGGCATTGCGCCGCCCGTTCCTGCGACATCACCCGCCCGGCCAGACTGAAAAACTTCTGTTCCAACGCCGCATCACTCAACGGATTTCCCGGCGCTCCCAGCGGCACGTCGACACACAGGCTTGCCCGCCGACCGTCCACGGTTCGCAGGCTGACAACCGGCTCGCCATCCTCTGACAGTTGCGGGTCCACTTCAAGGCGAACGCGCGACATCCAGTGCGCGATACGCGGATCACGGCGTTGCGCATCGTCATAGGCCTGCAACCGGCAATGACCATGAACCAACCGTGCCGCCAGGGCATACGGCAAACTCATCTGCGCCGCCGCCAAGGTGCTGACTTCCTGGTCGCCGCACATGCCTTGAAGAAACCCGCACAGCGAAACATGAATGTCTTCGACCTGATCGACATCGACCTGCAATTGATCGAGCAACAGCCCCAATGCGTCGATGGCCGAATGCGTGCCCCGGCACGAGGCATGAGGCTTGATCGAACAGCGGGCGAGTTTCCACACGACGCCCACGTCGGCGTCCAGTGCCTCGGGCTGCGATGTCACGCCGGCGAGGGTTTTCAGAAAACCGCCCCAGACATCATCGAACAACTTCGTTGGCCCACTGATGCCCTGCTGCGCAAACCGTGCCGCGAGCAATCCACCTTCCGCGGCGCGGCCACTGTGCAGTTTTTTGCTGTGCGAGCCGTCATGGATAAACGCCCACAACCCGCCACTGAAACTGCCGGCGATGCCCAGCGCCGATAACGTTTGCTGAAGGTCCAGACGCAGGATCCGTGCGCTCGCCGCGGCCGCGCCGAATACACCGCACGTGGCGGTGGAGTGCCAGCCCGCGCCGTTGTGCGCCGAGTAACCGCCGCAGGCTTCCAGCACGCGCCGGCCAACTTCGTAGCCGATGACCACGGCGGTGATCAGCTCGCGACCGCTGACAGGGGTGGGCGACATCGATACCGCCGCCATGACCGCCGGAAGCACCACCGCGCCGGAATGGTCGCAGCCACCGGTGTCGTCCAGTTCCAGCGCATGGGCCGCGACGCCGTTGAGCATGGCCGCCTGAATGGCCCCGACCCGCAATCCGGTGCCCCAGACCAACGTTTCTCCGGTTTCACCCGCGAACACCTGTTGCGCCTGTTTCGCCACGTCGCTCACAGAACCGGCCAACGTCGCGCCGAAGGTATCGAGAATGTGCCGCTTGGCTTGCGTCACCAAAGCCGGGGGCAAGTCTTCGTAGCGAGTGTCGACGCAAAACTGCGCCAGTCGCTGCATGCGTTCGGTCATACGAGGTAATCCCGATAATGGCGCTCATACACCGAGGCCGGGTGATCCTCGGCCACAGGCTGCGCCGAACCGGCCCACCACTGCGCGACTTCAGCGGCGGTGGCGATCCACACATCTTTGTGTTGCTGAATGCCCTCAAGCAATTCGCGCAGGACACCGATGCGCCCCGGCGTGGCGATGATTTCCGGGTGCAGGCGCAGCACGTAGCACAGGCCAAACCGGTGGAACCCGGCGAAGTCCATTTGCAGGTTGCCCAGGGTGTGGCTGTAAGACGCGATCCGCGACTGCGCCGGAGGCACGGCAGGGCTCAGGTTGAAGGCGAAATACGGCTCGTCTTCCAGTTCATAGTGCAGCGGCAACTCGATGACTTCCGGTGCAGTCGGATGCTTGAACGGCAAGTCATCGCCACGCCATGATGAAGACCAGCGAATGCCCTGATCCCTCAAGGCCTCGATGAAACCCGGTGCGCCGTTGCCGGCCGGGATGCGAAACCCTGTGGGGCGCTGACCGGTCAGCGCGGTCAACGCTGCGCAACCCATGGCAATCTCAGCGCTCTGTTGGGCGAGATCGAGGGTGTCGTAGTTCTGGTGGCGGTAGCCTGAACAGGCGATTTCATGCCCGCCGGCCTGTATTGCGCGGAGGTGTTCGGGGTTTTCCTCGGCGACGATGCCGGGGATGCACCAACTGCTGGACACCCCCAGTTCCTTGAACAAACCGAGTAAGCGCTCGACTCCGCGTTGGCTGCCGTAACGCCAGACAGACAGCGTCTTGTCGCGCCCGGCGACTTCAGGCGCCTGGGTCAGAATGCCGTGGATGTCGTTGTAATCAACGGTCAACACCACGGCACAGCGCTTGCCTTGAGGCCACACAGTGAAATCAGCCATGGTGGTGCTCCTTCAGCCACCACTGGGCGACATCGCGGCAGGTCGCGAACCACACGTCATCGCGCTGGCGCATGTGGTCAAAGAGTTTTTCCAGCAACAGGATGCGTCCCGGTTTGCCGGTGATCTTGGGGTGGAACAAGGTGGTCAGGCACAGGCCTTCGTTCATCGCGCCGTCGTATTCGCGGCACCAGTTGTCGAGGGTCAGCGCGTAGCTGGCGGTGCGGTCGAGGCCCGAGGGGAAGTTCGGGGCACGGGTGTAGGCGAGGGAGGCGTAGTCGTCCATTTCCCAGCGGCCGGGAATTTCCACCAACGGCGTGTCGTGGCCGGGTACCTTGACCAGGTACGGCCGGTCATCGCCGCGCATGCTGCTGGAATAGGTCACGCCGGCTTCAACCAGCATCGCCGGGGTCTCGGCGCGCCAATCGCCGGACGGGGTGCGAAAGCCTTCGGCGCGGATCGCCAGGTGTTTCCAGAACACCTCGCGTGATGTCTTCATCACGTCCTTTTGCTGGTCCAGCGTCAGGGCGTAAAAGGATTCGTGTTTGTAGCCGTGGTACGCCACCTCATGCCCGCGCTCGATAATCGCCTGGCACTGTGTCGGCCAGTTCTCCACGACCCAGGCAGGGACGAAGAAGGTCGTTGGAATCCTGAATTCGTCCAGCAGGTCGAGAATCCGCGGCAGCGCCCGGTAAGGGCCGTAACCGCCGAAACCGAAGTACTCGGGCTTGTGCCAGATCGAGCCATTGAGCATGGCATCGCCGGTCGGGCCATCGAGATCGAAGGCGAGGGCGAGGCAGGCTTTGTGCGGGGCGGGCCAGGTGGGTTGCAGCGAGGAGGACATCAGTGGCACTCCATTCATTTATAGGTACCCCACAAAACCTGTGGGAGCGGGCTTGCCCGCGATGAGGCCGGCACATTCAACATCTATGTCACCTGACAGATCGCCATCGCGGGCAAGCCCGCTCCCACAGGTTTATTGGTCGGCCAAAAATTGTGTTTGGCCCAGACCATTGTGGGAGCGAGCCTGCCGCTTATTTCCCGGCGTTGATGGTCACAGTCTTGATTGCGCCCAGTTCCAGGTCCCATTTCTTCAGGATGGTCTGGTAGCTGCCGTCATCAATCATGCTCTGCAACGCGACCTTCACCGCTTCACTCAGCTCAGGCTTTTTCTTGCTCACGCCCAACCCGGTGAACTGCGAGGAGATCGGCAGGCCCACGGTTTTGTACATGTCCTTTTCCTGGGTCTTGAGGTAGGGCAGGGTCTCGCTGCCCTGCATCGCCGCGTCGATACGGCTTTGGCGCAGTTGCGCCCGGGCATCGGCCGAACCTTCGGTGCCGATCACGTTGATTGCAGGCTTGCCGGCGGCTTCGCAGTTGGCCTTGCTCCACTCGGCGATTTCCGACGGGAAGGTGGTGCGGCGGCTGGTGCCGACTTTCTTGCCGCACAGGTCGATGATCTCGTTGAAGTCCTTGTTCTTCTGCAGGGTGTAGAACTGCGGACCGCTGGTGAAGTAGTCAACGAAAGTCACGCTGGCTTGACGCTCGGCAGTGTCGGTCATGCCGGACAAGACCATGTCCACGCGGTCGGTGGTCAGCGCGTTGATCATCTGTTCGAAACCGGTTTCCTGCCATTTGATCTTCACGCCCAGACGCTCGGCCAGGGCATTGCCCAGGTCATAGTCCAGGCCGGTGAGGGTGTTGGTGGCCGGGTCCTTGAAATCCATCGGTGGGTAGTTCGGCATGATCGCTACCACGATCTCGCCCTTGGCCTTGATGCTGGCCGGCAATTCGGCGGCGAAGGTGAAGCTGGAAGCCATCAGGCCGGCGAGTACTGCTGGAATAACGAAATTCTTCATGGTCGTTCTCTTATGAGTGTTGTGAGCGCCAAACAGCGCTTAGGTTCGAACGGCAGAAATGAAGCTTTGGGTGCGCGGGTTTTGCGGACTTATTAGAATTTCTTCGGGGCTTCCTGCCTCCACGATCTGCCCGCCGTCCATGAACACCATGCGGTTGGAAACCTCGCGAGCGAAGCCCAGTTCATGGGTGACGACGATCATGGTCATGCCGGTTTGCGCCAGATCGCGCATCACCGACAGCACCTCACCGACCAGTTCCGGGTCGAGTGCCGAAGTGGGTTCATCGAACAGCATCAGCTTGGGCCGCATGGCCAGGGCGCGGGCAATGGCCACGCGTTGTTGCTGACCACCCGACAGCTCGATCGGGTAGCTGTTGCGCTTGTCGGCCAGGCCGACGCGAGCGAGCAGTTCCACGGCTTCTTCGTGCGCCTCCTTGGGCGAACGCTTGAGCACCTGGCACGGCCCTTCGATGATGTTTTGCAGCACCGTCATGTGCGGGAACAGGTTGAAACGCTGGAACACCATGCCGGTGGACAGGCGTTGACGGGCGATCTGCGACTCGTTGAGCTCGTGCAGTTTGTTGCCGACGACGCGGTAACCCACCAGTTCGCCGTCGACCCACAGGCCGCCCTTGTCGATCTTTTCCAGCTGGTTGACGCAGCGCAGCAAGGTGCTTTTGCCGGAGCCGGACGGGCCGATGATGCACAGCACTTCGCCTTGCTCGACTTCGATGTTGATGTCCTTGAGCGCGTGGTACTGGTCGTAATATTTGTTCAGGCTCACGGCCTTGACGATGCTTCTCATGTGGGGCTCCTCAAGAACGCTTGCCGGCGCCGCGAGCGAAACGACGCTCCAGGCGGCTTTGACCAAAGGACAGCACGGTGACCGTGGCCAGGTACCAGATACCGGCGACGATCAGCAGCTCCATCACGCGAGCGTTGGCGTAGTAGATGTTCTGGGCGTTGTAGAGCAGTTCCGAGTACTGGATAACGCTCGCCAGCGAGGTCATTTTGACCATGCCGATGAATTCGTTACCGACCGGCGGAATGATGATCCGCATGGCCTGCGGCAGAATGATGCGGCGCAGCGCTTGCAGGCGCGGCATGCCGATCGACTTGGCGGCCTCGTACTGGCCGGTGTCCACCGACAGCAACCCGGCGCGCACCACTTCGGCGGTGTAGGCGCCCTGGTTGATGCTCAAGCCGAGCAGGGCGGCCACGAACGGCGTCATCAGGCTCACAGTGTCCATTTCGAACAGGCCGGGGATGCCGATGGTGGGGAAAATCAATGCGAGGTTGAACCACAACAGCAGTTGCAGGATCAGTGGCGTACCGCGAAACAGCCAGGTGTAGGTCACGGCCACGTAGCGCAGGATCGGGTTGGCCGACATGCGCATGATCGCGGTGATCACCCCGAAAATAATGCCCAGCGCCATCGCCAGCACGGCCATGACGACGGTGTTGAGCAAGCCCCACATGATCGCCTGGGAGGTCAGGAACTGGCCGATGTACGACCATTCGATCTTGCCTTCGGCGAAGGCCCGCACCAGACCGAGAATGGCGACGACGATGAGGGTGGCGAAGAAAATCCGCCCGTAATAACGCCGTGGCACATGCTGGTATTGCGTGATGTCGAACTGGTTTTCCGCCAGTTTGCGCTCCGACTGGAGTCGTTCTGCCTGGGTCTGGCTCATGTTGTTTCTCCGTACACTGGTATCACAGGTCCAACTTGATCCCTGTGGAAGCGGGCAAGCCCGCTCCCACAGGTTTTTGTGTCTTGCCTCAGAGGCGGAAACCCTGATAGTCCTCGGTCCACTGCTGTTGCGCGGCGAGGGCGGTTTTCAGGCGGCCGATCTGCTCGCGCACCTGTTGCGGTGCGGTGCCGCCCCAGCCACTGCGGGCGGCGATGGCGGCTTCCAGGGTCAAACTGTCACGCACTTCAGGCGTCAGGCGCGGGTCGATTTCGGCCAGCAATGCCGGCGAGGCTTCCCACAATTCGAGGTCATGTTTCTCGCAGGCCTGGACCAGCGCACCGGTAATCTCATGCGCTTCCTTGAACGGCACGCCGCGCATGGCCAGCCAGTCAGCGACTTCGGTGGCGAGGGTGAAGCCCAGTGGCGCCTGACGACGCAGTTCTTCGACGTTGACCTTCATGGTTGCGACCATCCCGGCCATGGCCGGCAGTACCAGCAGCAAGGTGTCGACGCTGTCGAGCACGCCGTTCTTGTCTTCGCTCAAGTCGCGGTTGTACGACAGCGGCAGGGATTTCAGCGTGGAGAGCAAACCGGTCAGGTTACCGATCAGGCGACCCGCCTTGCCCCGGGCCAGTTCGGCGATGTCCGGGTTTTTCTTCTGCGGCATGATCGAGCTGCCGGTGGCGTAGGCATCGTCCAGCGCAACCCAGCGAAATTGCCGCGACGACCACAGGCAAAATTCTTCGGCGAGGCGGGAAATGTTGATGCCGAGCATGCTCGCAATAAACAGGAATTCGGCGACGTGATCGCGGCTGGCGACGGCGTCGATGGAGTTTTCGCAGACGCCGCTGTAGCCCATTTCCTTGGCCGACTGTTGCGGCAGGCGAGCAATGGCGGAACCGGCCATGGCCGCAGCGCCGAGTGGCGACAGTGAGGTGCGTATGTCCCAATCCACCAGGCGTTGCACGTCACGCAGCATCGATTGCGAGTGAGCCAGCAAGTGGTGCGCGAAGACAATGGGTTGCGCCTGCTGCAAGTGGGTGAAGCCCGGGCAGATGCTTTCGATGTGTTGCTCGGCCTGATCGACCAGGGCCTGTTGCAGGGCCAGCACTTCGACGGCCAGGGTGCGGACGTGATCACGCAGAAACAGGCGCAGGTCGTTGGCGGTCTGGTCGTTGCGCGAGCGGCCGGCACGCAGCTTGCCGCCCAAGGCGCCGAGGCGTTCGGTCAGCAGGCGTTCGATGAAGGTGTGGACGTCTTCGTCGTCCAGCGTCGGGGCGATGCTGCCGGCGCGGAAGTCGTCACCGATGCGCTCCAGCGCATCGAGCATGGTCAGGGTTTCTTGCTCGGTCAGCAGCCCGGCACGCTGCAGTTCACGGGCATGTGCCTTGGAACCGGCGAGGTCGTACGGGGTGAGGCGAAAGTAGCGCTCGGGGCAACGGGACAGGGCCGCCAGGGCTTCGGATGGGCCGCTTTTGAAGCGGGCACCCCAGAGACGGTCGGTGGTTTGAGACATTGTTGTTTTCCTCGTCGGTAAAGCGAACTGAAATCGGTATGCCGGGCCTGGAACACGCGTCGAAAATCATTCGGGCGAGGTTCGGCCTAATCAAATTCAAGGGCAGGGGATAAGCGCAGTTGCGAAGTCACGAGAGCTGATCGAAGTGTCAGCTTTTAGTCGTTGAACATCAGTGAGTTGGCACTGAAGTACGGAATTTATTGGCAGTTGCCAAGCCTGGTTTTCTGTGGTCATTATTATTTACCGGCACTATTTTTGTTGTTGGACACAGGTTGTTGAATACGGCGCCAGAGGTAAATAAGCATTATGGAAACCCCACTTTCCAATTCCGGAAACCCGCCGCCAAAACCGCTGCAACGGGCACCGCTGGCCCTCAGTGGGCTGGACTTCAAATTGCTCAAGGTATTCAAGGCCGTGGTCGAGGCCGGGGGCTTTAGTGCGGCGCAAAATGAGCTGAATGTGGGGCTGGCGGCGATCAGCAAACAGATATCTGACCTGGAAATCCGCATTGGCATGCGCTTGTGTACCCGGGGTCGAGAAGGCTTTCACCTGACCGAAGAAGGGCGATTGGTGTATCAGGCATCGATTGATTTGTTTGCCTCGGTCGATAACTTTCGAGATCGCCTTAGTTCAGCGCAAAACGAACTTATCGGCGATCTGGGGGTGGGCGTTATCGACAATACGATTTCCGATGCTAATTCACCGTTAGTTGCAGCGCTTAGACGAATTAATGAAGAGTCGCCGAAAATAAGGTTTCAACTTCAGTCGTCTCAACTGGATGAAGTGGAAAGGGGCGTAGTAGAGGGGCGATTAGTGGCGGGGATCGTGCCGGTGTACCAGAAAAGAGAGGAGTTTGATTATTACGCGCTGTATGAAGAACGCTCGGAAGTTTATTGCGCTGTCGGTCACCCGCTGTTTTCGACGCCGGACGCCGAAATGGGCAGTGATGTGCTCAGGCACCATGAGTGCATCAACCATCGCTACGCGATTCATCGGGACAAGCTGAACTTTGCTCACTATGACAGTTTCTCGGCGTCCGCCACCCAGGTGGAAGCCGTGGCGCTGTTGATCAAGACCGGTCGTTTTGTCGGTTTTCTGCCGCAGCATTATGCAGCGACGATGGTGGCTCAGGGACAGTTTCGCGCGGTGCGCCCGGACCTGATCAACATCGTCACGCCGTTCAATCTGATCCTGCGCCACAACACCGTGCGCAGTCCGCTGGTCAAGGCGTTTGCGCAGGCGTTGGGGGTCGATTTGAAGGCACCTGCGTGAAACAAGCAGGGGCCGCTAACAGCAACTTTCTGTGCGCCGTTCTACGGGGTTTGTTTATGCAGCAGCACGAAATCATTCTTGTCGAATCGCCCGCTCAACACCGGTTGCAAGTTACCCAGCGCAGTGCCTTGCAAGGCGTTGTAGGCGTTCAGGTCCATCATCAACCACGCGGGTCCGGAGAGACTTTGCAGTTCCGGGATCGAGTCGGTAAACAGCGGCTGCAAGTCATGCGGGATATTGACCATGAATTTGATCGCCTTGGCATCTTTGCCCATGCTGTGCAGCACCAATGGCGCCGGCGCTTTTTTAACCTGCTCATAGACGGCAAGGCTGAATGTGCGGGTGTCATAGAGCCGACGCTCAACCGGTTCGAACACGCTCATGTACACCGACCACACCGCCAGCACCGCGCAAAAAGCCAGCGTCTCTGCGCGCCAACGGGGCTTGAACAGCGTGGCAAGGGCGATGGCCTGCAACACGCCGAGCAGGATCACGATCGAGCGGATCGACGTCAGTTGCTCGGGAAACCGGCGCTGAGCGACCACCAATCCAACGATCATGAGTATCGGGATCAGCAACCATAACCCCTGCATCAAACCGCGCAACGCGGCAAACAACCGCCCTTGCGCGACCTGAAACGGATACGCCGCAATAATCGCCGCCATCGGCAACATCGGCAGTAGATAACGGGCCTTTTTCGCCTGCGGGATCGACAACCCGATCATCACAATCAACCCGGCCGCCATGCAGTACTGCAACAGGCGCCATGCCGGGCCTGCCTGGCGCGGTCGGGTCAGCGCAATCGCCGCCAACGCAAGCCAGGCCAGCGGATAGGCGAGCGCATAGTTGCCCATCGAACTGGTGAAATAATACAGCGCTCCGCTGGCGCCTTCGCTGCCGTCCATGCGCCCCATGAACTGCATGCGCACCACGTCTTGCATGAAGGCCGGGCCGCCTTCGGTGTCGGCCAGCCACAACAATGTGCCGATGCTCACGGCCAACAACACGGCGGCGGTCAGGCCGAAGCCGAACAAATGCCGCCATTGGCGATTGAGCAAAAAGTAGCTGCACAGAATGCCTGTGGGCACCACCAGCCCGATCGGTCCGCGCACCCCGAAGCCGAGGACCAACAGGGCAAATATCAGCCACCAGCGGCGTTGTGCTGCGAAGTGGTCGGCGGCATACCCCAGGTAAAACACCGAAAACGCGACCGCCGCGAGTATCAGGTCCTGGGACACCGCGCGAGCTTCGGTGATGAACGTACTGGTCATCAGCATCAAGGCAATGCTGAGCAGCGCCCAGCGTCGGGAGTAGGACGCCAGCAAGCGATACATCAGCGTGACAATCACCGCACCCGCCATCGCGCTCGGCAGCCAGGCGCTGAGGCTGTTGACCTGCCCGAATGGCAAGGACAGCAGCCAGATGAATAGCGTCGAAAGGGCGGAGTAGTCGGCGTAAGGCTGGCCATAGGTGGTGGGGAACACCGATGGCCCGTTACGCAGCATTTCCTGGGCAAACATCACGAACCGCGAATCGAAACCGATGGCCGCCTGCTGATAAACCCCGGCACTGAACAGGATCAGTGCCAGTAACCCGATGCCCAGGGACTGCTGGCGGGTGGGTGACAGGGTGATCACGCGACGACCGAGTCTGCCGGCCATTGCTGAAGCGGGATCGGCAGGTTGCGTGACTCGCCACGGCCCATCGGGAAGTATTTGAAACCGCTGCGCTCAAGGCGTTCGGCGTCGTACAGGTTGCGTCCGTCGAAGATCACGGGAGCGTTCAGACGTTGTTCGATCAGGTCGAAATCCGGGGCCTTGAACTGTTGCCACTCGGTGCAGACGATCAAGGCATCGGCGCCGGTCAATACCGATTCGGGCGTCCCCATGAGCATCAGCTTCGATTCATTCGGATAGAGTTTTTGGGTTTCCTGCATCGCTTCCGGATCATACGCGCGGACATTGGCTCCGGCGGCCCACAGCGATTCCAGCAGGACCCGGCTCGGCGCATCACGCATGTCATCGGTGTTGGGCTTGAACGCCAGGCCCCAGACGGCAAAGGTCTTGCCCCGCAGATCACCACGGTAGAACGCGTTGATCCGCTCGAACAGTTTGTGTTTCTGACGCTCGTTGATCGCTTCCACCGCTTGCAGCAGGTCGCTGGAGCAGTGCGCTTCCTGGGCGCTGTGAATCAGGGCGCGCATGTCTTTGGGGAAGCACGAGCCGCCATAACCGCAGCCGGGGTAAATGAAGTGATAACCGATGCGCGAGTCGGCGCCGATGCCCAGACGCACCGATTCGATGTCGGCGCCCAGGTGTTCGGCCAGTTCGGCAATCTGGTTGATGAAGCTGATTTTCGTGGCCAGCATGCAGTTGGCGGCGTACTTGGTCAGTTCGGCGCTGCGCAGGTCCATGAACATGACGCGGTCGTGGTTGCGGTTGAACGGTGCATAGAGGTCGCGCATTACTTCGCGCACTTCGTCACGTTCGCAGCCAATGATGATCCGGTCCGGGCGCCGGCAGTCGGCGACGGCCGAACCTTCCTTGAGAAACTCGGGGTTGGAAACGATATCGAACTGCAACACACGGCCAGCTTTCACCAGGGCCTTGTCGATATGTGCTTGCAACGCGTCGCCGGTGCCCACCGGGACCGTGGACTTTTCCACCAGAATCACCGGTTGTTCGCGATGCCGCGCCACGGCATCACCGACCGACATCACATAGCTCAGGTCCGCCGAACCATCGTCCCGGGACGGCGTGCCCACTGCAATAAACAGCACCTCGCCATGCTGGACGGCCAGCTTTTCGTCGCTGGTGAACTGCAGTCGTCTGGCTTCCAGGCTTTCACGTACCAGACTGGCCAGCCCTGGTTCGAAAATGCTCACGTGGCCCTGTTGCAGCAGCGCGACTTTTTTCTCGTCGATGTCCATGCAGACCACATCATGGCCAACTTCAGCCAGGACAGCTGCCTGGACCAAGCCCACATAACCGCTACCAAATACACTGATTTTCATGACGCACCCCGGAGTTCGGTCGCACGGACTGAACGAGAGTTGATTGTGATGACCCCGAGAATGATCAATGCCACCCCGACGGTCTTGGAAAGGCTGAACGATTCGTGAAACAGCGGCAGGCTGGCGGCCAGCACGTACACCAGCGCGTAGCTGATGCTCAAAAGCGAGTAGGCCCGGCCCAGCGGCAAGTCGCGCAGGGCGGCCAGCCAGCAGAGCATCGAGAGGGCGTAGGCCAGGATCGCGCTCAGCACGACCAGCAGCGGGACCGGTTCGAAACTGGCGGTCAGCCAGTTTTCCGGCGAGGGCAGGCGCGTCATGCTCCAGCGCATGCCCAGTTGCGCCGCGCTGCCCAGCACCACGCTGCCCAGGGCGAACGTGATTCCGCGACGCAGGCTCATGCGTGTTGCCCCAGCAGAACCACGCCACCGATCACCAGTGCGACGCCGAACCAGTGCTGGCGATCAATGGTTTCGTGGAAGACGAAGCGGGCGATCAGGGTGACCAATACGAAATTGAGGCTAAGCATCGGGTAGGCGATGCCGACTTCGAGGCGCTGCAACACCAGCAGCCAGACCAGCAAGCCTGACCCGAGCGCGGCGAGCGCCAGCCACAGCCAGGGCGAGCGCAGTTTCGCGCCCCATCCCGAAGCCTGGCCGCGCCAGCTCTCCACGGCGTATTTCTGCGCAATCTGACCCAGGCACGTCAACAGGCACGCGACCAGAACCAGTAGCAGGCTCATGGCGCCTCCTGAGGGAAAATCAGGATCACCAGGTTGCCCTGTTCATAGCGTTTACCGTCCTTGGGCAACAATTCGATTTCCTGCAATTCGTCCTCACCCTTGACCCGCATGACCACACCGACGGAGCCGCTGCGGCGGGCGTCGCGCATCCACTGCTGAACCTGGCCGACAGTGACCAGTTGCTGTGCCGAGTCAGGATAGGCGAGACCATATTTCAATTCGCCTACCGAGTTGTACAAGGACACATCCGGGTGCTTCATGCGCCAGGCCAGCGCCGATGCGGCGCCAAGATCGTTGCTCAGCAATTTGCCGGTCTGCGCCAGTTCATCCATGTGATGGAGGATGAATTGGTCGGGGGTCTTGTTGGCGACCACCGAGTTAGGCAGTCCGGCGGGTATCAAGCCGATCAGCAACAAACTGCCGAATGCCGGTGCAGCCCAGCATTGCAATGGCCTGAAGGCTTGCAGCAGGTTGGCCATGATCCAGCCGATCAAACCGATGAACACCAGCACCAGGTTGTGCAGTTCATGGTCGTACAGCGGCTTTTTCAATTGCAGGTAGACCAAGGCGATCAGGGTCACCAGACCCAACACCAGGTTGAGCAACCCGTTGAGCCCTAGCACCCGTCCCTGTTCCAGCTTCAGCCGGTCAGCCAGTGTATGACCCAGCAACAAGGCCAGGGGCAGCAGGCACGGCAGGATGTAACTGGGCAGTTTGCCTTTGCTGATGCTGAAAAATACCAGCGGCATCACCAGCCATAGCAGCAGGAAGCCGATGCTGGACTGGCGTCGGGTTTGCCAGGCCTGTTTCAGCGCCGACGGCAACAACGCCGCCCACGGCAGACTGAAACCGACCAGTAGCGGCAGGTAGAACCAGAACGGCTCTTCATGCTGGGCGTCCTCACCGGCAAAGCGCTGAATGTGTTCGTGCCAGAAGAAGAAACGCCAGTAATCGGGCTCTTCCGAATGAACCGCCAGCACCCAGGGCAGGCTCACCGCGATGGCCACGACAATCGCCACAGGCCCGTAGGTCAGCAGTTCTTTCCAGCGTTTCTGCCAGATCATGTAGGGCAGGGCCACCAGCACCGGCAGCAACCAGGCCAGGAAACCCTTGGTCATGAAGCCCATGCCGCAGGCCAGACCCAGCACCGCCCAGCTGATGATTTTTTGCCGGCGGCCGTCGCTGTCCAGCGCAAACCACAACGCCACCAGACTCAGGTTGACCCATAAGGTGAATTGCGGATCAAGGTTGGCGTAACCGGCCTGACCCGCGATGACGCTGAAACTCATGTACAGCAGCGCGCAGGCAAAACTCTTGCGCGGATCGTTCCACAATCGGCGGGCGATCAGGAAGCACAGCAGCACGCTCAGGCCCATGCTCAGCGCCGAGGCAAACCGCACGCCAAACAGGTTCTGACCGAACAGCGCCTGGCTGGCGGCGATCATCCAGTAACCCGCCGCCGGTTTCTCGAAATAGCGCACGCTCATGAAATGCGGCGACACCCAGTCGCCGCTCAGGAGCATGTGCTGACTGATCTGTGCGTAACGGGTTTCGTCCGGGATCCATAAGCCGTGGGTGCCCAGTGGCAGCAGATAACCCAGGACGAAAAGGACCAGCAGCAGGGGGAGTGCCCAGCGTTTGCTC
The DNA here is from genome assembly GCF_000514395.1 of Pseudomonas sp. URMO17WK12:I12. Classification (NCBI taxonomy): domain Bacteria; kingdom Pseudomonadati; phylum Pseudomonadota; class Gammaproteobacteria; order Pseudomonadales; family Pseudomonadaceae; genus Pseudomonas; species Pseudomonas sp. URMO17WK12:I12. Next base: position 101,068 of record NZ_AZVV01000007.1, read on the forward strand.
ATGCGCCTTGCACTCCCAACCAGCCTTCGCGACCTTCAAGGGTGCCGCGTACGACACGTCCTGTGGGCAAGGTGTTGGGCGCGTCGGGCAGCAGATCGCCCAAGGGCTGGAAATGAATGTCACGCTGGCGCGCATCGGCCAGCAGCTGACGGAAATCGTTGGCCATCAGAATCCCTTCTACTTCTGCATGAATGGTGTAGACGTTGAGTTTGTCGGGGGAAAAACGGTCAAGAATGAACGCGTTGAAGTCCTGGGCAGCGACCGTTGGGCCAACCACCTCATCGAAGGTCGGCAGGTCCACCGGTATCTGCGGTGCACCCAAACTACCGTTTGCCAGCGTCGGCTGAAACAGGCTCTGGCCCCGGCAGTCGCTGTTGTAGCGAAAGCCGAATGCTTGCTTGGCTTCGATCACGCGCTCGTCCGCACGCCAACCGGCGGCGGCCGAACAGTCGACCTTCTTTCCGAGGATGTCGCTGAGCGTGTCGACGCCCCGGCGGATTTGCTCGATCAGTTGCGCGTCGCTCCAGCGTCCGGCATTGGCCTGCCAGCCATGGTGATCCCAGGCGTGCAGGCCGACTTCATGCCCGGCGGCCTGAGCCTGGCGCATCAAATGCCCCAGGTCACGGCCGATCGGTTTGCCCGGCCAGGCAGTGCCGGCCAGCAAAATGTCCCAGCCGTACAACCCGGCGGCATTGGAACGGAGCATTTTCCAGAGAAATTGCGGGCGGATCAGGCGCCACAAGTGGCGCCCCATGTTGTCCGGCCCGACGCTGAAGAAGAACGTCGCCTTGACCTGCGCTTCGTCGAGGATTTCCAGCAGCCGGGGCACCCCCTCACGGGTGCCTCGGTAGGTGTCGACATCGATTCGAAGGCCTGCCTGCATTAGCGCTTGTCCGCGATTTCGAGCATGGCTTCACGCAGGAAGAAATCCAGGGTGTTGCCGATGGTCTCGCTCATCTCCACGGTTGGCGTCCAGTCCAGCAGACGTTTGGCGTTGGCGATGCTTGGTTTGCGATGGGACACGTCCTGGTAGCCGGTGCCGTAGAAGGCTTTGCTTTCTACGTCGCGGAAACCGGCGAACGGTGGGAAGTTGTCGCGCAGCGGGTGAGCTTCGAATTGGCGCAGCAATTCTTCGCCCAACTGGCGAATGCTCGCTTCGTTCTCAGGGTTGCCGATGTTGATGATCTGACCGTTGCAGGCGTCGTTTTCGTTGTCGATGATCCGCGCCAGGGCTTCTACGCCGTCCGCGATGTCAGTGAAGCAACGCTTTTGCTCGCCGCCATCGAACAGGCGAATCGGCGTGCCTTCCACGAGGTTCAGGATCAGCTGGGTAATGGCGCGGGAGCTGCCGATACGTGCCGAGTCCAGACGGTCCAGACGTGGGCCCATCCAGTTGAAAGGGCGGAACAGGGTGAAATTCAGGCCTTTCTGGCCGTAGGCCCAGATGACACGGTCGAGCAACTGTTTGGAGACCGAGTAGATCCAGCGTTGCTTGTTGATCGGGCCAACGATGAGGTTGGAAGTGTCTTCGTCGAAGTTGTTGTCCTGGCACATGCCATAGACTTCGGAAGTCGACGGGAAGATCACGCGCTTGTTGTATTTGACGCAGTAGCGAACCAGCTTCAGGTTCTCTTCGAAGTCCAGTTCGAACACGCGCAGCGGGTTGCGGGTGTATTCGATCGGGGTGGCAATCGCTACCAGTGGCAGGATCACGTCGCACTTCTTGATGTGATACTCGATCCACTCGGAGTGAATGCTGATATCGCCTTCGACGAAGTGGAAGTTCGGGTGGCTGCGCAGGCGGTCGATGGCGTCCGAACCGATGTCCAGGCCATAAACTTCGTACTGGTCATCGCGCAGCAGGCGCTCGGACAAGTGGTTGCCGATGAAGCCGTTGACGCCGAGGATCAGCACGCGGGTGCGACGTGGCTTGCGCCCGGATTCCGCGCCGCGCAGGACGGAGCCGTCGACCAGGCCCAATTCGTTGGCCAGTTGCGGGCCGCTCAGGTACAGGCCGTTGTCATTGCGCTGACCGGCGGTGATCACCAGCGAGTCTTCGCCGCAGGCGATACGCAGTGGATCGACGCTGATCACACGGCCCGGCGCCTGACCTTCATTGCCCTTGGCCACTTCGGCACTCCAGACAATCAGCTTGTGCTCGCCCACGTCGCAGAACGCGCCCGGGTACGGCTGGGTAACCGCACGGACCAGGTTGAACAGTTCTTCAGCGGGTTTCTTCCAGAACAGTTTGCCGTCGGCGGCGGTGCGGCGACCGAACACCGTGGCTTTGGACTCGTCCTGAGCCGTTTCGGTGACTTTGCCTTGCAACAGGGCAGGCAGGGTGTCGCGCAACAGGTCGGCCGCGGCCACACGCAATTTGCCGTGCAGGGTCAGCGCGGTGTCGCTGCGTTCAATGGCAACCTTTTGCTGGGCGATGATCGCGCCGGCATCGGCGCGCTTGACCATGCGGTGCAGGGTCACGCCGGTTTCGGTTTCACCGTTCACCAGCACCCAGTTGGCCGGGGCGCGGCCGCGGTAGCGTGGCAGCAGCGAACCGTGCAGGTTGAAGGCGCCTTTGCGGGCGGTGGCCAGCAGTGGCTCGGTCAACAGGTTGCGGTAGTAGAACGAGAAGAGGTAATCCGGGTTGAGTTTGGCGATGCGCTCGATCCACAGCGGATGGTTGGCATCTTCAGGGGCATGCACCGGGATGCCTTTTTGGGCACACAATTGCGCAACGGAACCGTAGAACGCGTTTTCTTTCGGGTCATCGGCATGAGTGAACACGGCGGCAATTTCAAAGCCGGACGCGAGCAGGGATTCGATACCGGCACAGCCAATATCGTGGTAGGCGAAGACAACAGCTTTTGCGCTCATGAGAGAACCTGATCTGAAGTGGAAGTGAGGCCGTCAACGGTGACAACGGGAGCGGGTGCGGCGGGTTGGCTACGCAAGACTTTTTCGACAAAGAAGCGCGGGCGGGCGCGGACGTCGCTGTACATGCGCCCCAGGTACTCGCCCAGCAGGCCCATGCCGATGAATTGCCCGCCGGTGAAGACGAAGAGCACGGCGAACAGCACGAACGAACCGTCCCCGGCCCATTCGGCGCCGAACACCAGGCGCAAGAAGATCAAGGTCATGGCGAACAGCACACCCAGGCCGGCCATGGCGAAACCGACGATGCTCAGCAGGCGCAACGGCGTGGTGGTCATGCAGGTGATCAGGTCGAACATCAGATTGACCAGGCGCATGGGGCTGTACTTGGATTCACCGTGTTCGCGCTCGGCGTGCATCACCAGGATTTCCGTGGTGTGCCGGGCAAAACTGTTGGCCAGGATCGGGATGAAGGTGCTGCGTTCTCGGCAGGCCAGCATCGCGTCGACGATGGTCCGGCGATAAGCACGCAACATGCAGCCGTAATCGCTCATGGCAACGCCGGTCGAGCGCTGCACGGCCATGTTGATCAGTTTCGACGGCCAGCGACGCAGGGCCGAGTCCTGACGGTTGTTGCGCACGGTGGCGACCACGTCATAACCGAGTTCGGCCTGGGCCACCAGTCGCGGAATTTCTTCAGGCGGGTTTTGCAGGTCGGCATCGAGCGTGATGACGACATCACCTTTGCAGTGTTCGAAACCGGCCATGATTGCCGCATGCTGACCATAGTTGCGGTTGAGAATGACCGCGACCACCGGGCTGCCTTCGCGACTGGCAGCCTCTTCGAGGATTTGCGCCGAGTTGTCGCGACTGCCGTCATCCACCAGCACTATTTCGTATTCATGGTGCAGCTGCGCACAGGCCGCTTCGGTACGCCGCAGCAACTCGGGCAGACTGTCTTGCTCGTTGTAGACCGGGATAACAACCGACACGCAACGGATTGGGTAAGGTTTCACTGAGATCTGTCCATAACGTTTTCAATGGCATCGACCACACGATTGACATCATCGCAGGTCATGTCGGGGAACAAGGGAATCGAACACAGCCGGGCCGAATTCCATTCGGTGTTAGGCAAGTAAATGTTCGGGAACCGCTGACGATAATACGTGTGCAAATGGGTGGCGATAAAGTGGATGCCAGTGCCGATGTTCTGCTCCTGTAAGCCCTTCATGAACGCTTCACGGTCCAGGCCGCAACGCTCGGCGTCGATGCGCAGGATAAACAGGTGCCAGGCGTGTTGTTGCGGGTAAGTCGGTATCGCCAGCGGTTGCACGGCGCAGCCTTCCAGGCGATGCAAGTACGTTTGTGCCAGCTGGGTGCGTTTAGCGTTGATTTCTTCAAGTCGCTCCAGTTGCACCAGGGCGATGGCAGCATTGATGTCGGCCAGGTTGTATTTGAAACCCGGTTCAATCACTTGCGCCTGCGGTTTGCGGCCGCCAGTCAGGCGGTCATAGGCGTCGACGCCGAGGCCGTGAAACTTGAGCATGCGCACCCGATTGGCCAGCGCTTCATCGTCGCTGACAAACATCGCGCCTTCAGCGCAGGTCATGTTCTTGATGGCGTGAAACGAGAAGATCGCCGTGCCCTTGGAACCGACATGACGACCTTTGTAGAAGGTGCCAGCGGCGTGGGCGGCGTCTTCGATGACAGGAATGCCGTGTTTGTCAGCCAGCGCATACAGCGGGTCGAGATCGTAGGCAGCGCCCGCGTAGTGCACCGGAATGATGGCTTTGGTACGTGGGGTGATGGCGGCCTCGATGCTGTCCAGATCGCTCATCAGGGTGTCGCGGTCGACGTCGACGAACACCGGCGTCGCGCCCAGCAGGCAGATCATGTTGGCGGTGGACACCCATGTCTGGGACGGGGTAATGACTTCATCGCCCGGCCCGATGCCCAAGGCCAGCAAGGTGATGTGCATGCCACCGGTGGCCGAGGAAAGTGCAACGGCGTGGCGGCATCCGACATAGTTGGCGAACTGCTCTTCCAATTGTTGATTTTTTGGCCCGGTGGTGATCCAGCCGGAGCGCAATACTTGCTCGACGGCTGCAATTTCTTCATCGCCGATACTTGGGCGGGAAAAGGGGAGAAACGCCTGACTCATGGGCACCTCGGGCTGGATTTGAACAATCGGTGGTACTGGATTTTTTGGATCCAAAAAAAGCGTAGTCGATAAAAAAGAAGCTGCTTCAATCGGTTACATAAAATGCCTGACAAATCGCCTCAATTGACTTTTTCTGTTCCAGTCGGCACGTTGGGACCCTGTGAGGGACAGCCGCGACTCATTGAGGGTATGCGCAATTTCGTGAAAGGAACATGAAAACCCGGTCGGCAAATCATTTATCTGAGAGCCATACAGGCACTGTTCAGACTCCTGCCGTTCATCGTGGTTTTCAGAAGAAAAGTCCTACGGAAGTCTCCGCTTTAGATGAGGAATGTTTCAATCCTTAGTTGTTTTACTGCAGTGTTTTAACTCAAGGCCGTTTCGTTTGACTGACTTACCTGTTACCCATCCTGTTGCTTCAAAGACCAACCCGTTGACGGTCTACCTGGCCCGGCTCGCGCCCTCCAGTCAGCTGACCATGCGTTATGTATTGCAGGATGCCGCCGACCGGTTGGGCTTCGAAGACATGAACATCGAGGAAATTCCCTGGCATCAGCTGCAGCCAGAAGATGTCATTGCGCTGGTCGCGGCGTTGCGCGAAGACGGCTATGCGCCCAACACCTCTTCGTTGTATGTGAACGCGATCCGCGGGGTAATGAATGAGGCGTGGCGCATGAGCCTGATCAGCCAGGAACACCTGCTGAAAATGCGCTCGGTCAAAGGCATTGCCGGCACCCGATTGTCGCAAGGGCGCAACTTGCGGCGCACGCTGATCCAGGAGTTGATGGCGGTGTGTGCCGCCGATCCACGCCCACAAGGGTTGCGGGACGCGGCGATCATCGGGATTTTGTACGGTTCGGGGATGCGCAAGTCCGAATCGGTAAACCTTGACCTGTCGCAGGTCGATTTTGCCGAGCGCAGCCTGCGGGTGACGGCCAAGGGCAACAAGCAATTGATCAAGTACGCGCCGGCCTGGGCCTTCGCCAAGCTGGAAGCCTGGCTCGAGTTCCGTCGATCACAGCTCAAGGAAGGCGAGGTGGATGACCCGTTTCTGTTCAACCGCATTCGCCGTGGCAGCCATATCACCCGTGAGCGCGTGACCAAACATGCGATCTATTACATCGCGCGCCAGCGCGGTGCCGAAGTCGGGGTCAAGATCATGCCGCATGATTTTCGCCGTTCATTCATCACCCGCGTGATTGAAGAGCACGATTTATCGATCGCGCAGAAACTCGCGCATCACAGCAACATCCAGACCACCGCCAATTACGATGTACGCGACGACAACGAGCGGCGCCGAGCAGTGGATCGCTTTGATCTTTGACGCATCGCTGTCAAACGTCGCTGAACACGTGGGCATGGCCGATGGTCGAGACGTGAACCGCGCTGCCGGCAGGGGGCGCATACATGCCTGAGCTGCGAACCGTTAATGACCGTCCTGTCAGTTCGCCGGCAGTCGGGGCTTCCAGCTCGACGGTCAATGTGCAGGTATTGCCGCTGAAATCCCGGTCGGTGACCACCGCGCGGCAGCCGGTAGCCTCGGTGGGACTGGGCTGGGCGCTGACCAGTTGCAGTTGTTCGGGACGCAGCATGATCTGCGCCGCGCTGTTGTTGCGATGGTTGTTCACCGGTATCCGGCCGAGGTCGCAATGGGCCCAGCCGGCTTCGATGCGGGCCGGCATGACCACTGCATCCCCGAGAAACAGCGCGGTCTGTTCGTCGTTGGGGTAGCGGTAAAGATCCAGGGGATGGCCGGATTGCACCAGCCGACCGTCGCGCATCACTGCCAGTTGATCGGCAAACGACAGCGCTTCGCTTTGGTCATGGGTGACCAGGATGGTGGTGACGCCGGCATCGGACAGCAGCCGGGCGACCATTTTGCGCATGGCGCCGCGCAGGCCGGTATCGAGGGCGGAAAACGGCTCGTCCAGCAGCATCAGGCGCGGCTGTTGCGCCAATGCCCGTGCCAGCGCTACACGCTGTTGCTGGCCGCCGGAGAGTTCATGGGGCCAACGATTGGCCATGTTCGCGTCCAGAGACACGCTGTCCATCAGCTCGGCGATACGCTCGTTTTTTTCGCTGCCCTTGCTCGCAAGCCCGAAACCGATATTGGCGGCCACGGTCATGTGCGGGAACAGGGCGCCGTCCTGGGGCACGTAACCAATCAAACGCTGATGCGCCGGCACCTCGTGGGTCTCGTCGACGAGTGTCTGGCCGTTGAGTGAGAGCCGGCCGGTGTCCGGGAATTCGAAACCGGCGATCATCCGCAACAGGGTGGTCTTGCCTGAACCGGACGGTCCGACAATCACCGTCCGACTGCCAGCGGGTACCGACAGGTTGATGTTTTCCAGCGCCTGATGGTCGCCGTAAGACTTGGAAATGGCATGCAGTTCAAGAGCGTTCATCGGCCAGCCGTTCGTTTGGATTGGTGATAAAGAAGTCCGGTCAGCGGAAGCGACAGCAGGATCATCAACAGGGCATAGGGTGCAGCGGCGGCATAGTCGATTTCGCTGGTCATGGCCCAGAAGCCGGTGGCCAGGGTGCGCGTACCATTGGGCGCCAGCAGCAGGGTGGCGGTGAGTTCGTTGGTGATCGCCAGAAACACCAGCGCAGCGCCAGCGGCGGCCCCCGGCGCGGCCAGGCGCAGGGTAATCAGCCACAAGGCCCGCCCCGGCGAGCGGCCGAGGCTGCGCGCGATGTTTTCCAGTTCCACCGGTGCCTGGGCAATACCGGCCCTTAGACTCACCAGGGCCCGGGGCAAGAACATCAGCAGATACGCCAGCAACACGGTGATCGTGGTCTGGTAAATCGGCCGGGCAAAGTGGATGGTGAACGTGACCAGGGCCAACGCCACGACAATCCCCGGCAACGAGCTGGTGATGTAGTTGCAGCTTTCCAGCACCCGTTGCAGTCGACCCGGCGCGCGAATCGACAGCCAGGCAATCGGGATCGCGGCGCAGGTAGTGAGGGCCGCGCCCGCAGCGCCTAACAGCAACGTCTGTTGCAGCGCCGGCAGCAGATCGTCCAGTTGCCAGACTTGCGTGCCCCCCGCAATCAGCCACTTGCCCAGCGTGATCAATGGCACGCCCAGCGCCAGTGCGCAGGTGATGCCTTGCAGGAGCAGGCCGAGCGCGATATCCCGTGAGCCCAGACGTACAGTCCGCTGAGAGCGTGCGCTTCCTGAGCCGACCCGGGCATAACGCGCCGTGCCGCGAGCAGCGGATTCGGCGGTGAGCATCGCCAGGCAACACAGGGCCAGCACACTGGCCAGCATGTTGGCGGCAGGGCCGTTGAAGGTGGACTTGAACTGGTCGAAAATTGCCGTGGTGAAGGTGTCGAAGCGGATCATCGCGTACAGGCCATATTCGGCGAGCAAATGCAGGCCCACCAACAACGCGCCGCCGCAAATGGCCAGGCGCAGCTGTGGCAGCACCAACCGAAAGAACACCGCCCACGGTTTGAGTCCCAACGATTCGCCGACGTCTTCGATGGCTGGATCGAGCCGGCGCAGGGTGGCGGCAATCGGCAGGTACAGAAACGGGAAGTAGGCGATGACCGAGACCAGCACGCCGGCAAACAACCCGTGAATCGGTGGCACCAGGCTCACCCACGCATAGCTGTGGACAAAGGCCGGCACCGCCAGCGGGGCGGTGGCCAGCAGTGACCATGTGCGTCGGCCCGGCAGATTGGTGCGCTCTGTCAGCCAGGCCAGCGCCAGGCCCAGCATCACGCACAACGGAATGGTGATCACCACCAGCAACACGGTGTTGACCAGCAGTTCAGCGACGCGAGGACGGAAGACCAGCGGCACGATGGCCGCCCAGCCCGTTTGAATCGACACGCCGATGACGAAGGCAATCGGCAGCAGCGACAGGAGGGAGATCAGTACGGACAAACCGATCACCCACACGCCGCCGCGACCTGTGAAGACGCCACGGGAGCGTCGTCGCAAGTTCGAGGGCATCGCCGTGGCGATAGCCCCTGGGAGGGTTTCAGGAATCAATTAGAGCAGTCCCGCCTGAGTCATCAACTCCACGGCTTTTTTGCTGTCGAGTTTTGAGGCATCGACTGCTGGCGCATCGAGCTGCTGCAAAGGCACCAGTTTAGGATTGGACGGTGCGTTCTTGCCCACGGCGTATTCGAACGATTTGCCGGTTTCGAGGACTTTCTGGCCTTCCTTGCCGGTGATCCACTTCAGCAGTGCCTGTGCTTCTTCTTTGTGTTTGCTGGAGGCCAGGACGCCGCCACCGGAGACGCTGACAAAGGCACCCGGATCTTTATGCTTGAAGTAGAAGAGGGCGGTGTTCTTGCTGTTTTCACCGGTCTTGGCCTGATCGCCGAAGCTGTAGTAGTGATAAATCACACCGCTGTCGACCTGGCCGGCGTTGACGGCCTTGAGCACGGCGCTGTTGCCACGATAGGCGGTGTAGTTGGCTTTCATCCCCTTGAGCCACTCAAGGGTGGCGGCTTCGCCCTTGAGTTCCAGCACGGCGGCGACGATGGCCTGGAAATCGGCACCGGCAGGCGAGGCGCCCCAACGGCCTTTCCAGTTGGGCCCGGCGAGGTCCATCAGCGATTTCGGCAGATCGGCTGCAGGCAATTTGCTCGGGTTGTAGACGAATACCGTGGAGCGCGCAGCGATTCCGACCCATTTGCCATGCGCCGGACGATAAGCCGCATCGACTTGTTCCAGCGTGGTCGGCGCGACCGGTGCAAACAGGCCCGCGTTGTCCACCAGCACCATGGCCGGGGAGTTCTCGGTCAGGAACACGTCGGCCGGAGAAGCGGCGCCTTCCTGAACGAGCTGATTGCCCATCTCGGTGTCGTCGCCGTTACGTACCGTGACTTTGATCCCGGTTTCCTTGGTGAAACCCTCGACCCAGGCTTTGGTCAGGCTTTCGTGTTGAGCGTTGTAGACCACGATGCCGTCGGTCTCAGCGGCATACACGTGCCCGGCGCTGATCAGAGCGGTGGTCAGCAGTGCGGTTTTGAAAAACGCAGGGAAAGAGGGCGTCATTCCGGGGGCAGCTCCTGTTCTTTCTTAGTGGTCATGCACGGCGATTCGCTAGCCAATCAATGCGAATCATTTGCATGTTTTGAATGGCAGGGAATGTAGAACGTAAAATGAGAAAAAAACGTCAAAGAAACCGTTAATACATGTCATTTTCATTCAGATTAGCAGCCCTCAGCGGCTTGCCCGGCAGAAATTCGTTTCGCGCACCTTGTTGTGAGCAACCGGCGGGCAGCCGCTGCGGTGTAAATAGTGGCGAAAGGATAGTACCGCTCTCAAAGGCACGCCGGGAAGCGCGGCCCGGAGTTTGAATTTTTCGTTGTGGATCACTCCGGAATAAACGCCACGCTCTGGTCTTCGCGGGCGTGAAACAGTCGCTCGCCGTTGGTGGGCGTGGTGGTGATGACCTGGTGGTCGGCACTCAGGTAGTTCAGCGGCAGCGCATCGCCGTTGCGGTACTGCGCGACAACAATGGTGAGTTGCGGATTCCAGTGCTGGCCACTGGTGCGGTCCAACCAGGCCATCAGCGCGGCGGTGTCGCCGGTGCGCGGGAAGTCGTCGGTTTGCTGCACGTAATAAAACGTTGGGCCACCGGTTTGCAGGTACATGGGCACTTTGTTGTCGACGTCGATCATCACCATGCGCCAGTGATTCAAGGGAGCCCGTTTGCTGGCCTCGAGCTTGACCCTGTCACCGAAGTCCATCACGCCGCCACCGCTGTTGGTCCAGGGATACAGCACGCCCAGCACGGCCATTAATGCGACGGCACTCACTCCGAAGCCGATCTTCAAGCCGCGACTGACCAACGTGCCGACCACGTTGCGTTCAGCCATGCGTCGGGTGATCCACCACGCTCCCAGCAGTTGCGCGAAGGGCACAAGCGGCAGCACGTAGTAGCTGCGTCGACTGCCACTGGCAGTGAAAAACAACATCAGCAACCCCAGGCCCCAGAGCAGCCAGCGGGTATTGGGCTCGACACTGCGCCAGTTGCGCAACGCGACCCAGCACGCCAACAGCCAGCAAGGCGCCCACGGCAAGGTGTAGACGGGGAGGTAAAGCAGGTAGGTGTAAATCGGGCCGATGTTATCGAACGGCTGGAAAAACCGGACGACGTTCTCGCGCAACACCAGGCCCAGGCCACTTTCGCCATAAGTCGGGGCACCGTAAACATGCGAGAGCATGAACGGGGTCATGTAGAAAACGCCGGCAATCAGCAGGGCGGCACACAGCCGCAGATTGAGGTGGCGTTTCCAGCGCCCTTCCTGCACCAGATGCGGCAGCAGCAACAAACCCGGCAGGATGAAACCGATCAAGCCTTTGAACAGCGAGGTCAGGGACAGCAGCAGGAAAAACACCAGGTAACGACCGACGCGGGTGTCGTCCGGTCCGCGCCAATACCACCACACCGCCGCCAGCACGCCGCACACCGTGAGGATGTCGGCCGTGGCCACCCGTGCCCAAAAGACAAAATAGAAGGTGGTCGCCAGCATCCACCCGGCAATCAAACCGGTGCCTTTGCGGAACAGCTGTTCGCCGATCAGGTACACCAGCCACACGCTCAGCCACGCGGCGATCACCGAGGAGAGGCGCAATGACCAGTGGTTCAAACCGCCGGTCAACCAGGCGGAAGCCGTGATCAACCAATAGGAGGGCAGCGGTTTGTCGTAATAGGCCCCACCTTTGAGGTAGGGGTCGAAATAGTCACCACTTTGCAGCATCTGCAACGCGATATTGGCCCAACGTGTTTCCGCGCCCCATAACTCACGGGTGCCTAGCCCCAACAACAGAATCAACGCGGTAACGCCCAGCAGCAGCGTCAACCGGCCCTTGTCACGGGTCCAGAATTTCATGAGGGGTTTCCAGTCGGCACTTTGTCAGAAACGCTGTCAGGGCCGGTTTTCGGAAATATCAGGATCTGCAGATTGCCTCGCTCATAGCGTACGCCGTCGATAGGCAACAGCTCGACCTCCTGCACTTCCTGAACACTGTTCACTCGCATGACCACGCCAACCGCGCCTTTTTTTCGTGCCTCGGCCATCCACTTGCCGACGCTGTCCTTGGTGACTTTGCGTGAGTCCATGGCCGGGTCGGCGAGGCCGTATTTCAGCTCGCCAACGGTATTGAACAGGTCGATTTGTGGCCGCTTCAAACGCCAGGACAACGCCGACGCCGCCCCCAGGTCGTTACTCAGCAAAGAGGAGGTTTGCGCCAATGCATCGAGGTGCTCGGCAATAAACTGATCCGGCATCTTGCTGTTGACGATTTGCGAAGGTATGGCGGCCGGCGCTAATGCGACCAGCAGCCAGATACCGACAGCGGGCATCGCCCAAAACGTCAATGGCCGCATGACTTGCAAGGCGTTGGAAATGATCCAGCCGATCAACACGATAAACACCAGGGACAGGCTGAACATCTCGGTGTTTGGGTAGATTTCCTTGGTGGTCTGGACATAAAGCAAGGCGATCAACGCCGCGGTGCCCACGCTGATGTTGACCACGCCATTGATGCGAATTGAACGGCCCCGACCCAGATTCAGCTGCTCCATGACCGTGTGCCCGATCAGCAGGGCCAACGGCAACAGGCACGGCATGATGTAGGTCGGCAGTTTGCCGCTGCTCAAGCTGAAAAACGCCAATGGCAACAGTAGCCACAACAGCATGAACGCGATGGCCGGTTGGCCTTTTTGCTTCCACGCGTTGATCAACGTGTTGGGCAGCAATGCCGCCCACGGCAGGCTCGACGCGACCAGCAGCGGCAGATAAAACCACCAGGGTCGTGCGTGCTGCGCATCATCGGCGGCGAACCGGCGCACGTGTTCATTCCAGAAGAAGAAGTTCCAGAAGTCCGGCTCCCGATGCTGGATGGCGAGCACCCATGGCAAGCACACCGCGACAGCGACCAACACGGCTAACGAACCGTAACGCAGCAATTCGCCCATGCGCCGTTGCCGGATCATGTAGGGCAGGGCGATCAACACCGGTAACAGCCAGGCGAGAAAGCCTTTGGTCATGAAACCCATGCCACAGGCAAAACCCATCACCGCCCACGCACTCACCTTGTTTCGAGACGTTTGGCCGTCGATGGCAAACCAAAGCGCGACCAGGCTCAAGTTGACCCAGAGCGTGAATTGCGGATCAAGGTTGGCGTAACCGGCCTGACCGGCAATCAGCCCGAAACTCATGTACAGCAATGCGCAGGCCGCGCTTTTGCGCGGATCGTTCCAAAGCCGGCGGGCGATCAGGTAAGTCAGCCAGACACTCAGCCCGGTACTCACGGCCGAAGCAATCCGCACGCCGAACAGGTTATCGCCAAAGATCGCCTGACCGATGGCGATCATCCAGTAGCCGGCAATAGGCTTTTCGAAGTAGCGGATGCCCATGAAGTGCGGCGCGACCCAGTTGCCGCTCAGGCGCATCTCCTGACTGATCTGGCCGTAGCGGGTTTCGTCGGGGATCCATAGCCCGTGCGTCACGAGCGGCAGCAGGTAAAAAACCACAAACGCCAATAACAGGCCGGGTACGAGCCAGCGTTCAATCGGGACGCGAGCGCTGGCTAGCTGATCCGTAGAATGGGGTAATGGGGTATGCGAAGTCATGACTCGTCCTTGCCGTAATACCGCAAGCAGGCAGCGTGGGTGTCGTAGTTCAATGGACAGTGGGGCAACTCAAGTCGAGTCGGCGGCTACTGATGGCTGTTGGCGCGCCGTTGTTTATTTCCCCTGCACTGCGTTCCAGTCTTCAGGATTAATAATGCCCAGCACTTGGAGTTGCCCATTAGTGTCGATGCGCAGGAACACTGTACTGCCGTATTCACTCTTGGCCGCATGCGGGAAACCGGTCTCGGCCAGGAAGTCGCCAATGCAGCCACTGTGAGAGACCAGTACCAGATTGCGATGGGCCTGCTTGTGCGCGACCACGTCATTGCGCAGTGTCTTGCCACAAGTCACCAGCCATTCCTGTGTCTTGGGGTCATTGCCGAACATCGCGTGCGACGTTTGTATCGTGCGCGTGGCCGGGCTGCTCAACACATCGGTTTGCGCCATGCCCAGGCGCATGAAGTGCTGGCCGACCGCCGTGGAGGATTCGTTGCCGAAGCGAGTGATACCGTCCGCCGGCCCCAGGCACGGGTTGCTGGATTGGTCGCACCGCTCGGCGTGACGGACCAGCGCAACCACTTCGCCAGCCTGCCAGTCTTGAAAGAGTTCAGCCTTGGCAGCGCTCTCGGCACTGACCAGGTGAGTGGGCGATCTCGGCCACAAGACCAAACCCGTGACAACTACAGCAACCACCGAGGTGGCGATCAATGACGCCAGTTTTACTGTGCGCGAAGTCATGTGTCGTTCGTTATCTGAAGTAGGAGAGTTACGAGCAAAACTAGAGGCGGGCAGGTAGCGGAGGAGTGAAACGAATGTGAAAAAATTGCTCAGGATGTGGGCGCTGCCAACTTAGTCAATGATTGAGAACCCTTATCGCTTATTCGGCCCCTGTCACGACGTTTGACGTGTCGATATAAAACCATCCTGTCATGCTTGGTTCAGCGGTGACGGAAGCACCGCTGAACAGTGTCCGGGCATTAAAGTCAGGAGGACGGGCAACTCTGTCGTGTGCCCCTGGCCGCCTGTCCGATCAGTGCAGCCAGGCGTTTGACGTTGTTCTGCTGGGCGGCAACCAGATCTTCAATGCTCGCGCCTGAAGGCGTTTGCAACGTGCTGCGGCAGGTGAGTGCTGCCCCATTGCCTTCGCCGGTCACGCGCAGGCGCCAGGTCGCGTCAATCAGCCCATATTGCCCGGGAACCGAATCAAAGCGTTGGACATCAATGCGCAATGACAGCTTGCGCGGGGGATTGGCGCTGGCCAATTGATCGATCAGGGCGCTTCGAAACTCATCGCCCAGCGACGCCCCCCACCATTCGGTTTCGAGCAGCACCAGGCCGCTGTTGCCTTGGCGAATCACCACCTGTGGCCGGTCGACCTGCGCTGGCACACTGAGGCTCTCAATCTCGATGGACACCGCATTATTGTGCGCCGCGCCCCCCGTTTGAGGCGGCATCAGGGTGTGATAGTGAACAGGATCACTGCGGCAGGCCGCGAGCAGTAACAGCGCAGTGACCAAGGTGAGCTTTGGCGAAAAACCCATAGGTGTTGCTCCTTTCTTCTGCGTCCCGGTCATTATTTCAGGTCCTTTGCCGCGGCATTGTCAGGTCGACCACGAATCAGTGACTCCGGATGGCGGCCCAGGTAATCCGTCAGTTCACGCAAGGATCGCGACGTACGTGAAAGCTCATCCAGGGTCTGCCCCAGTTTTTCCCTTTGTGGCGAATCTTCGGCAATGGTGGAGTTGGCGGATTGCAGGGTCGTATTGGCCGACTGCAGGGTCTTGCTGACTTCCGACAGGGTGGTATCTACGCCGGGCAGTGTCTTGCCGTTGAATTTCACCAGCCCTTTGCGCAGTTCCACAAGGTTGCTGTCGAGGTTGTCGGCAATGCGCTCCACGGGCAGCTTGTTGATCTTGCTGATCATGGCTTCAAGCTTTTCCTGCAACTGTTCGAGGCTGCCCGGCACCGTTGGAATCATGACCGGGCGCACGTTGGGATCGAAAGCGACTTTGTCTGCTTTGGGGTAGAAGTCCAGAGCGATGTACAACTGGCCGGTCAGCAGGTTGCCGGTACGGGCCTGGGCACGCAGACCGTTGTCGATGAAGGTACCGATCATCCGCACGCCAGCCGCTTCGTCATTAGGGTCATGATTGAGCGCCTTGATCATTTTGGTGTGGGCCTGACCCAGGCGTTGCGGGTAGATCACAATGCCGACGTTGACCGGGAAAGTACGTTTTACCGGGTCAAAATCCAGGTTGACCGACACCACTCTGCCGATTTCCATGCCGAGAAATTCCACCGGCGCATCAACCTTGAGCCCGCGCATCGCCTGATCGAAACGCAGGGCCAGGAACTGCGCCTTGCCATTGGGCGGGGCGAGGGCGGTTTGCTGGTCTTCGAACAGCTCGTAGGCATACTCTTCGGCGGCCGGCTTGTCGTTGGGGTTGTAGTCCGGCGCGCGGAAGGCGATACCGCCCACCAACAGAGAGGACAAGGACTCGGTCTTGAGCGCAAAACCGTTGGCGCCGACGCTCACGTCCACACCGCTGGCATTCCAGAATCGGGTGTTTTCGGTGACGTACTGGTCATTGGGCGCATGAATAAACAGGTCGATGTTTACCCCTTTGCCGTCGGGGTCCAGCGCGTAGGCCACCACCTGGCCAACCGGAATCTTGCGGTAGTAAACCGGCGAGCCGATGTCCAGCGAACCCAGGTCCTGTGTATGCAAGGTGAACCGCTTGCCCGGCTCGCCATAGGTGATCGGTGGCGGGTTTTCCAGACCTTTGAAGGTTTTCGAGCGGCCATTGGCCTGGCCAATGTCGGCGCCGATATAGTCCCCGGACAGCAGCGTATCAATGCCCGAAACCCCGCCGGCACCAATACGTGGCCGCACGACCCAGAATTGCGAGTCTGAACGGGTGAAACTTTCGGCTTGTTTGGTCAGTTTGATCGTGGCGTTGACATTCTTCTGGTCGTTGCTCAACTCCACATCGGCGACCTGGCCGATCACCACATTGCGGTATTTAACCTCAGTCTTGTTGGCCGTCAGGCCAGAACCGGTCTTGAACGTGACGGTGATGGTCGGGCCTTCCTGCAAGATGCTGTGGACCACCAGTGACAGCCCGACCAATACCGCAACAATGGGCACGATCCAGACCAGTGAGAGACTGCGACCGGTCTTGACCGGGGCCTGTCCGGGGGCTTGAGGCCCTTCAGTGGCTTGCGACTTCATCCATGACCTCCTCGTTTTGTGGGTTTTCCCGCTTTTTATCCCAGATCAGGCGCGGGTCGAAACTCATCGCCGCCAGCATGGTGAACACCACCACCAAACCGAAAAACAGAATGCCCGGGCGCGGTTCAATGTCGGCCAGGGCTTGAAACTTCACCAGAGAGGCCACCATCGCCACCACAATCACATCGAGCATTGACCAGTAACCAATGATCTCGACGAAGCGGTACAGCTGCGACCGCTCCTTGCGTGCCCACAGGCTCCCGCGCTGGACGGTCACCAGCAACATGGTCAGGGCCACGAACTTGATGCCCGGCACCGCAATGCTGGCAATGAAAATGATCAGGGCAATGTCCCATGCACCGTGCTGCCAGAACTCCAGGACGCCGCTCATGATCGTGCTGTCGGCGCCATTGCCGACCATCTTGGTGTTCATCACCGGCAACAAATTGGCCGGCACGTAAAACGCCAGGGCGGTGAACATGTAGGCCCAGGTGCGGGCCAGCGAATTGGATTTGCGCCGGTGCAGCGGCGCGCCGCAACGCTCGCATTCGTGGGGCTCACCGGTCATGTCGCAGGCCATGCCGCAGCTATGGCACAGGCAGAGGTTGAGGTCGCTGGCGACCGGGGGCATGTTCATAGGATGTCCCATAATTCACGGATATCGCGCCCGGCGATGCGGATCATCATCAGGCTGAGCACGGCCAGCGCAAACAGGCCGATGCCGGGCAGTACGTCGAGCAATCCGGCCAGTTTGATCACCGCGACCATGGCGCCGAGCAGGCAGACTTCCAGCATGCTCCAGGGCCGCAGGGATTCCAGCCAGCGCATGCAGAACTTGAAACCGGGGGAACGTCGGTGCGAGAGGGCGAAACCCAGGACCCAGATCAGCAGCAACAGCTGGAAAATCGGCGCGATGATCATTGCAATCGCGGCGACCATCGCGATGAACGTGATCGGACCCAGGCTCAGGGCCAATACCGAATCCCACAGGGTTGCGCTGTTTTTCAAGCCTTTGAGGCTGATGCTCATGACCGGATAGAAATTGGCGAAAATCCACAGCACCAACGCCGTGAAGGTTAACGCCAGTCGTTGCTCCACCGTCAGGCCGTTGTAACGCTGGAGCACGCCGCCGCAGCAGGTGCACAGGGTTTTCTGGTGTTTGGCGAGCGTGACTTTTTCATACACAGAGTCGCAGTGCTCGCAGATGATCAATTGATCAGTATTCGCCATGGGCCAAGGCTCAACAGTAGGCAGGAAGTTCAGAGCACCTCCTCAATATAGAAGTGCCTTGCAATTGAGCAAATCGAAATGCAAAACGATGCGGTATCGGTGAACCTTCATCTGTACGGCGTACTGTCGATTTCGCAACGGCTCGTTCGACTATCTGTCAGGGAATGAATCGGCGGGTACGCTGTGATCCCCGGCATTCCCGATACGCGCACTCAACAGGAGAAGACTATGCGCAAGCTCACCGTTGCCGCTTTCCTGAGTCTGGATGGCGTTATGCAAGCCCCCGGCGGTCCTGAAGAAGACACCAGCGGCGAATTCCGTTTCGGTGGCTGGATCGTGCCCCACGCCGACAAGGTCTCTGGCGAGGCGGTACAGGACCTGTTTTCGCAGCCGTTCGAATTGTTGCTGGGCCGTCGCACCTACGACATATTTGCGGCGTATTGGCCGCAGCAAAAGGCCGATTCCCATAGCCATTGTATTGCTGACCTGTTCAACCGGGCGCCGAAGCATGTGGCCACGCATCACCCCGATACGCTGGAATGGCAGCACAGTCGTGCCTTGGAAGGAAACCTTGCCGATGCGATACGTTCACTCAAGCAACAGGACGGTGCCGATCTGTTGACCCAGGGCAGCGGCGATCTGGTGCGCCAGCTGCTCGCCGCCGGAGTGGTCGACGAACTTCGGTTGATGACGTTTCCCGTCATGCTGGGGCGCGGCAAGCGCTTGTTCGATGACACGGCGCAGGCTTGGGCCTTCACGTTGGCGCATTCGACCAGCACGCCGGGCGGCGTGCTGATCACCCGATACGTGCGCGAAGGGGAGGTGCGCACTGGAACGTTCGATTAAGGTGAATAGAAGGGCCGTGCTTACGCCTTCACTTCAACCTTATCCAGCGCCTGATTCACCGCCAATTCCCCCAACATCACCACTTGGGTAATCCCCAGCAGGGTCTTACGGTTTGAGTGGTCCAGTAGCGCCGCCAAATTACTGAGCATGGTGGTGGCCGAGCCCAGTGATTCGCTGGCGTTGACCAGCAGGGATTCGGTGTCGTACTTGGGGTTGGCGAGGAACATCGGTTCGGGTTCGTGGGTGCTGGCCATGATTTGGGCGGCCGGGTTGAGGTAATGGTCGAGGGCGCGTTCGGCTGCTTCGTGGAGTTTTTTGGAATCGAGCGATTCGTAGGGTGATGCCGGATCGGTGTCCGGTGGGTTGGGTGTTGGTTTGATCATGGTGAAACTCCTGATTGTTCACGAGGAGCTACCAACATCACTTGCAGATGATGGGTGGCAGCGATGTGCGGGTCTGCAAGACCGGGAAACCAGGAACCCGGCAGACCCGAAGGTCTCCCGCACAAAGCCGCCATTTTTGCGGACATGAACGAGCGTCCGTTGGCTGGGCTATGCGACTGGTGTTCCGGCGGGCTTGCAGACCCGATCACTGATGAGCAGTGACAGGAATCAAGTTAACGACGGGGACCTGGACGCACAAGCCGGCGGATTCTGTCTTACCCGTAGGCCATGGCGCAAGGCGTTGTAGCCTTTGGGTGGTAACAGGAGGCTTCGTTTAAACAGGCGGGATTTTTGTTGTTTAAACGGGGGGTTGCGCTGGAACGGACCCCGTTGCGAGGTCCGCTCCGTTGTGCCTGCCGTCATTACTGGCTGGAGCGAATTGCCCCGCCATCAATCAACAAATTCTGTCCGGTCAGGTAGCCTGCGTGGCGGCTGCAAACGAAGGCACACAGCGCACCGAATTCCTCGGGTGAGCCAAAGCGTTTGGCAGGGATTTCACGGCGGCATTCGTCGAGGAATGCCTCACTGTCTTGCCCCGACTCCCGGGCCGCCGCGACCAGGTTGTCACGCAGTCGATCGGTGTCGAAGGAGCCCGGTTGCAGGTTGTTGATCGTCACATTACGACTGGCAATGTGTTCCTGCCGGGCAAGCCCCGCGATGAACCCCGTCAGGCCACTGCGCGCGCCGTTGGACAGGCCGAGGCTTTCGATAGGCGACTTCACGGCACTCGACGTGATGTTGATGATCCGGCCAAATCCGCGTGCCGCCATGCCGTCTACTGTTGCCTTGATCAACTCGATCGGCGTGAGCATGTTGGCGTCCAGTGCTTTGAGCCAGGCGTCGCGATCCCATTCGCGGAAATCCCCGGGAGGAGGGCCGCCAGCGTTGTTGATCAAGATGTCGAAATGCTCGTGGGCCAGGAGGGCGGCTGCCCGGCCTTCAGGCGTCGATATGTCTCCCGCCACGGCGATGACCGTCACCTCAGGATTGATCGCTCTGAGCTGAAGGGCTGTTTCATTTAGCGTGTGTTCGCCCCGCGCAGTAATCACCACGTTCACGCCTTCGCTGACGAGTGCCTGTGCGCAGGCTTTACCCAGGCCTTTGCTGGCGGCGCATACCAGCGCCCAGCGTCCTGCTATTCCAAGATTCATGCGTGTTTTCCTGAAAGAAGAGCGCTCAAAAAAAGGAGTTGCCTGTTCATGCGTGATCCACCGCTGCGGAGCGGTTGGGCGACTGAGCACCGATGCCCATAAAGCGCCGCACTCGTTCGCCCTCGGCATCGCAACGTATGGTTTCAGGCGCGGCATCGAGTTGAATATTGCCGTTCTCCATGAAAATCACCCGATCGGAGATTGACATGGCAAAGTCCATTTCGTGGGTCACGATCAGCATGGTCATGCCTTCCTTGGCCAAGTCGCGGATCACATTGAGCACGTCGTTGACCAGTTCCGGGTCGAGGGCCGAGGTCGGCTCGTCGAACAGCATGATCTGCGGCTCCATCGCCAGGGCCCGGGCGATGGCCACGCGCTGTTGCTGCCCGCCGGAGAGCTGGTGCGGGTACTTGTGGGCATGGGCCAGCAGGCCGACCTTGTCCAGTAGCGCGTAGGCACGATGTTCACTCAGCTCGCCTGGCTGACCGTGGTAACGCGGTGCCAGCGTGACGTTGTCGAGAATGGTGCGGTGCGGGAACAGATTGAAGTTCTGGAACACCATGCCGATGTGCCGCACGCCTTTGCGCAGGCGGGCGCTGTCGGGCTTGTCCGACGCCTCAATGAATGTTTCGCCGAACAACAGAATGTCGCCGGTATCGATGCTTTCCAGCCCGTTGACCGTGCGGATCAGCGACGTTTTGCCGGAGCCGGAGGGCCCGATGATCGAGACCACCTGGCCGTATGTGACAGTCAGGTCGATGCCCAAAAGCACTTTATGCGTGCCATAGCTCTTCTGGATATTCTTCAATTGCAGGATGGGTGTCGCATTATTGCCGGCGGCTTTGCGCGCGCTGTCGGGCAGTGCTTCGGCGCAGGCTTTGAACTTCGCCACGGCCGCGTCATCGAGTGTGTGCGGCTTGCGGAAATTCAGGTCCAGGTAGCGTTCCAGACGCTGCAGGAAATAGCCGAACACGGTGACGATCAACACGTAGTAGACGCCGACTGCCGCCAGGGTTTCCATGACCAGGAAGTTAGTGGCATAGAGGCGTTGGCCGACTGTGAGGATTTCGGTCAGGGAGATGACCGAGACCAGCGATGTCAGCTTGACCACCGTGATGTATTCATTGATCAACGTGGGCAGTGAAATACGGAATGCCTGGGGGATCACGATCAAACGTTGCATGCCGAACACGCCGACGCCCAGCGCGCGCCCGGCTTCCTTCTGGCCCTTGGCCACGGAAATCAGGCCGCCACGATGGATCTCCGCCATGTACGCCGCTTCGGTGACCACCAGGGCCAGCAAGCCGGAGTAGAAGGGGTTGGACAGAATCGGGCCGCTACCGGGAAACAATTGCGGCAAGTTGTAGACGAACACCACCAGCACCAGCAACGGAATGCTGCGAAAGAACCAGATGTAGACCGCTGCGGGAATGCGCAGCAAGGGCGATTGGGACAGCTTGGCCGAGGCCAGGAGAAAACCCAGCAGCATGCCGATGAACCAGGCCAGGGCACTGAGCTGGATCACCGTGACGCAGGCGTTCCAGAAGTCCGGCAGGGAGAACAGGGAGAAGAAATACGACCAATCGAATGGCATAGGGCACCTCGATCTGCCACCCCCATGCAGGGGCGGCAGATGACCAGACTACAAGGACAGGTTCTTAATGGGAGGTCGGTTCTTCCAAGGCGTATTTTTTAAGAATAGCGGCATACTCACCACTCTTCTTGGTCTCCTCGAAAGCCTTTTGCACCGCCTGGAAGGTTTCTTCGTTACCTTTCTTGACGAAAATGCCCAGGGTTTGCTGATAGATCGGGTGATCGGTGGTGATGACGACTCGGCCGTTGGTCTTTTCCGCGATCAATTTTGCCGCGCCCGCGATTTCAACCTGGGCCTGAATGTTCTTGGACAACAGGGCCTGGGTGACTTCAGGCGCCGAAGGGTACTCGCTGACGGTGATCGCGCCTTTGTTGTTCGGCACGCAATATTCATCGGACAGTTTGCGGAATTCCTTGACCCAGGTGGTGCCCTGTTCCAGACCCAGTTTCAAGCCACACAGGTCTTCAGGTTTTTTTGCATTGATTTCGCTGCCCTTGGGCACCATGACCGCGGCACCGGTGTTGGCATAGGCGATGGTCTGGGCCTGAGTCTGGCGTTCCGGTGTGATGTACATGCCGGAAATGACCGCGTCGTATTTGCCCGAGTTCAAGCCCAGGATCAGGCTCGGGAACTTGGTGTCGACGAACTCCACCGTGGTGTTCATGTGCTTGGCCAGTGCCGCTGCCAGTTCAGGATCGGAACCCACGACGTTTTTGTCCTTGTCATAGGACTCGAACGGAGGGTAAGTGATTTCCATGCCGACCTTGAACGGGCCGGTCGCAGCCATGCTCACCGAGGCACCGAGCATACCGGCTGCCAATACAGCCAAGCTCAACAGGTTCTTTTTATTGTTTTTCATCTTTTACTGACTCCGGCGTAGGTAAGGGTGTAACTGAAAACTTCAATCAGGACGGTTGAACCTGATTTTTCAAATGTCCGAAACTGGCGGGCTTGCGTGCCTTGCCTGGCAGTTGAACTTCCCCATTGGCTACCCTCTGACGCAGATACTGATAGGTCTGCAGAGCTTGGCCATACATGTGTTCGCCGATCGTGATTTCTTCGTAGTCGTTGCCTGCCTGGGCGAACCCTGGCAGCGGTTTGATCTGGGTGTGATAGTCGCAGGCATAAAACAGAGGAAAGGAATAGCGCTCCTCTTTCACGCTGCGCACCCGGTGTGCAGTGGCAACGAATGCGCCTGCCGTCATGACTTCAAGCATGTCGCCAATATTGACGACAAAGGCATCGGCCATCGGTGGTGCATCGATCCATTGCCCAAGGTTGTTCATCACCTCAAGGCCAGGTTTGTCGGCCAAGAGAATGGTGAAGCACTCATAATCAGTATGGGCGCCAAGCCCCGGTGCGTCGTGGGCGGCGCCGTCGAAGGGGTAGTGAATCAGCCGCAGTTTGGATGGCGGGCGGGTGACCAGGCTGTCGAAATAGTTTTCTTCCAGGCCCAGGGTCAGGGCAAAGCCGCCGAACAGGCGCCGGCCCAACGCGAAGATCGCTTCATAGTAGGCCTGCACTGACGCCTTGAAACCTGCCAGTTGCGGCCAGTCGTTAGGCCCCAGCAATGGAGTGTTGGCCAGCACCAGCGGGTCATCGGCCGGGACTTCGAAGCCGACGTCAAAGGCTTCCTTGTGGTCCGGCTTGCCTTTGGAGTAGACCTCTTCGCCTTCGGGAACAAAGCCCTTGTGGGTTTGCGAGGTGCCGATGTAGTGCTGCATCTTGGTGTCGAAAGGCTGGTCGAAAAAATCCTTGGCAGCCTTGCGCAGGTTGGCGATCAGTTGCGGGTCGATGCCGTGATCGGTGATATAGAGGAACCCGACGTCGCTGGCGGCGCGTCCCAATTGTTCGGCCACGGCCAGGCGGTGTTCCAGTTCATAGCTGAACAGACCGGCGATGTTCACCACCGGGATGCTATTGAAGTTGGCTGTGTGGGTGTCAGTGCTGGCGCTGTTGTTTTTATTGTCAGGCATGACGCATCGGCTCCCTAAGGACGGCTTGAGTGGTGGAAACGCTCGAAGTGTTCGCGCTCGGTCTGGCCCATCCACACGTTCAATGACCACAAATCGGCCACCGGGACGTTGGTGAAGGGCAAGTGATGCAGGTAGCCGTCGGCGCCGAATTCCGGGGTCAGGGTGCTGACCTGGTAACCGCGAGTTTGCTGCGAACGCCAGATGCTTTCCCAATGCTGCTGATGGAAAGCCAGTTCTTTTGCATATTCGGGAGCTGCCGGGTGTGGGACCTGCGGGCCTTGGTCGTAACCGACCCGGGCCTGGATATGGTGAACGCGCTCGATGAAGGCGCTGAGGTCATCGGCCGGGTCATTCAGCAGACGCTCGCAAGTCACGACCCAATGGCTGATGTCACTGGTGAACAGCAACTCGGGCAGTTGCCGGATCAACTCCAGGGTCACCCAGGGGTTGAACAGCGAACGCGAACGGTGAGTTTCGAAACTGCACACCTGACCATGCTTGCGCGCCAGTTCCAGTGCTTGACCGAAGAACTCCACTTGTTGCGGCAAGGACCAGCGATCATTGCCTGCCAGCACATTGACGAAACGAGGGCCGAGTTCGGCAGCCCAGGCGAGTTTCTGATCGAGGTCATTGAGGTGGACGGCAGGCGATGCCGACTGTTCCGGCAGCACGTCGTAGGCGGTGAAGACAGTGCTGATATAGCCCAGGCGATTGGCCTGGAGAAAGGCGCCAAACTCAGCCCGTTCCCGGGCGTCCAGTGGCAGGCGTGCTTCCATGCCATCAAAGCCGGCTTGCAGCAACTCCTCGAGCGCTTGAGCTTTGCTGGCGGTGTAACCCCACAGCGTGCGAAAAATTTCCAGCTTCATCGGTGATCCTCAAAAATCCCAGGGCCTACTGCAAAAGCACTTCGATGGCGCCAAGCCAATCAGCGATCAATGGTCAACCGGGGCAGAGGACATTAGGTCCGGGCGTCTGCGTCATCTGATCCACTGAGCGATACCGAGGCTGGTTCACTGTGGCGCCGATGTTAGGCACAGGCCGTGCGGCGAAAGAATCTGAAAGTTCAAATCAATACTTCAGACTTTCGTTAACAAATAGCTAGCTAATTATCGCGCGTATCAGAGGGGGATTTTTGATCAAGAAGGTGTCTGCGTTGGCGATTGGCGAGGCGTGCCATCGTTACAGCATCATTTTGAAGACTGCCAAGCGACACCGCCGTTGATGGGGCGCAACCGGCCAACAGCTGCCGTTCGGGGAGGACCGCCGTCGGCCACGAACCGTTTCTATAAGCGAGAAGCCAACATGAGTTCGTGATAATTTCATTGGGCTTCACCTTACCGGAAAGGTCAGGTGTCGCACTCAGTTTCCACGGTCACCCGTCTCGGTCTGTGTTGTTCCGGGTTTTTATTCGTCTGTGCAACGCGTTGGATTATGGTCTTTACAATAGTTAAAACGCATAAAATAACGAGAGACGCCAAACGTTAAACTAGAAAGCCCGGTTAATTGATAGCGCAGCAGATTGTGTCGTTATACTGCCAGTGGTGCTACCGATGAGCGAACCAGTGTAAGTGTAAGGCGTGCCGGGGTTTGTGAATGGAGCGGAGTAGTCGATGGTATGGCTTTTGGTGACGGAGTAGTTGTAGCTAAAGTCCAGAAACCACGATGCACTTAAAAAGTAGGTGCCGCCCAGTGTCGCGGTGCCGCCGTACACCCAGTCTGAACCGGAAAAGTTAGTCGGCTGCCCAGATATATCCGTGCGATTTCCCTTGAGGTCGGCAAAACCAACCAAGTCGGTAATTTTGGTGTTTATTTGAGAAGCGGTCGGTCCAGCGCCTGCATAAATATAGCCGGACTTAAATGACCGGCCAATATAGGGCACTAAAGACATGTGATGTTCAACTTCGGTTTCAAACGAGCGGACAACTGCATTCCCGGTAAAAGAGGTCGTTCCGTAAGCGCCAAACTGAGGGATCAGGAAAGGGTCTGTCTTAGAGCTGGTTGATAAGTAATCGTAAGTAAATTTACCGCCCCACAGCCATTTGCTGTTCTCGAAGTGCTTGAAATAGCCCACTTGCAGTGACGGCGAAAATTTTGAATCGGAGTCCATGCTCAGGTCGACAGCTGGCCCACCGGCAGAGCCGGAAGAAATATAGGCGCCGGTATTCGAATCATAGACATTCGACAAGCCGGTTGCATAAATATCCTGGTTGTTAAATTGGGTGTGATTGGCGCTGGCGCCGAACCCTATAAAAAACGCTGAATCTGGAACACTGGCCCCTGATGGCGACTCGGCAAAAACCTCGGCGCTCTGAGAGACGCCCAGTGCACAAGCAAATGCCAGCATGGTCGATTGCGATTTAGTTGGAAAAGTGTGGGTTGATGGCTTAATTGTCATTATTTATACCCCATTATGCATCGGCATTAGCGCAATAGATTGGCCAGATAGCCAATCAATTCGTAAGCCTGCGGGTTATTTAAGCAGGTCGAGCGGGTGGTGACTACTGAGAATGTTTTGAGAGGGAGTTTCTTTCTGGTTAAGTTTAGCGACTGTCTCTATAAGCCCTTGGATTCATAGAATAAGATGACGCGTCAAACAATAAGCAGATAGTTAGCCACCGGTAGAATCCGGGGTCACGCGCCTCAAGAACATCGATGTTGGTTGGCTGACTTCCTCAGGACGTGAAGCGGCCAACGCATGAGACGCAAGTGGCCATAACCGGACTATCAAGCTGCTGGAAACCCGAACCAAAAGAGTACGCCAACGACTACTATGATCCATGCAGTGCAGCGGCATAGGTGAATGACGACGAGGTGGCAATCCAGTCGCAGCTTGCCGGTGCTGGCACGGGAGAGGTCGAGCAAATCGTCCACTAACCGAGACATGTGTTGCACCTGACCTTCAATCAGCGCCTGCATCCTCGGCAGTTCATCACTGGGCACCCGCACCAGCCGGCCGGCAATGTAGCGGTCTTCCAGGTCCGAGGTCAGCAACACACTGACGCCGACACTGGTGAGGGCGGTGACCATACACGACAGTGATTCGCGAAAATCTTCGCGAAAGGTCGACGCCAGCGCCAGTTCGAAGCCTGACAAAGAGTCGATCACCACGCGGGTGCCCTTGAGCCGCGTGATTTCACTTAACAGCAACTGCACGATCTCGTCGATGGACAGGTCGGGGCGCGGCTATCCACCAGTGGCCAGACGGTTGATAGTCACTTGGGTGCTCATGGCGAAGTTAGAGAAGCTACGATCTGACGGCTCTCTTCGCTGAGCCTGGACATGGCTAACTGATATCTGAAGGACAGGTGTTGAATAACCTTACAGCGAGCTGCCGAGACTTAATTGGCCGCTGCGTAGAGCTACAGTCATTTATGGGGATAGAAGTGGCAGGCAGCTAAATAGCTGCCTTCGGAAAACACTACTCTACCAAGCACCCGCTGAACGATTTAGCCAATCTGTTGCCTCGACCGGTTGAATCCACAGACGATTACTGCCCGTTAAGCCGGGCAGCAATCGAGCAGAAAAGTGATGGTCGAAGGGGAGACTGACACCCAATCAAACCGCCGTTTTCAGCGCTTGATCTGGGAAATCTTCGTGCCTTCGATGCTGACGCCGGCCATTAACCCTTGTTGGTCGGTAATGAACGCGTAGGCGTCATCTTTCAGTGTCGAGCTGGACAGGTTTTTCGCAATCCCTTCATCCACTACGACAACCGTGGGCCCCACACCGATTTCCCAACCCTTGGTTTCGGCGAGGTATTTCACTGCTTTGTCGGTCATCAGAAACACCACATAGCCATACGACTGGGCGCCGGCCTGCAACCCCCATGACCCGCTGACGGAGTTGTAATACTTATCGATTTTCGTGCCTTCCATTAACACGCCTTCGCCATAACTTCCGCCGAAGACCAGGCCAGCCTTGATGATTTTCGGGAAGACCAGGATCGCCTTTGCCTGTTTTGAAAGGGTTTCGGCAGCTGGGGTGGATTTGTAGAGGATTTTCAGTTCTTGCCGAGCGTCGGCATTCAAATCCTCGGCGGTGGCCGCACCTGCTGTGTTGAGGAGGCTCGCCGAGGCCAAGGAGGCTGTTGCGAGGAAGAACGAGAGGAGGAATTGCATTGATCGTGTCATTTCCGTACTCCGAGAAAGGGAGCTTGGATGGGGCCAGCAGTCAGTGTCTGCATCTGGCAGGAACCGAGCTTGCTGACGTTATCCGGCGCACCCTGAAAGGTTGGGATTGCAAGCGTCGCGCTTGAATTATAGAGGCCCCGGGCCGCTGATCAGTTGCGATGCCATCACTGGTTGTGACCACTGTGTAACGGCGGGGTTCGCTGATGGCTGACACGCCTCGAACCTCGGTCAATACCTCGGCGTCCGGTCG
This sequence comes from Pseudomonas sp. URMO17WK12:I12, assembly GCF_000514395.1. Classification (NCBI taxonomy): domain Bacteria; kingdom Pseudomonadati; phylum Pseudomonadota; class Gammaproteobacteria; order Pseudomonadales; family Pseudomonadaceae; genus Pseudomonas; species Pseudomonas sp. URMO17WK12:I12. Next base: position 129,558 of record NZ_AZVV01000007.1, read on the forward strand.
CAATTCTCTGCGCTGCTAAAATGCACCTTCGAGTTCCAATCCAGGAGAACCACGATGATCAGCAAAAACACGATTTGTCTCTGGTACGACGGCACTGCGCTGGAGGCTGCGACTTTCTATGCCCAGACGTTTCCCGACAGTGCCGTGGGTGCCGTGCATCGCGCGCCGGGCGACTATCCGGCGGGCAAGCAGGGCGATGTCTTGACGGTTGAGTTCACGGTGATGGGCATACCGTGTCTCGGCCTGAACGGCGGGTCGGGAATCAAGCATAACCAGGCCTTTTCGTTTCAGGTCGCGACCGATGACCAAGCCGAAACGGATCGCCTGTGGAACGCGATTGTCAGCAACGGCGGCACGGAAAATGTCTGCGGCTGGTGCCAGGACAAGTGGGGTTTGTCGTGGCAGATCACCCCGCGTGTCTTGACGGCCGCGGTTACCAGTCCTGATCAAGCGGCAGCCAAGCGCGCGTTCGAGGCCATGATGCAGATGGGCAAGATCGATATTGCAGCGATTGAAGCGGCGGTGGGGCGTTAGCGGGTGTCGACGGATGCCGGGTGTCTTTTTACCAACCCGAAGCGGCTTGAGGCAGCCCGGCATCTCCTGTCGTTTTTCATGTGCAAGTGAAGGATGGCTTAACGTTAACCCAGCATTTCTCGCATCCGGTACCAGAGCATGCCCAGCGCCAGCAGTGGCGAGCGCAGGGCACGGCCGCCGGGGAAGGTCATGTGCGGCACGGCGCTGAACACGTCGAAGCCTTTGCTGTGCCCGGCATGGATGGCTTCGCCCAACAGTTTGGCGCACCAGTGGGTGACGTTCAGGCCATGGCCGGAGTAGCCCTGGGCGTAGAACACGTTCGGGTGCTGGCTCAAGCGCCCGACCTGGGGGAAACGATTGGCCGAGATGCCGATCATGCCGCCCCATTGATAGTCGATCCGCACATTGGCCAGTTGCGGGAATACCTTGAGCATTTGCGGGCGCATGTAGGCGGCGATGTCCGCCGGATCGCGACCGGAATAATGGCAGGCACCGCCGAACAGCAAACGCCGGTCCGCCGAGAGCCGGTAGTAATCCAGGCCAACTTTCTGGTCGCAGAGCGCGACGTTATGCGGGATCAGTTTCGACGCCGCTTCTTCCGACAGAGGCTCGGTAGCGATGATGTAGCTGCCCGCCGGAAGCACCTTGCCGCTGAGCTTGGGTTCGAGTTCTTCCAGATGCGCGTTGCAAGCCAGCACCAGGCTGTCGGCGCGCACCGTTCCGCCGGCACACCGCACTTGCACGGTACTGCCATGGATCAGTTCCAGCACCGGGCTCTGCTCGAAGATCTGCACGCCGAGGGAGTGCGCGACACGGGCTTCGCCGAGCACCAGGTTCAGCGGGTGCAAGTGCCCCGAGCCCATGTCCACCAAACCACCGGCATACACGCCGGCGTTCACCACCTGCTCGCGGATCTGTCCGGGTTCGACCAGGCGGGTTTCATGGGCGTAGCCCGACGCGATCAACTCCGCGTGTTCGGCCTTCAGCCCGGCGAACTGCGCCGGGGTGTTGGCCAGTTCACAGAAGCCCCAGCGCAGGTCGCAATCGATGCCGTGTTCGCGGATTCGATTACCCACCACTTGCACCGATTCGACGCCGGCACGTTCCAGATAGCGCACACCTTCGGCGCCGACATGCTTGGCAAACCCGCTGACGTCGTGGCCGATGCCGCGAATCAACTGGCCGCCGTTGCGCCCGCTGGCGCCCCAGCCAATCCGCCGGGCCTCCAGCAGGATCACCGAGAGCCCGCGCTGCGCCAGTTCGATGGCGGTGTTGACGCCGGTGAAGCCGCCGCCGATCACGCAGACATCGGCCGTCAGGTCCGAAGTCAACGTGGGGCGCGGCGTCAGGCCGTTAGCCGACGCGGCATAGTAGGAATGGGTGTGTTCGTTGCTGTACTGAGTCATTTGTTGGACTTCACTTTGCTCCAGGAACGGGTCATCAAACGCATGATCGCCTGGGGCGGGGTGGTCGAAATGTAGAGTTTGTCGAGGACGGCCTGGGATGGATACACCTCAGGATTGTTCACCAGTTCCGGGTCCATGAATGCCTTGGCTGGCGGGTTCGGGTTGGCGTAACCGACCGACGCGCTGACCTTGGCAATCACTTGTGGGTCCAGCAGGTAGTTGATGAACGCATGGGCCTCTTTTGGATTGCTCGCATCGGCGGGAACGGCCAGCAAGTCGAACCACAGGTTGCTGCCTTCCTTGGGAATGGCGTAGGCGATGTTCACACCGTTCTTGGCTTCCTTGGCGCGGTTGGCGGCCTGGAACACGTCACCCGAGTAGCCGAAGGCCACGCAAATGTCGCCGTTGGCCAGGTCGGACACGTACTTCGAGGAGTGGAAATAGGTGATGTAAGGACGGATCGCCAACAACTTGGCTTCGGCCTTTTTGAAGTCTTCGGGGTTTTCGCTGCGTGGGTCCATGCCCATGTAGTTGAGGATCGCCGGGAACACTTCATCCGCCGAGTCCATCATCGACACGCCGCACTGGCTGAGTTTCTTGATGTTTTCCGGTTCGAACAGCACGGCCCAGGAATCGATGTGATCGACGCCCAGCACTTGCTTGACCTTGTCGACGTTGTAGCCGATGCCGTTGGTGCCCCACAGGTACGGCACGGAGTGCGCATTTTGTGGGTCGTTCTTTTCCAGCAAGGCCAATAGTTTCGGGTCGAGGTTCTTGAAATTCGGCAGTTGCTCGCGGTCGAGCTTCAGGAACGCGCCGGCTTTCACCTGACGGGCGAGGAAGTGGTTGGACGGCACTACGACGTCATAGCCGGTGCGGCCCGCGAGCAGTTTGCCTTCCAGGGTTTCATTGGAGTCGAAGACGTCGTAGATCACTTTGATCCCGGTTTTGGCCTGGAAGTCGGCGAGGGTGGTTTCGCCGATGTAATCGGTCCAGTTGTAGACGCTGACCTGTGGCTGAGCCTGCACACCGGCGCTGAACATTGCCGCCAGCGCGACCGGGAACATGGATTTCAATAGACGCATATCGACACCTCTTCTAATTATTGGATTCTTCCGGAGATTCTTTGTTGATCCTGAAGCCGCTTTCGCGAGCAAGCTCGCTCCCACAGGGGAATGCATTTCAGATTTGGAATGCATTTAAAGTGTGGGAGCGAGCCTGCTCGCGAAGAGGCCGGTGCAGGCGAATCAGGTCTCAGACGCTCAGCATCAGGAACTCACGCTCCCAGGAGCTGATCACCCGCTTGAAGTTTTCGTGTTCCGCACGCTTGACCGCGACATAACCGCGAACAAACTTGCTGCCCAGATAACGTTCGACGGTGTCGCACTCTTCCATCTGGGTCAGGGCGTCTTCAATGGTGATCGGCAAGCGCAGGTTGCGACGTTCATAGGCGCGGCCCTGTACCGCAGCACTCGGCTCGACGCGCTCGACCATGCCCAGGTAACCGCACAGCAAACTTGCGGCAATCGCCAGGTACGGGTTGGCGTCGGCGCCCGGCAGGCGGTTCTCCACGCGCATCGCATCTGGCGACGAGGTTGGCACGCGCAAACCGACGGTACGGTTTTCTTCGCCCCATTCGACGTTGACCGGCGCCGAGGTGTCCGGCAGGAAGCGGCGGAACGAGTTCACGTTGGGCGCGAACATCGGCAGCACTTTAGGGATGTACTTTTGCAAACCGCCAATGTGGTGCAGGAACAGCTCGCTCATGTTGCCATCGGCGTCGGCGAAGATCGGCTGGCCGGTGGCGATGTCGACCACGCTCTGGTGAATGTGCATGGCGCTGCCAGGCTCATCGCCAATCGGCTTGGCCATGAAGGTCGCCGCCACATTGTGCTTGAGCGCGGCTTCACGCAGGGTGCGCTTGAACACGGTGATCTGGTCCGCCAGGTCCAGCGCGTCGCCGTGACGGAAGTTGATTTCCATCTGCGCCGGGCCGTCTTCGTGGATCAACGTGTCGAGGTCCAGGCCCTGCAGTTCACACCAGTCGTAGACATCTTCGAACAGCGGATCGAACTCGTTGGCCGCGTCGATGGAAAACGACTGACGACCGCTTTCGGCACGCCCCGAACGGCCCATCGGCGCCTTGAGTGGCAAGTCCGGGTCTTCGCAACGCTGGGTCAGGTAGAACTCCATTTCCGGCGCCACAATCGGCCGCCAGCCTTTGTCGGTGTACAACTGCAGCACTTTTTTCAGCACGTTGCGCGGCGACAATTCGATCGGGTTGCCGAACTTGTCAAAGGTGTCGTGGATGACGATGGCGGTCGGCTCGATCGCCCATGGAATCACATAGACCGCATTCGGGTCCGGCTTGCAGACCATGTCGATGTCGGCCGGGTCGAGCAGGTCGTAGTAGATGTCGTCGTCGACAAAGTCCCCGGTTACCGTTTGCAAAAGCACACTCTCCGGCAGGCGCATGCCTCGCTCATGCAGGAACTTGTTAGTGGGTGCAATCTTGCCGCGTGCAATGCCGGTCAAGTCACTGACCACACACTCGACTTCGGTAATCTTGTGATCTTTCAGCCAAGTGAACAGCTGATCGAAAGGGACATTCATAAAGACCTCGTTATTGGTTTTATTAACGTCGGGGAGGGCGGTTTCATCCACCGCACTCTTCCCCTGAGACGCGTTGACGACTATCTTGGGCGAGCCTTGCGGTTCCATCTATCCACTTTAAGCAGCACCAAAACGCACCAAACGAGTGCGTAAGGTCACCCATGTCAGCGTCCAGTCCGATTCAGGTTCAAGCGTTCAACACCGAAGATGTCGCCGAGCAAATCCGCGCCACACCGGGTTGGGTCCAGCACTATCAGCAGATGTCGCCAGGGCATTTCGCCGGGCGTGTGCGCTATCTGGACTTGCAAGGCGTGGAGATCTACGAAGAGCAGATGAACACCCGCGTCGAGCAGAATTTCAGCGCACCCGAGGGGGCACTGGCGTTCTGTTTTGATCGCAGCGACAACGCGCTTTACCTGCTCAATGGTGAAAGCCGCAACATCTGGATCACCCCCGAGAACTACCAGGAAATCGCCGTGGTATTCGGCCCTGAATTCGTTCAGCGCCAGGGGTTGAACGTGGCGCGCCTGGAAGGGTTGTTCCTGTCGCCGCTGAACTCGGGGCAGAACGCCTTGTTCAGCCGTTGGCTGAGCGGCACGCTGACCCGTCTGGGCGAAACACTCGACCCACCGAGCAAGGAAGCCCTGACACAGCAGTTGCTGGAGGACTGTTTGTACATCCTCGACAACGCCTGCGTGTGCCTCGACCGGGGTGGCTTACAGCGCCGCACCGAAGAGCGCGCGATCATGAAACGCATCGGGGAGTGGGCCGCCGATTCCCCGGAAGAAACCCTCAATCTGCTGGAGCTTTCCCAGGTCGCCGGGGTTTCGTTGCGTCAGTTGCAGCATGCGTTCAAGGCCTTCACCGGCATGACACCGAGCCATTGGCTGCGCCTGCGCCGGCTCAACAGCGCACACCGCGAACTGCTCGGCCGCACCCCCAACGAGACCACCGTTGCCGAGGTAGCGATGAACTGGTCGTTCTGGCATTTGGGGCGGTTTTCCAGCAGTTATCGGGCGTTGTTCAAAGAGTTGCCCAGTGAAACACTCAAGCGCTGCGGCCAGCGCTGAACGAACTAACCGGACGTCATCCTTCAGTCCGGGGTCGCCGGCTTAGCCAGTTCAATCCCCGCCGCGCCCAGTCGCTTCAAAATCTCGAACAACAGGTCGCTTTTGGTGATGCCGACGATTCTCGGGCTGCTGACGTAACCGGTGATGGTCAAGGTGATGCCATCGGGGCTGAGTTTGCTGAAGCGCACAAACGTCGCCGGTTTATCGAGGATGTTCTCGTTCTCTTGGTAGGTGTCATACAGCAGGTTTTTCACCTGCTCCGGATCGATGTTCAGCGGGAACATCAACTCAAGGCTCGCCACGCCTTGGGCACTGCCGCCCAGCGTCACGTTGCGCAGGTTTTGCGAGATCAACTGGGAGTTGGGCACGATCACAATCGAGCGGTCGCTGAGCTGGATTTCCGTGGCCCGGACGTTGATGCGGCGGATATCACCTTCGACGCCGCTGATGCTGATCAGGTCGCCGACCTTGACCGGACGCTCGGTCAGCAGGATCAGGCCAGAGACGAAGTTCTTGACGATTTCCTGCAAGCCGAAACCAATACCCACTGACAGGGCGCTGACAATCCACGCCAGGTTGGTCCACTGGATGCCCAGCGATGACAGCGTCAGCAGGATCACCAGAGCATAGCCGATGTTGGCGAACAGGGTACTCAGCGAGGCACACATGCCGGGGTCCATATCGGTTTTCGGCAGGAATTCGTCATCCAGCCAGCGGCACAGGGCTCGAATCAGGTAGATCCCGATAAACAGGGCCAGGATGGCATTGAGCAAATGGCCGGGAATGATGTTCAGCTTGCGCAAACCGTCACCGCCGAGGATCGACAGCGCCTGGGTCACCAGTTGTCCGAACGTGGTGCCTACGCCGCCGACAAACAGCGAAATGACCGCCAACAGTATTAACGTCGCACGACCGGCCCCGGACAAAATGATCTGGGCTTGCTCAAGGCGCACATCGCCCATCCCCAGCAACTGTTTGATCGCCTTGCCACTCGGGCTCTTGGGGGAGAACAGGTATTCGCAACTGTCCCTGAGCAACTGGATCAGCATGTAGAAACCTGAGAGGACGATAAAACCCCAGACCAGTTCGTACGTGATGAACCTTGCCAGGGACACATAGCCGATCAGCAAGGCGAAGAACGAGATGACCAGCGCAATAATCGTGCAGGTGTAAATCAGACCGGCCAGGGCAGTGCCCGCTTCAATGCTGTCGCCAGCGGCAACCAGAACTCTTCGGGCGTGACTCGCGCGGCGGAACAACAACGCGAAGATAATTGCCACCACCAGTGCGATCAGGCCTCGCCCCAACAGCACGGCGGCGCCGCTCATGCCGGAGACATTGGTGATTTGGGCTATCGTCACCGTCACCAGCAGGGTGGCGGCCAGTATTCTGGGGTAGGGCTTTATGGCCTCCGCGACGGAATCGTCGATAGCGGGTAGCCGCCAGGAGGGGTGCTGGTTGGCCAACAACGCACGGCTCAACCCGGTGATCAGCACGCAGGTATAGACCACCCTTTCGAACTCCTCGGCGAAGTTCTGAATCATCGGCGACAACGGCAGTTCCCGCGTGAGGGCGTAAAACAGCAGTTGCAACGCACAGGCGGTGGTCAACACCGTGGCCACGACAGACGCCAGGGCCAGCGTACTTCGCCGCAATCGCCCTTCAGGCAGGCGATGGATGCAAATCCAGGTCAGCCCTCGATCAGCCAGTCTGCGGCCCCAGATCCAGATGACCAGGGCCAGCAACATCAGCAGGACTGTCGACAGACGCTGGCCGGGTTGCCAGGCAGCCGCGAGTGTGTCGCCGGCTTGTTCGATGAAATTGATGAGCCGCAGGCGATCCTCCGGGAGTGGGTTAATTAACGGTGCCCAAAAATCCCGTCCCAGGATGCTGCCACTGCGCAGTGTGACTTCGCTTTCCAGAAGACTGCGCCGGATGCTGGCGATTTGTGTAAGGAGGTCGACGGCACTGGCTCTCAGTGCGGCGAGGATTTTCAAGCTGGCATCGACGTTTTTCTTTTGCTCGGAAAGAACAGCTCGTTGCGCCGTGATATCCGATTTCTCGACAGCCTCGCCCCCCAGGGAAACCGGACCGCTCAATACGTCCAGTTGCGCTTGCAGTTGTTTCTGTTCGGGCAACAGCGACGATTGCAGGTTGTCCACGTCATTGATAAACGACTGAACGGAGTCTTGCAGGCCGACCATCATGGTGACGTTATTGGCCAGTGAAACCCGCTGTTTGATCAGGTCCAGGCGCAATTGCAGGCCTTGCAGTTCACTGGTGGACACCGCCGCCGACGAAGCGCCTGGCGCAATTATTGAAGACGGTGCGGGATCATCCGCGGGCAGCGCTGCGCCACTGGGCACCAGCAGGGTGAGCGCGACGAATATCACTGACATCAATACATGACGCATAGGCGTTCGGCTCTGTTGTTGGTCACTCAGCCTATGAGGTTAGGTCATCAGGCCAAAACGATCGAAAAGTTTCGTCTTTACGGGCAGCAATCGACATAAGGGCCCTGAGGCGGCTGATGGCTGATCTACACTTCTTGATGCTCAATCAAGCGTGGGAGGGCGGTCAACGGACTGCTCGGAACTGCGCAGGAGGTCATCATGCCTAGGTTGTCTTCCATCAGTCTGTGCCTCGCGTTGTCGGTTTCATCTGCCCAGGGCTGGGCGCAAACCGTTGTGCCGACCAAAGGCCAGAGTTCGCAACAGACCCAGCTGGATATCAACGAATGCCAGAGCATTGCGGCCAGTCAGACGGCTTCGACCGACACGTCTCCTTCCGGAGGAAGAGTGAAGGGGGCCGCGGTGGGTGCCGCCGCCGGTGCCGTTGCAGCCGATGCGCGCGGGCGTCAGCACGACGAGTTTTACGACAACGCGAATGACAACGTGAAGCAGGAATACCGGCAGAATCAAGCCAAAGGGGCGGCGGCGGCCGGTGTCGTGGTGGGTGGTTCGCGCCAGAGGCAGGAACGCCGGGCGGATGAAAAAACCAGCGCTGCCAACAGCCAGACGGCCTATACCAGTTGCCTGCAAGGCAAGGGGTATCAGGTCAATCCCTGAGCCGGTGATTGTGCCTGTGCCGGCCGGTCAAGCAAGCGAACCATTACGTAGGCATACAGCGTGACGGCGATGAACAGGCCCATGCGCACGGCGAAGGCGGTGTAGACGTCTTTGCCCAAGGCGCTGTCCTGCACGGACTGGCCCAGCAGGATGATCAGGGTGATAAAGGTGTTGAGCCACAGCCCCGGGCCATAGCGACTGGGGCTGAGGGCATACAGCTTGCGCGCCAGGATCAGGCCGAACAGCAGCATCCACAGGAAGAACATCCACAGGTGCACAAACAGGCTCAGTGCACACCAGAACAGGATGGCCAGCAAACCGCCGAGCAAGGTCGCGCCGAGCAGCTCACGCCCGGCATTGCGCGCGCTGGTGGTTGAGCATTGCTGACCCAGGCCGACCGCTTTCAGGATGATCGGCAGGTAGGCCGCCGGGTCGATCATCGCCAGCAGGAATGTCGGCAAGACGATCAAGGTTGCACGCAACGCAATCCGACTGGCTTCTACGCCCTGCGGTGGTGGGGCGGCGGGTGGCGAGGGGGCATTGGCCGGTTCGGGGAATATCCAGTGACTGAGCGCAATCACCATCACCGCCAGTAACAAACCTTTGACCAGCGCGCCGATGACCATCGCCGCCAGGTCGAACTCGGCGACACCCGCCGAAGAGATCATCGTCAGGCCCATCACCAGCAAGGTCACGATCAGGTTGTTGCCGCCACTGAGCCCCCAGCGAAAGACCAGAAAGAGGCTGACCGTGACCAACAGCACGCCGGTCAACGGGTAGTAACGCAGGATCGGGATCAAGAGCAGGCCGATGCCGGTGGTGAGCATCGCGACCAGGGCGAGCACGATTGCCGCCTTGAACGGCAGCGGGCGGTTGACCGAGGCCAGGAGCAGCAGGCACAACACGGGGGCGAGAAACGGAATCGGCAGCGCCAGGCCGAAACTGATGGCCAGGCACAGTGCCGCGCCGCTGGCCAACCGCAGCGCACGTTGCTCCCGGGGTGTGCGTTTAGTAGGCATAGGACAGCCAGCTCATCAGCCCTAAATAGACCCGGCCGAGCGGGTTGAGCCAATTGCCCGGTGAAGGGAAGGCCATGACTTCAGCCTGCCCGCCGGCACGAATGTTTCCGCTGCCAAGCAGTGCGTTCATGGACTGTTCGGAAAACTCGATGATCACCGGGAAGCGTTGCGCCGGTCGCAGCCAGTCCCGGCTGTTCTGGATGCCGGGCAAGGTGCCGGGCGGTGTTGGCTGCCCGACGCTGATGCCATAACCGACGCTGCGGACATGGCCCTCGAAAACTTCACCCGGCACCGCATCGAGGACGATGGACACTGGCGTGTCGGGGCGCACCAGGCCGAGGTTGTTCTCGGTCATGTCGGCCGTGATCCAGATGTCCTGAATGGTGATCAGCGTCATCACCGGGCTGCCGGCGGCGGCGAATTGCCCGACGTCGGTGCGCAGGTCCGTGATCAACCCCGCCGAGCGTGCCCGTGTTTGCGTGTTGGACAGGTCCAGTTCGGCTTTTTCCAGCGCCGTGGCGGCGCTGCGCAGTTTTGCGTTGACGTCTTCACCGCCACCTTCCGTTTCTTTAGCACGCTCTACCTCGGCGCGGGCGGCGGCCGTTTGGCTGATCGCAGCTTCGCGGCTGGTGCGTGATGCGTCGAGAACGCGCACGGAAATGGTCCCCGGGTCTTCACGGTACAACCCTTCCAGGCGCTGATTCTCTTGGCGGGCCTTGGTTTCGTTGGCCTGGGCGGCGCGCAAGGCGGCTTGCGCCGAGGCAATCCCCGCGGTGCTGGCGCCCAACTGCCGACGGGTTGTCTCAAGGTCGGCGCGGGCGCGGTCGACGGCAATCTTGTAGGGTGCCGGATCCACCTCGAAAACCACATCGCCGGCCTTGACGATCTGATTGTTGTGAACGTTTACCCGGATCACCCGGCCCGCAACTTCAGACGCCACCGGAATGACGAATGCACCGACCCGGGCCTGTTGCGTATAGGGCGTGAAACGGTCGGCCAACAGGTACCAGACCAGGCTCAGGATGATCAGCAGCAATACCCATTTGATGCCTTTTTTCGCCGGATCGGCCGCCACGGGCTCGGCGGCGTTGGGGGAGGGCTGCGCGGCGTCACTCATGGCTGTTTTCCTTGGCGGGTAGCGGGAAAGCGGGCTGATCGGCGGCGGGCTCGTCCAGCATGTCGCCCCAGTCGGTGCGTTGTTCCATCAAATGGCGCGTGGCCGGGTCGACGCGTGGCAGGGCGGAGTACCACCCGCCGCCCAGGGCCTTGTACAGAGCGATGACATTGCTCACCGCATTGCCGCGCACGATCAGGTAATTGTCCTGCTGTTCGAGCAGCGCCCGTTGCGCGTCGAGCACCCGCTGGAAGTCGGAGTAGCCTTCGCGAAATTGCACGCTGGCCAGCGTCAACGAGCGCTTGGCGGCGCCGCCGGCTTCACGCAGGATGCGCTCGCTTTCCAGTGACTGGATCAGGCCGTTGGCCGCATCGTCAGCCTCGCGCGCGGCCTGGCGAACCTTGTCGCGGTAGGCTTCGATCAACTGCTGCAACCGCGCGTCCTGTACGCGCACGTTGTTGATGATCTGCCCGTAATCGAACACATTCCAGCGCAGACTGGGGCCACCGACCAGGTCCAGGCTGCTGGACGTGCCGTGGAGCGTGTCCGTCGACCAGACAATGCTGCCGAGCAACGTCAGCGACGGATAAAAATCACTTTCGGCCACGCCGATCAGCGCCCCTTGGGCGGCAACGTTAAGTTCGGCGGCGCGGACGTCAGGCCGACGCAACAGCAGGCTGGCGGGCACATCTTGCAGTACCGCGCGATCGACCAGCGGCACCAGGCTGTCATTATCGACCACCTGCGGCAGCCCGCCTGGCGGTTGCCCAATCAGCACGGCCAGGGCATTTCGGGTGCGTTGCAACTGGTCCTGTAGGTTGGGAATACTGGCCAACGTGCCGAGGTACTGGGTTTTGGCCTGTTGCAGATCGAGCTCAGCATCCTGGCCGCTCTTGAACAGTTTTTCGGTGATCTCGAAATTGCGCTTTTGCTGCTTGGCGTTTTCACGGGCGACGCGCAGCCGGGCTTCGGTGGTGCGCAACAAATAATAGGTGTCGGCCACTTGGGCGCGCAGCAGGACCAGCACGTCTTCGTAGTTGGCCTGGGCGGAAAAATAAGCTGCATCGGCGGATTCGATGGCGCGGGCGAAGCGTCCCCAGAAGTCGAGCTCCCAGCCAATGTCAAACCCGGCACTGTGTTGCCAGAAATTATTATCCTGCGGATTGTTGCCACCGTATTGGTGACGTTTGACATACAAACTGTCAGCGCTTACTTGCTGCAGTTGCGGGTACAGCGTGCTTTGCGCAATGCCCAATTGGGCGCGGGACTCCATCACTCGCAGACCGGCGATTTTAAGGCTGGAATTGTAAGCATCCGCTTGCGCAATCAGTTGATCGAGCACCGGGTCGTTGAAGACAAGCCACCACTCGCGCAGATCCGGATTCGCCCCACGTTGACTGGATTGCTCAAGGGCCGGAGTGTCCCAATGTTTGATCCATTCCTCACCCGGCGGCTGGAAGTCCGGGCCGAGCCGAATGCAGCCGCTCAGGGTCAGCGCACCCAACAGGATGAGGTAGCCCGGTTGCACCAGCGGGGACCGACCTGGAGGCATAGTTCCGTGTCCAGCCAAGAAAGATCACTGGAGCATAGACGCCTGTATGAACAGTCGAGTGGCCGGCGGCAGTTTTTTTCTAGCGCGAAATAATCCCGTGATCGATTGCGTATTTGACCAGCGCCGCCGGTTTGTCGATGTTGAGTTTTCGGCGAATGCTCAAGCGATGGGTTTCGACCGTGCGCACACTGATGTCGAGTTCGCGGGCCATTTCCTTGTTGTTCAGGCCTTGAGCCATTTTGTACAACACTTGGCTTTCGCGTGGGGTCAGCTCGTTGTCGGCGCTTTTATCGGCGATCAGGCGCTGGGCGATTTCGGCGCTGTAGAACGTGCCGCCGCTGGCAATGGCTTCGATGGCCGCAATGATTTCCCGCGAGGGCGAATTCTTCAGCACATAGCCGCTGGCACCGGCACGCACGGACTCGCTCACGTATTCGTTATTGTCGTACATGCTCAGCACCAGCACTTTCAGCGTCGGGTACTGACTGCGCAATAGGCGCGTCAGTTCGAGGCCGTTCATGTCGCGCAAACTGATGTCGACCAGCAACAGGTCCGGCTGACAGCGCCCGACCATTTCGATTGCCTGAGCACCGCTTTCGGCTTCGCCCACCACTTCCAGGGGCGCCATGACCGCCAGCAACGCTTTGATCCCGTCACGGACCAGGGAATGATCGTCGACCAAGGCGACGCGGATCGGGTAAGGCAGGTTCATCGCGGGTGTTCACTCTTGTTGTAAGGGGTGAGTCAGCGTTTCGTAGCGGGTACTTTCATCGGCAGCTGCACGTCCAGTTCACTCCTGCCGGGGATCGATATCAGTTCGAAACGTCCACCAAAGTGCTCGACCCGTTCACGGATGTTACGCAAGCCGATGCCCGCGTGGCGACGCTCGACCTGAGCGACATTGAATCCGATTCCGTCATCCACCACGCTCAGGCGTACCGATTCTTCAGCGCCGTGCAGGGTAATGGAAACGTTCTTTGCCTGGGCGTGGCGTTCGATATTGGTCAGGCCTTCTTGCACGATCCGGAACAGCGCGACGGCCGCGCCGTCGACTAGGTGACAGTCGAATTCGTTGTCGTCATACGTTACTTTGAGACCGCTGCGTTGCTCGAACTCGGCGGCGAGTTGGCCGATGGCGGCCGGCAAGCCCAAGGTGTCGAGCAGGGAAGAGCGCAGGTCATGGGAGAGGCTGCGGACTTCACCAATGGCTTCGCCCAGGCGCTCGGTGGCATCCTTCAGCGTGCTCAAGCCTTTGTCATGGCCCTGTTCGTTTTCCAGCAGATGGCTGGCCAGTTCGAAGCGAAACTTGATCGACACCAGCAACTGGCTGATGCCGTCATGCAACTCGCGGGAAACCCGTGATCGCTCTTCTTCCTGGAGGCTGACGATGCGTTGGGTCAGGCGCTGCAATTTTTTATCCGCCAGGCGATGCTCGCTGACGTTCAGCGTCATGCCACTGGCGAATACAAACAGCACCGCCACCAACGCCACCACGGCAATCGCCAGCATGGTCTTGCGGATGCCCTGAGCCACTTCGTCACGGGCCTGCTGCGTGGCGCGTTCGACGTCCTCCAGGTAAATGCCGGTGCCGAGCATCCAGCCCCAACGGTCCAGCATCACGACGTAGGCGAGTTTATCGGTGACCTGACCGGAGGAGGGTTTGTTCCAGGCGTAACGCTGAAAGCCTTCGCCCGATTGCGCACTTTTGAGCAGCGCCTGAATCACCGGCAAGCCGTGCGGGTCTTTCATGTCCCACAGGTACTTGCCCACCAGTTCCGTCTGGCGCGCGTGCATCAGGCTGCGACCTTCACGGTCGTAGACGAAGAAGTAGCCGTTGATGCCGAAGCTGAGCTTGCGCAGTTCTTCCAGGACTTGCTGCTGGGCATGCGCGTCACCGTGGCCGTCGTCGTACAGCGGCGCGATCAGGCTTTGCGCCATTTCCACGTAGTTTTTAAGCTCGGCACGCTTGCTGGCCAGGATGCTGTCTTCAATCAGCTGGGCCTGTTGATCGCCGAGTTGGCGGTTCAGGGAAATCACCAGCGCACAAATCACCGCAATGGCCAATACCAGCGGCAGAATCCCGAGCGCGACGATTTTGTGTTTGAGCTGCATCTTGGCTCCTGACCGGACCGAAGAAGGGCGAAGGCCGGCATCATAGGCCAAAGAGATGCGTTTCCTGTAGCGCTGCTGGACGGAATGACCAGCGGCCGACGTGTCAGTCGGTTGAAATGCAACCCCCCTGTAGGAGTGAGCCTGCTCGCGATGGCGGTGTAACAGGCGATATTGATATTGGCCGGTAGATAGCTATCGCGAGCAGCCTCACTCCTACAAGGGATCTGCGTGATCTACGTAGAACTACGTAGACGTGGCGTACGTAGTAACGCGGATTTATTTGTAGACGGCATGCGGGGATATTGGGCCAGCTCCGCACCGCGGACACAATTATAAAAATTACCGCCGCAGTCACTGGCTGTCGGCAGGAGACACGCTATGCCCCGTCTGGCTAAACACCTCGCCTGGTTTGCCGTGGCTGTTCTGGGAGCGTTTGCGCTAAGTGTCGTGGCCCTGCGCCGCGGCGAAGCGATCAACGCCCTCTGGATCGTAGTCGCAGCTGTCGCTATCTACCTCGTTGCCTATCGCTACTACAGCCTGTTCATCGCCACCAAGGTGATGCAACTGGACCCCAATCGTGCCACGCCCGCGGTCATCAATAACGATGGCCTGGACTACGTGCCGACCAATAAACACGTGTTGTTCGGTCACCACTTCGCGGCCATTGCCGGCGCGGGTCCCCTGGTCGGCCCGGTACTGGCGGCGCAAATGGGCTACCTGCCCGGCACGCTGTGGCTGATCGCCGGCGTGGTGCTGGCCGGTGCGGTTCAGGACTTCATGGTCCTGTTCATGTCCACTCGCCGCAACGGTCGTTCGCTCGGCGACATGGTTCGTGAAGAAATGGGTCGCATCCCCGGCACCATCGCGCTGTTTGGCTGCTTCCTGATCATGATCATCATCCTCGCGGTGCTGGCGCTGATCGTGGTGAAAGCCTTGGCCGAGAGCCCTTGGGGCATTTTCACGGTGATGGCGACCATCCCGATTGCGATGTTCATGGGCATTTACATGCGCTACATCCGCCCGGGTCGCATTGGCGAAATCTCTGTGGTCGGCGTGGCGTTGTTGCTCGGTTCGATCTGGCTCGGTGGGCAGATCGCGGCTGATCCGGTGTGGGCCAAGGCCTTTACCTTCACCGGTATCCAGATCACCTGGATGCTGATTGGTTACGGTTTTGTCGCGGCGGTACTGCCGGTATGGCTGATCCTGGCTCCCCGTGACTACCTGTCGACCTTCCTGAAAATCGGCACCATCGTGGCCTTGGCGATCGGCATTCTGATCACCATGCCCGAGCTGAAAATGCCCGCACTGACCCAGTTCATCGACGGCACCGGCCCGGTGTGGAAGGGCGGTCTGTTCCCGTTCCTGTTCATCACCATCGCTTGTGGCGCGGTCTCGGGTTTCCATGCGCTGATCGCGTCCGGCACCACGCCGAAACTGCTGGCCAGTGAAGGTCATGCCCGTTACATCGGTTACGGCGGCATGTTGATGGAATCGTTTGTCGCCATCATGGCCATGGTTGCCGCCTCGGTCATCGAGCCAGGTGTGTACTTTGCGATGAACAGCCCCGCGGCGTTGGTCGGCGCGGATGTTGTCTCCGTCGCTCAAACCGTCAGCAGCTGGGGCTTTGCGATTACCCCGGAAGCCCTGCAAGCGGTGGCCCATGACATTGGTGAAACCACTATCCTGGCCCGTGCTGGCGGTGCGCCGACCCTGGCGGTCGGTATCGCGCAGATCCTGCACCACGTCCTGCCGGGTGAAAACACCATGGCGTTCTGGTACCACTTCGCGATTCTGTTTGAAGCGCTGTTCATCCTGACGGCGGTCGACGCCGGTACCCGTGCCGGTCGCTTCATGCTCCAGGATTTGCTTGGCTCCTTCGTTCCAGCGCTCAAACGCACCGATTCCTGGCCCGCCAACCTGATCGCCACCGCCGGTTGCGTGGCGATGTGGGGCTACTTGCTCTATCAAGGCGTGATCGATCCTCTGGGTGGGATCAACACCTTGTGGCCGCTGTTTGGTATCTCCAATCAGATGCTGGCCGGTATCGCGCTGATGTTGGCAACGGTTGTGCTGATCAAAATGAAGCGCCAGCGCTACATCTGGGTGACCATGCTGCCAGCCGTCTGGCTGCTGATCTGCACCGTGACGGCGGGTTTCATCAAGCTGTTCGACGCCAACCCGGCCATCGGTTTCCTCGCCCTGGCGAAGAAGTACAGCGACGCGCTGGCCAACGGTCAGGTGTTGGCCCCGGCCAAGAGCATTGACCAGATGCAGCATGTGATCTTCAACGCCTATACCAACGCGACGCTGACGGCGCTGTTCCTGTTCGTGGTCTTCAGCATTCTGTTCTTTGCGCTCAAGGTCGGCATCGCCGCCTGGGGCACCAAGGAACGCACGGATAAAGAAGCGCCATTCCAGGCCATTCCACAGGCTTGATGGAGGAGGGTGTTGATGTTCAATGACTTGAGTCGTCTCGGTAAATACCTCGGTCAGGCCGCGCGCCTGATGGTCGGCATGCCGGACTATGACACCTACGTCGAGCACATGCAGAACAAGCACCCGGACAAACCGGTGATGAGCTACGAAGTGTTCTTCCGGGAGCGCCAGGAAGCTCGATACGGCAGCAAGGCTGGGCCGAAGTGCTGCTGACGCAGTAAGTCCAGACAAAAAAACAGGAGCCCGGCTTGCCGCGCTCCTGTTTTTTTTGGCTCGCTGGCCGCTACCCAATCGCTTACCAAGGACCGACGGCGGGAATCTGACAACCGCTCATCGCTCAACTACGCTGCCTACAGACCCTGTCCTAATCCTGTGACGTAAGGAACTGACGCATGCGGAGCAGGTTGCTCGCGGTGATATTGATCGTTGTCGGGATGTGCGGGTCGGTGTTGGTGTGGGCCGAAAATACACCCAGCGTGGTGGATCCGCCGGCTGAATTAAAGGTCGCCAACCGTAGCGTCATGGTGTTTCGCGCAACGATATTGGGGGAACCTCCGGTGTCGCGGGTCAAGCGCGCGAAAGCGGTGATCGGCGAAGCGCTGGATGAGGCGGATGATCTGAACGTTACCGTCGACCCGGTGCTGGACAGCTATATGGTACTGCTGGGCAGCCGGCGCGCGTTTATCGTTTCGGCCAAGGATTTCGACGCCAGCGAATTCGATTCGGCGCAGCAGGCGGCTGAAGCAGCAGCGCGAAATCTGCGTCTGGTGGTGTCTGAAACCCAGGAAGCGCGCAGCCTGCAGTTAATCATAAGGTCGGTGGGCGCTGCGGTGTTCGCCACTGTTATTTACATCGTCTTGCTCTACGCCATGGCGTACCTGCGACGCAAACTGCTGAAGAAACTTCCCGGACTGGTGCATCGTCATAGCCAGGCGCTGAAGGTCGGGCGCACACAGCTTTTCGACGTCAGTTACCTCTATCCGTTGGTCAGTCGTGCGTTTGAGTGGCTGCGCTGGGCCGTGGTGGTGTTGTTGACCTATGAATGGCTGGGGTTTGTCCTGTCGCGTTTCCCCTACACTCGGCCATGGGGCGAACGCCTTAACACCTACCTGTTGGAACTCGGCGACTATTTGCTGCAAGGCATTCTGGGCGCCATTCCCGGACTGGGCGTGGCGGTGGCGATTTATTTCATCGCCCGAGGCGTTACCGCCTTCATGCGTCGGGTGCTTCGGCGCATGGCGACCCCCGGCACCTTCAGTTGGCTGAACCATGAAACCCTGCAACCGACCCAGCGCCTGGTGTCCCTGGCGGTGTGGTTGTTTGCATTGGCCATGGCTTATCCGTACCTGCCGGGCGCCGGCACCGATGCATTTAAAGGCTTGTCGGTGCTGATCGGTTTGATGATTTCGCTGGGCGCGTCCAGCGTGGTGGGTCAGGCGGCGGCGGGATTGATCCTGACTTACACCCGAACATTGCGTCCCGGCGAATTTGTACGCATTGGCGAGTACGAAGGCACGGTGACCGAGTTGGGTATGTTCACCACGCGAATCCGCACGGGCCTGGGCGAAGTGTTGACCCTGCCCAATTCCATGATCACCAACACCGTGACCAAGAATTACTCGCGCACCGTGCAGGGCGCCGGTTACGTGGTCGACACCGTCGTGACCATTGGCTACGACACGCCGTGGCGGCAGGTGGAGGCGATGTTGCTGGAAGCCGCCAAACGCACCCCGGGCATTCTTGAAAACCCGCCCCCGCAGGTATTTCAAACCGCGTTGTCAGACTTCTATCCCGAGTACCGTCTGGTGGCCCAGGCCATTCCCAGCCAGCCTCGACCGCGTGCGGAGTTACTGAGCATGCTGCACGCCAATATTCAGGATGTGTTCAATGAGTACGGCGTGCAGATCATGTCGCCGCATTATTTGGGTGATCCGCAGGCAGAGAAGTGGGTGCCCCGGGACAAATGGTATACGGCACCCGCGCAAGAACCGAAGGACAGTTGAGCGCTCTTCACATTCTCTGCCGAGGCATCGTCGAAGGCTGAAGTTGCTGCTGCGGGATGTACTTGCCATTGCCATCGGTAAACGGCGGATGCTGCACGGCGTTTTCATCGTTGTCCTGTTGACGGTCATGGCAGGACGAACCGCTGATCGCGATGAGCAGGGCGACCATGACAAGGGGAATCAAGTACTTGATCACGGGAGTTCTCCAGTGGACACCGTCTGTTTTCGTCGGCGCTATGGCAGCGCATAGACCTTGAACAGCTTTTTGGTCGTGTCGCTGGCGCCTTCCAGGTACTTATCGTACGCCTGTTCAATCTCGCCGGAGCGGTACATTTCACTCAGCGTGGTGTCGACCAGCAAGCGGAAATCTTCATCGTTACGCGGTACTGCCATGGCCGTTGGGGCGTACTCGAAAATACGCTCCAGCAGGACCAGGTTGCCCGTTGGGTAGCGGCTGTCGAGGAGGTTCCTGAGCATCATCCGTTCGCTGAACATCGCATCGGCTTTGCCTTTGGCGACCAACTCGAGTCCTTCGGCCGTAGTGTTGACCGTGATCAGTGTGGCGACCACGCCCAGCAAGCGCATCTGCTGACGAATCCACGCTTCGCTCACGCCTCCGGTCGTGGTGACATAAGTCTGGTTGGACAGACCATGGTTGACGGTGGCACGCCAGGTGGGTCCGGTGTGGGCCACTTTGCCATTGAGCACGTCCAGCAGCGTCGCCGGGGCATCCTGGTGCACCACCGCCGAGAGGCCTGCGGTGTAAATGGGCACCGAATAGCTCACTGTCTTGCGTCGTTCCAGTGTTGGCGGCGTTGGTGTGCAGAGGAGGTCGACCTTGCCTGAGCTGACGGCACTGATCCCATCGACGACGGTGACAGGCAGGTAACTGACCTGTAGTTCGGGCAAACCCAGTTCGGCCTTGACCTTGTTGGCGATTTTGTCGCAAAGACTGATGGCATAACCCTGGACCTTGTCGCCGACTTTGACGCTGAAGGGCGCGAAGTCAGGCAGGTAGCCGAGGGTCAACGTATTGCTTGAGCGCACCCGTTCAAGGGTGTTGGCGCTGGCCAGCAGTGGCAGGCAGGCAAAGAGCAGTGCGATGGTTTTGCTTCGTTGTGCATTCATGTCCCATTCCCCGAATTCAGATGTCAGTACCGTCCAGAAACCAGGCCTAAGGGGTGTCGACCCTGGCAGGGTCGGTGGGAGACACAACGGCAAAGCGCTTGGCGAGCCAGCCATACAGTGGGTAGCCGAACACCAGCACAAGGGCGCCCCCGAACACCGCGTCCTTGCCGCACGAGTGCAGGGCATACAATGAATAGGCGAGCGCGATCAGCAATACGGGGGTATTACGCAGGTAAACCGCTGACGAAACCCGCGCCTTGTACATCATGACCAGCAGCCCGGTCAGTGCCGTCACGTAGGGGATCAGGTTGGTCACGGCGGCAAGATTGACCAGTTTGCCGAACTGAGCGGCGGCATTGGGTGAAATGGTCGACAGGGCCATCAGCGTCTGCAACACACCACACACCAGCATGCCCAGGAGGGGCGCGTTGTGCCTGTTGAGCTTGCTGAACAGTTTCGGAAACATTCCTTGGTCGGCGGTCATTTTCGCCGTTTGAGCCAAGGTGAATTGCCATCCCAGCAGCGAGCCCACACACGCCATCACCGCCAACGCCATGATGATGGTCCCGACCGTGGGGTTGAACATTTGCGCGTAGACCAGCGCGAAGGGCGCCGAGGAGTTGGCCAGTTCCTCGTTGGGAATGATGCCCTGGATCACGGTCGTCGACAGCACGTAGACCACCGCTGCACCCAACGTGCCGAACAGGCAGGCCAGCGGTACGGTGCGCTTGGGGTTTTCAACGGCGTCGCTGGCCTGTGCCGCTGATTCCATACCCAGAAATGCCCAGAGGGTCAATGGAATCGCACTGCTGATCGCGTCGGCGTTGGAAAGGTTATTCGGGTTCCAGGCGGACACCAATATCTCCGGTTTGAACCAGAACCAGCCAATGATGCTCAGGCCTGCCACCGGGATGATCACTCCCCAGACTGTAATCGCGCCGATCCTGCCGGTGATGCCGGGGCCACCGAAGTTAGCGACGGTGGTCAGCCACAGCAGGCCGACCGTACCGATGAACAGCGGGATTGCGCCCGTGCCCAGCCAGGGCAGGAACGAGGTCATGTACCCCACGGCCGAGATAGCGACCGCAACGTTGGCAATGGCCAGCGACAGGAAGTACAGATACGAACAGAGGAAGAACCCTGACTTGCCATGCGCTTCTTCGGTGTAGGCGGATAACCCGCCGGAGCGCTGACAATAGATGCCACATTGGGAAAAGCAGTAGGCGATGGCCATGGAGCCAATCGCCGTGACAATCCATGACAGCAATGAAATGGCCCCGAGCTGGGCCATGCTGGTCGGCAACATGATGATGCCCGACCCCATCATGTTGACCATCACCAGGGTAGTGAGCCCCACAAGGCTCATTTTTTTACTTGAGTCGGCCATCGAAAACTCCTTTCTCTGCACTTGTGCCAAGCTGTCAGGTGACGCAGCACCACGCATTCAGATGTCGCCAAGCTCAACTTCAGGAAGCCCATGTCATGACGCAATCTCATGCAAAGCACGTCCGTCGCGAGTTTTACAGAACAGTGTGGTTCTACATTCGTGTTGTCTGGCCGATTTTCTCAATTCTGTTGGTTACGATCGTGCTGTTCGGTCTGATCATCGCCTACCTGGAAGGGTGGGGGCCGTTTGACGGTATCTACTTCGGGTTCGTGACCGGATTGACCATCGGTTACGGTGACCTGGTACCCAAAACGCCCCTCTCACGTGTCCTTGCAGTTTTGCTGGGTTTCAATGGCGTTCTGATGACGGCCATATTCGCCGCCGTCAGTATCCGCGCCATCGAAGAGACCGCGCGAGCGGCCAAATCCGAGGAATAAGGCCGACGCATCACGCTGAGCCCTCAGTAGGGTTCAGCGATGTATTTGAACGGGTAATTGGCTGCCTTGTAGCTGCCGATCTTGCGTTTCGGCAGGCTGACTTTTTCTTGCTTGACCTTTTTATAGGGGATGTTTCCCAACAAGTGAGTCAGCACGTTCAGCCGTACGGATTTCTTGTCCTCGGAACGGGCAACGTTCCAGGGCGCCCAGTCGGTGTCGGTGGCTTCGAACATCTCATCACGGGCGCGCGTGTAGTCGTCCCAGCGGTTGTAGGACTTGATGTCCATCGGTGACAGTTTCCAGATCTTGCGCCCGTCGGTGATGCGCTCCTTGAGCCGCCGGGTTTGTTCTTCAGGGCTGACTTCCAGCCAGTACTTGAACAACAGCACGCCGGAATTAACCATAAGACGTTCGAACAACGGCGCCAGTGCTAAAAAGCCGATCACCTGTTGCTCGTCGCAAAAACCCATGACTCGCTCGACACCTGCCCGGTTGTACCAGCTGCGATCGAAGATCACGACCTCGCCGGCCGCTGGAAAGTGCGGCATGTAGCGTTGCAGGTACATCTGGCTTTTTTCTCGTTCGGACGGTGCTGGCAGGGCCACCACACGAAACACCCGTGGGCTGACACGTTCGGTCAACGCCTTGATCGTGCCACCTTTGCCGGCGCCATCACGGCCTTCGAAAACAATCACGACCTTGGCCCCCGTGGCGACCACCCACTGCTGCAATTTGACGAGTTCGACGTGCAGGGTCTTGAGCTGTTTTTCGTAGTCTTTGCGGCTAAGCGTGTCGGCTTTCTTTTGCGCAGAATCGGCAATTTCACGATTGGTTTTTTTCATCGCGATACTTCAACCTCTGGTGGTCTTGAATAGAGTGTGTGTCGGTTGCGAATTCCCGGTACCGCTTGCGTACTAAAGGGTAGTTCAAATTCCCGACGTGCAGATGACGCAGGTCATCGGTCTTCAGGGCTGCGCGCGAAATCACGTTTGATCTCTTTGTTGGCGCTGATAATCGGCAACGGCTTGCTCCAGATTGGGGAGCATCCGCGTATCACCCAATGCGACGCCCAATGGAGCATGAATAACCATCGCGTAAACACTGGGACTCATGCCCACCAGCCACAACGAAATGCCTTTTTCTCGCAGACGCTGTTCTGCCGCCGTGAGCATTTTCAAAGCGGTGTATTCCAGATCGAAAACACTGCGCAGATCGAGAATCACAACGCGTGGCGCAGCCGCAGCGATTAACGAGCGGATTTTCGAACCGAGTCGTTCGGCGTTGGCAAAGAAAATGCGACCTTCAGGGCGCAGCATCAGCAACCCCTCGAAGTGCTCGTCGTCAGTCTCGGCGCAGGGCGGGCGATACACATTGGTGCCGGGTTTGCGCCCAAGTATGTGAACGGGCGGGTCAGAGACCTGGTAGGCCAGTGCCAGCAGCGAAACAATGATCGCGACGACGATCCCCTGCAGCGTGCCGAGCAACATGACCCCGACCAGTGCCACCAGTGCCCAGATAAATTCTGTGCGGCGCACCGAAAGAATGTCGCGAAATTCCGAAGGCTGGATCAGGCCAATCGAATACACGATCACAACCGCGGCGAGCGTGGCATTGGGCATCAGGCCAATGAACGGCGCAATCAGCAGGCAAGTCCCCAGTGCCAGTCCGGCCGTGATCAACCCCGCCAGTTGTGATTGCGCACCGGCCAAGCGGTTGACGGCGGTTTGGGTGGTTCCACCCCCGGCCGCCATGGCCCCAAGCAATGCACCGCCGATGTTGGCAAACCCTGTCGCCACCAACTCACGGTTGGGCTGCAGCGCGGGTTCATCACTGCGGGCAAAAGCTCGTCCCGCCGCGATGGTTTCGGTAAAGCTCATCAGCGCAATGCCCAGGGCCGATGGCCAGAGCTGTGACACGATCGACCAGTCGGGCAGCGTCAACCCCGGCAACCCGATTGGAACGATTCCTACGGCCGACACACCCAATTGCTCCAGATTCAGCACACTCATGCCGACAATGCCGAGCGCAACCGCAATCAGTGGTGCTGGCAATCGGGGGGTGAAGTGCTTCATGCCGATCAGAATCAGCACCATGAATACACCGACGGCCACGGTCGGCAATGAGGCATGCCCCAACCCTTCGACAGTGGCGAGGACGTTGTGAAAAAACCCACCTTTTTCGATATGGATGCCCAGCAACTTGGGCAGTTGATCGAGCACGATGACTATCCCGATGCCGGCCTTGAAGCCCACCAGCACCGGTTCTGAAATGAAGTTGGCAACGAAGCCGAGGCGCAATATCCCGGCCAGGACCAATATGGCGCCGACCATCAAGGCCAGCGTGGCGGAGGCAACGATCAGGGTCGCCGTATCGCCGGACGGGCTGACCTGACCCAGTGCGGAGGCGACCAGGATCGCAAGGGTTGTGGTGGTACTGACGCTGAGCGGGCGTGAACTGCCGAGCACGGCATAGATCGCCATCGGCACCAACACGGTATAGAGGCCGATCTGTACCGGCAGGCCGGCGATGGTGGCGTAGGCCAGTGCCTTGGGAATGACCACGGCCGCGGCGGTCAGACCCGCGATGGCATCGCCTTTGAACCAGCCCTGTTGGTAGTCGCCAAGCCACTCTGGTAACAGGGCACTCACAACTCGCCGGGGGGTTAATCCTGAAAGCCGATCTTCCTGATCGCTACGTTGTTGGTTCATGAAGTGCTCCAACCCAAATTTTTCATGCTGCGTTAGATCCCTATTCCATCGCCCACATGGCGCCTGAACGGCAGCGTGCAGTCACAGAAAAATGCAGTTGATCGAGGACAAACAGAGGAGGGCAGGCGTCCCCTGTCAAAAGGGGACGCCTGTCATTTATTAATGGAATGGAAAGATGTAGTTCATCCAGGCAGCCATGCGCAGCAGGATTTTGCGCATCATTGCGATATGCTCAAAGTGCTGGCTATAGAGTGCCGCCTGCCCATACGCGCCGCCCGGCATCTGGCTGCTGTATTGGGCATAGTCCGGATCGGTGATCTCGATAATGACCGGTACCCGGCCGGCCGGCGGTGAGCCCGTGAAGCCGGTCAATGTTCCAGAGGGCTGAACTTGTCCCTCTGCGATAACGTTGACGACGGTCTTGACCCGCCCCTCGAACACCCTGCCGGGAATGCCATCAAAAGCCACTTCTGCCTCATCGCCGACCGACAAGCGCAACAGGCTGTTTTGACGCATCCACGCGGCAAAGTAATGCCCTTCATCCGGGATGAACACCATGGAAGGACGCAAGGGTAACTTGGTCGCCATCATGCCCGGACGCAAGGAAACATGGGTGACGAAGCCTTTGCTCGGGGCGCGAACGGTGGTGTTGTCCAGTTCATACTGAGCATTTTCCAGTTGTGCCTGCAAATCGTCAGAGCGAGCAACGACGACGTCCAGTTCACGTTGGGTGGCAAAGTTGCGCTTGATCAGCTCAGTGATTCGGGCTCGATCAGCTTTCGCTGATAGCAACTGTGCCTTGATGGACTGGATCTTGTACTCGAACGGGGCAGGGTCGATGCGAAACAGCACATCGCCTTTTTCCAGAGGCTCATTACCCTTGACCGGCACGTCGATGACCTGGCCACTGACCACCGGAATGACCGGCACGGAGACGAAGTAAGAGCGCGCGACCTCAGAGTACGGGTGGTTGTAGTTCATCGTGAAGATCAATGCGCCCACGATCAGGATCCCACCGAGGACTGCGGTCGGCACCGTCCATTTGTTCAGTGGTATGCGGAAGATCTTGAAGATGGCGGTGCAGATGGCGGCATAGGTCAAAACAAGCAGAAGATCCATGGCTTAGATTCCTTCACCGCGATTGTCCGACGCTGGCGTGCCCAGCGCAGTACCTGTTGCCGTTTCCAGTCGCTCAATGCGACTTTGCAGATCGGCAACCTGTTGTTCCAGATGAGCAACATGAAATTGTGGTGACTTGCCATCACCAAATCCCCAGCCCCGGTCTTCCCGGTACGCCATCGCCCAGATCCACAGAAATGGCCAAAGCGCATGCAGGGTGAACAAACTCACCCAGCCGGTGGCATGGATCGCATCCTGGTGCGGGTGATTGCGGTGTACGGCTATTTCATAGGGTATGTCGTGTAGCGCGATGATTCCGTAGAACAGGACCAGCCCGACAAAGAACAACAGGCCTAGCGCGAAGTAATCCAGCATGGTCGCCCCCTCATGGCACAAGCGATGTACTTGGGTCAGTGTAGTCACGGTTTTTATGAGTGCGGGCAGTCCTGATGACCAGAACTGAACCGACCACTCAATTGTCAGCCTGCGCAGGCCAGGCCTGCGGGAGAGCGAGCGAGAGAATCTGCTTAATTGCCGCTGTGTTCTAGGTCGTTTTATGCACGTGTTGGTATTTTCTCGCGCTACTGTCTACTGGCCGTTAGGTCGTATCGGTGAGAGCGGCGAGGGCACGCCTTCACTCAATCGAAGTGCCCTCGCTACCCACCAGACGCCTGTCAATCAATCTCTGCGCTTATCAAGACATTGACGGCGCAGGGTCATGTTGTTGATCTCCATACAACTGGCCGAATAATCATCAGATTTGTCTTTGGCTTCCTTGGCTTTGTCGCAGTTACCATTTCCATTGCAGTTGCCTTTACCTTTTTGATCATTGTTGTTTTTAACGCAGTTTTTGGCAGCACTTGCACTGCCGGCGTTATTGCAATTTGAAGCGGCAAAAGACGGCGATGACAAAGCCAGCGAAAACAAGAGTGTGCATACAAGCGTCGCGATGATTCTCATAACCAAGCTCCTGAGTAGATTTTTACTGACCAGCAACACCGTTCGGATCGATCAGCGTTGGAAGGTTCATTGCGCGTAACATCGAACATTAGCTTCATTTTTACCCCTGCCGGGTGGATAAAATCGTTGGCATTTGCAGATCCTTGTAAATGGCGAGAAACCGCAGGCCCGAGGTAAAGAGCAAGGCAATCCAGCCGGCGACCTGGATAGTCGGGAATGCATCGCGCAACAGGACATAGACGATGCACCCCAGCAGGATCGGCGTGGCGTAGATCTCACGTGACATCAACAACGAGGTTCTGCCGGCCAGAACATCACGCACGATGCCGCCGCCAATACTGGTCAGTACACCCATCATCACGGCAAAAGGCGCCGCGAGATGCAATCCGAGCACTTTCTCGGTAGCGACCAATCCGAACAGCGCGGCCGCAAATCCATCGAGGTACAGCAAAAGGCGATAGCGCTGCTGGAATCTTTTGGTGAGAAAAAAAGCCAGCGCGGCGGCAATCAAGGCGACCCAGATGTAGTTGAAGTCCGCGATCCAGAAAATCGGTTGATCGAGCAACAGGTCGCGAACGGTGCCGCCACCAATAGCCGTGATGATGCCCAGCACCACGGCGCCGAACACATCGACCCCCGCTTTCTGGATAGCCAGCACCCCGGTGATGGCAAACACGGCGGTGCCCAACATTTGCTGAAAATAAAGCATCCGTTACTCCGTTCTCAGGCTGTGCCCCTCAGCAGTCGGTCATTTGCTCGCATCCAGCATGACGCGATAGCGCGGCGCAGATAAGGAAGTGTAGCGGGGAGCTTGGCGTTGTCTCGGAGGTTGATGAATGGGGCGCACCACGGTGTGGATTACCCGGTGATTGGATGACTGAGAGGATGGCGAAACATGCCCCCGTCAGTGAACGTCACTTTCAATGATTACCTGCGGGGAAATGACCCAAATACTGCATGGCATTTTGAACAGCAGTTGTTCCACCGTACTGCCGATAAACCGGTCCATTGTCCGGTGCCCGATTCGTCCCATCACAATCACATCGGTCTCATACGCTGCTGCGTAGCTGGCAAGCACCTTGACGGGGTTACCCATGATCAGATGCTGGCGTTCCGGCGGGATACCGTTGCGCTCAGACAGTTCACGAAAGGCATCAGCCTGTGCGTCAAATAGCATTTTGGCTTTGCTGGATGAGAAAAACGTCGAGCCATTTGCGAAGCCGAATTCATCTGCGCTGATGGATGAAAGGTCATGGGCATAGATAACGTCGAGCTCTGCATGACAGGTGCTCGCCAGTTTTTGGGCTTCTTGCAGAATTCTGTCGTTGAAACTTTTGTACTGCCCATTGCGATGAAAAGGGTCGACCGCAGCGACGATCTTGCGGGGCAATGCGTGGTGCATGTGGCTGACGAAGTGCATGGGCACCGGGCATTCGCGTAACAGATGGACATCCAACGGAGTAAACATCAGGCGTGATAGCAGCGTTTCGTGTTCCAGCGCCTTGATCAATACCGCCATGGATTGTTCTTTGAGATGGATGAGGATTTCCTGCAAGGGTCTTTCTACCCAGACGACTTCAGTTGTGACGTGTACTCCGTTTTTGCGCAACGGACGGGCCTGGTCTTCCAGCCATTGTCGATGGCGCTCGACGTAGCTGATTCGCATTTGCTCCCGCGCTTGCTGGTTGACCATTCCGGCAGTCGCCAGCCCTTCGAGGTAGTCGAATGCCACAATGTGAAGTGCCGCGTCCGACGCTTTGGCCAGCGCGGCGGCCCGATCGAAAGCGGGATTGTTCTCCATCAGGGGCGGAACGACCAGCATGAAACGTGTTTGATCGGACATGACAAATCTCCCGTAGGTAATCGTGCAAATGCCTGCCCAATGACTCCAGTGTCCGACGCCTTTACGAGGATCGAATCCGTCCGGTTCGGCGGAATTGAGCAGCACGTCCTGGGGAACCACCGGCTCCCCAGGGTATTGACTCACGCAAGCAGCAAATGGTCTTCCACTTTGCTCACGCCTGGCACCGACCAGGCGGCCCGTTCTGCAATCTGGCGTTCGCGCCACAAGTGAACCCGGCCTTCGAGCCTCACCACATCACCTTCGACGGTGACATGAATATCCTTGGCATCCACTTCGGCGCTACGCTTTAGCGCGGCCTCAATGCGTTGCTGGATATCAAAGACATCCAGCCGAGGGCGCAAGGTGAGGCGATTACACACGCCAACCACGCCGGATAACTTGCGCACCGAGCGCTCCACGGTTTCTTTCTGGTATTGCCAGTCCACTTGTCCTTCCAGAGTGATCCGCCCGCTCTGCACGATGACTTTGACGTCGCCTTCTGGAACGTCGGAACTCCAATGGATGATTTTCAAGGCGCGGGTGGCGATCGAGTCGTCGGAAGTCCCGGCGTATTTATCCAGCCTGACCTGAATTTCATCGGCCAGCGCGCGTACGCCATTGATGCCTTTGACCGCGCGTTCCGCGCTGATTTTCTGGGCGTAGCTGCTGACGTGACCGGACAGCGTGACCACGCCATTGTCCACGGCTACACCAATGTTGGCTGCTTCGATATCGGGCTTGAATTCGAGCTCTTCCAATATGGTTTTACGCAGGCTCAAGTCGCTCATGTCTGTGTCCTCTGTTTGATCCGGTATTGGCGGGCCGCACGAGCCCTATTGGTTTTTTCTACGCCTGAGCGGCGCCAAGACATTGAGCTAAATCAACAAGGCGTCAGTGAGTGCCTCCGCGAGTCGACAGCCGGCGATCAGTAGACAAAAATCAGAGAGTGCAGGCGACTCGGATCAACTTTCTGATGCTTTCCAGCCATGAAGCCGTGGGCACGTAGACGGGTACGGAGATAATCGGCGAGGGGGCGGGCGAGAGTAGTTGACATTGATCAAAGAGACTCGTCGTCACGCGCCCAGAATCAAGGCTCCTGCTCAATGGCTCAGGGGCACGGCATGTCTGTTAAACCGCCCAATCCGGACCTGAATCACCCGCCTGTCTTTGAAGAAGACCCGCATTACAGTCGACCTGCGCTCTGGCTGACCTGGCTGCTGGGGGCCGCGATGTTTGCGACGGTCATTGGCGTCGCGCTGCACTTCACCGATGTCGAATCCTTCACGCGATTGCTGGTGGAGGCAGAACCGCTGTGGCTCATCGCTGCCTTCGGCTTGCAAGCCCTGACGTATGTCGCCCAGGGGCAGGTGTTTCGCGTGGTGCTCAAGGCCGGGGACCTGCGCCTTTCACTCTGGGATTCGGGCAAATTGAGCTTGATGAAACTGTTTGTCGATCAAGCACTGCCGTCTTCCGGTATCAGCGGCGCATTTGCGGTGGTCGCCTCGTTTGTACGACTCGGGTTTGCCAAACCAGTGGTGTTGGCGTGTCTGGTACTGGATGTGTCCGGGTACTTCCTGGCCTACGTGCTGTCCGTTGGCGTGGCGTTGCCGGTGGTGATTTTCCAGGGGCATGCGACGGCCACGGTACTGACCACTTGTGTGGTGTTTGTGGCGGTGAGCCTGGTTCTGGCGGTGATCATCCCAAGACTGGCGGGTAATAGCCGCCTGGCTGCCCATGTGCCGGGCCAGGGTTTTTCGATTATCGCCAAGAGCGTTTCGTTACTGACCGGCGCCGACAAAAATCTGGTTCGCAGTCACGCCTTGCTCTGGCGCGTTACGCTGCTGGAGTTAGCGATCATTGTGCTTGATAGCGCAACGTTATGGGTGCTGGTCCGAGCGCTGGGCGTCTCGGCACCGCCGTTGGGCCTTTTTGCCGGATTCATGCTGGCCAGTGTGCTGCGCAGTATCGGCATTGTGCCGGGTGGTCTCGGTGCCTTCGAGGCGGCGGCCGTGGTGACGTTGCATTGGGTTGGGGTGAACATTGCGGTGGCGCTTTCGGCCACGTTGTTGTTTCGCGGATTAACCTTCTGGTTGCCGATGGTGCCGGGCCTTTGGCTGGCGCATCGCGAATGGCAATCGACAGGCAAAAAAACAACGCGTGACAAAAACGCCGATTATTGGAGCCCGCCGGTCAGCCAGGTGTTCAGTACCCTGCACAGCACCCAAAAGGGGTTGAGCCAAACTCAGGCCAGGGCCCGAATGCGCAGTGCCCCGGTCCAGGCAAAGGACCGGCCACGGGGGTTGACCAGACTGGTGCTGGAGCAAATGCGCACCCCCTTGGTCCTGATTCTGATTGTGGGCGCGTTGGTGGCCGTGGTGGTGGGGGACTGGCTCGACGCGGCGATTGTGTGGTGCATAGTGCTGATCAGTGCGGTACTCAGCGCCTGGTATGAGAGTCGGGCTAGCCAGGCGGTGGAACAGCTGCGCAGCAAGATTGCCCTGCGGGCGATGGTACGTCGTGAGGGCAAGCCCCTGGAAGTGGCCGCCAGTGAGGTGGTGCCGGGGGATATCCTGTTACTCAGTGCCGGCAGCTTGATTGCCGCTGACGGCCGCATCATACAAGCGCTTGATTGCTTCATCGCCGAGAGCCTGCTGACGGGGGAAACCTTTCCGGTAGAAAAGCTGCCCGGTGATTGCGCCCCCGATGCCCCCCTGGGGCAGCGCCACAATTGTGTGTTCATGGGCACCTCGGTGCGCAGCGGCACTGCCGAGGTGGTGGTGACGCGCTATGCCCAGGAGAGTGAAATCGGCAGCATCGCCAAGACCTTGGCGCTACGGCCCCCCGAAACTGAATTTGAGCGTGGCCTGCGCCACTTCGGTGGCTTGCTGCTGCGGGTGATGCTGGTCATCACGATTGTGGTGTTCGGCATCAATATGTTGCTGCATCGCCCAACGCTCGACACCCTGTTGTTCGCCATTGCCTTGTCCATCGGCCTGTCGCCGGAACTGTTGCCGGCGATCCTCAGTATCACGCTGGCCAAAGGCGCGCAGCGCATGGCGGCCAAAGGGGTCATCGTGCGTCACCTCAATGCCATCGAAAACCTCGGGGCCATGGACATCCTGTGTACCGACAAGACCGGTACGCTGACCCGGGGGGTCGTGGTGCTGGACGGTGCCATGGATGTAGAAGGCGTCGTCGCCTCTGATGTCTTGCAACTGGCGGTGTTCAATTCGAGCTTCCAGACCGGAATGCGCAACGCGATGGACGATGCCATCACTCTGGCCGGCAAAGACCTGCCTTGCGCAGGCGTCAGCAAGCTTGATGAAGTCCCTTATGACTTCGTTCGCAAGCGCCTCAGCGTGGTGGTGGCCAATGCGCCCGAGGCCAGCAGACTGATGGTGACCAAGGGGGCATTGGACAATGTGCTTGAGGTTTGCACGCACAGGCGTCGAGGTGATCAGGTTATCGCGCTGAACGACGCAGAACTCGCGTCGATTGCTCAACGCTTCGCCGATTGGAGCGAGCAGGGGTTTCGAGTCCTGGGGCTTGCCACCCGTACATTGCCGGATCAGCCACACTATGGCCGGGATGAAGAAAAGGACATGACCTTTCGCGGCTTTCTATTGTTCTTTGACCCTCCAGAACCGGGAATCAAAGACACCATTGCCACCCTCGACAAGCTCGGTGTGCAAGTGAAGATCATCAGCGGCGACAGTCATCTGGTGGCCCGCCACGTAGGTATGGCGGTGGGTCTTCCCGTTGAGCGGATCATCACCGGCGCTGAGCTGTCAGCGATGAAAGACGAAGCGTTGATGCACCTGGCCCCGCTGACGACCCTGTTCGCCGAGGTCGATCCCAATCAGAAAGAACGCATTATCCGAGCCCTGCAGAAGACCGGGCATGTTGTCGGGTACATGGGCGATGGCATCAATGATGCACCCGCGCTTCAAGTGGCCGATATCGGGATCTCCGTGGACAACGCCGCCGACGTCGCGAAACAAGCCGCCGACTTCGTGTTGCTGGAGCACGATCTGAATGTCCTGCGCGAAGGCATCGAAGAGGGCAGGCATACCTTTGCCAACACCCTCAAGTACATTTCCATCGTCTCCAGTGCCAACTTCGGCAACATGATCAGTATGGCCCTGGCTTCTCTGGCGTTACCTTTCCTGCCCCTGCTGGCCAAGCAAATATTGCTCAACAACTTCCTGTCTGACATCCCCTCCATGGGGATTGCCAACGACAACGTTGATCGCGAATGGGAAAGCACGCCTCATCGGTGGAACATCACTGAAATCCGCAATTTCATGGTGGTTTTCGGGCTGGTGAGCTCGTTGTTCGACATGCTGACGTTCGTAGCCTTGTACCTGCTCGCAGACATGGTTCCCGAAGTATTCCGCAGCGGTTGGTTCGTTGAGTCGCTGCTGACCCAACTGCTGACGATTTTCATCGTGCGCACTTACAGGCCGTTTTACCAAAGCCGCCCGGCGAAACTGCTGATGATCAGTGCGCTGGGCATTGGTCTGCTTGCAATCGGGCTACCGTACAGTGCGCTAGCGCCATGGTTCGGCTTGGTGCCACTGCCGTTCCATATTCTGGCGGTGGTGTTGACGATCAGCCTGGTGTACATGGCGTCAGCTGAAAGTGTGAAGCGTATTTTCTACCGTCGTCAGCGCTCGAAGCGCCATCGCAGATCCATCGTCACGCCTGTCTCTGGATGACGGGAAAGGCATGGCTCAAGCCTTCACGTGCTGTCATCGGGCGTTTTTGCCCTTGGTATGACGCCATTCCTGCCAGGCTTGTCGGTATTTTTCATCCGCCCGTTTTTTTGCTTCAGTAAATTTATGGATGGTATGCGTCGAAACGGGCTCGTCCAACAGGGCGTAGGCTTTATCGTTCAGACGGTCGGCTTCAGAAAACAACGCCATGCTGCCATTGGTCGATTGAAGGTTGGCTGCAGGCTGCAGGGCTGATTCATTGATGGCCATATTCATACGCCCTCGGGTAGCACAAGAAGGTGAGCGGGGGTGTCCTGGTCCCCCTCCATTTTCCCTGTTGAGACAACCGCGCCCGGTTCTATTCGTCACGTGTCCAGTCGACGCTCAAGCCATACTCGTTGTCGCCGTACCGGTAATCAGAGTTCCCTTTGAACGCGGCCTCCAGTGCATGGCCCAGGCGATTCGCGAGATGAATGCCAGTCGTGGTCACGATCAGGTCACCCGCTGAATCGGTCAAGTCCATGATGCGTTCCAGGGCATGCTCGGCTTTTTCCTTTTTTTCGGTGTTTTCGATCAGGCTGATGATTTCGTCTCGATGCTTGAGCAAGAAGCTGCCCGATAACGTAAGCGTCCCCGCTGGCATGTTGTCATTGATGCGCCGACAGGCTGGGCACGTCGCTGTTTGCGCGTTATGGACGACCGTGTTTTCAGGGTGTTTCCAGGTCCAGTTTCCGGCTTGATAGACCGCGTCGCACTGCGGGCAGATGGCTGAACCTTCAACCTTCTGCAAGCAATAGGGGTCATGAGTGGATGTTTTGAACAGCTTGCTTTTTTGACTCTGCTGAAACTTGTCCATGGCGTTTCTCCTCACACATCAAATGGAAAAAGATCTCACCTGTGACCGAGACCAAAAACAGATCCCTTCTCCTTTCAGCCTGCTCAACACACACACCTTCATTTGGACTCGGTTTCTGGCGGCGCGAATTGATCTGTGTCAATTCCGGGACGTGAGCTGACAGTCGGTCATCCCTACGGCGCGCGCATTCTTTGCGGCGGCCGAGGGCTTGGTGGCGTTGTGAGTTTGTTGATAAAAGTCAACGTTGCACGGGCCAGTTCATAGAAGCTGCCAAAACGCACTTGTTATGGAACTGGCGAGGAGAGCACCCTGATGGCTCACACTAAAATCGTGTTTCGTGCTGCAGCTCGCGAGAAAATCCTGAGTGGCGCTACACAGTTGGCGGACGCCGTGCGTGTGACGCTGGGGCCGAAATCAAAATCGGTACTGATCCAGAATAAGTGGGGCAATCCGACGGTCTGCAATGATGGCGTCACGATCGCCAAACGCATTGACCTGCTCGACCCCGAGGAAAACCTCGGCGCGCAAATGCTGCGTCAGGCGGCCGAACGCACAGGTGATGCGGTAGGGGACGGGACCAGTACGTCAACGGTGTTGGCCCATGCCATCCTGGCCGATGGCATCCGCAACGTCGTCGCGGGTGCCAGTGCGATCGACCTCAAGCGCGGCCTGGATCGTGGCCTCTTGTTGGTCATCGAATCCCTCGCCACTCAGTCGCGTCCCG
Organism: Pseudomonas sp. URMO17WK12:I12; assembly: GCF_000514395.1. NCBI lineage: Bacteria > Pseudomonadati > Pseudomonadota > Gammaproteobacteria > Pseudomonadales > Pseudomonadaceae > Pseudomonas > Pseudomonas sp. URMO17WK12:I12. Next base: position 164,362 of record NZ_AZVV01000007.1, read on the forward strand.
TCAGCACGCCCAAGGAGAAGGCTCAGGTCGCCACGCTGTCAGCGCATAACGATGCCGTCATCGGTCAACTGGTGGCAGACGCCCTGGAAAAGGTCGGCGTTGAAGGCGTCGTCAGTGTCGAGGAATCCAAGACCACCGAAACAGTGGTCGAAGTCATGGAAGGCATGCGGTTTGACCGGGGGTATGTCTCACCCTATTTCGTCACCGACGCCGAAAAGATGCAGGTCGAACTCGATGACGCCTACCTGCTGCTCTGTGACCACAAGATCGGTGCACTCAAAGACTTGCTGCCCTTGCTTGAGCTCGTCGCTAAAAGCGGGCAACCCCTGGTTTTGATCGCGGACGATATCGAAGGTGAGGCATTGACCACGCTAGTCGTCAACCAGATACGCGGTGTTCTGCGAGCAGTGGCAATCAAGGCGCCGGGCTTTGGTGATCGGCGCAAGGAAATGCTTCAGGACATGGCCGTTCTGACGGGGGCAACCGTGGTTTCCCACGAGCTGGGCGTCCCCCTTGAACAGGTGGAACTGAACCAGTTGGGGCGTGCACATCGAGTCGTGGTGCAAAAAGACAGCACGGCGTTAATAGGGGGCGCCGGCACACGCGAGGCCATCGAGGCTCGGTTGCAGCAGATCCGTGCGCAAATAGACAGTACGACCAGCGATTACGACCGGGAAAAGCTTCAGGAACGACTGGCCAGGCTGTCGGGTGGTGTTGCGGTGATCCGTGTCGGGGCGCCTTCCGAAGCGGAAATGAAGGCGCACAAAGATGCGCTGGACGATGCCATTTCAGCGACCCGGGCGGCGATCGCCGAAGGCATTGTGCCGGGTGGCGGGCTTGCGTTGCTCAAGGCTGTCCCGATTATTGCGGCCGAAGAAGCCCGTTATGAGGGCGATGCCAGGACCGGCTTGCAGATTCTTCGCCGGGCGCTGGAAGCCCCGGCCAGACTCATCGCTGAAAATTCGGCCGTGGATGCCGGCGTCGTGGTTGCGCGCATGCTTGCGGAGCCAGGGAATATTGGCTTCGATGCGTCCACCAATAGCTATGTCGACATGTACGAAGCCGGCATCATCGACCCGACCAAGGTGGTGCGGATTGCCCTCGAAAATGCTGTTTCAGTCGCCAGTATCTTGCTGCTGACCGAGGCGACCATGACGGATATTCCGGAAAAGGAATCACCCGCCCAGCCATCTTTTCCTGAATGAAAATCCGGTGGTGGGTAGCGCTCATGTATAGGAGGACGCCTCAGTCATTGCCAGGTGATTGAGGATCGGGTTTTCGCCGTGCAAGTAACTCAGTGCCTGGTGCATCAACTGGACCGCTTTTTCCTTCTTCTCGTATCGCTTGGCCGGATCGACATGACGTAGCGCTGCACCCGCGAGGGAGAAACAGCGCGTAGCAGCCCTCAAAGAAAGAAAAAACGCCAAGGGTTTGCAATCTTCCTGCACATCACTGTGGTTGAGGTAACTGGACAACAGACGCGCCCCCAGCCTGTTCAGCCCATGGTGTTGCAGGTCCATCAGCACAAAAGCCAGGTCGTAGAGCACATCGATACAGGAAAGCCGCTCACTGAACTCGATGCCATCGAAGAGCGTCGGCGTACCGTCGAGCAGGCAGATATTGGCCAAACGCATATCACCATGGCAACGGCGAACGCGGCCCTTATGGCGGCGATCTTCAAGGCAGCCGTTCAACGACTCCAGCAGGTTCCGGGAGGCATGAGCAATCGCGGTGACTGTCGCAAGGTCGAGGATCGGTGGATAACGCGACATTTCCCGATGGTTTTTCTCGATTTCTTCGTACAGGTCCGGGATGCGACCGAAAGAAGGGGTGATGTGTGCGTTGGCATGAAAGCGAGCGATCTCGCCCCCCAATTGTTCCATCATCGGTTCCGTCAGACGTCCTTCAATGGCCATGCGGTCAAACAGCCGATTCTGAGCAAAACGGCGCATCACCACGAGCCAGTCAACCACCTGTCCGCCACCATCGAGCGCCAACTGGCCATCCGCCTGGCGATTGATCGAACACACGCTCAAATACAGCGTCGGTGCTGTTCGTCGATTGAGTAGTAATTCTGCCTGACAGGCGTTTTTCCGGCTTTCCAGGCTGAGGAAATCCAGCTCGGCAAACGCCACGGCGCGTTTGAGTTTATAGGCGCGGTTGGCCTGCAGAAAAATCACCGAACCATGGGTCTCGATACGCTCCACGGGCTGGTTTGACGTGCCGTAGCTGGACGGCCTGGAGAGAAAGGCAATGACCTCGTCTTGCAGGTTGTTCATTCTCGCCTCCACGCCGTCTGCGGACTTTTCGGCAGTGTGAAGAAGGGAAGGCCCGCTCCGATTGATATTGATCAAGTGCGGTGGAATGAAAGGCTGCGCGTCTTGTGGGCTTCACGCCGGTTTTTGATATTTATCAACGTCTGGCACATTCCAGCGGAGCAACCTGAATCAACGCTGGTACTGGGTCCGGCGTCGACGCAACGGCTGAGCTCCGCGAGGATCAGCGGCAAGCGTTGAAGCCCTCTGCCTGGAGTCAGACCATGAGCCAGTATCAACGGTTGTTACTCATCATCCACCTGGCGCTGCGCCATTCTCCGGCAATCGACCATGCAGCAGCGCTCGCCAAGGCCAGCGGTGCATGTCTGCATATTGCGGCGTTGATCCCGACGTTGAAATTGTTGCCGCTGCTTGAAGAAGGCGACCGGGAAAAGGCTCGGGAGCGTTACCTGCAGGACCATCGCGACTGGCTGAAAGACCAGGCCAGACAACTGCGTGCCAAAGGGGTCGAGGTGACCACCGAGGTGGCGTGGGCGGATGACGTGGCGCAAGACATCCTGGATCACGTCAAGGAGTTACAACCCGACCTGTTGATTAAGGAAATCCAACATGAATCAGCGCTCAAGCGCACGTTGTTCACCCCCCTGGACTGGCACTTGCTGCGCCACTGTCCGGTACCGGTTTATCTGGTGGGTGGGGCGCACCATGCCTTGCCGCTCAAGATCGTGGCGGCGGTTGATGCTTCGGCGGTTGGGCCCGAGAACAGCGAATTGAATGACCGGATTATCCAACAGGCTTCCAGCCTCGCCATACAGTGTGATGCCGAGTTGCACCTGTTGTATGCCTATGACATCACGGAAGACTACCTGGAGGAATTGGGCGGTGGCTTGAAACTGTCGGAGCTGACCAAGGGGCTGCGCAAGGAACTGGAAAAATCGTTCCTGACATTCGCCGGTCGGTACGGTGTGCCTGCCAACCGTCGGCATTTCATTCTGGGACATCCCGTTTCGGCGCTGAGCGAGTTCGCCGACAAGCACAACGTGGATGTGATCGTGATGGGCAGAGTCCAATACCACGGGATGGAGAAACTGCTGGGCAGCACGACCGAACATATTTTGTATCAGGTGCCCTGCAGCGTCCTGGCGGTCTAGGACGGACCGATGACGACTCAAGGGGGCAATCATGCATCCAGCGATCATTAAGAAAACCCTGGCCAACCTGCCGCTAGCGCCGAACTGGCTCGATAGCGTGCAAGCTCGGGACGCCTTTTCCTGGCAGGTGGAAGCCCGTGCTCTGGCCGGTTTGCCGGGCGGCGGTTTGAACCTCGCGTATGAGGCCGTGGATCGGCATGCGCAGGGTGCGCATCGACGGCATACCGCATTGCGCATTCTTGACCGCAATGGGGGCAGTTGTGACATCAGCTACGCCCAACTGAGCCTCCTGACCAATCGATTTGCCAATGTATTGAAAAAACTGGGCGTGATGCCCGGCGAACGAGTATTTGTCCTCTGTGGCCGGGGGCTGGAACTTTATCTGGGCGTGCTCGGCGGCCTGAAACTCGGTTGCGTGGTGTCGCCATTGTTCTGTGCGTTCGGCCCGGAGCCCATCGAAACCCGTATGCGTCTTGGCGAAGGCAGTGTGTTGCTGACCAGTGAAACCCTCTACCGGCGCAAGATCGCGGCCATACGTGAGCGTTTGCCGGCACTCAAGCATGTGCTGCTGTATGACGAAAATGGCGGGGACACGGCGCCTATCGAGGGGACGCTTAATTTGCATCAACTATTGGCGCAGGCAGAGGAAGCCTTGACCGTTGCCAATACGACCGCCGACAGCCCCGCACTTTTACACTTCACCAGCGGCACGACGGGCACCCCAAAAGGTGTGTTGCATGTCCATGGCGCGGCGCTGACTCACCGCGTCACAGGAAAATACGCCTTGGACTTGCACCCCGACGATGTCTATTGGTGCAGCGCCGATCCGGGTTGGGTGACCGGCACCTCCTATGGGATCTTTGCCCCGTTGTTGCTGGGCGTCACCAGTGTGGTCGAGGGCAATGAATTCGATGCTGAGCGTTGGTACCGGATACTGGAGAAGCAACAAGTGACAGTCTGGTATACGGCCCCGACGGCCATTCGCCTCCTGATGAAAGCAGGCGAGGCCTTGGCGCGCGGCCATCGTTTTCCGAGTCTGCGGTTTATTGCCAGTGTCGGCGAGCCGCTCAATCCCGAGGCAGTCTGGTGGGGCAAAGAGGTGCTTGGGCTGCCGATCCACGACAATTGGTGGCAGACCGAAACCGGCGGCATCATGATTGCCAACACGGTCGCGATGCCGATCAAACCGGGCTCCATGGGCAAACCGCTGCCGGGTGTCGAGGCGGCCATCGTCGTACGAGGTGAAGAGGGCGGATTGGTGTTCCTGGGCGACAACGAGGTCGGTGACCTGGCCTTGAAACAGCCTTGGCCTGCCATGTTCCGTACCTACCTGGGACAGGAGGAGCGTTATCGCCACTGTTTTGTCGGTGAGTGGTACCTGAGCGGCGATCTGGTGCGTCGCGATGCCGATGGTTACTACTGGTTTATTGGTCGCAGCGACGACGTCATCAAGTCGGCGGGTCACCTGATCGGTCCGTTCGAAGTTGAAAGCTCCCTCATGGAACACCCGGCCGTGGCCGAGGCTGCGGTGATTGGCAAGCCCGATCCGCTGTTGGGCGAAACCGTGAAGGCCTTTGTTTCACTCAAACGTGGTTTCACTGCCAGCCAGGCCTTGCACGACGAGTTGCTCGGTCATGGACGCAAGCGTCTTGGGGCGGTCGTTGCGCCCAAGGAGCTGGAATTTGTGGAGGTGCTTCCGCACACCCGTAGCGGAAAACTCATGCGGCGTCTGCTCAAGGCCCGGGAACTGGGTTTGCCTGAAGGCGATACGTCCAGCATGGAGAGCCCGTCATGAGCCTACCACCGCGTTCCCGGGACATTTCGCTCGATTTGCTGCGTGACATGGTGCGCATCCGCCGTCTTGAGGAGCGGGCTGGCGAGTTGTATGGGGAGGGCAAGATTCGTGGCTTCCTGCACCTGTACATTGGTGAAGAAGCGGTAGCGGTCGGCGTGCTCCATGCGCTGGCCGCCAACGATGCGGTGGTCGCGACGTATCGCGAACATGGCCACGCGCTGATCAAGGGCGTCCCCATGAAAGCCATCATGGCCGAGATGTATGGCCGCCAGGAAGGATGCTCGCGGGGACGCGGCGGCTCTATGCATTTGTTTGATGCCACTACGCGATTCTACGGCGGCAATGCCATCGTGGCGGGTGGCTTGCCACTGACGGTCGGCCTGGCGCTTGCTGAACGCATGCAAGGTGGATCGCGTCTCTGTGCCTGTTTTTTTGGTGAAGGCGCGATGGCGGAAGGGGCCTTCCATGAGTCCATCAACCTGGCGGCATTGTGGCAGCTGCCGATGCTGTTTTGCTGCGAAAACAACCTCTATGCGATGGGGACTGCCCTGGACCGTTCGCAATCGCAAACTGACCTGTGTGCGAAAGCCTCGGCCTACAAAGTTGATACCCGGTCCGTGGATGGCATGGACGTGATCGCGGTGTATGAAGCCGCTCGTGATGCGGTTGAACACATCCGCGCGGGGCGTGGGCCTTTTTTTCTGGAGTTTCGCACCTATCGGTTTCGTGCCCACTCGATGTTCGACCCGCAGCTGTATCGTGACAAGGACGAGGTGGAGCAATGGAAGACCCATGGGCCGATCCATACGTACAGTGCACAGCTTAAGGCGCAAGGTCTTTTGGACGAGCCCGGATTTCTGGCGATCCTGACCCAGGTGGACGCGGAAGTGGAAGCCGCCGTGACGTATGCCGAAAGCGGTCGCCTGGAGCCACTCGAGGATTTGTCTCTTGATGTATACACCCCAACGGTGGCGCCATGAGCATTCGCATGACCTATCGCGAAGCGCTACGCGAGGCCATGCGTGAGGCGCTGCAGCAGGACCCACGGGTATTTCTGATGGGCGAAGACGTGGGTCGCTACGGTGGCAGCTATGCCGTCTCCCTGGGGTTGCTTGAGGCGTTCGGCCCCGAGCGCATTCGAGACACGCCGTTGTCCGAGTTGGGTTTTGTGGGCGCCGGTATAGGGGCGGCATTGGGGGGCATGCGGCCGATTGTCGAAATCATGACCGTGAATTTCAGTCTGCTCGCACTCGATCCTTTGATGAATACGGCGGCCGCCTTGAGGCACATGTCCGGCGGACAGTTCTCCGTGCCCTTGGTCGTGCGCATGGCGACCGGTGCCGGACGCCAGCTTGCAGCGCAGCACTCGCACAGTCTGGAGGGTTGGTACGCCCATATTCCCGGGTTGAAAATCCTCGCTCCGGCGACCATCGAAGATGCGCGCGGCATGCTCCGGCCCGCGCTGCTGGACCCAGACCCGGTGCTGATATTCGAACACGCCCAGCTCTATAACCTGGAGGGTGATGCGGGCGATTGGGAGGCAGTGGACATCAGCTCTGCCAAGGTACGCCGTGCCGGCAAGGACCTGACCCTGATCACGTATGGCGGCACTCTCGGCAAAACCCTGGAGGCAGCGCAGGTGCTGGCCGGGGAGGGCATTGATTGCGAAGTCATCGACCTGCGGGTCCTGCGCCCTCTGGACGACCAGACGCTGATGGCTTCAGTCTGCAAAACCCGTCGCGCCCTGGTGGTCGATGAGGGATGGCGCAGCGGCAGCCTATCTGCCGAGATCATTACGCGGATCATTGAACAAGGCTTTTTCGAGCTGGATGCTCCACCGGCACGGGTGTGCAGCGCCGAGGTGCCGATCCCTTATCCCCGGCATCTGGAAGAGGCGGCCCTGCCACAAGTGTCGACGATCGTCGCGGCCGCTCATGAGTTGTGCCAGGGGACATCCGGGTGAGCGCAATGACAATGGCGCGTTCGAGTATCGGACGCGGAGGGTAAACGATGATCGAGTTCAAGTTGCCCTCTCTGGGGGCTGATATGGATGAAGGCACGTTGCTGGAGTGGAAAGTCCATCCGGGCGATGTGGTCAAGCCAGGTCAGGTGATTGCCGTCGTCGATACCGCCAAGGCCGCCATCGATGTCGAGTGTTGGCATGACGGCACGGTGTCGCAACTGCTGATCGATGTCGGCGCCAAAGTACCGGTCGGTACCGCCATCGCCCGATTGTTGGAACCGGGCGAAAATCCGCAAAGTGCACGACGAACGACAGCGGCACCTCTGCTGATCGAAGAGCAAGCCCCGGCGGGCAGGCGCCCGCGGGTTTCTCCAGCGGCGCGCAAGCGTGCTGCCGAGTTAGGGGTCAGTGCCGGTGATGTAAAAGGCCATGGTCCACAGGGTGTCATTACCCTGGAGGACATCGAGACCGCTGCCCGTGTGACGCACCCTCCAGACCCCGATCAGGCCATGCGGCACGCCATCGCCGCAGCCATGAGCCGATCAAAACGCGAGATTCCCCATTACTACCTCAGCGAAACCATCGCCCTGGATAACGTCATGGCGTGGCTGCAGGTACACAATGCGCAAAGCACACTTCAGGAACGCCTGCTGCCCAGCGTCTTGCTGCTCAAGGCGGTGGCGCTGGCCTTGCGCGAGTATCCGCAGCTCAATGGTTTCTGGCTGGATAACGCCTTCAAGCCCGCACTCGATACCGACCTTGGGGTGGCAATCACCTTGCGCCAGGGGGGCCTGGTCGCCCCGGTTCTGCATCATGTGGCGGACACCTCCCTGACGCAGTTAATGAGTGAACTGGCCAGCCTGGTCGAGCGCGCCCGCAGCGGATCCCTGCGCAGCTCCGAGCTGGGAGGCGCCGGCATGACGGTCACTCAACTCGGCGATCAGGGCGTGGACAGCGTATTAGGGGTGATCTATCCGCCCCAGGTGGCCTTGGTCGGTTTCGGTCGGATCACTGAGCGGCCCTGGGTGAAAGACGGCCAGTTGTGTGTGATGCCGACGGTCATTAGCAGTTTGTCCGCCGATCATCGAGTCAGCGACGGTCACTACGGCGCACGTTTTCTGGGCGAAGTCCGACGCTTGTTGCAGACGCCAGAGGCGCTTTGAGGAGAGGACACATGAACCCGAACATGATCCGCGATGAAGTCTGGAAAGCCTTGAAAGGCATTGCCCCGGAACTTGAGATCGAGCAGCTGCGACCCGATCGGTCGCTACGCGAAGAGGTTGATCTGGATTCCATGGATTGGCTTCGTTTCATCGAAGCGCTGAACCGCAGTCTGGGCATTGCAATTCCTGAAAGCGATTACCAGCAAGTGGACACCCTGGACAAACTCATCACCTACCTGGGGAAAAAGGGATGAAGGTCCCGAACAGTGGCCGCCCGGCAGCGATTGCGGGCTGCACGATGGAGGCTCTCACTCACAGGGATTGACGTCCGTACTCACACTCAATAAAGCAGGTTTTGCTGCCGCAGTCGTGCGAAGCGCGCAAGCGCCGCAGCGTCGAGTGCTTGCGCTGCATCCGGTGTAGCACCGTCGTGAATCGCTTGCCACACGGTTTGCGAGCCGATCGAACCGCGCGTTGCCGCCAGCTTGAACGTATCGGGATAGAGCCGGTGCAATGTGGCGAGCAGTGCCAGTCCCAGGCTTGCCACGGGGCGCCGCTCGGAAGCTGCGTCGCGCGTAATACTCACCCCATGACAGAGTTGACCGCGCCAGGTGGAGTCGGTGGGGACGAAGTCGAGTGGCGCAAAATGCGCGCCGGCATCCAGCGCATTCAGGGCGGTTGCCAGGCGGGTCGCGTCGATCCACGGCGCGCCGATCCACTCGAACGGATGCGGCGTGCCGCGCCCGACACTCACATTCGCGCCTTCGAGCAACCCGACATCCGGGTACAGATCGAGTTGGGACAGTGTGCGCAGGTTCGGCGATAGCGGCACCCAACCGAGACCGGTGTCGGTAAACGTCATTGTGCGTCGATAGCCCTGCATCGGCACCACGCGCAGGTCCGCGCCAATGTGTTTATTGCGATTGAATAGAGTCGCCAGTTCACCGACCGTCATGCCGGGTTGAAGCGGCGCAGGAAAATAGCCCGTGAACGATTCGCGGAGGCTGTCCAGCACCGGACCGCCGAAGCGCTGTGCACCGAGCGGATCGGGCCGATCCAGCACAAACAATGGAATGCCTCGCGCCGCGGCGGCTTCCAGCGCGTAGCCGAGCGTCGTTTCATAGGTGAAGAAACGCACGCCGGCGTCTTGTATGTCAAAGATCAGCGCATCGAGTCCACGAAGTGACCCCACCGGGAAACGCTGCGTTGCGCCGTACAGGCTGTGTACGGTGAGGCCCGTCGCCGCGTCGCGGGTGTCACCGACCCGTTCATCCACATCGGTATCAAGCCCGTGTTCCGGCGAGAACAGCGCCGCCAGCGTGACGCCTGGCGCATGCGCGAGTACGTCGACGGTGCGCCTGCCCTCGGCGTCAAAACCGCTGCGATTGGTGATCAACCCCACGCGCAGGCCAGCGAGCGGCGCAAACCGCTGCGCTTCCAGCACGTCAATGCCGGTCTGCACTGGGCCGGTCGAGGCCGGCAGGCGATTGGCTTCATGCAGCGCCGGCAAGGCTGACGGCAACGACCGACCGATCTGTGCAGCACTCACAGGCACGGCTCGGCTTGCCAGTAACGCGAGCAGCTGCGCACGAAGCGGGCGAGCATCACCGCGGTCGTCCGGGTACACACGGTTGGTCAGGATGACAATGAACTGGCGTGTGACCCGATCGATCCATAGGCCCGTACCGGTATAGCCCGTGTGGCCGATGACGCCAATCGGCGGCAGGCGGTCATGATTCTGCACGAGTGGTGCGGCCAGTTCCCAGCCGAGGCCGCGCCACGGCACGGCCGCGAGCGGTGAGGACGCTGCCGCCAGTGCGGCGATGCTCTCGGGTCGCAGAATGCGCACGGAGCCTGCGCGCCCGTTGTTGAGCATCATTTGCGCGAAGCGGGCGAGGTCGTCCGCGGTGGAAAACAGCCCCGCGTTACCGGAAACGCCGCCCATCCAGCGGGCCGTGGGATCGTGCACGCGCCCGCGAAGGATGCCGGCCTTGTTGGCGATGGTCGGTGCACTGCGTGCCGCTCGACCGGCGTCCGGCATGAAGACCGTGTCGTGCATACCGAGCGGGCCGAAGATGTGAACACGGCAATACGCGTCCAGCGGGAGGTGAGTGATGCGCTCGACCAGCTCGCCGAGCACCACGAAATTCAGGTCACTGTAGAGCACGCGTTCACCGGGCGCGCTGCGCGGATGCTGCGCCGCGATCGCACTCAATACGGCTTTCCGGCCGGGCTGCGGGGGCCGCGCAGGCAAGTCTGGCGCTAGCCCGGAGGTATGGGCAAGCAGCTCACGCACCGTCACCGCGTTTTTGCCTTGCATCGCAAACGCAGGCCAATACCGGGCAACGGGTGCGTCCAGATCGAGGCGGCCCGCTTCGGCCAGTTGCATAATCGCCGTGGTCGTCGCGATGACCTTGGTCAGCGACGCAAGATCGAACTCGGTGTCCAGCGTCATCGGTTCGGGGGAGGGCGTCGTCTTGCGTTGTCCGAAGGCTTGGCGATACAGCACCTGTGTGGAATCCCCGATCAGAACAACGGCACCTGGAAGTCGTCCGGCGGCAATCTGTGTGTCGACGATCTGTGCGGCTTGCAGGCGTGTCGGCGCATCAAGATCGCTGGCACTCGTCATCTGCGCCGCCGTCGCCATGCCGAGCAGCAGCGTCCAGTGCTTCAGCGCACCCATCAACGCTGTGGCAGGTCGCTGACTTTGTAGTGATTGCGAGGGTTCCATAGCATCCACCCATCAGTGCCGGCTGCGTCGGCGGCGTCAACCTGCGCCTTGATCGCCGCCGCATCAAACGGGCGATGATCGAACGCGTAGTCGCGAAATGCCTGCAACCACGGACGAAAGCGCACGCCCGGCAGGCCGGTGCGCTGCATGGCCTCCGCCAGGGAACGCCGGACTATCTGGCCGGGGTCGGCGGCCGGGTTGGTACAGCCCGGCAACCCCCACGTGAAACTGGAGGGGTACAACATCGGAGAAATATAGTCGAGCGCCGCGCCGAGCAGTTCGATCTGCTGGCCGATCGCGGTGTCATCAAGGTTCCAGCAGACGTAGCCGAAGATGTCCGCCGAGATGAAGACGTTATAGGGCGCGAGCCGTGTGCGTGCGGCCTGCAGGAACTCGACAATCGCCGCAGTCCGGTTGGCCCGGGTGTTCGGGAGGGCAAAGCGTAGCCCGCTCTTGTCGGGAAAGCGCACGTAGTCGAACTGGATCTCATCGAAGCCCATCCGCGCCGCCTCCTCGGCGACATCAAGATTGTGCTGCCAGACGTCGTGGGAAAACGGGTCCATCCATTGCAGGTTTTCGCGATCCCGCCAGGGTTGTCCGTCGGCGGTGTGCACGCTCCACTGCGGATGCGCGTCGGCGAGCGGGTCGTCTTTGAACACCACAATCCGCGCGATCAGGTACAGGTGTTGTGCATGCAGCCTGGCCAGCAGCGCAGGAAAGTCCTGCGCCTGTGGTACGCGGGTGGTCACGCGGGCCGCTGCGCCGATTGCCTCGCGCGCGGCACTGCGATAGGGCGTCAGACCGCGGTCGCCCTTGACGTCGATGACCAGTGCATTGATCACCGTATGGTCGGCAAGGCTGACGGCCCTGTTGCGCAAGGTCGCACTGGTGATGCCGAACACCGACAGGTAAACCGCTTTCGGACGAAACGGAGTCAATGTGAGCGTCACAGGCGTCTCGTCGGACAGCTTGGCCTCGGTGCGCAGATACCCCGGGGCGCGAACCGCGACGCTCCGGGCCGCGTGAGCCGTCTCGAATTGCCCATGCTCATTGGTGTGGGTTACACCGGCCAACGTCGTGATGGTCGCGCCAGCCACCGGATGACGAGTGCTCGAGTCGAGTACGACACCGGTAAAGGCCAAGGCTTGAACAGCCAGCAAAGCCGTGACGACGAACAACATCGGGATCGCCAAACGCCTCAAGACGCGGGTCAAGGTCATGGCGCGCTCCCTGCGGCGGGCACGGGCTGAGTGGTCGGTTCGCCGAGCAGGCGTGCGAACGTGTTGGCGCCATAGGCGTCGGTCATCAGAAAGCGTGGCAGTGCCAGCAGCCGTGCGTGCCGGTCGGCCTTGCGCGCGTCCAGGGTCAAACCGACGACATAGCCTTCATCGGCGGCGAGCGTGATCAATTCGTCGTCGTAGATACCGAACGGCCACGCGAGCATGTCAACAGGGGCGCCGGTTTGCGACTCGAGACGTCGACGTGACTTGTCGAGTTGCGTGTGAACGAATTGCTGGAAATCCGCTGGCGAACGGTGTCGGCGCTCGACGTTGAAATTGGGATGCCAGAACGTGTGCGACTGAATATCCACGAGCCCGGTCTGCCTGAGTGCACGCAATTGCTCCCAGGTCATGGCATAGGACGCGTTGGAAATCGCCGAGGGGTAGATAAAGAGCGTGACCGCGAACCGCTCTCGCAGCATCACCGGCAGCAATTTTTCGTATACCGAACGATGGCCGTCGTCGACGGTGATCGCCACTGGCTTGGGCGGTAGCGTTGCCTCGGGATCGCGTAGCCAGTCGACCACTTCACGCAGCGGCACGATGTGGTAGCCACGCTCGCGCAGGACACGCAATTGCGATTCGAAAGTGCTCATGCGCACGGTCATCGAGTCGTCTGCCGTGTCCGAAAAACGGTGGTAAACGAGGATCGTGACGCGCGGTTCGACCCTCAGCACGGCGTCGTCCGCGCCCCAGGCCACTGCGCAAGCGCCCACCAACACGGCGCGTATCAGAAACCGCAGCGCGGCGCTGCTTCTGGTAGGTACCAGGGTTTTTCCATACATGTCAGCGCTCCTGCGCGAGCCATTTCTCCCGCGTTGCCCGTCTCGCAAGAGCGAACCCGGCCAATCCAGTGTGCAGTGAGCGCACAGCGTTCATCTGATGCAGATCAAGTTCGCGCGACGTGGCGTCGTTCAGACGTGCGCGAGTTGTCTGACGAAACGAGAGGCGGGTTCCGCCTTGATTTGATCTAAATCAACAGCAGGTCCATGCGGGTGGACAACCTTATGAGACGGCCCTTTATCAGGTATGCACTCATGAACATCGACAAGGCAATCTCCGGCCGGCGCTCGGCGCGTGAATACACGACAGAAGCTGTTGATGAGAACGTCCTGCGGCGTTTAATCAGTGCCGCGGCCCAGGCGCCCAGCGCAATGAACCAACAACCGTGGACTTTCACGGTGATTCGCGACCAGGCACTGCTGGATCGAATCTCCCGTGAAGCGAAAGCGCACATGCTCAAGACGATGCCCGCTGGCTTCCATTCCGAGCACTTCCATACGTTGCTCAATGACGAAAACTTTCAGATCTTCTATCACGCACCTGCACTCATCCTGATTTCGGGAAATGCTCCGAGTCCTTGGATCGTCGAAGACTGTGCCCTGGCTGCCGAGAATCTGATGCTCGCCGCCTATGCAGAAGGACTTGCCACCTGTTGGATCGGTTTCGCGCAGAGCTTTCTTAATACGCCGGATGGCAAGCATGCCCTGGGCCTGCCGGCCGAGTGGACGCCAGTGGCGCCCATTATCGTTGGCCATCCGAAATCTGCGCCTGGCCCCCTCTCACACAAGACGCCCGAGGTTCGCTGGATTGGCTGATCGCAAAACACTCTACCGCCCATGACATGGAGGACGCGGATGTGCTTTGCGATGGGCTGGCGATGCGTCACCAAGGGAACACGGCGGCTGCCACTATCGACCGTCTAGCCGCAACCTCATTTGTCTGGCTGTTTTCTGATGTGGATCAGATTATCCACCTGCCTGGCTCCTAATCTCGAACCATCCCCACCACCGTATTGAGAAGAGCTGAAATGAACAAATCAAGCATGATCGGACAATGCATGTTGATAGCGGCGAGTGTTTTCTTGATGCCATCCAGCAGCGTCTTCGCCAACCCACCCCTGTCACCGCAAGCTGGCATGACCCATCATTTCCAGGACTTCGATTGGGTCAAACATACGCAGCGGAGCCTGGATAAACTGAAAGCCAAGCTCAATCTCAAGCCGGAGCAAATGCCCGCCTGGGAGACATGGGCTACCGGGGTCACCGCGGATGCCAATCAGCAACTGGAAAAGGACAAGGCCCGGCGCAACGAGATGGCGAGCGCGAAGCAAGCGCCTCTTGATGAAACGACGCCGGAAAGAATGGCAAAAGGGATAGAGCGTCTGCGCGCAGAAACCAACTGGATGCAGGCGCAGTTGGTGCGTCTGGATGCTGCTCAGGTGCGTACCAAAACATTTTATGACGCTCTGGGAACTGAACAGAAAACCATATTCGACCTGTTCTGGACAGCGATGCATCACAGGAATGCTGGCTATGACGGTTCGCAGATGCCAATGCAAATGCCGATGCAGATGCCAATGCAGATGCCGATGCAAATGCACATGCCAAGACCGCAAATGGACGGCGACCAGGACCAAACAGACCTGAAGTAGGCGCTGACTCACTGTTCGATTGGGTGAACATCATGAACCTCGACACGGTAAGACGGTGCGCGTTGACAGGGATCATCCTGATTGTCACAAGCCTGGCCTTACCGGCCAATGCCGACTCGCATCACGGCGGTGCAGGGGCATTTTGGTGGGGCATAGGCCTGGGACTGGGCCTCGGTTGGGAAGCTGCGCGTATTCCCGGTCCTTATTACTACCCTGCCTATCCGGTTTATTACTATCCCGCTCCGACTTACTACTACCCGGCCAATCCACCTACAGTGATCATCGAATCGCCGCCAGTAATCCTCCCTCCCGGCGCAACCACGGGGGCTGCACCGCCCGCCGCGCAGTCACCGCCCAATTGGTATTACTGCGACTCTGCCAAAGGCTATTACCCCTATGTGCGCCAGTGTCCTGAAGCGTGGCGCATGGTTCCCGCGACACCCCCCGGCCGCATACGCTGAAGGGGTGAGCGGGGCTCGCCCGCCGGTCTGGAGTCAGATCGTGAGTCAATATCAACGCTCAGACGCGTTTTTCATCCCACTGGACGGGCTCTTGCAATGAAGCTCACCGCCGTACCGTCTCAGGAACCGTTACCCGCCTTGCTATCGGCCTCCCTCAAGGACTGGCAGGTGATTGGCAATGATCAGATTGCCGCGGTTTTTGACGAAATTGCTGATCTGCTGGAAATCGATGACGCCAACCCCTTTCGGATCCGGGCCTACCGTAATGCGGCGCGCACGTTAAGGGCGTTGACCTTCGAGCTCGCGGAGACCATCGCGAGTGGCGAACCACTGCCCAAACTGACCGGTATCGGAGTTGATCTGGCAGGCAAGATCAACGAAATCGTTACCACCGGAAATTGTGCTTTGCGCCAGCGGTTGCGTTCGACATTACCGCCCGGATTGGTTGAACTGCTGTCCATCGCCGGATTGGGCCCCAAACGTGTCAGGCACCTGTATCACGATCTGGGGATCGAAACCGCGCAGCAGTTATGCGAGGCGGCTCGACAGGGGCGAATCCGCCATCTGCCCGGCTTCGGCGAAAAGATGGAAACGCGGCTGTTAAGTGCCGCGCAGCAGGGGATCGGAAAAGATCACCGTTTGCCGCTGGCGTTTGTGGAGCCCGTGGCGCGCCGGCTGATCGAATACTTGCAGCAGCTTGCGGGCATCGAGGAAGCAACGGTGGCCGGAAGTCTGCGTCGCATGCGCGACACCGTCGGTGATATCGACATCCTCGTGGCCGCAGCGCCGTCTGTGAACGTCACGGCACACTTGCTCAAGCACCCGGAGATTTCCACCGTGTTGGTTAAAGGGCGCACGCGTGCCAGCGTCGTGCTGGGTTCAGGCCTGCAAGTGGATGTGCGTATTGTAAAACCGGCGCAATTTGGCGCCGCTCTGGTGTATTTCACTGGCAGCAAGGCGCATAACATCGCGATTCGCCAGAGGGCCCGGAAGTTGGGGCTCAAACTCAATGAATATGGGGTGTTCAAGGCCGCAGAATGCGTGGCCCATACCACCGAGGTGGCGGTTTATCAGGCCTTGGGGTTGGTATGGATCACCCCGGAACTGCGCGAAAATCGCGGTGAAGTCGAGGCGGCACTGACAGGTCGTTTACCGAGGCTGATTGAGTTGAGCGACCTCAAAGGTGACCTGCATGCTCATACCCGTTACTCGGATGGCGGCAATAGCCTGGAAGAGATCGCGTTGGCGGCGCAGCAAGCCGGGTTGGAATACCTGGCAATTACCGACCACTCCCGGTCCCTCAGGGTGGCCCATGGTCTGGACACTGATCGATTGTTGAAGCAAATCGACCAGATCGATTCGCTCAATGCCCGTTTGCAGGGCATAACCTTGCTCAAGGGTGTTGAGGTCGACATTCTCGAAGACGGGCGCCTGGATCTGCCGGACGACATTCTGGGGCGCCTGGATCTGGTGGTGGGCGCCGTCCACAGTCATTTCGGCTTGACGCTGCATCAACAAACCCAACGCCTGCTCAGGGCCATGGATCATCGCTACTTCAGCATACTGGCACACCCCCTGTGTCGGTTGATCAATGAACGCGCGCCTCTGAACATGGACCTGCCTGCAATCACCAAGGCAGCCGCTGAGCGTGGTTGCTGCCTGGAACTCAACTCGCAACCCCAGCGCATGGATCTGTTTGACCTGCAGTGCCAATACGCCAAGGATCAAGGGGTGCTCATCAGCATCAATTCGGACGCCCATCGCACCGCGGATTTTTCTTATTTGCGCTACGGGGTCGCTCAGGCGCGCCGAGCCTGGCTGGAAAAACACGATGTGCTCAATACCCGTTCGCTGACCTCACTCAAGTCGTTTTTACGGGATGGCGGTGGTCGACCGCAAAGCGCACAAAACTGATATCAGCCGTTGACAGTCTTGTTGTCCGGGGTCCGGGGTCCGGGGTCCGGGGCCAGTTGGTGTCCAGGTACACCTTCTGCACAAATCAAAAAGGGGGCTGAAACTCCCCGCTATTACTGCTCAAAAGACGCAAATTGATCTAGATCAACACACGCAGACGGCATCAAGCCATAAAGCTTTGTATAAAGTAGAAACGGCCGACAAAGTCTCCCCCATCCAATGGAGAAACATCGTGATGCCTTCACATATCCGCTGGTTCAAAGAGCTGGGTATCAACGATGTATCGCTGGTGGGTGGCAAGAACGCCTCGCTGGGAGAGATGTACCAGAACCTCACGACTGAGGGGGTATGCATCCCCAACGGCTTTGCCATCACCGTTGAGGCGTATCGTTATGTACTTGATCACAATAGGGCCTGGCAGCCTCTGCATGCGGCACTTGACGGACTCGACCCCGCCAACATCAAGGATTTGCAGGCGCGGGGGAAAAAGGCGAGGGCGATTGTATATGGCTGTTCATTGCCGGAAGACCTAAAGACGGCGATTTTGCACAGTTATGCCCAACTCAAAAAAGAATACGGCGAAAACATTTCATTGGCAGTGCGTTCCTCGGCGACCGCTGAAGATTCGCCGCAGGCCTCATTTGCCGGGCAGAACGACAGCTATCTCAACATTGCCGGTGACGATGATCTGCTTGATGCCTACAAACGTTGCCTGGCATCCAACTTTACCGACCGCTCCATTCACTACAAATACGACAATGGCTTTGATTACTACAAGGTCTATCTCGCCGTCGTGGTCATGAAAATGGTGCGTAGCGATATCGGGGCCAGTGGCGTGATGTTTTCGCTGGACACGGAAACAGGCTTCAGGGATGTCGTCTTCATCAATGCCGCACTGGGGCTTGGCGAGAATGTGGTGCAGGGCACAATCGACCCCGACAGCTTCTATGTGCACAAACCCAGCTTTCTCCAGGGATATCGGGCGGTCTTGAAGCGCAGCCTGGGCAGCAAAGCAAAGAAGATGATTTTTACCGACACGCTCAATACCGGCAATATCGCGGTGGAATACACCGAGAATATTGACACGCCCCACGAAGAACGAACCCGCTTTAGCCTCTCTGATGCGGATGTGATGGTGCTGGCCGACTATGCCATCAAGGTTGAAAACCACTACTCGAGCAAAGCCGGTTTTTACAAGCCCATGGATATGGAATGGGCCAAAGACGGGATCGATGGCCGCTTATATATCGTACAGGCGCGACCGGAAACGGTGGAGTCGCAAAAGAAAGGCAGCGTGCTTGAGATTTACCATCTCAAGCAAAGATCAACAGTGCTGCTCAAGGGCAGGGCGGTCGGTACCCGAATTGGCGCCGGCAAGGCGCGTGTCATCAACGATGCCAAGCATCTCAGTGATTTCCAACCGGGCGAGGTGCTGGTCTCAGATACCACGGCACCCGACTGGGAACCTGTCATGAAGACCGCAGCGGCGATTGTGACGAGCCGGGGCGGCCGGACTTGTCACGCCGCCATCGTGTCGCGTGAACTGGGCATTCCCGCCATCGTGGGAACCGCAAACGCGGCAGAGAAAATAGAAACCGGCACACCGATCACCATTAGCTGCGCCGAAGGCGAAACCGGAAATGTCTATGAAGGCATTCTGGATTTTGACATTCAGCACACCGATCTCAGCCAGCTGGGACATCCAAAAACAAAGATTATGATGAACCTGGGCAATCCTGATCAGGCCTTTAGTCTTGCCTCGCTACCGGTGGATGGCATTGGTCTGGCGCGTATGGAATTCATTATCAATGAGTACATCAAGGTGCATCCGATGGCGTTCGTACACCCGGAAAAGGTGGATGACACGACACGCGAAAACATCGCTGCCCTGAGTATTGCTTACAATGATCCTGCGGACTTTTTCGTCAAGACCTTGGCCGAAGGCGTCGCCACAATTGCGGCGGCGGTGTATCCAAAACCCTGCGTCGTGCGCATGAGCGACTTCAAAAGCAACGAATACGCGACCCTGCTGGGCGGTCAGTATTTCGAGCCGGAAGAAGACAACCCGATGATCGGCTTTCGTGGGGCGTCCCGTTATACCCATAGTGCCTATGCCGAAGGTTTTGCGCTGGAATGCGCGGCAATGAAGCGGGTGCGCGACGAGATAGGCCTGACTAACGTCAAATTGATGATCCCTTTTTGCCGCAGAGTGGAGGAGGGTGAAAAGGTGTTGGCAGCGATGGCCAGCCATGGCCTCAAGCGCGGAGAGAACGGACTGGAGGTCTACGTCATGTGCGAGATCCCCAACAACGTCATCCTGATCGACGCCTTCGCCAAACTGTTCGACGGGTTCTCCATCGGCTCCAATGACCTGACCCAATTGACGCTCGGCGTGGATCGCGATTCGGAAATCGTCGCCTTCGATTTCGATGAACGCGATCCGGGAGTGAAACAGATGATTCGTCTGGCGGTGGAGGGAGCAAAACGCAACGGCCGCCACTCCGGTATCTGCGGACAGGCGCCGTCTGACTATCCCGAGATGGCTGAATTTCTGGTGGAAATTGGCATCGACTCGATAAGCCTCAATCCGGATGCAGTGCTCGCCACGACTCGGCATGTTCTGGCGGTGGAAAAGCGCCTGTCACTTAATCGCACACCGTAAAGCCGTTGCCGCATGGCCCGCCTGATCAAGATCCGCAAAACTGCCGATTACATTGAGGTGTCGACGTGTATGCCTTCTTGCCACGTGAGTTGCCGGAGCCACTCTGCACACTGACCGAGCTCGCGCTTAACCTGCGCTGGACCTGGAATCATGCACTCGACGACCTGTGGAAATCGATTGACCCAGAACTTTGGGAGCGCACCCATAATCCGTGGATGATTCTGCAGAATGCTTCGCAGCAGCGTCTTGACGAACTCTGCCGAGATGCCCATTTCTCGCAGAAACTGGCACACGCCATTGCAGAGCATCGGAGTTATCTCGACGACTCAGGCTGGTATGCGCAGCGGCAAGCGGCTGGCGATTCGGCGCGTATCGCTTATTTCAGTATGGAGTACGGTCTGAGTGAGGCCTTTCCGCTCTATGCCGGCGGACTCGGTGTGCTTGCAGGGGATTACCTCAAGACGGCGAGCGATATGGGCGCTCCAATCCTTGGGGTGGGTTTGCTCTATCAGGAAGGCTATTTTCGGCAATACATCGACGCGCAAGGCAGGCAGCATGAGGCCTATCCATACAACGATGCCACCAGCCTGCCGATTCAGCCAACCATCGGAAATGAAGGGGCCTGGCTGAAAATCGTGCTGCAACTTCCCGGCCGCACTTTGTATTTGCGTATCTGGCAGGCCATTGTCGGACGTACGCGCCTGTACCTGCTGGACAGTAACGATCTGCGCAACGGTGCCGCCGATCGCGGTATCACCTCTAAGTTGTACGGCGGTGGCTCGGAAATGCGTTTGCTCCAGGAAGTGGTGCTCGGCATCGGTGGCTGGGCGGTACTCGACGCACTGGGGATCGACGTGGACGTGTGCCACCTTAACGAAGGTCATGCCGCACTGCTTGTGCTGGAACGTGCCCGTCGCTTTATGCACAAGATGGGAACATCGTTCTGGGAGGCGTGGTGGGCAACGCGTGCGGGTAATGTATTCACAACGCATACGCCAGTGGCTGCGGGTTTCGACTCATTTCCACCCGCGCTTATTTACAAGTATGCGCGCGAGTTTCTCGAAGACTGTCGCATTTCATTGCGCGAACTGCTTGCGTTGGGCCGGCGTGATCCGGCGAACGACGATGAGCCTTTCAACATGGCTTTTCTGGCATTGCGTGGGTGCGCCCAGTGCAATGCCGTGAGTCGTTTGCATGGCGAGGTCAGCCGTCGATTGTTCAGTGATCTTTATCCACGCTGGCCGCTTCAAGAGATACCTGTAGGGCATATTACCAACGGCGTCCATGTGCCATCCTGGGATTCAGTGTGGTCCGATCACCTGTGGACCAGTACCTGTGGCAAGGAACGTTGGCTCGGCACGGTGGAGTCTCTCTCAGGGACGGTCTCCAACAGTGATGACAGGGCCTTGTGGACGATGGCCGCCGAGCAACGCCGCGATTTGGTGCATTACACGCGTCACCGTTTGGCATGGCATCTTGGACAACGTGGCGAGTCACCGCTGCACGTCGAAGAAGCCGCGCAGGTGCTCGATCCCAATTGCCTGACGCTCGGCTTCGCGCGGCGATTCACCGACTATAAGCGACCGAATCTGTTGCTGCATGACCCGGAGCGCCTGAGTCGCCTGCTAACCGATGAACATCGACCGGTCCAACTGATCATCGCCGGTAAAGCCCATCCCAATGACGAGCAGGGCAAGCAGCTGATCCAGGCATGGATGGAGTTTGTTCATCGTCCAAATCTACGAAGGCATGTCGTG
Source organism: Pseudomonas sp. URMO17WK12:I12 (assembly GCF_000514395.1). Classification (NCBI taxonomy): domain Bacteria; kingdom Pseudomonadati; phylum Pseudomonadota; class Gammaproteobacteria; order Pseudomonadales; family Pseudomonadaceae; genus Pseudomonas; species Pseudomonas sp. URMO17WK12:I12. The sequence goes on from NZ_AZVV01000007.1 coordinate 185,949, forward strand.
TTCCTGGAGGATTACGACATTGAACTGGCCCAACAGTTGGTGCAAGGCGTCGATGTCTGGATCAATACACCGCGACGACCATGGGAAGCCTGCGGCACCAGTGGTATGAAGGTTCTGGTCAATGGCGGACTGAACCTGTCCCAACTGGACGGCTGGTGGGCGGAGGCGTACCAGTCCACCTGCGGTTGGGCGATCGGCGACGACGCCCCCAGCGACGATGTCGCCGACGCCGAGTGCTTGTACCGCTTGCTCGAAGAAGAAGTAGTCCCCACCTTTTACATGCGCGACACGCAGGGAATTCCACGAGGATGGGTGCAACGCATGCGCGCCAGCATGTCGCAATTGGGGCCGCAATTCAGTAGCAATCGCATGCTGCTCGAATACCTGGACGGTTGTTACCAACCGGCGATCCAGGCTTTCCGACGCCGTAGCAAGGATATGGCCGAGCTCGCACGTGCGCTTCATGCCTGGCAGAAGGCGGTTGCCTTGGGATGGGACAACATACATTTCGGCACGGTCGATGCGAAACACGACGGCGAGCGGCTGTACATCAGCGTTCCAGTCTACCTGGGGGAGATCGCACCGGAGTGGGTAAGGGTGGAACTCTATGCCGGCCCGTACGATGAACACCCGGCAGAATGCCTGCCGATGAACGCTGTCGGGCCCATTCCCGGCGCCATTCAAGGCTATATCTTTTCTATCTCGGTCTCTGCCACGCGGCCCGTGGATGGCTACACCCCTCGGGTACGCGCCTGGCACTCAGACGCCTTTCTGCCAGCGGAAAATGCACTTATTGCATGGCAACGTTGACGCTGACCCGCCTTCACTCGACCGATCTCAATGTATTTCAGCTGGAAGATCAGCACGACGATGACAAGTCCATTTGAATGGGTGATTGCGCACGACCACTAAACACCTAGACACCCTCTGGAAGCTTCGACTGCATCCTTTCTCTTCTATCCAGTTTGCGTCCGTCCACGACGAAGGAACCATCACCCACTGAATGAATGGTTCGTGTCTCTTTGCGTGAATCGTCGATGTAGGCGGCGAGGCCTTCGAGGACAACAATATTGTGCTTCTCGATGACATCGATAACGTTGCATTCGATATTGGCCAAGCACTCCTTAATCAAGGGTGACCTGACATGTTTGCCTTTCACGGGCGTCAATCCGAATGTTGCAAACTTGTCTGTGTCCGCACCGGAACAGGTTCCCACACCAATAACGCAATCGATCAAATCGACGGTGGGGATTGAAATGACGCACTCCTTGGTTTTCAGGAGCGCGGCGTATGAATAGTTCCAGGGGCCGGTGGTCATGGCGAAAGTCGGCGTAAAGCCCATCACCATGGTCCACGAAATGGTCATGATGTTGTTCTTCTGGCCGTCATTTGTGGTGACGAAGACCACCGGGCCTGGCTCCATCAGTGTGAATGCTGTGTTGATTTTCATCTTTTTCAACGTCAGGCACTCCCATTGGCTCTGATCGACAGCTTCCGCTCAGACGGAATCGAATGCCCCATTTTCAGCCAGCAAGGTGGCTATCTGGGCGGTGCTGTCGAGTACGTGCACGTGCTGCGTCACACACTCGGACAGCAGGCGAAATGGCGGCACGCTGTCAGAGATCGCAATGTGCTCGAAAAGCAGCGGGTCGAACAGTTGGCTGCCCGCCGTAAACAAACCATGGGTCGCCGCGGCGAATAATCGGGTGGCTCCACCCTTTTGACAGGCAAGGCCCGCATGCTTCAGCGTTTCACCGGTACTGATCAGGTCGTCGAAAACAATGGCTGTCTTACCCGATACGTCGCCCACCAAGAGGGTGCCCGTCAGCGTCGCGTGAGCACGGTGCTTTTCCATCAGCGCACTGCCCACTGAGCGTCCCAGTTGTCGTTCGAGGGCCTGACGAAACTGTTCGGCGCGCTTGGCACCACCGGAATCCGGGGACACCGCTACCACGTCGGCGTCGCCGACGAACCTGGCGAAATGCTCGGCGAATAATTCTGTGCACTGCACGTTCCACGCAGGAATGCGAAAGGCATTGTCGAACGCGGCCGGATTATGCACCTCCAGGGCAACCAGACGATCAACGTGGCAGGCTTCAAAAATGGTCGCCAGGTAGCGGGTGATCGTTGGGTCTTGAGGTTGGCTGCGACGATCTTTGCGTCCGTAACAGAGGTAGGGTGTTACGACTTGCACATGGCGAGCACCGGCATCCTTGAGTGCTCCGCAAAAGAACAACAGGCGACACAACTTATCGTTAGCGCTCTGCCGATCATCCCCATACAAGGAATGGAACACCACGACCTCGCGACCGTTAACCGACGCCAGCGGTCGGCATTTATGTTCGCCATCTTCATAGTTGCGTTCTTCATGAAGGGCCAGTTGGCAGCCAAGCCGCTGCGCGACGCGGGTTGCATAGTGCTCACTGCCTTGCAGGGCAAAAAGAAGCGGGCGGTCAGTGAGCATGCATTGGCTCCTTTGAGGTTTATCGAACAGTTGCGCCATCATCGGACAGCGCCATGCCGTAACACTTCAATGCAGAACTCCATTTCGTAGGGCGGGACGTTGCATTCGACGATGTCATGGGCGGCAACTTGCAGATGCACGCCGATAATGTCGGCACGGATCGGTTGCTGGCAAACATGCCGATCAACCAATACCGCCGTGTAGACCCGACGGGCCCCCAGTTGCGCCAGATAGGCACAGGTGCGCAGGAGTGAATGGCCCTCAAAAAGCACATCGTCGACAACAAGCAGGGTTGTATTGGCAAGGTCCAGCGCTCCCAGAAGCGGGTTCTCGGTCAATTCCGTGTGTGCATGCAGGACCTTGAGGTCATCGGCATAGCGCTTGACCTTCAGGGGGTACAGCGGCAGTTCTGGCTGGCCGGTCTGACGCGAAAGATGCTGCTGTAAGCGCTGTGCCAGAGGCTCGCCGCGGCGCTGGATGCCAATCAGTGCCGATTGAGCGGGCGGCAACAATATCGCCGCTTGGCGCGCCATCGCCTGCAGCACGCCATCGAGTTCATCGCTGTCGTACAAGCGCAACCGCTGACTCGCAAGTGGGGCAGACATTGCCGTCTCCTGTCGAAACCGATCAACCGCAAAAAAGTGCGGGGCCACTGCCAACGTAATCCCGCTCGGCTCGGCCCTATTGATATTGATCAAGTACGGAGAAATGAAATGTCAATCCATGAGCGGCGTTAGTCCATTGATCGGTCTTGCGCAGGGATTTGATATAAATCAACGCCTGGGCGACATCAACGGAGGACTCTGAATCAAACGCTGGCGTCTGATCCGGCGCGTCAAGTCCCCCCTGTCTGGAGTCAGATCATGAGCCAATATCAACGCTTGTTACTCATCATCAACCCGGCCCTGCGCCATTCCCCTGCGATAAACCATGCGGCCGCCCTGGCCAAGGCCAGCGGCGCGAGCTTGCATATTGCTGCGTTTATAAAGCCGTTGAAGATACTGTCACTACTTGACGAAGGCGAGCAGGAAAAGGCCCTGGAAAGCTATCGTCAGGACCATCGCGACTGGCTGCAGAACCAGGCCACCAAACTCCACGCTCTCGGGCTCGAAGTGACGACGGAGGTGGCGTGGACCGATGACATGAAGCAAGACATTCTTGATCGCGTCACGGAAATGCAGCCCGACCTGTTGATCAAGGAAGTGCAACACGAATCAGCGCTCAAACGCGCGTTCTTCACTCCGCTGGATTGGCATTTGTTGCGCCACTGCCCAATACCGATCTATCTGGTGGGCGGCGGTGGCCATGCCTTGCCGCGCAAGGTCGTGGCGGCGGTTGACGCTTCGGATACGGCGCCTGCAAACAGCGAGCTGAACGAGCGGATCATTCAGCAAGCCACCAACCTGGCGTTGCAGTGCGATGCCGAGTTGCACCTGCTGTATGCCTGCGATCTTTCTGGGGTCTATCTGGCGGACATGGGGGGGCTGGCGCTTCAAGACATCACCAAAGAGTTGCGCACCACCGAGGAACAATCGTTCATTAAATTGGCCGGTCGGTATGGCGTCCCCTCTGACCGTCGGCATTTTGTTCTCGGACACCCGGTCTCGGCGTTGAGCGATTTTGCCAGCGAGCAGAAGGTGGATGTGATCGTGATGGGCAGAGTCCAGTATCACGGCCTGGAGAAGCTGCTGGGCAGCACGACCGAACACATTCTGTACCAGGTGCCTTGCAGCGTTCTGGCCGTCTAGATCGGGCCAGGCCATGTTGAAACGAAACGACAGGCGTCATCGCCTGGGGAGGTTTTTCATGAGTCAAAGCCCCTCATTGCAAACCACGTTGAAGGACCGGAAAGAAGCCGGTCGACGTCTGGTGGAACCGTTGCTCAAATACGCACAGCGCCCCGATGTCATCGTCCTCGCCTTACCCCGTGGCGGCGTTCCGGTCGCCTATGAAGTGGTCAAGGCCCTGGACGTGCGCCTGGACCTGATGCTGGTGCGCAAACTGGGCGTGCCGTCCAACCCGGAGTTCGCCATGGGCGCCATCGCCAGTGGCGGTATCCAGATCCGAAATGAAGAAGCGCTGCGGGCCCACCCGATTTCCCCGGCCGCATTCGACGCCGTGGTCGCGCGTGAAACACGGGAATTGCAGCGGCGCGAGTTGCTGTACCGGGGCGCCCGGCCACCCTTACAGCTCAAGGGGCAGGTGGTGATTCTGGTGGATGATGGCCTGGCGACGGGCGCCTCGATGATGGCGGCGATCCGCGCGGTGCGTATGCAGGCACCTGCTCGTATCGTCGTTGCCGTGCCGGTTGCGCCGCTGGAAACGGTGGACACGCTGAGCTTCGAAGTCGATGAGGTGATCTGCCCACTCATGCCTGAATGGATGATGTCGATCGGGTATTGGTACTTGAATTTCCCCCAGACCTCGGACGAAGAAGTCATTGATTTGTTGCAACTGGCCTGGCAGCGAGAAGCCGCCACCAGCGCCAAGGTTCAGGGGAACGTCGATGACTGAGTCGCACTATCGACAGCTGGACCTGAAAGACGTTGAGTTATCAGCCGACTTGCGTCTGCCGGCCAACCCCTGCGGTCTGGTGGTCTTCGTGCATGGCAGCGGCAGCAGTCGTACAAGTCCGCGTAATCAGTATGTCGCCGAGTCGCTGGCCAGCAGGGGGCTGGCGTCGCTGCTGTTCGACCTGCTCACGGAGCCAGAGCAACGGCTGGACAACCTCACCCGGGAGTTACGTTTCGATATCGCCTTGCTCGCCAGGCGACTGGTGGAAGTCATAGACTGGGTCGGTCGGGACGTGAAGTTGCACTCGCTACGAATCGGCCTGTTCGGCGCAAGCACCGGTGCTGCGGCGGCGTTGTTGGCGGCGGCCGTGCGCCCGGAGGTGGTGCATGCGGTGGTCAGTCGGGGAGGGCGCACCGACCTGGCGGGGGCTGCATTGTCGCAGGTGAGGGCACCCACTCTGCAGATCGTGGGCGCCCAGGACCCGGTGGTGCTCGAATTGAATGATCAAAGCAGTCATGCCTTGCGGTGTGAGCAGCAGCTGGAAATCGTGGCGGGCGCGACTCATCTTTTCGAAGAACCGGGCGCCCTTGAAGAAGTCGCCAGACTCGCTGGCGACTGGTTCGAGAAGCATTTGCACGGCCCCGCCTGACAACGCCTGATCGGCCTCACACGCCAAACGGATAGGTTTCGTCTTCCGGTTCGAGTCTCTGGCTTTTCGGCAGCGCCAGTGCTGTCACGGGTTGGGTCTGTTCAATCCAGATCATGGCGTCGAACTGTTCGGCCAGCGTCGCTTCGAAGTAGTGACTGCCACGCTCGGTTTCAGGGCGGTAAATCACCCCGATGGCCCGCTCCAGCAATGGTTTGGACAACACACGGCGCAGCGCTTTGCGCGTTGGGTCTCGCCAGTCGGTCAATGACGCCGGCACACCCGCCATTAGGAACTGGTGCTCCCAACTGTCCGGGCGAGAGGGCCGGATGTCCTTGATGAGCATGTCGCCGTCCCAGTCATCGGCCGCGGCCACCTGGCCACGGTCGGTGCTCATGCCGATCAGAACAGCATCGCGCCCATAAGCACTGCGGCACAGCTGACCGATGTTGAACTGACCCTTCCAGCCCATTTCCGTCGCAGCCGCGTTGCCAATATGAGAATTGTGCGCCCAGACCACGGCTTTGGCTTGTGGACCCCGGTGCTCAAGCAGTGCCCGAAGTGTGTCGAACATGTGCCGGTCACGCAGGTTCCACGAGGCGGTCGACCCTCGATAAATCGCACGGTAATACTGTTCCGCCGCCTGCACCACCCGAGCATTTTGCGCCGCATTGAAGAATGCCTCGTCGTTCTGGATGAGCCCGGCCAATTGTTCAGCCAGCATGGCGTCGAGCTGTTCGATCACCGGTTGCTCACAAGGCATCAAGCCGGCACGTTCGACGAAGTGACCATACAAGGCGGGATCATCCTGCCAAGGGGTCAGACAGCCATAGCGCCGCCGGGCTTCGTGGGCCAGCTGTGGGTCGACCCGGTCCAGATAACTCAGCACCTCATGGATGGAGTTGCGCAAGCTGTATACGTCCAGCCCGCGGAACTCGACGCGACGCTCAGTGGCGAGGGTGTGGTTGTATTGATGCAGCCAGTGGGCGAATGCTCTCACGTCGGTGTTACGCCACATCCAGGTCGGGAATCGGCTGAAGATGTGACGTTTCCACGCCGAGTGTGCCAACCCCCGGACATACTGGTCGACATGGCCTGCGTCCGGCCAGTCGGCTTCAACGGCCACAATGTTGAACCCGTGTTGCTCAATCAGCCTTTGGGTGATCGCTGCCCGGGTTCGATAAAAATCACTGGTGCCATGACTGGCCTCACCAATCATCACCACGCGCGCATCGGCATAGCGATCGAACATTTCACCAAAGGCGGATGAGTCCAGCGCCGGCAGAGGCTCGGCGTATTGGCGCAGAAGCGGTGCGATGGCAGCCTGGTCAATGTGCCGAGGTGAGCCATACAGGTTATCCAGCATGTCTTGGGAGGGTGTGTTCATGACCGTCGTCCCCGTAAGGGTGGGTTACCACCAGCGGTATTGCGCTTGCGCACAACTGCCGGAAATCGATCCGCAGGTCCTTGACACATTGTGTTTAAACGCAAGCTTTTGTGTCGCTTCATCACCTGTTTGAGTATTCCTACACCTTGCTCCAGACAAACAATTGAGTTTCGTCAATAAAGGGTGCAAAGCCTTAAGAGAAGGTGTCGTGATCCAGTATTCGCTGATTGCCGAATATGACCTGACGCGATGGGCGTTATTCTGAATGCAGGCTCGCAAGGCTCATTCTGCTCTGACCTTGTAAATGGTCTGCGTCTAGCTAGGCTCCAGCCTAGGGCTGTCATCAGCAGAGGGAATTGAACGGCAGGTGAAGGACGCGTATTGATCCGCTGAACACAGGGGCGTAGATCATGGAAGCATTTGGCATGAAGAGTTTTTTCAACCGATCACATCTTGCTCTTGCCCTCTGCTTGGCAGCGCTCATGGGGTGTACCCGTACGAGCGAAGAGCCATCGCAAACAACCTCGCCCATGTCCGGTATCGTCATGAACGACCAGGTTTGCGCCCAATGCCATGGCCAGACGGGAGAGTCCTTCTCGCCATTGTTTCCCAAGTTAGCCGGGCAGCAAAAAGAGTACCTGAAGTTGCAGTTGGCTGACTTCAAGGACCATGCACGCAGTGATAAAACCGGGACTCAGTACATGTGGGGATTTACCCATCTGACGCAGACCCAGATAGCCGAACTGGCTGACTATTTTTCAAGTCAGAGCCCCATGAAGGCGGATGCCGACACACCCGATGCCCGCGGTGAATTGATCTTTCGCCAGGGCTTGCCTGGGGCGGGCGTCGCGCAGTGCAGTTCGTGCCACGGTGCTGACGGTCAGGGAGATGGCCCGATTCCCCGCCTGGCGGGTCAACATGCCGCTTATATGAGTCGCCAGATCAAGGTGCTTCAACAGACCGAACTGCGCCCCCGGGACGCCCTGATGAAGCAACATCATTCACTGTCGGATGCGGATGCCGAATCTGTCGCCCATTACATGGCAACACTGGGGGCAAAAAAATAATGGCTTTTCGCTGACAGCGCTCAAGTCGTTTTACAGGTACAGGCCGTGAATCACCTGACGGGTATCAAAGGGATCGTTGCGCGTTTCGAAGCCCAGGGATCTGGCCAGCTCGCGCATCGGGGCATTGCTGGAGGCGTCGACCGCATACATCTGGTGGAAACGGTTCTTGCGCGCGGCCCTGATCAAATGTGCCATCAATAGCGTCCCCAGCCCCAGATGCTTCCATTGATCGGCGACTGTCACCGTACATTCACACTTATATTCGCCCGTGGCGACATAACGGCTGACGCCGATCTCGATCAATTGGCCATTTTCGTGGACCAATGCGATGTATGCCAGGCACTGCTTGTTCCCGGGGTCGTTGATCTGCGTGAGAAAGCGCATGTGCCGGGACTCAGGGCACAGCTGTTTGATGAAGCTGTACTCTCGCTCGCGGTCTTTTTCCGTCAGTTGCCGGATCAACACGTGACGACCATCCTTGAGCGCTTCGATCCAGTATTTCCCAGTGACTTTGGAATAGGCTTCAGAGGCCCGATCATCAGGGTCTTTGACAGTGATCATGATGCGATCCTCCAGCCGACTTCAAAGGTTGGCGCGCAGTGGAAAATCTCGCGATTCACTTCTTTCTACTCCGCTGACTGCGCCTGAATATGATCTGGATCAGCTCTCTTGTGACAGCGCGCTCAATTGCCTGGATTTGATGTAAATCAAACAGGCAAAGGGCGCAACAAGCGCAGTCTTTGAACATGGCCACGCTATGGGCCGGTGTAGAGAGGAGGTGTGTCATGGCCCACTATCAACGCTTGCTGCTGATCGCCAACCCAAACCTGAAAGAGGCCCCAGCCTTGCTGCGTGCCATCGCCCTGGCCAGGGCCAGTGGAGCCATGCTGGATGTACGAGCCTTTATAGAACCGGCGCCCATGGCGCCAGTGTGGGAAGAGAACAGAGACGAGGAGGGGGATCAGCGATATCAGCGCCATTATCTCCACTGGAGGGACCAGACACTTCAGCGTCTCAATGCACAGGGATTAGAGGTGAACGTGCAAGTTGTCTTTACCTGCGATCCAGTGCTCGACATCTTGAAATGTGTAGAAGCGCTCAAGCCCGACCTGGTCATCAAGGATGTCACGGTAGACCCGGTACTTGGACGGGTGTTCGTTACACCTTTGGATTACCATTTGCTGCGTGGATGTCCCGTTGCGTTGCACCTGGTCAACCAGGTCCATCATGAGTTGCCTCATCGGATCGTCGCCGCTGTGGACCTGTTTGATACGGTCACACAAATCCATGATGTGAACGATGCCATTATTCAGGCAGCTCATACGCTGGCCGTGCAATGCGACGCATCGCTGCACCTGCTTTACGCCTATGATTTATCGCCTGCATTCAATGGCGATACGCCGCTGATCACCGGCGGCTGGAATGTGGCCTTCATGGATGGGTTGCGAGAGTCCCTTCATCAGGCCTTCAACACCCTGGCTGAGCGCTATGGCATTGCTCCAGAGCGCCGGCATTTTTTCATGGGGCTGCCGATGCCGGTGATCAGTGCAGTTGTCGATGATTACCAGGTTGACGTCGTGGTGATGGGCACCGTGCATCGGGTGGGCACTGATCGATTCATCGGCAGCACTATGGAGCGCGCGCTGTATTCGTTGCAGGGCAGCATTCTGGCGGTCAGACAATCCAATTCCTGCGTCGAAGAAAACTTGTGATCGCAGCATTAACGCGCGCCTTGTTTCAGTCTTTTGCAATGAACATAAAAAAGCCCCCACCGGTTTCCCGACAGGGGCAGGGCAGCCTGGGACTCACTCGCCTTTGATTGGCACGACTTTATCCGCTTTCATGGCCTCGGGCTTTTTCGGCAGCGAGATGCTCAGCACTCCCTTGCTGAAACTCGCGTCGATCTTCTCGGCATCGACACCTTTGGGCAAGTTGAACACCCGCTCGAAGGAGCCGTAGTGACGCTCGCTGAGGTGATAACCCTTTCCTTTCTCTTCCTTGTCCTCTTTCTTTTCGCCCTTGATGATCAGGCTGCCGTTGGACAGTTTGATCTCAATGTTTTTCTGATCCATGCCGGGCAGCTCAGCTGTGATTTCGTAGCTTTTGTCTTTCTCGCAGATGTCCACGGCAGGCAGGCTATGGCCGATCAGTTCCCGTCGCCAGAGCGGCTCGACATCAAACAGCCCGCGACCGAATGGCGACAGCCCCGAGCCTCGATTGAAGTCTTCGAACAGGTGATCAACCTGTTGCCGAAGCTTTTCCAGGGGGCGCCAGACGTCTGTTGTCACTGGATGCTGACTGGCTTTGTCGTCGCTATGAACCGGTACTTTTTTTTCACTGTTGCTCATTTTGATTTCCTCCTCTTGGGTAATAGAGATGGATCGCGAACACCCGTTTGGCGGTCCACCACGACAGAACAAACACGTGATACTGACCTTACAAGGCCAGTGTCCCGGACCACAGCATCCAGCCGGCGAAGGCTGCGGCCGTCCAGATAATGATCAACAGCCCGGTCTCAGGGCCGCTGAGCGGTTGTCCCTGGCGAGACCTGATGGTGGCCAGGTAAATCAACGAACCGGGGGCGTAGAGCAAAGCGCTGAGCAACATGTATTTAGGCCCGGCGGCATACAGCAGCCACAGGCAATACAGCGTCGCGACCGCGGCGATGGCCATGTCACGCAGTTGCAAGGCGCGGTGGCCGGCGTAGGTCTGGCCCTGCAAGGTCAGTTTCAGCGCATACACACCGCTAAACAGGTAGGGCAGCAGAATCATCGAGGTGGCCAGGGAAATCAGCGCAAGGTAAGTGGCGCTCGAGTACAGCGTCAGTAACAGGAACAGTTGAATGCAGCCGTTGGTGATCCACAGTGCATTGGCCGGTACACCTTGGGTGTTTTCCACGGCGAGCGTACCTGGCATCACCTTTTCCTTGGCTGGTGTGAACACCGACTCCGCTGCGAGCAGCGTCCAGGCGAGCAGGGCGCCCCCCACCGAAATGATCAAGCCGATGCTGATCAGCACTGCGCCCCATGGCCCGGCGGCAGCCTGAAGTACGCCGGCCATCGAAGGGTTTTTCAGGGCGGCTAACTCCGGTTGTTTCAGAATGCCCAGTGACAGCAGCGACACCGCAATCAACAGCAACAGGGTGATGACAAAACCGATGACGGTGGCGCGACCGACGTTGGCGCGTTCTGCGGCGCGGGCGGAGAACACGTTGGCGCCTTCGATCCCGATGAACACCCAAACGGTGACCAACATAGTGCTTTTGACCTGATCGAGGGTGCTGCCCAGCGCGGGCGAGCCCCAGAAATCGACCGTGAAGGTTTCACGCTGGAAGGCCGCGATCACCAGACCGATAAACAGCAGCAACGGTACGATCTTGGCTACCGTGGTCAACGCGTTGGCCCGGGCCGCAGTGCGCATCCCTCTGAGGATCATCCAGTGCAACGACCACAGCACCACGGACGCGCCGGCAATCGCCGCTTTGTTATTGCCTTCACCGAACAGCGGGAAGAAATAACTCAGCGCCGCGAACAAAATCACCAGGTAGCTGACGTTGCCGATCCAGGCGCTGATCCAGTAACCCCAGGCTGAGTTGAACCCGAGGAATTCGCCACCCAAGGCACGCGCATAGGCAAACACACCGTTATCCAGAGCCGGTTGACGGTTGGACAAGGTTTGATAAACCAGCGCCAGCGACAACATGCCGACACCGGTGATCAGCCAGCCAATCAGAATGGCTCCGGCGCCGGCACTGGCCGCCATGTTTTGCGGCAGGCTGAAAATGCCGCTGCCGATCATCGAACCGACCACCAGCGCAATCAGCAAACTCAAGGACAAGCGTTTGGGCTCCACCTTTCGCAAACTGCCTGCAAGTGGGTGGGCAGTCGGCGGGATGACCGGTTGGGTGCCTTGCAGGTGCGTAGCCATGGGAGCCTCCACGAAACGAGAGTTTCTGCACACATCGAATGCGATGTGTACGAATGCTGACTCTAATGTCTACGTGTCCGTCCAACGCCTGATTGATTTAGATCAGAAAGACGGCAAACACCCGATTTGCCCGGGCACAACCATGACTTGTGTTGTATCGAACGCCGAAATTGCGGCGCCCCGCGGACACGAAAGGCATTCGAGTCCTAAGCTCTACCTCGATGAACGACAGATGTTTTTACAGCGAGGCATGCACATCGCTTTTAAGGAACTCACTTCAATGCTCAGTAAGTGGCTGGACCCCGTTCTGTTGCTGCTCACCGCACTGACGCTGCTGGCCGGCGGCATTGCGTATGTTGCGCAAGCACCTGATTGGGCATCGAGGTGCTGGGCCGCGGGAAGTCTGGTGATGTCTGCGGTACTGCTCGTTGAAATCGTCAGGCGCCTGGCCCGGCGCGAGGCCGGTGTCGACCTGATCGCGCTGCTGTCGATCACTGCCGCCCTGGTCTTTGACCAGACACTGGTGGCGGCGGTGATTGCCTTGATGCTGGCGACTGGACGGACCCTGGAGTTTTTCACCAAGCAACGCGCTGACCGTGAGCTTCGTGCGCTCATCGACCGGGCGCCACGTTTTGCCTGGCTGCAGGAGGAGGGCGGCTTGCGCGAGATTCCGGTTGAGCAGGTCCAGCTGCATCAAACATTGTTGGTGCGGATGGGAGAGGTGATCCCGGTCGACGGTCGGCTGCTAAGTCCTGCGGCCATTCTGGACGAATCGGCGCTCAGCGGTGAGTCGCTGCCTGTCACCCGTCGAGAAGGAGAGCAACTGCCCAGCGGCGTTTCCAACGTCGGTGCGCCCATCCTGCTAATCGCCACGCGAACGGCCGCGCAGAGTACCTACGCGGGCATCGTGCGGCTGGCCGAGGAGGCACGTCGTTCGCGCGCACCTTTCGTGCGCCTGGCCGACCGCTATGCCTTGTTCTTCATCCCACTGACATTGCTGATCGCCGGATTGGCCTGGCAATTGAGTGGCGATCCTTTGCGCGCGCTGGCCGTGCTGGTGGTGGCCACACCTTGCCCTTTGATTCTGGCCGTACCGATTGCCTTCATGTCGGGTATTTCGAGGGCAGCGCGGCGCGGGATCTTGATCAAGGACGGCGCGACCGTGGAAGCGCTGGCCGGGGTCAAACAAGTGTTTCTCGACAAGACCGGCACGCTGACCAGCGGCCATGCGCGCCTGCAGTCGATAGAGGTCAACGGACTGGGCGATCCGCAGCGCCTGCTTGCCCTGGCCGCTTCGCTGGCACAGGCCTCGACGCATCCTGTTTCCCAGGCAATTGTTGAAGCGGCCCATCAGCGCCAGTTGCCGCTCAGCGTCCCGCAGACAGTAGAAGAAAGCCCAGGCTCTGGACTTTGTGGGCGCGTCGATGGCGTGCAGGTGCGTTTCGGCACATTGTCTTTTGTTCACAAAGCGCCCCCTGAAACCGACTGGGTCGCCGCCATGCTGCGCCACATGGATTACCTGGCGTGCAGTGGAAGCTTCATCGACGTGGATGGCAAACTCGCAGGCCTGCTGGTTTTCTCGGACAAGGTTCGGCGCGAAACCCCGCAGACGCTGCGTCGACTGCGCAACAGGGGCATCGAAAAGATCGTCATGCTCACCGGGGATCGCCTGGAAACCGCGGAGATGATTGCGCTGTCTGCCGGGATTGACGAGCTGCGTGCCGGGTTGACCCCCGAGGATAAAGTGCGTGCCGTACAGCAAGGTTGCCTGCGCGCTAGCACACTGATGGTCGGCGACGGCATCAACGATGCCCCGGCGCTGGCGGCGGCCAACGTCGGCGTAGCCATGGGGGCGGGCGGTGCCACGGCTTCTGCGCAAGCCGCTGGCGTTGTGCTGTTGGTGGATCGTCTGGATCGCCTGGTCGAGGCGTTGGACATTGCCCGACGAACCCGCTACATCGCACGCCAAGGTGTGCTGGTCGGGATGGGAATGTCATTGCTGGCCATGGCGGCAGCCGCCTTTGGCTACTTGCCGCCGCTGATTGGCGCCGTGGTGCAGGAGGGCATCGACGTCGCGATCATCATTAACGCCTTGCGGGCATTGGGGCCGTTATGGGCGTTGAGGAAACGAGACCTTACCGCAGAGCACATCGATCACCTGCAAGACGAACACCAGCAACTCTCCACCGTGCTGAGCGATCTGCACCAACTGGCCAGCGACTTTGCCCAGCGCCCACTTGCGCAAGCACAGACAGACTTGCAGGAACTGGTCGACAAGCTGCAAACATCACTGGCGCAGCATGAACACGAAGATGAAAACACACTGTACCCGCTGCTGACGCAAAGCATGCCGGGGGAGGACCCGATGTCGGCCATGAGTCACGTGCATCGAGAGATTTTTCGCCTCATCCATTTACTGGCGCGCATGAGCGGCGACTTCAGCGCCGACCCTGCGACAACGCCTGCTGATGAGATTCAGCATCAGCTGATCCGTCTGGATACCCTTGTGCGACTGCACTTTGATCAGGAAGAGGAACTGTTCCGTTATCTGGACGGGCGCTAGAAGGTTGCCAACTCGACTAAATGGGTATTTAGTCGAGTTATGTCGCTAAATACTGCAAACATGCAGATATATACGTCGATAACGCTAAATAGGGGTTTCCATAATGGCTTTAAAGACACCCTGGATAGAAGAACTGGTCGCAGCGCTCGATCTGGAGCCCCATTTGGAAGGCGGCTACTACCGCAGAACGTATCAGTCAGACGATCAAAGCATGGTCACAACAACCGGTGGCCAGCGTTACCGAATGACGTCGATTTTCTATCTGCTAACGAAAGATTCTCCCGTTGGCCATTTTCATCTCAACCAGTCCGATATCGTTCATTACTACCATTTGGGTGACGCCATCGAGTACTCGCTGATTTTTCCGGACGGTACGTTGAAGACTGTCTTGATGGGTAGCGATGTCATCGCAGGAGAATGTTTGCAGCTGAATGTACCTGGCGGCGTCTGGAAAGCTTCGCGGCTTGTAGAGGGATCGGCAGGATTCGGTTTGATCAGTGAAGCGGTGTCGCCCGGGTTTGATTACGCGGATATGGAATTGGGTGCTCGAGAAAAGCTCAGTGAGCGGTTTCCTGAGTATTCGATGCTGATAGAAAGGCTTACACGCGGATAAGGGCTTGAGGTGAATTGAGGGCTGCGAAATCTGCGTGCAACAACCGGGCTGATCCTGAAATACGTTGTTACGTGTAATGTATATTATGTTAAACGACAGGTCATGTCATAGATGTTCATGAGCTGCCCAAGCCACTGATTCGACAAACCCGCTTCTGGCGTCCACTCTCTCAACGGGCCATGTACTTCGTGTTCATGGCGAGTCCTTGAATGAGGTGGCTGCCGATGAAGCTGATTCAGTGCCGTTACTCATCTGGGCAGCGTGTACCGTTGCTCGTGCAGACCGGAGATGTGGCGCCGTTGCCCATGCTTGTCCCGTTCATCTACGTTCAACTCAAGCTAAGGTACCGCGCTTACAACACTGCTGCGGCACATCTGCGTGCGATCCAGACGTTCTACACCTATGCCAAAACTCGAGGTCTGGATATCGATGAGGCCATCTTGGCCTGCCACTTCGAATCGATCCTGGCTTTACTGGACGGTTACGCCATTTGGCTCCAAAGCGGCCGTCAAGCCGACAACCTGATCGCCCGAATCGGCACAGCTGATATGGAACCTTTTCCGAAGATCGATCCTCGTACCCGTGACCAGTACCTGCGATTGCTGAAGCTATACCTGTCCTGGTGTGTTACCCGATACATCCCGCGCGCTCGTCAAAACTCAACCACCCTGGCTAACATCGAGGTGGTATTTGCAGATGTCGCCGACGTCATTGAACGACGCTTTGAGAGCCACATCATCAATGTTCGTCCCGACCATGCTCGTTACCGCAGCCTGACAGATACGCAACTCCAGATCATTCGCACACTGATTCGCCCGGGCGCTGCAGAGAATCCGTTTCCAGAACGATTGCAGTTGCGCAATTGGCTAATGATTGAATTGCTGTTGGAGACGGGTATACGGCGCGGTGAGCTTCTGAAGCTCTACACCACGGACATCAATCAGGGTTCACAACATGCCTATGTCAGTATCAATGATCGCGAAAATGACCCAGGTGACCCGCGCGCTGAAGAGCCTGCGCTGAAAACGCACGGACGGACCGTAGGTATCTCCGCACAGTTGTATGAGGTCTATGAGCGCTATATCCAGAGCGAGCGGCGCCCAATGCGTGACGGCAAACCGATGAAATTGCCATACCGCTATTTGTTCATTTCGGATCGAGGGCGCCCGCTGTCGATCCGCGCGTTGTCTAACGTCCTTGATCGGCTGTTTCTGACCATTGAACTGGCTCATCCGGGGTTGTTGCCTACACTTTCCGCGCATGACTTTCGCCACACCTTTGCCGACCGGTTTTTGGCTTACCTGGTCGAGCAACGTGGGTATGACCTCGAGCGGGCCACGGACGAACTCCGGCGAGTCTGCGGTTGGTCTGACACTTCGACGATGCCACGCCGTTATGCAAGTCGTTATCTAGCGGAGTCGGCCAACCACCACAATGCCCAGCGTGCCTCGGCAGCCTGGCGCCGATTTGACAGTTAGGGAGGTTCGCTGTGACTAAATCAGTTGGCCAAGATCATGCTTCACCCTCCTCCTCTTTTACAGGTTATTTGTTCCAAGGGCCGGCTCAGGTCGCTATTCGAACACGCACCAATGATCAGCCACGATACGTCGATACCAGGCTGAAGGTGTGGACGTGGTACGACGGTGGGCTCTCGATGAAAATCGATTGGACTGCACTCCAATTGAATTCGGAGCTAATCGAAATAGGCAAAGGTTTTATGGCCTATGCACTTGAGAAATATGCCCCTCGAACCGCGGTAATGTTCGTAGATACCCTACGTTTTTTATCTAGAACAAATCTCGCGACCGGACTTCCTTGGGACAACCATCAACTGGTCGCTGCTCTCGAGGAACTCAAAAAAACGAGGACAGTACTTATAGGATTTCGAAGGCTTTACCGATGGGCAATGGATAGAGGAATCAATGGCTTCGATCCAATCACCTACTTAAAAATCAAGGATGTGAAATCAGATCGAGTTGACCCGTATGCACGAATTTTCCTCTCACAGTCTGGTTTAGACCTCGATGAGGAAGTTCGATTGCTCAAACGCATTGAACGAGAAGTTTCACCTAACTCTTGGGAGGACGCTCAGTTC
Source organism: Pseudomonas sp. URMO17WK12:I12 (assembly GCF_000514395.1). Taxonomy (NCBI): domain Bacteria; kingdom Pseudomonadati; phylum Pseudomonadota; class Gammaproteobacteria; order Pseudomonadales; family Pseudomonadaceae; genus Pseudomonas; species Pseudomonas sp. URMO17WK12:I12. The sequence goes on from NZ_AZVV01000007.1 coordinate 203,225, forward strand.
AATATAGTACTTCACTTAGGTTTCGAACTCGCACCACGCTCGATTCAATTCCACTCGCTTGACATCGCGGACTTTGAGTTCATTGAAAGCGCTGATCATGAGAGGTACTACACCCTATGGCTACCCATGGCCAAAAAGGCCGGCCAGCGCAGACTTGAGCGACGGCCCCGCAAAGTCACCTCCCGACTGGGTGAAAAAATCTCACGCCACATCTCGGAAATTCACCGCCTGTTTGGCAGCGACTGCGGACCATTATTTGTCAGTCCTAATGGAAAACGCCTGTCCGTTAACGAAATCGGTATAGGCCTCAAACATGAACTGCGTGAAGCAGGGATAGACAAGCCTAACCAGGTAACTATCTTGTTGCGTCATCACCTCGGGCAAGGGTTGGCTGACCAGGGAACACCGGTAGATATGATTGCCGAGCTGCTTGGCCACAACAGCACAGTAGCGGCGCGCGCTTACGTCACGGCAACTCCCAACATTGCCCGGATCAAAGAAAAAGCACTCGGCAAGAGTCCCGCCTATCAACGCATTATGCGCAGTCTCTTGACCGGGGAAGTCGTGCAACGCCGCGATACTGTTGCCGAAAGAGCGATCCGTGGCGTGATCGACACACAGTACATTGGGGACATCGGTGCATGCGCCCTCCCGGTTCATACGCACTGCCCCTACAATCCCGTCTACGCCTGCTACACCTGCAAGAAGTTTCACCCCTTTGCTGACGGCCGCCATGAGCAGGTAAAAGAGGCGCTGCAACGAGAAGCGCAACGGTTCATAGACGTGGCAGAACAAGCCGGAGATCTCATTCACAACCGGCCCCTCGCCCAGCATCAGACAACCATCCTGGCGGTAAGCGCTACGATCGAGCGCTGCCGGAAACACACGGAGGATGCCGCAGATGACGCAGTCTAGGGCAAGGCAGAGTCTCGAAGGCTTCATTAAACAGGAACAAGTGGTTTTTCGGTCATTACCGATTACAACGCCGTGGGCATCAACATTGTGGTCGGTCGAGCGTTGGTTGCCGCAACGGCTAAAGCAACAGACCATAACCTTTGAAACACATCGACAATCGCTTGAAAGGTATGGCTATTCTGTTCCTCCTAAAACTGCCCTCCCCTTGGGTTTCCAGGATTTTTGCAAGGCACTAATCGTATATCTGCAGCGCACCCGGAGTCTGAAGTTTTCTATGGTCGCTGCATACAATATTGCCGTCCGGCGGCTGTACAACCCGTTATTTGAACGCGGCGTATCCGACCCCACAGAGTTGACTCGGGACGATTTTGACCGCGTCGTAGGATTTCTCCGCGAGAGTGGCTACAAGAATCTTTACGATGCGGTCTCTCACCTTCAGGTAATAGCGGATACGATTGATAAAATGCAATTAACCGAGATCGCCATCCACTTTGAGCATGATGCCAAACCAGAAAACCGTCGCCACGACTACATTTCATTGCACGATCCTGATCGTGCGGTAAAACAGCGTAAATCTGATGATAAATTGCCTTCTCGCGAGGCGATGGAAGCTTACGCTCTGTGTTCGAACAAGCCGCTCAGTGACGGCGAAGAAGTATTGTTACGAGTAATCGATTTATTGATCGCGACAGGGCAACGAGGCAATGAGGTAGCAGTAGTCCCCTATGACTGTTGGGTCGAAAGGCCGATCAAAGGGGCGACAGGTGAGGTGGTTGTAGATGCCTACGGCAGTCCTCTGGTCGAATGCGGGATCAGGTATTTTGCGGAAAAGCAATTTCAATCTCGTGTGCATTGGCTCGCAGAAAGCGACATTCCTTTGGCGAGGCGTGCTATCGAGCGGTTAAAAATTTTAACTATCGAGCAGCGTAAGATAGCGCAATGGCAAGAAAAAAATCCAGGCCGTATTTGGGAGCACTTGCCAAATACAATTTTGCCAGAGAATGAAGTCATCAAGTGGTTAGGCTTTAGCAACTTCAGAAACTTGGGTCTTTATTTAGATCGCAACGGCGTGCATCCCGTTGGCTGGTCGGATGAAGGTGATGAAGAATATCGCTGTTACTCTGCCGGAGAGATTGAGACTCTCATCGCACTTAAAGTCGGTGACCATGTAACCCTGGCAGAAGCTCATTCCAGCGGGCTTCAAGTAATACTTAGAACTAGCGAAACATTGGCCATTGCCTTCGACGGTCAATTTCGTTGCGGTGGACGTGAGGAAAATATATTTCGTGCAATACCGCGCCGGGTGACCTTGCAAGATATCAATCGGGCGCTGGGCGCTGATCCGCGATACCCATCTATTTTTTCCCGCCGGTCGTTCGTTGAAGCCGATGGAAATCCGATTCGGCTAACCAGTCACCAACCTCGACACTGGCGAAACACAATTTACCATCTGACCGGCATGAGTGATGTTCAGCAAGCATTGGCCTTAGGTCGAAAACGCCTCGACCAGAATGTCTACTACCAACACACGAGCATTGAGGAAAACACTGCTGCGCATCATGAGTTTTTGGCGTTCAATAGCCATCACGAGCGCATCGATTTTCTGCATACAGGCATAAGAGATAAACGCATTCAGGGCGCGTTGACCGACAGTTACCATGCGTTGCTGTCAGATAAAGGCACGACCACTGCAGAAGCATTCCTCACCGTACACGCCACGGCTCTGCACGTGACCCCCTTCGGAGGTTGCATTCACGATTTCTCCCAAGCGCCCTGCCCTAAGCATCTTCAATGCTGGAATGGCTGCTCGCATCTCCATCTGATGGGCACTCCATCGGAGCGGGCCAACCTTGAGAGACAAGCCGAGAATCTGACGAAGGCAATTATCATCATGCGCGATGCCGGCGCCGGAGAGGCAGGCAGCGATGTATGGCTGGCGGACCAGGAAGACAAGCTCAACAATTTAAATTCCGTCCTCGCACGCGATACCAATGTAGGTGTGCAACGCGTGTTTCCAAATGGGCATCCAATGACGGTTGCCGACACGGACAAACGACACAGTTCTGTTTCGGATGATTAGAGGCGACCATGGCGCAACGACAGATCTTGAGGGGCGGCACCTTGGACGAGGCTATCGACGCCCTCCTCGCTCAAATGATTAGCTTAGGACTGGAGCTCGCGCCTATTTCACGCCCCGAGGTGCAGCGTCGATTAGGCCTGACTAGCCGAGCTACCTTAGTGGGGGACCGTGGGAGACGAATCGAGTCCGCCCGTATCGCACAACTCAAGGAGAGTGGCAGAGATCCAGATGGTGCCCGCCGCCGAAGAAGCCTCGAAGAACGTATTGCTAATCTTCAGGTGGAGAATGCTGACTTGATAAAGCAGCGAGACCAGCTCTATGAAGCACTTTCGGTAATTGCGCACAATTGTCTGCTGAAAGGACTGGATGTCGAAAACATACTGGCTCCATTGCGAAAGCGGTAAGAGGCAGAAAGGTTGCCAACGCCGCTAACTGACGCGGCGACCAGGCAAGATTGCCTAACGCGCTAGCGTATCGAAGCTGCTGTTAACCGTTCGAGCGTGTTGGTCTCATGCTCGCCGAGATACTGGTGTGGCCGAAAAAATGATACGAAGATTTTGTAGATCGGATGTGCTGGCCCCCAGAGCCTCAGTGTAGATATGCCCTCCCTCCAGGCTATACACGTAGGCCGCCTCCTTACTGAGGTCATCCACCGTTTCGCGCACCTCTAACAGCCTCTCCATCTTCCACCCATCACTTCCGTTCAGATAAGTCGGAGAAACCAACTGTACATCCAACACCCAGATGTCTGCTCCTTGTTCATTAAGTAACTGCTCAAGGGCTGAAATGCTGGGGAGCATAACCATGTTAGTCAACGCTTCACTGCCTTGTCGTCGACCTACTTTGACGTAAAACCAGGGGCAATGAGTGGTCTGCTCAACGTACTGCCAGCACTGGGTAGAGTCATCCCCCAGGTACGCGTCGAGGAAAATCTTTGCTTGTTTGTGAGTGATAAACATAGCGCCACTCCAAAAGTGAACACTATAGATTGTAGCCCTATAGAGTTCGAAAAGGCTTCATCGTTCCTTTTGCGAGATTGGCAATATGGAACTGAAACAGGCATTTGGCTCAGCTCTGAAACAGCTGAGATCGAAAAGGAAGCTTTCGCAGGAGGATTTTTCCGACGTCAGCAGTCGTACATATCTCAGCACCCTGGAGCGCGGCCTGAAGAGCCCTACGATCGAGAAGGTAGACGAACTGGCATCTGTATTGGATGTTCATCCACTGACCATCCTCGTAGGTTGTTATCTGCTTCAGGACAATCCGGTCTCCCTCGACGAACTGTTTTCCCGAATTCGAACGGAACTGCCAAGCGAGATGAAATGAACATCTGACGGATTACGTTCCATAAGCAAAGGGGATCAACGGAAGACTGTGGGTTGTAAGGCTTGTGCTAGCATCCAATTTGATCCGAAGATCGAGGTCAGCAGCGATGAAGCACCCAGTAAAGCCGGAAAATAGCCTCTCTGAAATTTTGGAAGGTAAACGGAAACGCCGTGATGCGTTAATGCTTGCCGTTAGCCTTGCTTCGCCGTCCGAGCTAGAAGAATCTGCTCAGCGTTTGAAAGAGGTGATGAAAAAACCTGCTGGAGCGCGACGTCAACGCGTTCCCCCACCAGAGTTCGCACGATAGGCAAAGGTTCGATTTCTACCCTCCTTAAATAACAGCGCTACCGCGTCGATCGCGATGCTCCAATTGCTCGATGAAACCGACTCCGGTGGTAGCACTGATGTTCAAGAAACAATCATGAAATGGATGCCGATCGAGGAATGCTATTTGGCCTTTCCCGCGAACACTAGGCCATGGGATTTCGTTCGGTGATTGCAAGACAGGCTGTCACCCGCGAGCCCTTAAATGAATGGAGTAAAAGGACCGACCAAGCTTATCGACCTCATACGGTCTTCTATGCCACGATAATGCACTAGACAATTGGGGTGGACATGGCATGGCTTTCAGCGATGACAGCGGCGGATTCGCTTTTTCATGCACGGACGCAAAGATGTCCATTGGCGCGTCGACATGGGCTACACGTTTGAGTCAAATCAGCAAAGCCACCGGCGAAATCTTGATCCTGACCCGTGGTCTGCCTGATATAGATTACATAACGAAAATTTTGGATAAGCGCCCCCGAGACATTTGGATAGTTGCGCACGCAGACTCCACTGCCGGGGCTAAAGCCCTAAAGGCAGCGAGGCCCTGGCTCCGGATCGCTGTGCACCATGACATAGGTGCGAAAGCCGTCCTGGTGGCTCCTGATACTGTCTGGGTCTCTAGCAGCGACTTTGGAAAGGCCGGCAAGCTTGAGTCAGGAGTGGGTTTTCACTCTACCGAACTTTATATCCGGACGCGCTCGCAGCTATTCGAGAGAGCGTGGGCAGAAAGTCATGAGCTGTAGAGCAGAGCCGATATGTAGAGGGGAAGGTGCGCCCTGGATCGAGCGCAAGCCAAGCAAGCGACTTCCCTGCCATTATCCTCATATGCCAAACTTGCGGTGCTGAAAATATGGCTACAGAGATTCAGCACAGTGGCGATCACAGATCGGTAATCCGAAGCCCTGGTGAATACCAAGGACGCATGTTGATCAATCGTTCTTTGAGCTCCGGCACCAGGAATGCGAAGAGCAGGTTGAACTGGAGATCGGGTCGATATGCTTCATCCCGATCCTTGAATCCGGTGCGGATTATTGCACGTCGCTTCGCCCAGGTACCCTTCTTGTCCTGCTCGGCCAACAGCTTATTCTGCTCAAAGATTTCCAGAGTCCAGCCGAACTGCAGCAGAAAAGGTTTGTAGGAATCGAACGCTTGGTTGCTGACATTGAGCAGGCGCTCGAATCGGTAGCCTATGGGCCGGCCGTAGCGCGCGCTCAACACAATGGATACTGCCCCTTGAAAAGGATCTGTCCAGTGGAAATTCGGGAGCTTGATAGCTGGAAACGCAATTGCCATCCGCTCGCGTAGATCGACCCAACGCACTCGGGATTCTGGCGTGTCCTGCCTGCCGTACTCCGTCCAGAAAGAATGGAAATCACGGCGTAGCACGTCAGTGTTGACCGATGCCTCCAATACCTCTCTCTGTGTCTGGTAGTCGTTGTAGAACACGACCTGCTTCTCCGGACTGAACGTCAGCTCGTCCAGAAACACTTCAGCCCGCCTCCATTCATTGACTATGGTACGGCCGATCAATCCGGGCACAGCGTACCAGCAATCAAATGCCATTCGACCGGTATCCCTCGATCGTGCCAGCGTCCGATCGTTGACGATGAAAACGTTGAGGTGGTTTAGGAAGAAGATGTCTTCCTCTGCTGTCTTGGTTGAGCTGGGATCAAAATTCTGGAATACCCAGATCATCGATCCACCATTGGCCCGATAGAACTCCCTCCGCCCGACGATCTCAGTCAGGAAAGTCGTCGACAACTGTACCTCGAACGCGATGCGTTCATCGCCCCTGGCCACTTGTACGTCTGGCTTGCGCCAGGTAGCACGTTCGGCAACGGGTCGCCCTTTCCAAACTTTCTCGACCTGGGGCTCGCCGCACGATCGGTCGGCAATCAGGCTGTCGCGAATGATCCCTTTGAGCCGGATATGTGCCTGGCTCTCTTTTTGCGCGTTGTATTTGATCGCAGTGATCAGGGCTGGGCTGAGCTCACCTTTGGTCGAGATATCGCACTTGATAAGCCCTTCGATACTCGGGTGATGTCGGAAGTGGAAAAAACGATTCTGGGTGCGAACCAGCAAAAGCGCGGCGCCGCACAGCTGGCAAACTAGCCAGGGCATGTCTCGATCTAGTAGGAATCGCGACGCCAGCTTCGCTCTGTCCCGTATGACCAAAGACAATTCGCGGGTCAGGAAGCTGCCAATTTCGATAGGCGCCGCGCTGTCCAGATCCATAACGTCCGTCAGTTTCATCTGCTCGGTGGGCTGAGCGTATTCCAAAGTGCGCACGAGGTGCCTCCATCATCGCAGCGCTCGCTGCATTGCAGACCATCCGTTGATTCGGTTCCAATTCACTCACCGAGTGCCGACCCGGCTGGCAACAATTCTGTACCAGGCTGCGCTTTCGACCTGGCCGTCTCGTCTGCCTCGTTACCACCCTGCCGTGACTTCCCAGATTTGGGTTGAAAGGTGTATTGCCCGTTAGACCACAGCACCTGCCCGACATAATGGGAAATGGCTAGGCGCTCCTTGAGAGAATCAGGTGCATCGCCCTTTATCTTATGTTCGATCACTTCGTTGTTGTAAAAACGTAGCGTCCTGGAAAAGGCATAGAACATCTGCCTGGGCTTCTTGGATTTGGGATTTTCATACAGAAGGCAAAAGGCATTGGGGAACGTCCAGTGCCCGGTTAGCTTGTCCTTGTCCGCGACCGATTTGTGGCGATGGTACAGATTGGTCAGTACGACCAGATCGACGTTGCCGTAGCGCGTGACATCCGCAAAAGAGTCGTCGGTAAATAGCCCCTGCTGGCCAGTCAGATAGCCTTCCCATTGCTGCATGTCCCACGGATCATCGCATCCGACGACGAGTACGTTGTACTGGCTTTGGTCTGCCGCATCAGGGAATTTCCCATGAGCATCATATAAATAGTCTTTCAGCTTGTTGTCCATGTGGAGCCCTTTCGCCAAGGTTTTACCACCAATGGCAAAGGTCTCTTGAAGCTGAGCGACTGCATCGTTGTAGTCTGAGAGTCGTCCTATCGCCCGGATGATGAACTCGCTACCCGAGTCGATCTCATGCTTGGCCGCATAATCAGCACACTTCACTTCGACGTTGAATTTGTACCCTTCGCTGCGAAATGAACAGTCGACATCACGAGGCGGCACCACGCTGTCTTCGTAGACGAAATCACTGGGGAAATTTAGGGCGTAGTGAGTGCATACGGTGAGTTCGACCGCCGACTGGAGATATTGATACTCCGCCGGCGCTGGATCTTCCAGGCGAAGCTTTTTGTACACCAGCGCCTCAAATTCACGCTGGCTGAGATGCTTCCCAATGCATTCCAAGGCAAGCACCATCTCTTGCCGATATTCCACGGGGGGAATGAAGGGATTGCAGACCGTCACTTTTAACTGTTTTCGGGCGGCGGAGGGGTTACCCATCGCATTCTCCATGATCATTGACGGAAGATTATCGAGCCACGCGCCAGCGCTTGTCCCGAAGTAACCCCTGCTGCGAGAGTGGCACCACCTGTGTGCATAAACACTGATGCGTGAAAGCGGATCATCATTAGGAAACCACCCAATGGCCAATCACAGTCCCACGCATTCGAGGTCAGCCCGCTGCAGGGTGGTGCGTGGATAGATGATCGAAAGCCAGGCGATGGGGGTGTTTTGATCGAATGCAGCCGCCAATGTACGCAGTTGGATGAGGTGCGGAAAGTTTTCGGCTGCTGCAGATAGTGCAGCATTGGCAGAAGTCGAATCACCGACTCTCCTGTGCCGTTCAGCCAGTGAAAGAGCCATGCAGGCTTCCACATTAGTGGGCACCCTGATGCCATTTTTTTTGTAGCGTTGCGTGTAATAGCGATCCAGCTGGAGCTGGTGGTCAACCGGTGTCCATTCCGAGTCGCTGCCAAGCAATGCCTGCGCGACAAGGGAATCGACACTCGGCTTGTTCAACAGCTCCAATTCTTTGGCCGAATACTTTCTTCCAGTTGGATCACGTCCTAGGTAGATGTCGGACAAATACCAGAAGGCGAGGAAAGACACATTCTGTGCTTCGCTCATTTGGGGCTGAATGCTCAACCCTTTCTCGACCACATGATTGAGCCGATGGAGTTTGCGGTTTGGGTAATCAACCAGGCATTGGTCAAGCAGCTCTACCAAGCCTTGGAAGTAGCGTCTCGATGTCTGACTGTCAAAGCCTGGGGGATTGTAGATCCACAGCGAGGGGGCGAGCCTCAGCGTCAAGAGGTGGGGATTGTCCCACTCGTAGTTGCTCGGCTCGTGCTCGATCTTCGTGGCCTTGCGGACAAACTCGATGATCACCGCCCTTACCAGGCGGAATAGCCCTTGGAAGGTGAAGGTGAGCTTCCCGTCGTCCTCACACGTTTCTCTGTGGCTGGCGAAGTGGAGGAACTCTTTGGTCAAAGGTTTGAGCGTGTGGACATAGCTAGAGCGGACGCCGTAGAGGTTCTGCAGTGCTGCTTCCAGATCACGGCGCCCTATCGGATTTTTATGGGCATCAGCCTGAACAGAGAAGTAATCCGCCGGCAGGTGAACGAGGATGAACTGTACAAATCGAAAGCCAAGGCGCGGATGTATGACTTCCAACACTGCGTCCCTGACCTTTTGCGAGTGTTCTTCGCTGACGCCAGTGAGTGCCTCATCCACCCCAGATCGCTTTTGATCAGGGATATCTGTCCATTGCGGCTCGTGGCCATCAAATTTCTGGGCCAACGACTCAACGCACATGACCAAAAGGGTGTATGCCAGGTTGAGGTCATCGCTCATTCTGTGTACAGCGGCCACGTACGTTCTGATTGCCTGGACCGCAGCCAGGTAGGTGGTGCGCTGCAAACCGATCAATTGGTCTGCAAACTGTTCGAAATCCTGAAGCTCGGACTGAGTGGCCCTTACTGACGCATCATAAAAGCGCGCTAGCCGTTCACTGGGCTGCCGCTCACTTGGTCGAAGCCGCTGGCGCAGTAAGCGTTCAGCAACGTGAACATCTGGCGAGCAAATCACCTGTAAACTGAAGGAGGCCACGTCAGCAAAGTCGTCGATGTAGGCTCCCATCGAGCGGGAAACGAGGACTCCCGGTTCCGGGTCAGCCGCTTCCATATACTCGGTCATTTCATAGCCCAATGTGGCTGGGGTATGCGAGGTGTCCAGGTTGATCAGTGTTCCGATCCTGGAGCTTAACCGGTCGACAGCACCGAGATCCAAGTTCGTGTAAATCACCCCTTTGAGATCTTGTCGGCGTGGGTTTTCGCGATTTGTGAACAGCTTTCCGGTCGCAGCTTGTAGCACGGAAACTCCTTGATTGATAAACCCACGTTTATCGAGCTGGTAGAGGTTAGACAGCTTCCTTGATTGCGACGTCGTTTGCTTCAGCGGCATTGGATTCGACCAGGTCGAGCGTGCCCTGCTCTTGTGTCGATAGTACCTTGGCGAGGAGCGTGTCCGTTTTGAGATCGTCGTACCTGTCTTCCAGGGTTTTCCGCAAACGCATCAGTCGAAGGTTGGCCGTGCTCACCAAGGCGCCATAAGTGGTGGCCCGCACTTGCCCATACTTGCGTGATTCATCACCCACCGTCTTGGAGGTACCCACCCCGGCAGCGATTGATTGCCCTACTACCCAGGCAGTAATGAACGGGGAACCGTTGATATAGCCTGATCCAGCGATGTCCTGAACATATCCGTCGGCCTGGTTGACCTCCTGGCGGTTGAGCTTGAATCCACCCTTCTTCAGCTCAATCAGAAGAATGTTCTGCATCTGGGCGACCGAGGCATCTTGTGGGTCGAGATGCTCGATTCCCACCAGCTGTACAGTGGATCGATCTGGCAGTACCACGATGTCAGGTCGTTTCCGCTCGTTGATGAATGAAGCGTCGCCATCCCCCCAGAGCTGCTTCGCAACGCTTTTCAACGTCATGTTCGAGCAGTATTCCATCGACTCGAACTCGGGGCCAAACAACCAACGGGATCGCAGAATCAAAGGGTGTAGGGTGTGTAGCTCATCTGTATCGGGATCATCCGCAAGCCTGGCGATGGCCTCAATGACGCAGAGCCGGCCATCAATCTCGTCGAGCACGCGCAATGCGTCTTTGACAGACCAGTCTGCCAAGAGGGAGTCCAGGCCCTCAATATCAGTCGCAGGCAGGTTGGCAAGCTTCTGAAGCAAGGATGCCCCACTTTTGGATTTCTCCAGGTTGATGACTGCCTTCACCGCCGTGGCGAGGAAGTCTGGAGACACCATAGGATGTGCTTGGGCGACAGCTTTCGTAAATTCCGTCACTTCGAGTTGAGCGCCATGGCCCAAAGACTTGAGCTCTGAACGGTTCTGTACCAGAGCATCCTCGGAGGTTGCTTCTACGACTTCAGCGGCCAGCTCATCCGCTACCTGACTGATACAGTCTGCAGCTGCCTTGAATAGCTCCTCGACGGCTGGCGTCGACTGAAATCCCGTCCAGTCTGGAAGCACGTGCCCTTCAAAGCCTTCGGTGTCCACGATGACCTTGTAGCGCTTGGCAAATCGTGTCCGTCCATCGAAGTTAGCGATCTGGCCGATTACCCACGAGGGGTTACCTACGAGCCGGTGGTCGACCCAGAACGCCACGCCTTGGTGGATGGATGAATGGTTCTGCTGCGTTGAGTCGATGACGATGACTTTTGCAGTACGGCCATCACTCAACTTCAGGGTATGTGTACGCGCATGCCGCTCAAGCTTTGCCAGGGTAAGAGGCGTGCCGTTTACGCGAATCTGGAACCCGGGGTCATGAATGAATCGCGCGGCAAGAACCGTGATGATTTCCTTTGCATCCGGCATCTTGCGGGTGACCGACACGGACAGACGCGTGCCTGCGCCATCGCGCTCGGCAAACTCCTCTGAGCGCACCACAAACGGGCTGGGCCCTGACTCTGTACCCACCACGAAGGTGCTGAGCTTACCGTCGCGCCAGGTTTCTACCTGGTACTGATCGCCGAAGCAAAGAAGCCCATGCCGGCCAACACCGTTGCGCCCGTAGGCCTTCCTGAGTTTGGAGTTCTTGCCTTTAGGAAATTCAACCTTGGAGCTCTGATGCTTGAGGCGGTTGTACCGAAGCGTCATCCATCGTTTGCTGAACTGCTGGGCCGACATCCCGTGACCATCATCGACAACGGTCAGCGTGCCACCAGGCTCAGAGGGTAGAATTAGGTCGACCTTGCTCGCACCAGCATCCCAGGCATTGGCCACAAGTTCAGTAAGTGCCACCTGCGGCACATGCGCGACTGGGCCCAATTCACGGAGAAGGTAGTCCTCCTCAAACAATGAAAGATGACGGGTTTGGTCGGACATCGATTCCCTCCATGGAGTGGTTTTACCCGGCCATTTGCCCGGGTAAAGCAGTTGTCAGCAATCCTACCTGATTGGCTTGCTTAGCTAAATCCAAGAAGAGCTCCTCTGAGTACAAGTTCAATCGTCTTGGGGCTCGCTATCTGTCTTGTTGGCACGCCACCGGAGGCAAAGTCTGTCATCTTCGCCCATCACCCAGAACCCCGACCAAATTGCTAGCCAGAATTGTGCCTTCAGCAGAGGAAGCAAGGCCATTATCCGACCTAACTCCTGGAACACGGGGCGCAGGTTGAGTTTCTGTCCCAGCTTGGCACCATAGGTACGCTGTAAAGCGCTGCAGCGACGAATGCCAGCCATGGCGCGCCAAGGATGAACAGGCAGATGCCAAGTAAGCTCACAAGGATACCGACGCGAGCCGACCAAGTCGGATGAGGGTGCCGCGCTATAGAAATTTCCAACACCCTGGCCACCATCTGGGCGGGCCCAATGACCATTCCGACCGCCAACACCGTGACGATTGGAAGCCCCAGCTGCTGGAGCGAGGTCAGCAGGTGGACATATAGGCTGGCCATCACGAAGGCGATGACCGTTAGCAGCCCTGCAAGGAGCCAAAATAGTCAGCGGTTACCATGATCCAGCGTAAGGGATGCCGGTGCTTCCCGCGCTGATCCTTTTCCAGCTTTAAGCGGCTTCGGTACTGCAAGCGAATGAGTCGGCAGTTCTAAGCAGTATGGGCACCGCATTGGATGCCCATGAGCTCTGCGAAAACCATGAGGTCTAACCATTTCGTAAAGCCTCAAGTCCGTTATCCATAGCCAAAGCTGCGCTCACAATCGTATTCACTGTTGCGCGATCAAACTCGTGATCTCGCTGTGAGTCGTGCGTGCCGCTGTTCAGGTAACTCCATTCAATAGAAGTCCCGCTTACCCGTAGCAACGCATCAAGCCCGGACAGGATTTCCACCACGCCTTGGGCTGGGCCTTGGATCCTACCTAAACCACTCCGAAGCTTTATACACTTGTTGTTAAGCTCCCAATTTGCTCGCGGTCCAGCGAGTTTCAGCTCAAGCCGCCCGTCATGACGCCTCCCGAGCCAAGTCCAAGCTCGATCAGTCAGACTCTCGATCGCAGCCCTTGAATGGCGCAATGCATCACGCTTCTCTTCTGCCACCAATGAAGCATGCGCGAGCAGGACATAGTTCTTAGTAGGTGGATCTGTATCGATCCGAAGGTGGTGCTCGCCTTGATGGGGAAGGAACCGGTACCGGCGAATTTGTGCCGCTCGCTGAGCACCAATCTCCTGCTGAATTCGATGCAGAAACTCTTCTGCATGCGAGGTCAGAATGACCTGCTTGGTATCGAGTAGACCGCTTTCGAAGAAGGTACGCCATATACCATCTCTATGCTCATCATCAATGGCGTTGACGACGTCGTCGAAGATCACTATAGGGCAATTTTCTGCGAGATTTTTTGCCAGCAAAATGGCTAGACCAAGGCACCGGATATGCCCTTCACTCAGGATCATCAGAGCATCGAAAAGTTCGCCTGGCTGACCTACGAACTCGATTTCTATTTTTCCGTTCTCTGCGAGCGGCAACCTTAGGGCATGAATTTGTGCGGGTACAGGATCTTCACGGTTAAACGAGTTATAAAGTTCGCGCGCGCTCTCACCCAGTCCCTGAAGCAGCTGACTAGGCAACGCCGCAAGGTACGACTGTAGCTGCGGTAAGTAGGCATCATAAGCTGCCTTGATGCGCCTGTTATGGCCAAGTGTCAGCGCTCCCGACCGACCTCTTCGATCAGTTGCTGGTTGTCAGCTTCGAATTGGGCAATCGTTGCTTGTGCCTGAGTGAATTCAGCGAGGGCTTGAGATCGCAGCAGCCTACAGCGCTCAATTTCAGTCTTGAAACCGTCAAGCCGCATACGCTCTTGTACCAGTGCTTGCCTTTCCTGGGTGATTTGACGAGTAGTAGCATCCGCTTGCTCGATCAGGGAGGCTAGCTGCAAGAGTGCTTGCCATGCCCTTTCATTTTCATCCATCCACGGCTGAAGCCAATTACCAACGGTGGTCGGCGGAAGCTCCGGTAATTGTGCTGCCTGAAGTTCTTTAAAACACACCTGTACTGCGACATCGCACACACGCCGCATTTCAGCATGCAGTGAGCGGAATGATTCGTTGAAGCTATTGGTAGCGGCTTCTGATTGTTGCTGCAGCGTTTTGAGCTCAGCGAGTTGAGCGAGTCCTACCCGCGCGCGATCGAATGGGTTCTGGGCGACACGATCCAACTGGGTACCGCAAGCTGGGCAAGCAATCGCGCCCTCCGCAAGTTGAAGGACAGCCTCGTACAGGTTCGAGTATGAGACCTCGCTAGCCCGTGCATTGAGCGCTTGCTGCGCAGCTTGGCTCGCTGCATGCAGCTGATATACCTGCCTCCGACTTTCCTCAAGACCAGCATCCGTGCATCCATGAATCAAGGGAACAGGGGATTCCAATACACCCTGAAGATACGCCAATCGGCCCTGTATTTGCTGCGTGCCGAAAATCCAGTCACTGCACGTTTGATAGGTACTACCTGGATGAATTCGTGCTGCAAGGGCTTCCTCCTGCTGGGCAAGTCCCACAAGGCACTGCTGAAAGCTGTCGATTGTCTGCTGGGAGGCCGCGACCTGATTACGTCTACCATCTAGCTGAAACGCCTTAACGCTTGATATGTTCAAGTTCTCGTCAAGAGTGGCGTTGAAGCCGCGGACGAACTCGCTAAACTGATCAACACCAAACAACGTAGCGATCAACTGACGCTGATCACCTGGTGTCCTGGCGGCTATTCGACCAAAGTCATCAAGCCGATTTTTTTCCACAAAGCAGAACCGGTAGTCTTCTTCGTTAGCCTGTATCTGGGTAGCGGCTTCACCATTGAGCGAGCAGAGCAGGCGTGGAGCTACATGGCGGCGAAGGCGCGCATTGTTGCAGTACGATCGATGATCAAAGCGCTTTGCTTCAGCCTCACTGATTGAGCCAAGCATCGCGGTTTCGAGAGCTTCGAAGAAGCTGCTTTTCCCCGTTCCATTCGGCCCGTAAACCAGTGTGATGTCGTGGCTCAGGTCAAAGACTTCAGGTTGCATGAACCCGCGAAACGGGCCAACCTCCAAACGATCCAACCGCAAGTGAGTGCGATTCGTCTGAGCGACTTGAGCAGCCTCCGGCAAATGGGTCACAGCTCCAGCCAAGTGCTGGAGTGCGATCGGAGCCAACCTACTGGAACGTCCTCGCCTTTGCGCACCTACTTCCGCCAGATGCTGCAGATTGATCATGACTAGGTTCGCCATCCGACGCACGTCGTCATGAACTGGCTGATCAGCCAAGTAGACCAAGAATCGCTGATACTCCGCTTGTAGACTCGACATGACTGCTCCGTGTGTTAACCAACCGTAGTCGCACCACCTCTTTGGGTAGCTGAACATGGAGCGTAGTCGGAAAAGAACACTGGCGGCCTAGTGATATAGACTCAGTGCTGCTGTTTTTTGTGTCGTCCGACTTCAGCCATCACTGATGAGAGTCGGCTAAACCAACCGCAAGCCGCCGACGGGATCGATCTTGATTTCGTCGACCTCTCTCCCTCTTCACTCTCTATCCCCACAAGAGCGTGCAGTGGTCAACTAATCCCGGACACGGCGTTAAGTTTTTTCTCGGCCTGAGCTGGGGCCAGACCGTCGTTGAATTGACACGACCGAATCCAGTTGTACCGATGCATCAGATAATGATTCATGTTTCGGTGCGCTTCTTGTGTCGTCATGTAACCCACGGTTGGTATCCATTCAGTTTTCAAGCTGCGAAACACACGCACCATCGGCGCATTGTCCCTACAGTTTCCACGACGGCTCATGCTTCGGCGCATGCGGTAACACCCGAGCCGTTGGCGAAACTGGCGGCTGCCATAGACGTCAGGCCAGTTGTTTCTCAACCTTTGTCAAATCCGCTTTAAACTGCTTGAGTGTCTGCTGGTCATCCTCCAAGGATGTTGAGCCAGGACTGCAATGGCAATACGATTGCCAGGTAGCTCCGACCATCACAAGTTTCCATCCCGCCGATAACAGGCAGGACAAGTGCTCTTAGACCGCTAGCCGATCTCAATCAGCTGATTACCCAAAATTTTTGCAAGGACGCCAGATGCCTCCAGTACCGCTAACCCGGCATTTCCGTCTGATTCCAGACGCCTATCAGAAAGATGATCTACCTCTAGGCGAACTGTGGCTGGGATCTTCACACGGTGAAAATCAGACGTGGAAGGTGCTCTTTACGGAGTACCGGGTGGTCATCCTCGCCGAGGCTGGAGCTGGTAAAACCTACGAGCTACAGTGGGCCGCAAACCTACTGCAAAACCAGGGCAAAGCGGCATTCTTTATCCGGATCGAAGACATAAGCGACCGCTTCGAGACAGCCTTCGAGATAGGCACCGCAGAAGCATTCTCGGCCTGGCTATCAGGTACGGATGAAGCCTGGTTCTTTCTGGACTCAGTGGATGAGCTTCGCCTGACAGAAGCGAGAGCCTTTGAGCAGGCCTTGCGATATTTTGCCGATCAGGTTGGGCCAGCCAGCCAACGCGCCCATGTGTACGTGTCAAGCCGACCCTATGCCTGGCGGCCGCAACTTGATCGTGCCCTTTTGGAAGAGTTACTCCCCTTTGCCCCGCAGACGACGTCGCTCGAAACCGATGGCATCGATGATCCCGCAGAAGATACCGAGGTTGCGGCTGAGCACTACACTACCCAGACAGCCGATGACCCGCTGTCCGCCCTGCGCCTTTATCAGTTGACCCCGCTGAGCATTAACGACATTGAGATTTTTGCCCAGCACAGCGGCGTCTTGGACCCAACCGTGTTTCTGGAAGAGCTGGAGCGCGGTAACCTTCTCACACTCGCTGGGCTTCCCTTTGATTTGCGCGATTTGATCGGCACATGGAACGCCGAGCATGCTCTTGCGAACAGGCTAACGATCCTGCAGCAGAGTATCGCCCGACAACTTGATCAAGCCGCCCGGGATCTGCCGACTCTCACGCGGTCTCGCCTCGAAGAGGGTGCCGAACTCTTGGCCATAGGTGTTGTATTGACCGGCATTTCGAGCCTGCGGATACAAGAAAGTGGCTCTGAGGCAGCTATCAAACCGGACACCTTACTCCAGGAATGGTCCTGCGCTGAGCTCAATGCCCTGTTGATGTGCGGAATTTTTGGCGAGCCCGTCTATGGCGAGGTTCGGTTCCGCCATCGCGAAATAAGAGAATTGCTGGCAGCGCGCTGGATCAGCAACCATCTGGGAGTCGAGGCGAATCGCAGCGAAATTGAGTCATGGATATTTCGTCGGCAGTATGAGCAGACGGTACTGAGTGCACGCATGCGTCCGCTGCTGCCTTGGTTGATTCTGCTCGACGAGAGCATTCGAAACAGGGTCATCCGTGACTACCCTGATGTTGTGCTTGAAGGAGGGGATGCTGCAGTACTGCCTTTTGCAGCTCGAGGAGAGACATTGACGCGAGTGATTGAACAGATCACTGATGCAAATTCATCGATTCGGGGACTGGACAATGACGCCATCATACGAATCGCAGGCCTAGATCTTGAAGCCCTGACCCTCGAGCTGATTGGCAAGCACGCGAAGCATGACGACGCGATTTTCATCCTGGGTCGTTTAGCCTGGCAGGGCAAGATGCTCCGATGCGTGGAGCCGCTGGCGA
Organism: Pseudomonas sp. URMO17WK12:I12; assembly: GCF_000514395.1. Classification (NCBI taxonomy): domain Bacteria; kingdom Pseudomonadati; phylum Pseudomonadota; class Gammaproteobacteria; order Pseudomonadales; family Pseudomonadaceae; genus Pseudomonas; species Pseudomonas sp. URMO17WK12:I12. The sequence goes on from NZ_AZVV01000007.1 coordinate 220,942, forward strand.
ACATCGCTGTCGAGTCCGGCCGCGGCCTGTATGCTCGGATCGTGTCGGTGAGAGCGGTGGCAGCACTGAGTGATACTCAGCGCTTCCTTCAGCTGTGGCAAGACATCTTGGCATGCGAAGGATCGGTTCCGCGAGGCGTCTTCTCGGAACTGGTTTCGTATGCACCCAGCCAACAGGAGTCGAGCGAGTTCATCCTGCAGACCCTTAATCGATCAGGAAAGCATGACGGATATGACGCAAGCGGACTCACTTCCAGCTTGGCCGATTTCGTTAAACGGCTGGCCTTGAGCGGTAAGTCTAACGCACTTGAGTTACTCCATGGGTTTGCCGAGGGCTTGCTTGGACTTCTGAAAAAGACGCCGCATATAGAACGGGGTGACTGCGCTGTTTCGAAAGAGTATCAGTGGCTGATGCCCACCGCCTTGCTCTGCGTCGAACACCTGATTGCTGTGCGCGCTCCGGCCGCTTTGTCCTCGACATCATTGGCCCTCCTCTCGGCGGTACCTGCCCTTCTCCACTGGCAGGGTGCCGAGCTTCAAGAAGCGCGGAAGACGTTCGACATGCTAGTACCCCAATGGACCGAATTGAATGACGCGTTGTTTTGGTGGACTGTCGCCGAATGCCGGAAGAAGACCAAGAGGACTGGCCAGCCGCTCAGGGATGATTGGCCGGTGACCTGGCCAGGGCATTTCTGGTCGTTCGATGAAGCCAGTTTCCCCAGAACATTGGCGTGGATAAATCAGCGAGCTCAGGAAGATGACCGTTACGTAGCCCTTGCCCGGGCTTATCGGACCTATAGGGAAAATAGCCAGCCGCAGTGCTGGTTGGATCAGTTGCTTGTCGCTACGCACGACCATACCGGGCTAAAGGCCACCCTTCAGGCGTGGCTCAACCCTCCACCAGACCCGGCAACCTTGAGCCTCCAAGCACAAGAGCGTAAGCACCAGCAGCTCTATGCACGGCGTAAAAAAAAGCGGAGTAAGGACTGGGACGCCTTCGTCGCTCGAGTGAAGGATAACCCGAAGATTGTACGTCACCCGCCGGGTCTTAAAACGAACGAATTGAGCCAAATCCAGTATCACTTGATGGAACATATCCGAGCAGGCAATGGCCTATATAAGCGATCTGAGGGAGCTAACTGGAGTGCACTGATCCCAGAGTTCGGCAACGAGGTGGCCGGGGCTTACCGCGATGCTGCGATTGCGTTCTGGCGTGCTTACCAACCAGATACTCGTTCAGAAGGCGCCGCGCCGAATAGCATCCCCGTGGCGGTGATGTTTGGCCTGGCCGGCCTTGAAATTGAACTTGAAAGCGAGAGCGCCATTGCTCACTTGACTAACGCGGAAGCGGAAGCTGCACTGCGATACGCACTTTGGGAGATCAATGGTTTTCCGCAATGGTTTGAACCGTTATGCCGGCTGTATCCCCTTGCGGTGACGAACGTCTTGCACCCGGAAATTCAATGGGAACTGCAGAGTAGCCTGCCCGAGCAAAACTCCTACTATGTGTTACACAACTTGGTGTACTACGCTCCAGGGTTGCATGGTGCTTTAGCTCCGGCAATCTATGAGTGGATATCGAAGCATCAGGTCGTAAACCATGACTGCTTGAACTACTGCCGACTGATCATGACCGCCGGGGACATATCAGCTACGCGGATAGCAGGATTGGCGGCGGCTAAGGTTAGCGACCCTTCTACCCCCCCTCAACTACTGCCGGTCTGGCACGCCGTCCGAGTGCACGCCGACCCCTATCTGGCGTTACCACCTCTTAAGCATACATTCCGCTCGCTTTCCGCGACAAAGGCCGAGCGCTTCGGCGAAGTCTTCAGTGTAGCGCTGCTGGGCGGAAGACGTGAGACGGTCAAAGGTAACGGCAGATTCCAGACACCGAGTATCCTGAAGGATTTGTATTTGCTGGTGCATCGCGTGGTCCGCGCCAGAGATGACCTCAATCGGGCTAACACCGGTGTGTACTCCCCAACGCTGCGTGATGATGCACAGGATGCCAGGGAGCGCCTGTTCGGCCTGCTTAGCGAATTACCTAAAGAGGCGACTTACCGAACCATTCTCGAGCTTGCCGTTGCGCACCCGGATCCCCGTTTTCGTGCTTTTATGCGCGCATCTGCTCTGCAGCGCGCTACGGTAGATGGGGATCTAGCATTGTGGAGTGAAGATGAGGTCGCCAATGTTGCGCGTCGTCTGACGGTGATTAACGCCGTCGACACTTCTTCGCCGGAGACCCCCTGTGCAGTACTTTGAGCGGCCAAGCCAGCCTCCCGCGATTCTGAAGTCACCGCTAACCCAGGCATCGCGCAAATCGATGCTGGAATACTGGCTGATTGAGCCCGGGCGACGGTCGCAAACCAGTGTCCCCATCATTAGCGTCAATGAAGACGAACACCTCCTGCGTGAAGCGTTGGCAAACCTGAATAGGCAGCGATGCGCGTTTTGTGAGGCCAGCGATCGGCTGGAAGTGCATCGCTTCCGGCCCGCTGGTAATGCCTTGCCCATGTCTCGGTCCAGTGACGCCCACCTTTACTACCTCTGGCTAGCAGATGCCTGGCAAAACCTTTTCCCCATCTGCCCCGGCTGTGTACCGATTGAGCCCCAATTTGCGGTGCGAGGAAGTCGCTGCCCGCTACCGACCCGTGAGCGGGTTGAGGCCTATGTGAACAGCGGAGATGGTCTCTGGCAGTTTGGCATGCCTAGCGAAAAAGCCATGCTCCTCGATCCCACGGAAGTACGCCAGTTTGCCGGCCACCTCATTCCGGCCTTGGATGGCGGTTTACTGCCCGGCTCGACACGAGGAGCGTACACCATTGCCCATTTCGACCTGAATCGGGGGGAGCGACGTCACCAGCGCTATATCACCTACCAGCAGCGCCTGGAGGAGCTTCGCAGCTGTACCACACCCTCAGACCTGTCGAGGATCGATCGACTGGTCGACTTTGCAACTCTTGAGTTTGGCGGGACGTGGTACCTGCTGCTTCGTCGGCTACTCAACCATCTTCCTGTCAATGGAATCGTGCGTAACCCGACGCCCAAGCAGGTTGGTCCCGCGCTTCGCCGATGGGCGAAAGCCCGGGACGCGGCGACGCTCTTGGCGCAAGCACACCATATGCTGCAACGCGAAGATGCGAGGCTGCACGCAAGCGACAAACAGGCGATGGCGCCCGAGCCGGTCGTCGAATCGATCACCGCCATCCACATCCGCAATTTCAAAGCAATCGAGCAGCTTGATCTTAAGCTCAAGGGGGCACCGGCGCGGTCGCTCGCGCGCAGTGAGCCTCTGGCCCCTGCCTTGGTGATTCTGGGAGAAAATGCCACCGGTAAGAGCTCCATACTTGAAGCTGTCGCGTTGACGCTAGTCCCTGCAGCAGTTCGGAACGCACTCAACATATCGTTGGCTGAGCTGGTCATGGATCCTGCCCAGCTCGGCGTGGACGGCGGTGATCAGGCGACTCGTGCACAGATTCGTATCGAGCTATCCAATCAACACTGGGTTGAGCTGACCATCGACCAGCAAACCCACGGCCACTCCAGCAACTTAGATAACCAGCAAGTCCCTGTGTTTGCCTATGGCGCGTTTCGTAGATTCACCCGAACCAGCCAGCGAACAAGCCCGCATGCCCATGTCCGTAATCTGTTCGACGGCAACGTGCTGTCAAATCCTGAGCCTTGGCTAAGGCAGCTTAGACAAGATCGATTCGACATGGTGATTCGTACCCTACGCGAAGTGCTGGCAATAGATGGCGATTTCGATGTAATCCAACGCGCTCAGGAGAGCGATATCCTGTACATGGTGACGGCCATCAGCGAACCGGACGGCGCGTTCCGCTTCAATCGTACCCCGCTGCACGCTGTGTCTTCCGGGTATCGCTCAATGCTGGCAATGATCTGTGACATCCTCAAAGGGCTCATGAACGCAACTATTTACCCCGGCTTCGAAAGCTTTCAATCGGCCCGAGGGGTCGTACTGATCGACGAAATCGAGGCGCACCTACACCCACGCTGGAAGGTCCAAGTCATGTCTCGTTTACGTGCAGCCCTGCCAAGCATGACATTTATCGTCACCACCCATGACCCGTTGTGCCTGCGGGGCATGGAGCAAGGCGAAGTGGTGGTGCTGCAGCGCATCGCTAGCGCTGATAGCCAGGCGCAGCGCCAGATGCCGATCACCATTGAAAGCATGGCCGACCTGCCCCCGGTGGCCGATCTGAGGCTTGAGCAACTGCTCACCTCTGACTTCTTCCAGATGCTATCTACCGATGATGCGCATGCTGACCGTCGCTTAGCGAGAATCGCCGATCTGATGGCGGCACACGCTAATGGTGAGTTGAGCGCGGAGGATGAGCGAGTGTTGCAGGACTTCAATGAAGATATCACTAACGCCCTTCCAATTGGCTCGAGCGAAGTACATCAAATTGTCCAACTGGCCGTGGGTGAATACCTGGCGAAACGCCGTGCCGCCAGTAGCCAGCGGTTGCGGAATTTGCGGCAGGCAGCCAAGGATCAAATTCTGTCTGCCCTAGAGAGGCTTTGAATATGCGTCCCGTTGACCGATTTTCAGTGCCTCCCCCCTCCTCGCTGCTAGCAGGTGGCGCTGGACCTCTGGAGTTAGATGATGCCCGCAGCCACCGCGCCACTGCGCCGGTCCCAGGCACAAAGAAGAAGGAATTTAAGTACAAGGCTTACAAAGGCGCCGATGTGCGACAGGCCTTGGAGAAACTGTTCCACGGCAAGTGTGCCTACTGCGAGACCTACTATGCGGCCTCTGCCCCAGTAGATATCGAGCATTACCGGCCCAAAGGTGCGGTGGCGGATGATGTCGCGCATGGTGGTTATTGGTGGATTGCCATGCAGTGGGAAAATCTGCTGCCGTCGTGCATTGACTGCAACCGCAAACGGGGTCAGGTTCTGGCTAATGCATCGAATAGCCTTGTAGTGCTGGCGGGCACGGCTGCGACAAGGACCCGACAAGCAGGCAAGAAAGATAGCTTTCCGCTCGCGGACACGGGCGTGCGCGCCACGGCAGAGACCACTAACTTTTCCAGAGAATTGCCGCTACTCATCAATCCTTGCGAAGATGATCCTGCCACGTATTTAGCGCATAGCATCGATCCACAGCTGCCCACGGGTTTGATCGTGGCCGTAGGCAATGCGCAACAGCAAGCGCGCGCCAATTCGTCTATTTACGTATATGGGCTGAACCGCCTGAAGCTGTTCCAAGATCGCAACCGCGTGTTACGGAAATTACAATTCCTCGGTGATTTGGTCACTGAACTGGCTGAGTCGATCACCGCACTGGAGGAACCCGCCACACAGCGCATATTGGAGGGTACGCCTGCGGCAGGTGTCACCACACGACTTCGCCTTCTCCAAGATCGCTTGCTCACCGAATTGAAGGCTGCCACCGCGCCGGAAGCTCCTTATGCGTCGATGGCCAGCGCTTGGCTTGCACAGTTCACGGAAGAGCTGCTCTTGTAAAGCGTTCAAAACCGCTGTCAACTACCGAACCAGATAGTAGTGCCACTTCTAGTTTGTCGACAAATACATAGGACGATTACCACAACTAACGAACGATTTTTCCACTGTTGCACAACAGCAGGTTTAATCGCCGAGGTTAGGTTCAGGCAGAAGCAATTGTTCCCGAGGCGAGCCACGCACGCCCCTCAACTATCAACATTTGTGCGGATTTCCAAGAGCGAGTAACCGGTATCATGCAGGACTGGATTCAACACAAATACAACGAAATATCCGCGTCTAACCTCTTTTATATTTTTTCCATGACGACCTTCTTACTCGGAATGATACTGTCACACTGGCTCGGCGCCCTTGCGATGGATATTGCCGTAATAATTGGATCAGTCGGAGTTGTAGGAGGTTTCATTTCGTGGTGTATGCCAGCGGTTCAATGGATCAGCGCTGTATGGGAAAGTACGCTGGGGAAAACCGCCGTGGCCCTTCTTCATTTTGTAGTCCTTCTGATCGCCACGGTGATGGCTCGGTCGCTTGTTTCCGAGTCGTTAGGTTTACCGCCACAAAGCTTTGACGTAACAGTCGGTTTTCTCATCGTCGCCTTTTACATCCCGGCACTGATTACCGTTGCGTCCATAGCGCTTCTCTTCTTTGCGCTCGTGATGGTCATAGTCGGATTTATCCATACGATGACACTTAATTCGATACAGATGCTCGCCCCTGTATTGGAAGTGGTGGGCCTAAAAAAGAAAATCCCCAGACCCACCGCAACTGCAATGCTACATTCGTTTGGTTCGCTGATGATGGCGGTTGTGCTGGTGAGCGGCAGTTCATACATGACGGGCCAGCATGGTTCATGGGTGCATACAGCAGTAAAAGTGATAGCAGTTCTAAGCGATTTTCAACAGGCAGTTAATTATCCCGGAGGAGAAAACGATGTGCGAATTCATCCTTTAGAGAACGGATTGGTAGCCTTTGCCAAGGTTGAAGATGACCGTAGCATTTCTATTCACATTCGAAAGCAGGGAGACGAAATCGGGTCGCATCAGATCGGCACCTCGATTCCTTCCATCAAACAGATGATTACACCCATCAGCCTTGGAACAACGGAAAGCTAGTCGGGCAGAAAGTCCCCCTTCGAGTCAGAGATATTTGGGCCATCTGCGTAAGACTTCAGCTTGCAGAGAAGATGCGTGATTTAGCGCTCTTCGATTACAAGCTGCGTGCCTGTGAACGCTCCTCAAACTTCTAACTTGCTCGCTTTGGGAGGGCGCCGCGCTCGACCTACTCAATAGGGGCATTCTGGGGCCTCGTACGCCAGTTCTCGCGTCCCGGCATATTTCACTTCAAGGTCGATCGGACGGCCGTACGCCGCAAGCGCGGCAAAAAAAGCTTTCTCCTCCGCGTTATCGTTCAGTTCGATGCAACCCTTCGTCCCTTTTACATCGCCGCCGTGAATGTACATCCCGGTTCGGATCAGCTTGAAACAGTCCCGCATGCGAGTAACGGTTGCGGCTACCGGTTGCAAGCGAACTCTGTGAGACCCCCAGTCAGGTCCCTCCACGAGGTACTGAATATCGGCCGGGTCAATGGTGAAATGTCCTTGCGGCGTCGGCCCGATATCCTGCTCGGACTCACGCGCATTTTCGCCTGCCACACCCGAGAATGCGACCCACTCCTTGGCTTGAGCACCAATCCACCGAAGCGTGTATCCGTCGAAGGTCAGGTAAACCACGAGCGCTGCATCGAGCATCGATGTATCAACAGGCTCGCCGATGACGAGGTCTTCACCTGATGCTGGTGGCGGCGCCGGTAGACGGTTCTGTTGTGAATTGATCTTCGACGGATCAAACTCTGATCGTTCGCGCATAATCTTCGTCCTCCTATAGCTTTCTCTGCAAACATGAGATTGGCGTTGATTAATTTACTATTTGATCGACATTAATTTGTTGAAGTTGCCTTTTTGAAGGTTTGTAACCTTCATTTTGGAAGTGGCTCAACAATCTCCACTAGGCCTCCAGCTCGTCTCGACCACAGATCAATTGTCATATTAAGTACCCAACGACGCTGTTCGATCTTTCCAGTGTAGTCGTCTCGCTGCCGCGCGCTTTCTCTTACCCGAATTCCATAGTTGCGAAGTCTTCGAGAATGGGGAAGTCGTCCCTTCCACTCCCAAATGGTCCTTCCAGATGCCTGAATTGGCGGAAGGTCAGCCACGTAGAGCTGATCTATCCTCCCCCTTGCCGGCACCCACAGATTGCCGATTCCAACGGCCTCGTTGTGCAGCACAGTCACTTCTAGCTTCGGAGATGTGGCGAGATCTTCGTCGACCATCGGCCCCTCTATTCTGAGAACGAAATTGCGAGAGTCCGAGAATTCGATACTGCCGTGGCGCCAGGGAAGAAGCCATATGTCCCGGCCAACTGCAGGAGAGAGTTGAAGCCCCTCGACGGCATGCTTCTGGTAACGAGCCAAGCCCAGATGGACGAACGGCATGTAAGGCGCTCCGGCAGCCAAATCGGCTCTTCGTTGAGCGGCGTTCTGCGGGTCGAGTACGACGTCGCAATAATAGCCTTTCTTCTCGTCCAAGCTGGGTTCGTGCGGGAGTATGTCGACGGGGACTCCTCCGTCTCCTCCGATAGCAGAACTTCCTGGTCTCTGCGCCTTGAGGATCCCGCGTACGACAGTTTCACCGCTGCGGAAGCGCTCAGGTCCCAAGTGGCCACGGGTAACCGAGTTGTGAAGTGGATTACGCCCTTCCATCGTGAATCCATCAGCGTAGGGCTCGAATTCCGGCGTGAAGAGATCACAGGGATCGTTTCCATCCACCCGGAAAATGACTCCCAGTTTCTCGCCCTCGCCGGACACATAAACATCAGTGCCCAGCTCCATGCGTATCCTACTGGTACGTGTGAACGAAAACCGCCCATGACCATCAGATCGATAATCTTCCTTCAGCATGAAGGAGATCCCTGCAACGATTGGGGGGGGTGGGAGAAAGGTGCATGGCACCCATATCTCGTGTGTAGCCGAGAGGCTCTCGCAGTCTTTGACGCTTGGGAAGTAGTCGGTGAACCGCGACGTGGCAACCAGCCTCGCTACGAGGCGCCGTGCGCGACCATCGGGGAACGAGTGGGCAAGCCGCCGCGGCACTAGTTGGTTGTTTAGCAGATCAAGACGGGTGGCCGTTGTCGCGCTGTCAATGTCGGACACATCGAAAAGCAGGCATGTGCTGGAGCCGGGCTTGTATCGATAGCTCTTTGCGGAGTTCTTTTTCAAATACTCGGGTCCATGCTCCTCCCAATGCGCCTCGCAACGTAGCTTACCCGTTGCTGCTGGGTCGACGTTGACGCACCCGACGAAGAAACACGTTGATCCACCTTCGTCGCTTTCCCAGCGGCTATACCGATCATTGTGCATCGCCCAGCGCGCAACCACCACATCGATCCACTTTCGATCCGAGCTCGTTGAAGAGTCGGCAGCGACAGTCACGACAACAGGTGTGATCGCTCCCTGGTCGACAATGAATGCAGGAGCTTCTGGTCGTTGTTGAGCATGAACTAGCCTGATGGCCTGCAAGCCATTGAGACTTGAGATGACTTGCTGCTGAAGCATGACTGCAAGCAGAATCTCAGCCATTTTCTCCGGGGGCTGACTGGCTGGCGTCAGACCTCGGGTGTGCTCGAGTAACACCTCCCCTATCAAATGATTTTGGAGCAAGACGGCAGGTGTTGGCTCGGCAACGGCCATCGCGCTAATCACCGTGGCCGGCTGTATCGACACCACGATTCGTCGGACCTTGACACCGTGGTATGTGTAGGAATCCTGATTCACAGTGACGCGTGGCTTAATGGAATCTGCATTGATCCGGCGAAGCTCAAGCAGCACAGGCATGGCTTGGCGAGGTCGCTTCCCATCCGTCCAGAATGGGGTTGGCAGCTTCATCGTCGGGCTTACGAAGTCTGCCGGAGTCTGGGTCGCGAGGTGCAGCCGGAGAAACTGTGAGTTGCTGTCCGGGTAATATTCTCTCTGCGGTTTTGGCGAGGTAATGAACTTCAGCACCTGGCCACGGCTGTTGCTATCCTTCGCAATGGGCGACGTTGCAATCCTTCCCCCCATGGCGAGTGGGAAACTGCCTCCACCTTGTCGCCAGAGTACGCCGACGTCTGCTCTAAAGGCGCCTGCCGGTGCATCCTCAATGACCCCCCGGAACTGATCTTGCTGCTCCGCCTGATCGAAATTGACCGCGTCCGGATAGAAGAACCTGCGAGATATCAAGGTGGAAGAGTCACCCGATCGCACGACAAGCACGAGAAGGGACTCGCCCTGCAGGTCCTTCTCCCGCGCAAAGGTAACCATGCTGCTGTCATGCGGTAGAAGTATGAGCGGCGCCGGGATCTTGTCCGGCCGTCTGAACTCGAAAGGCGTCCCCGCGGAACCGCCAAGAACATGACCATATTTATCCTCGGCATGCGCGGCAATGGCATCCCGCATATTTAATGCCCACCCGCCGACATACGAAGCCACGAGACCAACTATGTAACGGCGACCGTCTCGCAGGGGAGGCGGCCGGTAATCGACTTCACCGTGGGCCGGCGGGTCAGGGAGGTTGTACGTTCGCGAGACCGCGAGATCCTCACTGACGCTTATGGAGGCGCTCGCGCTGGCAATTTCAGTAGGCAGCGCGACCGTCAGGCTCCCGCCATGCCAGGAAAACAGTTCTTGCGGCATTGAAACTACGGGCTTGGTAAGTCCATTTTCGTCCGTTGTCTCCTGCTGTACAGGGATGGTTTCCGTGATTCCAAACTCCCTTTCCGGGGAGACGTTCTTTTCGATGAATTCTAAATTGATCTGCTGTTTGGAGCGAAATGTGATGCTTCGCCCCATAGCTGTTCGCCACTCGGTTGCGAGAGACTTGAGGTCTGGCGTCTGCTGCCGGGGAATCGCGAACATGACGGAATAACCGCGAAGAAGATCCGCTGCGAAATTGATGTGCTCGTCTGGATCGCTTTGTAACAGCTTCAGGCGCTTCACTGACTGCTCGGAGGCAGAATGGATGCTTCTGTCAACCAGAGCGATAGCTCGACCAATAGGATTCGGCTCGCTTCGTGTCGGCACATTTCCTTCACGAAGTGCAGCAAGCGCTTGGCGAGCGAAGTCCATCCGCCGAATGGTCGAGTTGACCGTGTCTATCGCATGCAACGCGTAGCGCGGCTCGCCGTCGAACTGCGTCCGCAAACGGATCACGCCAGCAACAATCGAAGCATTCGGTACAGCAGCTCTCGCAATTGCTTCTGCCTGGTCGCAGGGGCCGAAGAAATTCGGGCCGCCCTCACCTCCATGTACGAATGCGGTCCATCCCTGCCCTCCCGGTGCAGTTCCGTCAAAGGAGACGGCCACCGCTCCATATGAAGCCCCCTCCTTTATCTGCCCAACTGCCAAATCCCATTGCTCTCTCGTGATTCGAAGTTCAGCGTTCACCGCCAGAAAGGTGGCGATGCTCGGAGACGTTAAAATGCTGGAGAATTTTCGGCGGGCGATCTCCTTTTGTGTGCTCAGGGGAAGGGGGTTGACTATATCGCAGTGGACGTTTCGCGCTAGAGCGAACTCTTCCAGTACGTTGTCCAGACGACCAGGTGAGGCTGCCGCCAAACTACTAATGAGATCTTCAAGAGCCACGCTCGCTGTCCCGTCGAGCTGCTCTGCTCGATGGCGAGCCATCATTTCTGCAACCGAAAACCGTCCTGCCCTTAACTGTGCCATGGCGGTGTTGGCTGCAAGTGAAACCCCCTCCTCGCTGTGTATGTAGCTGCGCAAAATATCACTGTGGGCCTGACGTATCTTGCTGAGTTCGGCGCTTTCAATCGTTTCGCCAGCCTTATCGAGCGCCGACCCAGGCGGTGACCATTTTCTGAGACGCTCTTTATCAGATGTGAGCTGCCTTGCGGCGATTGATCCGTGCTCCAGCTCTTTAAGAACCCGAGTTCTGTAATCGATATGAAGTTCAGTTGCGAGGAGGTGGGAGTCTATCAATGGCGAGATGCCCGAACTGCTCGCAAACGACGGTCCGCTCAAAGCGTCCTCCCTAAGAGCATCGATCAGGTCGGTCACCTGACCATCCTTGAACGTCTCACCCCAGAGCGCGTCGGCCGCCGCCGCTGCACGATTGCTCCAAGAGGTTGAGGCAGCAATCGGTAGCAGCTGTTTTTTTGCAAGGAAGCCGCCTTTCGTGGTCACATCCCCCAGATGGACATGGATCTGCTTGAGCTTTGTCCGGAGTTCCTGAGGCCAGATCGCGAGATTGACAGTGTCCGTGTTGAGGTAGCCTCCGAGCTCTGGCGGCACTGGCGTGATCTGCAGGCCGAGCAGCATATCCCCGTTAGGCGCCACCCCATGTGGTACCACAAGGATGGCAACATGGGCTGGAACGTTGGACTGCGCATTTAATTCATCTGTTGTCATCGATCAGATCCAGTGCGATGTGTCGGCGATATTTTTTCCAGGCGCGGTTCTTGACGGGAGCGCTTGTGCCTATCGTGAATTTCGGTTTTTCGACCGGACGACCAGCGCTCTTTCCGTTAAGGGTATTCGTATGAAGTTGGTGCTGGCTTTTTCCGTTACCGCCAGGTCCGGCGATGTGACGCGTGGCGGTCACGGAGTAACGGACGCTGAAGAAGCCTACCTTGAAGGAAAAGCTGTAGGTTGCAGACCCATCCAGATTCCCCTCTGGCGAATGCTGAAGAACGATGCGGATGAAAATCGAAAGCGAGAAGCAGGCAACGTGACCTTCGCCGACAGCCTCCACGATCGCCTGAATCGTCAAGCCAGGACCGCGTTTGATCATCGCAATGCCAGTCGAAACTCGACCGGAACCTGTAAGGAATGAAAAATTGAACGCAACTGCGGCGCCGAATACGAATGAAAGCGCAAGTCTGTCAATCGATCCGCGGGCGTCCATTTCAATCTGGAGATAACCACCGCCACCATAAGGTGGGCAGGCGATGATGAACGGCCGTTCCTCGCTTGCGAAATTGAACCCAAACCTCGCTGCTCCCGGCCCGAATGGAAGATCGGCGAAGACATCGATCGCTATGTTCATGAATTGCAGGTTGCCGACCATGATCAGGTCGCTGGCGAACTGGTAGCCCACGCGAATTCCGCTGAGGGAGGGTACGACGTAGACGCCGTTTCCGCTCGGCGCCATCCACGCCCTCAACTCGTCGAGAAACTTGAGATATTTGCCAAGCTCGACTGAAAGCACCTGCACATCGAAGGCGGTCTTCCTGCCCGTACCGCCTGAGAAAGTCGCTGGGGCGAAGTGTATCGTCGCCATATCCGGAAGCATGATGGCGAAAGAGTGCAACCTGCCGCTCATCTCGGCGGTGGACGTGTTCGAAATAAAGTCGTAGCTGATCTGTGACGAAAGGGTCAGATGGTTGGCATCAATGTCTCCCGGAGAATTTGTTTCAATCTTGAAACAGTCACTCGACCCAAGCTTGGTGTTCCAGTTATATCCGGTCTTGATCTGGGTAGGAACGAACTGTTTTATAGCGTCATTGAGTTGTTTCCTGAGCGCGTCGGCTTGCGCACGAATGCTTCCACCGATGAGTTGGTCGATATTGCCCTGGAAGAACACATCGACCACGTGAAGGAGCTGATCGAACAGCTCAAGCAACGGGATGTGTTTCGCCTGCCATTCTTTAATGACAGGGCTCACGGCAGCAAGTGCGTCGTCCACCGTTCCTGCAGTTCCAACATCCTTAAACGCTTTCACTTCGATATCCAGCTTATCTATCGAAGAGAACAAATCTCCAGGGGCAGCGAGGCTGATCAAGTAGCTCAAGATCGGATCGGTCTTGATTTTGCTGATTACCCCGCGAGCGCTCAACGCGACAGCGCCCTCGAAAGTTGCGAGCGCTTTGGCAGTCTCCTTGAGAAGCGGCAAGGTCGCTGCCTCGACCTTCATCAGAGTGGTATCGGAGAACATCACCGTCTGCAGGAGAGATGCAGCCAGGCGGCGCTCATCCATGATGTAGTCGGCAGAGATACGTGACACGATCTCGACAAGAGTGGCTGGGTCGGCGCTGGCAAGCTGTTTGCGGAGATCGTTTGCTGCATCCTCGACGCTACGCAGTCGAGTATCGAGGCTGGTAATGTAGCCCGTAAATTGACCGAGGTCACTTTTGAGCTTCGTCGCTGCCGTTGAAACACTGGTCCACGCCCCTGACCTGCCAACCTTACCTATCGTCGTAAGGTCCAACAGCAGATTGCGCACCAACTCTTCTACGTCACTAACGGCTGGAATACCAGCACGTTTCGCAGCGTTATTGGCGATCGTCATTTTTTGCAGCGCTCGACCAATCTCAAGCAGCGTAGGCACTGTTGCATTGCGTGCGATGATGGCGTGGTCAACGGACTTTACCAGCACCGCCCCAGCAGCACATGCGTCGGTCGCCGCCAGATTGCGCAGCGTTGACCTTGCCGACTCAAGTGTTGCGATAAGTTTTACCAGATCATTCGCTCGTAGCAGAAGCTCCTTTCGAGCTTCATTGAAAGCCTTCACCGCCTGTGGCGGCGCGGTGGGCGCTGGTACATCCGCCGTAGTCTCGATGAGATCGGCTATGCGCTGGGCAATCGTTGCGGAGTCGCCAAGAAGTCCGTCCCCAAAAGCGGCTGCCGACGCCAAGGCGCCGTTAGCGCCTTGGCACCATCCGGACAGTTGGGTGGCCGCCCGTGATATGCGGCTCGTCGCCTCGATGTCCACGACCCCCGTCAGAACGGTGACCAACGTATTCGTCAGGAGTTGGGACTGACGATCGGCTTCGACTGCATACTGGCTTAGCCTAGCAATTGCTGCGTCGCTTGCTTCTTTCACGGCCAGCTCGGCCGCGGAGGAAATAGGTTCGATCGCCGCCCCCACGAAATCAGAAAGAATGGCTTCTACCGTATTTTCCGGCGATGCGATGAACCAGTCCGGGTGTTTTGCAAGAGCTCTGCGAAACTCATCTGTGACGGCCGCTCTGAACCTGGCTGGCAGCCTTTGCAGATAGTCTCTCAGGCTGTCTGGGCTGGCGTTTGTTGGGGTCGGGAAGGTTCTAAGGGTCACCTCGACGGCCGATATCAGCTCGGACGCCAGGACAGCCTGCTGGGTCAGCTCCGAAATTTTGCTTGTCGTTTTCGGATCCAGACGGCTGTGGATGGCGTCCTCAGCCTGGCGCAAGAACGCCGCAAATCGGCGCTCCAGGGAGAGTCGCCCCAGTATGACGTGACCACGTAGTCCCTGAAGCAGATCACTTAACAGGGTTGCAATATCAACGAGAGGCGCACCGATCTGCTCGTAGGCAAATGCCTTCGCCAGTTCAACTCTGGCAGACGGATCGAAAAGCAGTTTCGTCAGGTCGCCAGGCGCGACGGGGCGACCAAGCCACAGTTCGAGTTCATCACGGGTTGCAGATTCAAAGGCCGGGATCAGCGTGTTCTTAAATACATTTTGTGCGACCGCATCGAGGAGGCTGCCGAGGCCTCCCCTCAGCCCGTTCTGCAGCAATTGCCACCACTGCTTAGCCTCGTCGATTACCTTCTCAAACGATTGAGGTACAGGGTTCTCGATCAGCGTCGCCACCGCAGAAGTGAATGGTCGAACAGCAACAATGGCCTTGCTCGCTTCTACCGAAAGTGCTGCTAGCTTCGAGGCCTCGCTGACGGCACGAAGCGCAGGTGGGACGCTTGACTTCGCTTGTTTGTATGAATTGTAGAAGTCTGGATAGAGCGCCGCGAAACTCAGGCCAGCGCTCGCAAGAGTTTGGTCGAGTTGTTCTATCGCTGCATCGAGTACGCCGCAGGTCTCTGCCCTTGGGGCGCAATTGCCACCGCTGTTGAAGGCGACCTCTGCGTAATCGGCGGCAACTCTGGCAATTTCCTTGACAGCGTCAAGGGTCGTCTCCCCGGCTTTGTCTACTCCGTATAGAAACTGCTCCACAAGCTTCGGTCCCTCGTCGAGCGTATCCTCAACCCCGACCAGGATCAGATCTATCAGGTTCACGCCAAGGATGACGAAAGCGCCATTGAAAGCTTCTTTCGGATCAAACTTGTTCAGTTTGGCATTTCCGAAATCGAAGGCCAGTTCGGTCGAACCAGACCCCATCGATTGGACGAGTCCTTTCGTACTGGCCTGACGCTCCGAACCTCCTACGACCCCATTACGTCGAGACAGGGCTGCAACGAAGGAGTTCGGTTGGGCGACACCAACTGTCGTGTCGCTGACGCCAACGAGACTAAAGGCGATTTTGGGGCTGATGACGTTCAGGAATATTTCCGAATCATCTTTCGCTCCGGTGAAACCATTCTGCACGTATGCCACATCAGGCATGCACTCGATTAATCCTTGGGGGGCGCCAACAATGCGGTCAACGCTCTGGACCGAGATTTTCGTCCTGCGGACACTAGGGTAGAAAGGCGGCTGGTCAGCGCCATTCATTCTCGCGTCCATTATGTAGGACTGCTGCCCGCCCAAGAAGCGTCCTCGCGCCACGAGAAGCCAGCTGTCAGTGTCGAAGCTGGTATCAACCTTGTCGCTGTGATCTGCGTAGCGCCGGCGTGTGCCATACAATCGGGCAGTGTTGGCCTCGGGCCAGCTTGGGCGGGACACGCTAACGCCAAGCGCCTCTCGATTGTAAATTTCGACTACGGCCCCGACGATGTTGTCGAGACCTATCACGCCACCGTCCAGGAAGATCATCCTTGTCGCCATCGGCGTGGCGTCGCGCTCAATCTGCACCTTCCACTCCAGATCTCTTGTCTCGGTCGCGTTGA
Source organism: Pseudomonas sp. URMO17WK12:I12 (assembly GCF_000514395.1). Lineage (NCBI taxonomy): Bacteria > Pseudomonadati > Pseudomonadota > Gammaproteobacteria > Pseudomonadales > Pseudomonadaceae > Pseudomonas > Pseudomonas sp. URMO17WK12:I12. The sequence continues at coordinate 237,234 of NZ_AZVV01000007.1, forward strand.
TCTTGATGCGCGGCCAGAAGATAGAAAAACGAGGCAAGTTGTGCTTCAGAGTCAATTGGTACAACTCATCCGGGACACTTTGCGGATCGACCAGCACCGGCGTCTCCTCAGTGAGAAGCGTGACGCTTGACGCTGGCCAGTCGCGTCCTCCATCCGGCTGATTCAGTGCCGGAAAAGCTTTCTCCGGACGCCGGCTGATAATCCTGCGACGCTCTATGTTTACTCCGACCACCGAGCCTGGATGTTTCGGATCTGGAACATATCCACGCTTCTGCGTGGTCAACAGCGTTGCTCGGAACCCGATCGGAAGCAGGAAGCCGGTCTCTGCCGAGATGATCGTCTCGTCCTGGCCGAGGAATGTGGAGAAAAAGAGTCTCTCTAGTGCAGTACCCAAAACCGAAACAACTTCTCCACGAGGTGGCGGCCTGAAGTCGAGCGCGGAGGTTGGCTGGTACATTGGCGGTCGGCCTTTCCACTCTGCCCGACCTGTTGCCCCGAAAGCCGTGACCGCGATGTCGGCATGGTCGAACGGAGTGTTCAAAGCGATACCCGTTTCCGGTGGAGGCGGATTCGCCGGCGCCTCACCTGGAGGCCTCTGTTTATGCAGCTCGATGAGTTGATCTAGTTCGACGAGGTATTTGTAGGGCTTAGGGCGGACAACGTTACCGCGTGGGACTTTGGCCAGTTCCTCGTTGATTCCAGTCGATCTATTTTCGGAAAGGCCGCGCCGAAGTGCGGGAAGCGCGCCAATAGAGGTCTGTGCGATCAGGCCCCAGTCCCGCTGCACGAGTGAATCCGGCGTGGGTGAAGGGAGGACTCCCTCATGCAAGCGCCACGACCAGATAGCGCGCATTCTGGCATCGGAATTTCTTCCGAAGCGGATACTGAAGAGCTGCCACAGTCCCGCTAGCGGTTGCTCCGGGAACTCCCAGATTGTCTTCGGTCCGGGGGAAAAAACCAGTTTATCCACCAGTTCGAATGCCGTCTCGTCAAAGGCAGGAGGCCGAAGTGTACGACCGATGTGCTCAAGCACATCGGCAAGATTGCCTTCCAGAGCATCTTCCTCGAGGCCCATTGCCTCCAGTTGAGACCTCAGGCTGTCTCCGGCTCGGGCCCGCGGAGTCACCGAGAGATGACCGGTAAGGGCTGACCAGTCAGTCAGAGCCTCGATCGTAAGCGGTACTGTGCGCCAAGGGGCTTGTCGCGCGTTCTGTCGATCCAGTTTGAATACGATCCGGGACGGTCTGGCTATACTGGTGTATTCATCTTTGGGAACTGGGCAGCCGCTTCCATCAAAGGTCGTCACCGACTCGGTTACATGCTGGGGAGGCAGGACCAGCGAAATTACTGCAGGTTCGCAAATGCCATTCCTGCGGACCCGTCGGAGAAAGGATTGGCCATTCCAACGTCTGCGCAGCTCAAATCCGCTGAACTGAAATGTAAGGTTGAGAAGATCAGTGCCTCGGCTGATCTGAACCTTAGTGCCGTTTAGGTGAATTGTAGATACGTCGTTTCCTTCGATCAGCAGTTTTGTGTTCGCGTTGTCAGAACCTGTCAGGAGGATGGAACTCCTGCCCTCTGAGACAACAACTGCTTCGTTGCCATCGCTAAGCGGCAAGTACAACCGTTCGACTTTAAGCGCTGCCTCAATGGCATTAGTGGCGCCTGGACGGAATACCGCCTTGAAGACGGGCACATCGTCCCCACCACAAAGCTGCGCACTCCCCCCCTTCAGGCCAACCCGGAACGGAATTCTGGAAACCTCTCCGGATACGGCAATGAAATTGGCTTCAATCAGGCTCGCCGCATAATCAAGACTTAGCTTGATCTCAGGTGTGCCATCGGTGGACGCTTCCAAGTCAGCGGCACCAATGAACAACACTCTCTGGGATTTGCCTTGTCCTGTTCCGGCGAAGTCCCCCTCCACAGTCTGACAAGACCGCGGGCGGATCGCCACTATCCCGCTTTCTCCCTTGCAGGCATATTGCTTTGATTGAACGATGGGATCGGAAAGAAGGAATGCGGTCGTATTCTGTCCCGGTGCAAAGGCGGGCAAGCCATTCGCGGCTTGATCTCGCCGAGTTACCGTAAGGATCAGACCTGCCCCCTCGGCCTGGACCTGCCCGGCCATGGTCGCAGGTGCCTGGAATTCAAGCGTCAGCATCTTCGTTGGTCGGACGAGCAGCCTGCCGGCTCCAACGCGAAGCTCCCCCGTTCCTGCTAAGAATTGAGCGGCGCGAGAGGGGCCGGCGAGCGGAGCGCCTCCCAGCCATGCGTCCAATGGCAATTCTGCGCTGAAAGCCACTGATGGAATCTCAATGCGGCAAGTCCAGTCCCTACCCGCCGCGCGCATTGTCATCAGAAAATCCACACGAAGATCGGTGCCTGGCATCTCTGCTCGTGTGAGCCTCACGACAAGCTCCGACTGCTTCTGCCGGATGCTAACCCTTGCGCGCGATCCGAAGGCCTTCGGTTCAAACTCCCAGATGAGGCCGCGATATCGAAGGTGAAATAATCCCGTAAAAAGGTGTGCAACCGGATAGGAGGGCTCCGTTAGATCGAGCGCCCCCCTGACCCATGCGGCGCTCGGGGCTGCTGCGGTTGCACCTAATGCCGCGATAAATGATCGCCGGGTGAGACAGGCTGCGTTGGCTGCGGAAGCCAGCGGCCTGAGGCGCGTCGACAGCCAGTCAAGTAGTCTGCGGTCTTCTTTCATGCGCCCTCCTATCCGTCCGAGCGATCGTCCTCACAGCTACTGAGCCAACTTCTTACTCACCTTCTATTTCTTCGCGGTTGCCTTTCTAGTAGGTATCTGGCCAACACATCTCATGACTAAGCTGTTCCGCGGAGACAGCTACATTATGGAAACGAGCAAGCATGACTAGACAAGTCAGTCCAGTGCCGACTACTTCGGGTGGCAATTCGGCGGCTGTATCGTCGCCCTCACCAACAATGGCATCCATAGGTGTACAACTCGCTTCTGTATCTGACGAAGAGACACAGAAACGAGCGTAGACCAGGAATATTCGGGTGAATTAAAAGCGTTTAGATCATAATGCTATCACGGCAATTTCTGGTTAGAGGCCAATGAGGATTACCCCCCCCCCCTTTTTGCCCCTAGAAGAAGTCTCAACACTTAGTCCAAGTCAGCTTTGACTGGGTTTTTAGGAGTTCTCATTGATCGAGAAAAGCGTTCTGCGAACGTCGTCGTAGTGGCTTTAGATGCTAGCGGACTCAGGGGCGTAACAAGGCTCACATTCGCATGGCGAGAACTGCTCCAATAGCTCACACGGCTAGCCTCCCAGGTGTGGCATCGCGGTACTGATAAAGTAGGACTGCCGTAGCGCTGAACTTGCTGCGATTAGTTGGGCGCCAATCGCCGAAGTCTGCCGGCGAAGCTGGCAATCTAGATAGATCAACTGCTGCCGCACCGGTGCATGCCGACGTGAGTCACGCAAAGTGACTTCGCCGGAGGCTTACGAACCAAGAATCTAGAGAATGAAAGGAAATTCTTTTGCTTCAGAAACTCAAATCCATAGTGCGATCTATAAGAACCACTTTGACTGCAAAAAGCCTCTGCTCGGTAGGCGTGCTGGTAGCGGTTGTTGGCTTCCTCAGCGACAGCTCCAGCGTGATCTCATTCATCAGCCATGCGTATTATGGCTGAGACTGCATCGGCCAGAGCAATTACTGCGTCCGGAGCTACGAAGCCGCACTGCGCTTACTTTTCCCCAAACGCATGGTTAGCAGTCATCAAGTCAACGTAAAGACAAAATGATCGCCGTGTTACGCTAACGGGTTAAGGTAAAATACTTTGGGCAATTGGCTTTGGTGGCAGGAAACCAGGGTTACCAGGACGGATAGGTCGAGATCAGGCGATGGTTACGTCGGCCCGTTGCTGCACTAAATCTGATGGTTAGGGGGAGTAAATGGCTCAGTTTGTTCGAAAGCGTATTGTCAACGATTTGATCGACGAAATCGTCGAAATCGATGCTGTGTCACTCGAGTTTGTAGGCCACAGAATACTCGAAATCATTGAGGGTACTCCCCTTATTCATCGTGGCGTCAACAAGGACCACAAGCCGGTCGGGTACACCTTAGATACCTACTCCCATGATTTCAAAGTAGTGGGCGAGTACAGTACTGAAGATAAATACTTTATTGGTGTAAAAGCCGCCGATGAGAGTATTCAATTTGAAAAAATTGGAAATGATTTGACCCATGTCTTAGAGCATTGCGCTGGTCGGATTCCCGAGAGAATCTACTTGGTCTCTAGCGAAGAACAGCCGGCGTCTTTCCGCGTCAAATTTAACACAACCCAGTTGGCCAAAGATTACTCAGAACGGATCCGGTTTCTGAGCGCGCGCGATCTCGCTGAGCAGATATTCGATGCGTCCGTGAGCAATGCCAACCACGCCGATTTTTTTTGCCAGTATTTTCCAGATTTTGGTCAAAATCTTGATAATTACGAATACTTTGGCCGTGTGCCGCCAGCTTGTGCGGACTTCAAAGCTGAAGAGATTTTCTTTCGTCAGATTCGCGAGCATTTCGCAGCCGGCCATCAGATCTGCGTGCTACATGGGCTCAGCGGAGCGGGTAAAACGCAAGCCGCAATTAATTATGTTCGGAAGACTCTGGACGAATACGAAAACTATATCTGGATTTCCGGAGAGGATTGGAAGCCAGATGTAGCCCTTAGCGCGATAAAACGGGTTCGCGGCGGGGTCGCCATCAACGTTGCGGGGATATTCAATGCCTCGAAAACGCTGCTTATCGTAGACGACCTGACTCGTGCTCTGCAGCCCAGCCAGCTTGAGGCAGAGCTGGCTGCCGGGTTCGGTCGTGGCGGCAGAGTGCTGGTGACTTCTCAGATTGGAGCAACTGGTAAGGAGGAGGCCAGGATTTGTGTCCCGATCGAGCGAGTCTCCCATAAAACAGCGTTTCAGATTTTAGATGAAAGCGAGGCAACGGCTACTGACGCTTGTCGGAGGTTTGTTGAGGAATGTCGATTCTCACCGCTCATTCTATCAATCGTGCGAAATCTTAGTGACGAGGACGATATATCCAAAGAAGATTTGTATCGAGAGGTGCTTGAGAACCCTGTTGAAGCACAGCAAGCAGATGGCACCTCCATACTGTCACTGATGCTGGGTAAGTTGAGCCCGGAAAACCGAAACGCCTTGGTCAAGATCGCCAATGGTGGCTGCAGAACCTACGAAATAAAATTTCTCAACAGCTTCATTGGAACAATGACGCGAGCGGCGCTCCAAAGATTGGCAATTCTCAGCCGAACTGCGACCTCTTCAACCGTTTCCGTGCATGAGCTTATTTGTCGGGCCGTACGGACAGCTGAGGACGACGGCGTTCTGGCCACCGCCATCGAACAGTATGTAAGTCGCAGTCACGGTGAAATGGTTCCGAGCATGTTGCGCCAGATCCATTTGGCCGTCGCTCAACTCAAGGCTGCGAATCACCGGAGAGGGAACAGGCCGCCTGATTGGCTGACATACGCACTCATGCAGGTTGACCCTGCCAAGCATATAGCTCCAAGTTTGCAGGCAACCTCAGTCACTGGTGATATGCCGATGGCGCAGCTGCTGTGCGTCGTAGATGCCAAGGAAGGATACGCCTATACCCTCGCTCAGGAAGACCGCGGCGCGTATTACGAGCGATGTGCTGAGGAATATGGCCAAGCTCTCGAATTTGCATCTGATCCGGACGTGCGAGCAGAGCTAATGCACCATCAAGGAAAAGCGTTTCGTCGATGCGCTAAGCCAGAGCTGGCGCTGGATTGTTTCAAGCGCTTGCTGGCTGAGAAACCCGATTGGCACGCCGCTCACGGTCAGGTTGCCCATTTGGGTACCCAGAAAGGTGTTTCGCAGACAATGGTGGCAGAGGGTGAAGTAGCCAATGGATATCTTATCGACTGCACTTTTGACTCGCCGGAGAAAGTTCCTCTGCGAGTTTCTCTAGCAGCCATTAGCCGGCTTAGGAGCTACTTTAAGCTTAGTAATGAAATTAAGGATGATGCGGCTAAGGTTCAACAGCTCGCCGATGTCGTTGCGCTTTCGGCGCTGGAAGGCTTCGATCAATTCTATGAGGCATTTCTGGCTCTCACTAGCCTATATGGGTATCACCACGGTGGTATTTGCCTTGCCCTCGCTGAGGCATTTCCAGAAATGCTGACGATTCGTCCTGACTCCGTAGAGGCGCGACAATGGTCGAATGCATGTGAGGGCCTGACAAATGTTGCCGTTGCGGCTCGCGCGGCTGGGAAAAAGGCGCTTGCCAACGAACTCAACGAAGCCGCCTGTAGCTTCGCAGATGAAGTCAGTCGTGGTGATCGGCTGACGTCTTACCTAGCTCGTGTGGTGGCCAAGACATATATTGAAGCTAATAGAGCTTCAGATGCCTTGGCGGCGATTGATAAGGTACCCCAAGACCGTGTTGATCACTGGGTACTCTATCAAAAGACCCGGGCTGAACTGGCCATGGGCACCCCAAAGCTTGCAATTGAATCTGCGAAGCTGGCATTGGCTCTGGTTGAGCAGGATAAAAAGGCACAAGGCAGAAGGAATATTTATCATGTTCAGCAAAGTCAATGCTGGGAGGCCTTGGGTGAAATAGAAAAGGCCGTAGCCAGTATGGCAGCGGCATGCGAACTCACCGCTGACCCCAAATACCGCGAACAGTTGGAATCTCAACTCCAAAAGCTGACCGCGAAATTGCCATAGCATCATCGCCTTGCTTGCGGCTCACACTGCTTTCTGAGTTAAGCAGCACGCGCATTCCACTCAACTAGTTTTCTGCAGTGGATGGGCTCTTGAGGTAGGCAAGCGAAAAGCCAGGTGATCCTGGCGCTTGTTTTATGGGGTTGGTGCTGCCGAGAAAGGCGTCAGTACTTCAAGAAGATATCTTGGAGCTGCTTGAGGTCGGTCGTTTTCGTTAAGGACAGTGCCATGAGGATTCTGGCTTTGGCTGGGTTCTGATCATCCACGACGATGAAGCCGTTCTTGTCGTCATCGGCTTTGTTGTTGCGCTTGATGGAGCGTGTGTCCTGATTAACGTAGTCCATGCGCCTAACTCCTGTCCTTTAGCAGATAACATAGAAGATTCCGCTGAAAGTCAGGCAGCCTACCTACGACGCCCTAGAGTGGGCGTCTCTGAGCAGATCACGAGTCGTCTTGCACCTCGGGTCATGGCCACGTACAAGTTGTTGGCGTCCATCTGGGCAGGGTTCAGAATGACGGCGATGTCGGTTTCCAGGCCTTTGGGCAACAGCGTGCTACCTACTGCACGTCTCGATAGTGGTCGCCCCTGAAGCCGGTTACGCTCACGCACGTGGAGGGCCGACTCGACAAGTGAGTGTGTTATGGAGGCGGCCATGCGCAATGCGCTCATGCATGCCCGGAAGACCTCTGGTCTGTAGAGGTGCGTGCCGGCCTGGCTCGCAAAGTTTTCGAGCAAATGAGCGGCTGCCCCAAGACTGGGTGCTTGTTGAAACGCCAGAGCTCGTTGCTCGATATCTGTGGGCGGCGTGCGTTATGGCCTGCACGGATGGTCGCAATACGTGTGGTGAGCGCAGCCTCGCCCACACCAGTCATGACGCTGGCAGCCAGCTCGATAACCCCATTCAACGCTCGGTCAAATGCAGGATCAAATGCTCTGGCGAAACTCATCATTTCAGTCAGTTCGACACTCTCAACCGCCGTGGCACCTGGTGTCTGACTGGAGAGCCGAAATCGGCTGGTGGGGTTTGCTGCGTCGCCGATGATGAGCGCAGACTCACCGTCCCTGAGCCGAACCAGCGCAGCGTTTCGACGTTGCGCATCAGCGGTTGCTGCACGGATGGGCACTCACTCAATTTCCGCCGGGCCGCCTCGAAGATCGATGCCCTCTCCCGCTGCCAACGGTTGGCGCAGGTCCAAGAGCCATCGGCCGAATTGTTCGGTATTGGCCCAGCGCCAGCGCCACTAAGTGTTGAGTGTTCCAACCGCTGGAAGATGAGGAATGACGGCAGTTGGCCAGCTCACCGGTGCGTTCCCGCGAAACCCAAAGATCGCCTGCATAGGATCGCCCATGACACAGGCCGGAATACTCTGGGCCAGCCACGTAACCATGGCATACTGGGACTGGTTACAGTCCTGGTATTCAGCTACGAGCAGTCGCGAGATCACATGGCTGATATGACCATTGCGCAGCAGATGGCCTGCAGCATTGCGAATGGCAGGATAATCGTGTGCCCGGTTCTCCAGCAGCAGGATCCGTGGATCGTGGCCGCTGCGCGCTGGAAACTTGCTGATCAGTCTCATGGCGAATCCATCAAGCGTCGCCACCTGGTATCGCGGGCTCTGGATTCGTGCACGTTGAAGACGTGCGAGCAACGCAGCCATACCTGCATTGGTATGGGGCTGGATCAGTACGGGCTTGGCCTCGCTATGGGCCGCCAGTGCGTCGGCGATCAATTGGGTCTTGCCGCATCCCGCCAGCGCCACTACCGAGCCACGCTCGACGACTGAAAGGTCGATTTCAGCCGGCATGCACCCACTCCTTGATGCCGTTGATGATCTGCTGAAACGCTGCATCAGACGTCACTAAGTGCGGCCCTATGATCTCCCTGCCGATGGCCTGGTAGGTAGTGACCGACATGTACCAGCCCTTTGACCGTATATACGTGAAGAGATGCGTAGCAGCGAGCGGGTCTCAATGGGGTAAGCGTTCCCGGCAGCACGGTGCTCCTGGATAGCCTGCAGAGTTGATCGCCCTTCCGATTTGGATTGGATCTGACTTGCAACGCGTTCAAGCTCATTCACCTCCAACGCTTTGACGATCAACGCATCAATGGCTAAGTCAGGCAGGCTGGCAAACAGCTCATCCTCTAGCGCCCTGCCCTGTCCTTAATTCGATTACTTTCTGCAGCTCGGAGCTACCTCTAAGGGCCCTCCAGACCTGTGAGTCGGGCGGCTAGTTGCTGTTCACACTCTCGAGCCCGCTTAAGTCTGCCAATGGCCTTAGGGAGCAACCGTCATCAGTCTCGCCGGAGCTCCCCCAAAAAAACCATGCCACCCAAGTCACCACGCCAGTCGTGGCATTGGATCCAGTGCGTTATGATCGCCTGCAATTAACCAAGGCTGCTCAGGGAGCGGCAGGCCGGAGAAACATGCACATTTCCAAACTAACCCTGATCAACTACAGGAACTTCAAGAACACGTCTCTCCGGTTTCACAAGGGAGTGAACACCATCATCGGAGAGAACGGCTCTGGTAAGTCGAACATCCTGCGGGCAATCCGCCTTCTGCTCGACGATACGATGGTGCGGGCTGCCTACCGCCTGGAAGAGTCTGATTTCAGCCGCTCACTCGGCCAATGGCAGGGCCACTGGATCATCATTAGTGTGGAGTTTGAGGAGATCAGCACCGACGAATCCGTGCAGGCGCTGTTCCTCCACGGTGCAGCAGTGCTGGACGAGCCCACCGTTCGTAAGGCGACCTACAACCTTATTTTCCGCCCGAAGAAAGAAATTCGATCGAAGTTCGCTGCGCTCGATGTCTGGGATGAAGACGAGCTAGCGCAAATCCGCAGCACGATTACGATCAACGACTACGAAACGATTTTCACGGGACGAAGCGAGGCCGACTTCAGCGACCCAAAAGTCTACAAAGAACTTGTTGGCGATTTCGAGCTGTGTGACTTCTCATCAGAAACGGAGTTTCCGGAAATCGGGTCGAAGGTACCCGGCTTTCTCTCCGTTACCAAAGAGGTATCGCTGACCTTTATCCAGGCTTTGCGCGACGTCGTTGCGGAATTCCACAACAACCGTACGAACCCGTTGCTTACCCTGCTCAAGAGCAAGAGTGGGCAGATCAACCCCGCCTCGATGGAGCCCATCACCGAGATGGTCCGCGAACTCAACACTTCCATCGAGGATCTGGAGGACGTTCAGTCGGTTCGTAATCATATTCGCGAGACCATCAAGGACGCCGCGGGTGAAACCTACTCGCCAGCGTCACTCTCGATCAAATCCGACCTGCCGGAAGAAGCCGATAAGCTTTTCCAGTCTCTTCGGCTTTTCGTGGGCGAATCAGAAGAGGGGTATGAAGGCGCGATTCATGAGTTGAGCCTGGGCGGGGCCAACCTCATCTACCTGACGCTCAAGCTGCTCGAGTTCAAATACCAGCGCGAAAAGATGGCCATGGCCAACTTCCTCCTGATCGAGGAACCAGAAGCGCACATCCATACCCACATCCAGAAAACTCTGTTCGACCGCATCGCGTACAGCGACGCGCAGATCATCTACACCACCCACTCCACTCACATCTCCGAAGTGAGCAATGTCAGCAACGTCAACATCCTTGGACGTCACGGTGCGCTCTGTGAGGCCTACCAGCCTGCCAAAGGCCTGGAGCCCGCCCAGATCAACAGCATCCAGCGCTACCTGGATGCGGTGCGTAGCAACCTGCTCTTCGCAAAAAGCGTGATACTCGTCGAAGGTGATGTGGAGGAAATTCTGATACCAATCCTCCTTAAGCAAGTGCTGGGGGTAAGCGTTGACGAGTTGGGCATCAGCGTCATCAACATTCGTAGTACAGGCTTCAAAAACGTAGCCGTCCTGTTCCACAACCTGCGCATTCGAAAGCGATGCGCCATCGTCACGGACCTGGACCAGACGTTCTTCGACATCACCATTCAGGCAACTGATACAGAAGCCATGACGAAGAGAAAAGCCAAAGCCGCTGGGTCACAGAAAGCCGGTTTAGAACGGCAGGCCGATTTGACGGCATTCACTGCGGGAAATCCATGGCTCGAAACCTTCTACGCCAAACACACCTTCGAGGTCGACTTTGTCGCTGCCGGCAACCATGAAGCCGTCGTTCAAACCCTTCCAGAAGTCTACAAGGACGATGACACCAGGGAGCTAGCGAAGCAGCAGCTCCAATCGGGGCATTTGAGCCAAATGGGCAGCCGGACGTTGACGATGGCCAAACAGGAGGGCAAAGGATGGTTCGCTCTCTTGCTCGCTGAATACATTACTCCCGAAGTCCAGATCCCGGGCTACATCCTGCAAGCCATTCATTTCGCACATGGCACGTTCCCCCTCCCCCTTCTTGCCCGAGTCTTCCAATATCGCGCGGAATGTCGGTTCGGATCCAACCCAGTGGATCCTTCGATAAAAAAGGCATTTCTGTATGACGTGGATCGCTTTGTACACGGGCATATAGACTTGGAAACACTCAAAGCGTCGATCGACCTCATGCTACCTGGGGATGCCGTCAACGACTTCCTTGCGGAAATGCAGTGATGTTCACTTGGGATCCGAAGGACCTCAATCCTGAGCAGGCGGCGGCTGTGATCGAGCCGTCGAGCATCTTCCTGATTGCATGCCCTGGCAGCGGTAAAACACGCACCCTGACCTACAAGATTGCCTACGAGCTATCTCACCGTACTGACAAGCGCATCGTTGTAGCCATTACCTACACCCATCGCGCCGCCGATGAGATTCAAGAACGTATCGAGGACCTGGGAGTCGACACCTCGGGCCTATGGATCGGTACGATCCATGCGTTCTGCCTTGAGTGGATCCTCAAACCATACGGCATCTATTCATCCGACCTGGCTCAGGGTTATCGCGTGATCGACACGCATGATCGCGAGCGTCTACTGGAGAGGCTATGCGCACCATATAAAGGTGTCACTCACTGGGATTGCGATTATTACGTCACCGAGACGGGCTATCAGCTTGGCTGTCCAGACAGTCGAAAGCACCCTACGATTCAACAGGTTCTGAATGCATACTTCGATGAGCTTTCAGCGAATCGACAGATCGACTTCGAACTGATTCTTTGGCACGCCTACACCTTGGTGCGGGACAGAGCCCACATCGCAGTTCTGCTGTCACGAGTGTTTTCCCACATCCTCGTGGATGAGTATCAGGACACCAAACAGATCCAGTACAGTCTCGTGACGTCCATTCTTCGTGCAGGCTGCGGACAGACCAAGACGCTCATCGTAGGCGATCCGAATCAGGCCATCTACGGCACACTGGGTGGCTACGCAATGCCGGTGGAGGAGTTCCGCACCCGAGCCGGGATCCCGATCAAGGAGTTGGCTCTCAGCCTCAATTACCGGTCCAGCGATCGAATCATCAACTACTTTTCGAACTACAAGGTGCATGAGACAAGTATCAACGGCGCAGGCAAACATGCCACGTTTCCCAGCCAGGTGACCTACAATTTGGATGCGACGCGAAACGACGTGCATGACGAGATCGTCAGGTTGATTCAGGCAAGCCTCTCCGACGGCAACACACCCGAAAATATTTGCGTTCTCGCTCCACAGTGGGTCTTGCTGGCCTCAACGACGCGCAAACTGGTGGCGATGCTACCCGACCAGCAATTTGACGGCCCAGGTCTTGTCCCTTTCAGCAACAACATCGATAACTTCTGGTTCAAGCTCTCCAAGATCGTGCTGACGGAGTCCTCCCCGAGACTGCTCATTAGGCGAATGCGCTGGGCAAGCGACGTAATCAAAGACCTCGATAGCTTTGGCGTCGACACCACACGGCTAACACCACGCGCCTTACTGCGGGAAAGCAATGCGCTCACAGTTGATGAAACGGATGGACTCCGCTATCTGGACCAGGCTTTCACCGATCTGCTCAAGAGACTCGATATTTCCCAGGACGTCTTTCCAGCACTCTCGACTCACCGAGAGGCATTTTTCAGCAGCTCGGCCGCGAGAATAGAGAGGCTGCAGAAGGACGGAGCGAGCTACATCAATCACGTTTCATTCTTCAAGAAAGTGTTTCGTGAACGAACTGGCATCACGGTTTCCACCATCCATGGTGTCAAAGGCGCCGAGTTCGACGTTGTCATCGCGTTTGGACTGCTGGAAGGTATGGTGCCGCACTTCAATGACCCGAATGGACAAATTGCGGCGAACAAGCTCCTGTATGTATTGAGTTCTCGCGCCCGTAAGCACCTGCATCTGATCTCGGAAAAGGGACGAAGCAGAGGACGTTATGGTGAGTATGGTCCGACCGAATCACTCACTGCTTGCCGCTTTGACTACGACCCTCACTAAGATCCTCTGCCACAGTGTCCAATTGGGGTACCAGCAGTGAGGAACCCTGCGGGGCCAAAGGCTTAACAGGCGGTTGGACGATCACTCTCGTCGAACGACGGGGCGCTCTGCCCCTCGCTCCTCCACTGCGCGCCTACGGGCAAGTCAACAGGCTGTTGCAGCATGAGCACATAACCGAATCGCCATTAAATTCCCTCTGAAGTCATCTATCAGATGCGCTGCAACATGACTTTTCCCTCATCGAACCGGGCTCGGAGCAAGAAGACTCTGTCCGTTAGATCCTGAACTTTTTCTTCGGAGTATTGGCGCATCCTGGTCGTATCTTCATCGTTTAATGGTGGGCCGGCACTAACGACCCTCGACAACCTATTGCAGATCACACTGGCAGCGTACGCGACCTTGCATTCGTCGTTGCGAAAGGGATCACGGGCGTGCCTACACTTGGCCCGACATCCCTGCCTTGCTCTGCGCAACCGACAGCAGCCGCCATTCCCGAAATACTGAATGCTCAGGGCGCGGTCTATGGCTCGGGTATGACGATCCAGTAGCTGTAATCATTTGGAATGGTCAGTCTAAATGGCTGTACCAAGAGGCTCGCTTGGATGTCACCATCGGCCAGCATTACCTCCCCAATGCAACTCCCTGCCCATCTACCGCAGCGTCCTCACCGCTTAAGTAGCTGCCAAAGGTCGGATCGACCAGACAAGCGGAAAACCTCGTCCATGAACATTAATCGATGAACAAGCGCATTCATTTTTAGCGTATTGAGCCCGGCGGAGTGGGCTTACGAGCAGCTTGTGAACATCTGGCATCGCCCACTTGTTAAATGATGTGTCTCGGTGGAACCTCTACCGAGGTCTTCTCTTGTATTCATGAAATACCAAGCTCATGAACACAAACCCTGGCAACGAACTTCGCCTACGTGACACCGAAGTACTTTATAGATCTCAGAAACCACCTGCATCGTTGCCTCTTCGATCGTTCCTTCATTACGGCATAAAACCCAGCCGTAATCTGCAATCGCTTGCTCGAACGCCTCAGTACACGCGACATGTTCTTCCAGCTTATGGATCACCGTACTGCTCAGCCCACGCCGTCGTGCTGCTGCCCTTGCCCACGAAATTTCAGGGTTGGTGACAACCCCGACATGCAGGTCTGGCACTTGCACGTTTCGATCAATGTTCAACTGCAGAATCTCTGCAAACGGGATTGTCCGGCGAAACGCGGCATCAGATGGGTACCAGCGATCGATCAAGATGATGCTGTCTGTTGGCTGTTTGGCCAGAACGTGCTGCGAAATCCAGATACGGCTATCAGCAAGGCGCTCACAAACCTCCAACTCCAAGTCGCGGGTGGGATTTCTGACGAGTTTATTTACCAGGGCCATTGTTTCACCCCGATAGGGATCGCTTTTTTGCTCGGAAAGTCGGATCACCTTTTTGTTGTCGGCCCTCAGTGCTTTCGTAACGGCTTCCAACAGTGTGGTTTTGCCGGTTCCCTTGGGCCCATCTAGAGAAACAAACAGCGGACGATTCATTCTTGAGTATCGATTGATATACGGTTTTTTTTGCCTGATTCGTGCGCAGGAACCGCTTGGCGTGACGACACGAATCGAGTGGAGGGCCTTGTTAACAGGCGTTGATGAGCACTCTAACTTAGTTTCTGCATCGGGATCACGCCCTGGATAGCCCTGACCTTCCTGGAAGAAAGAAGATCGGCAGCTGTTTGAAACGCTGCGGTTGTTTGGGGTATTGAAGCTGACTCATTCAGCCCCGAGGGCGGATTCGAAAAAAGAACATCGCCCAGACGATGTGTCTGGGTGGAACTTCCTTCGCTTGGGGTTATAGTCCCCTACGGAAAATGATCTGAGTGACGTCAACATGAAAACGCTCACGGCCCTTTTCACCTGCCTGCTCGCCAGCATCAGCGCGGCGACATTCTCTTGCGCCAATGCCGCATCACCTTCGCGAACCTACAAGACCAGCTTCGACTGTGCCAGCGCCAGAGCCCCTGTAGAAAAACTCATTTGCCGCGATCCACAACTGGCACAGATGGACGTTGAACTGACGCGTCTCTATCGCCTGGCGCTTACGGATGAACACTCCGTACCGCCTCCCGACAAAGTCATCATCGACCAGCAATTCTGGATCGACGCCCGCAACCAGTGTGGCGCCGGGTCCGAGGGCAAGGCATGCACGATCCGCAGTTATGCCCAGCGTGCCTACCAGCTGCGTCAAGGCTCGGCCATTGTGCGAACCAAGGATCCAGACCGGCTGACCGAAGGCCCTCAGGTGTTTCGTTGCGCCGGGTTTAACGTGCCGGTTGCCGCGACTTTCTTTAATACGCAGCCGGGTGTCGTGTACCTGAAATGGGCGAACACCTCGGTCACCCTCATCCAGGTGCAAAGCTATTCAGGAACTCAATACACCGGCAAGGATGTCTTGGGGAACTACAGCTTTCGGCAAAACGAAAACGGGGTGTTTTTCCAGAAACCGGGCTCTGGAGAAATGAACTGTACGGCCGAGCCGGTCAGCTGAAGGCTCTGGCGATATCCGGTCTGCATCTGTCGCTCCAACCGCTCTGGGACCATGATCTTGCTCGCTTGATCAGGCGACCGCACATCGCATGCATTTAAGTGACGCCTCAAATGTGTCGACAATACTGTTGATGCGCCCCGCATAAATCATTATATTCCGCCTAGATAACGAGATAGTGTCGACAATCGGCATCGAAGCTAGCTCAGAACAGCTTTTGTAGGAGCCGTTGCTCCAGTGGTTACGGTGGTCACCCTCGATCGCTGAGCAACGGCTCCTACTTTTATTTTTTCGGACACAACCCGGGCGGCTTTTCGCCCAACACGCGGTATGACAGGAGAAACCCAGTGCTTGAGACCTACGTACAACAATTACAAGCACGTGCCGAGCAAGGGCTTCCACCCTTGGCGCTGAATGCCGAACAAACGGCAGGCCTGGTTGAGCTGCTGAAGAATCCTCCGGCTGGCGAAGAAGCTTTCCTCGTTGACCTGATCACCCATCGCGTTCCACCTGGCGTGGACGAAGCGGCCTATGTCAAGGCCGGCTTCCTGTCTGCCCTCGCCAAAGGCGAAGCCAAATCCCCCCTGATCGACAAGAAGCGCGCTGTAGAACTGCTCGGCACCATGCAGGGCGGCTACAACATCGTGACCCTGGTCAACCTGCTGGACGACGCCGAACTGGCACCCGTGGCGGCCGAAGAACTCAAGCACACCCTGTTGATGTTCGACGCCTTCCACGATGTCGCTGAACGCGCCAAAAACGGTAACGTTCACGCACAAGGCGTGCTGCAATCCTGGGCTGACGGCGAGTGGTTCAAGAACCGCCCTGTTCTGGCCGACAAGATCAGCCTGCGCGTGTTCAAGGTCACTGGCGAAACCAACACCGACGACCTGTCCCCTGCCCCGGACGCCTGGTCCCGCCCGGACATCCCGTTGCACGCCCTGGCCATGCTGAAAATGGCCCGCGACGGCATCGTACCGGACGAGCAAGGCGTCACCGGTCCGATGAAGCAGATCGAGGAAATGCGCGGTCAAGGCTTCCCGATCGCTTACGTCGGTGACGTGGTGGGTACCGGTTCGTCGCGTAAATCCGCGACCAACTCGGTGCTGTGGTTCTTCGGCGACGACGTTCCGTTCGTGCCGAACAAGCGTGCCGGCGGTTTCTGCTTCGGCAACAAAATCGCCCCGATCTTCTACAACACCATGGAAGACGCCGGCGCCCTGCCGATCGAATTTGATGTGTCCAACATGCACATGGGCGATGTGATCGACCTGTACCCGCACGCAGGCAAAGTCTGCAAGCACGGCACTGACGAGGTCATCACCACCTTCGAAATGAAGACCCCGGTGCTGTTGGACGAAGTCCGTGCCGGCGGTCGAATCCCGCTGATCATCGGCCGCGGCCTGACCGAAAAGGCGCGTGCCGAGCTGGGCCTGCCGCCTTCGGATCTGTTCAAGAAGCCTGAGGCGCCGGCAGAAAGCACCAAGGGTTATACCCTGGCGCAGAAAATGGTCGGCAAGGCGTGCGGCGTAGCCGGTGTGCGTCCTGGCACCTACTGCGAACCGAAGATGACCACCGTGGGTTCTCAGGACACCACCGGCCCTATGACCCGTGACGAACTGAAAGACCTGGCGTGTTTGGGCTTCTCGACCGATCTGGTGATGCAGTCCTTCTGCCACACCGCGGCTTACCCCAAGCCTGTCGATGTCACGACTCACCACACCCTACCGAACTTCATGCGCAATCGCGGTGGCGTATCGCTCAAGCCAGGCGACGGCATCATCCACAGCTGGTTGAACCGCATGCTGCTGCCAGACACCGTCGGCACCGGTGGTGACTCGCACACCCGTTTCCCGATCGGTATTTCATTCCCGGCCGGCTCCGGTCTGATCGCGTTCGCCGCGGCCACCGGCGTTATGCCGCTGGACATGCCGGAATCGGTTCTGGTGCGTTTCAAAGGCAAGATGCAACCGGGCATCACCCTGCGAGACCTGGTCCATTCGATCCCTTACTACGCCATCAAGGCCGGTCTGCTGACCGTGGAAAAGAAAGGCAAGGTCAACGCTTTCTCCGGCCGCATCCTGGAAATCGAAGGCCTGGACAACCTGACCGTCGAGCAAGCGTTCGAGCTGTCTGACGCTTCCGCTGAGCGTTCGGCTGCCGGCTGCACCATCAAGCTCCCGGAAAAGGCCATTGCCGAGTACCTGACCTCGAACATCACCCTGCTGCGCTGGATGATCGGCGAAGGCTACGGCGATGCACGCACCCTGGAACGCCGTGCTCAAGCGATGGAAGCCTGGCTGGCCAACCCTGAGCTGCTGGTGGCGGACAAAGACGCCGAGTACGCCGAAATCATCGAGATCGATCTGGCTGAGATCACTCAACCGATTCTGTGCGCACCGAACGACCCGGACGACGCCCGTCTGTTGTCGACCGCTGAAGGTCAGAAGATCGACGAAGTGTTCATCGGTTCGTGCATGACCAACATCGGTCACTTCCGCGCAGCCGGTAAGCTGCTGGAGCAGGTCGACGGTCAGTTGCCAACCCGTCTGTGGCTGTCGCCGCCGACCAAGATGGACGCACACCAGCTGACCGAAGAAGGTTACTACGGCATCTATAACAAGGCCGGCGCGCGCATGGAGATGCCGGGCTGCTCGCTGTGCATGGGTAACCAGGCACGTGTAGAGCCGAATTCGACTGTGGTGTCGACGTCGACCCGTAACTTCCCGAACCGTCTGGGTGATGGCGCGAACGTCTACCTGGCTTCGGCCGAGCTGGCGTCCGTGGCGTCCATCCTGGGTCGCCTGCCGACCGTCGAGGAGTACATGGAATACGCTGGCAAGATCGACAGCATGGCGGCCGATGTCTACCGCTACCTGTCCTTCGACCAGATCGCCGAGTTCCGTGAAGCTGCTGCGAACGCGAACATTCCGGTGGTTCAAGCCTAACGCTGCAACGCAATGGAAAACGCCGCCCATCGTGAGATGTGCGGCGTTTTTTTATGCCTGCAAGATGGCTATGTGAGCCTGCTCGCGATAGCGGTCTCACATTCAATATCAATATCGACTAACACACCGCTATCGCGAGCAGGCTCACTCCTAAGGGGATTTGTGGTGTGCTTGCCATGCCACTCGTCAGCGCCTCAGCACCTTCCCCCGCCCGGCTCTTCCAACGTTTTATACCCCTCGCAGGAAGATCCGGATGATGAACAGAACAATCACCGCCCTCGCCGTCGCGAGCCTGTTGTCGACGGGCTCGTTTTTCGCCATGGCCGCCGAGAAGGCAGACGTTCCGCCAACCGCCGTTCCCGGCGTCAACCAGGCCCAGGGCGCCGAATCCAATGAGCAGAAGGCCGACAAAAAGGGTGAGGAAGCCTCGGGCTCAAACTCCGGCGCCGATTCGCAGGCCACGGAAAAAGACGCCGCTACGTCGAGCGGTTCGAAGGGCGAAGAAAAAACCGAGTAAACGCAGTCAACGGAGGTACACGACATGCACAACGATGACGATGTGAATGAAGCATCCAACGCCCCTTCCACTGATGTGTCGGGCAAACCGGTCAACGTGGTCGAAAGGGACCTGCACGACACATCAAGAGAAACCGAGGGCGTCGATGAAGCCATCACGCCCTCTTCCACCCGCGCCAAGGAGCAGGACGCTGAAAAGCTCAGCGATAAAATCGCGGAAATAGAACGCAAAGTGGCGGATGGTAATTAGCGACCTGGGGAAACGGGAGGCCGATGGCCGACCTCCCATCCCCTGTCGTTGCTCAGCGTCTGTCATCCGATAGCGGAGTTGGCTCATCCGCCTCCGGCATGTCCCTGTCCGGGTCTTCCCAGTCGTCAGGTCGCTGGTCGTCTGGCCGTGTCAGCGGATCATATCGACCGGGATCGTCAGGATTGGCCATCGGGTCATCAGTGCCTGGCTCCGGTCTGGATGGAACCGCGTCTTGCACCGGGTACTGGTGTTGTTGCTGGAAAGTCGAATCGTCGGACATACCCACCTCACCGCTCAAGGGTCCGGATTCTCCGGGCCGTACAAATTGGAAGTGGACCGAGTTGCAGCGTGCGTTCGAACAGACGAGTGGCTAGCCCTCGGCGCCGGTGGCCGGACCGGTTGCGTCCTTGGCGGCGCAGCACAGCAAGATGTCGGACACGCGCATGATCGGCAGCGGGTCGGTCTGGCGACGTTCTTTAAGCCATTGGCGGCTGCGTCCAATATCCAGTTGCAGATTCAACAACATCATCAGGCTTAGCAGTTCTTGGGAAATACGTCCCTGGCCGCATTCAGGGCAATGAAATTCCTGCCCAACGCCTGCGCAGAGTGTTCGTGCAAAAGGATTTTCACAGATCAAACAAGACATAGTCGGTCTCCACCCAATAAAAAGTAGAGAGCCGCGAGCGCTCAAAGGTGTTCATCGCGGCCGACGAACGGCCCTGCCCCCCCCAGCGGAGCAATGCCGAGAGCGTTAGCGCGCTGCCCAATGCAGCACCACTGGCAGTGTTGTCGAACATGCACCACGTCGCTTCGCTGTCGGTGGTGGCTGTTTGAAGAGTGATTGCCAGGCTTTGCAGCGTGGGCAGTTCGTAGGGGCTGAAGTAAGTTCGGGGCGATCCTTGCAGTCGCCAATACTTCAATCCCGGCCAGCCCTCCGGCAGCGCGTCATGGCTGACGCGTGATGGATCAACCGCGGCCCGGGCAATACGGTGATGGATCAACAGCCGCTCGGCATCGAGCCAGGATTCGTGCCGGGGTTCGAGCACTACGTGGCCGGCATACTGCTGTCTGAGTTCAATGAAAAAGCTGTCAGCTACTGAATGAACAAATGCCAATGAGGGCGGCAACTGCACGAGCAGGCAGTCCAATCGATCATTTAACCCTGAACACTGCGAGATAAACTCGATCAGCCCAATGGAACCTAAAGATTCAGCTCGCTCTCTATTGCAGGACCAGCAGACGGAGGAATTCACCATGATCGACCCAGCAACCGGCATGAGGGCGGGCGAGCGCTATAACGTCGAGTGCCTCGAACGCACGCCGCATTTCCCCGGCTTCTTTCTCGATGGAAAGTATTACCTCGGACCCGAGTTGCAGACGGCGGTCGGCTGGGTTGAAGGGCAGCAGTTTCTGTATGACCAACTCGATCCGACGGGCGAACCGGTGTATCCCGGGCGTGTCGCCGGCACTATTGAAAACCTGACATTGGTCCTCGCCGATGGCACGCGCCTGAAACTGAACGAGATGGCATACGACGCCCCCAGATACCTGCCCACCGAAATGACTGACGACATTCTAAACACCTCCCCGTTGGCGCCCGTCAGGCCCATCCGACCTTCGCCGCTGCTGGTCATCGGCGCCGCACTGTTGATTGGCGGTTGCCTGCTCGCGATTAATCGTCTGGGCCATCGCCGGCCCGTGCGCTAGGTTCGCGGGCAATCATGGCGATTGCCCGCGACCTCGCTTTATAGATACCAGCGATATTCCCGCGCACTGATTTCCTGCATGAACGCCAGGTGATCCTGACGTTTGTTCTCGCAATAAACGTCCACAAACTCCGCTCCCAGCCCTTCACGCAATTGCGGCTGATGCTGCATTGCGCGCACGGCTTCGAGCATTTCCTTAGGAAAGTCGACGCCACTGTTGCGGTCTTCGTTCAGCGGCAGAATCGGTTCCTTGCCGGACTCCAGCCCATGTTCCAATCCGACCAGAATCGCCGCCAATACCAAATAGGGGTTGGCATCGGCACCGGCCAGGCGATGTTCGACGCGCAAGTTCTTCGAGTCCGATTCCGGAATGCGCAGGCACGCATCGCGGTCTTCAAACCCCCAGCTCGCTTGGGTGGCGATGTTGGTCGTGCCGCCCAGGCGTCGATAAGCGTTCTGGTTCGGGGCGAAAACCGGCATGCAATGCGGCAGCAATTGGAGGCAACCCGCCACTGCGTGACGTAACGATTGCTGCTGGTTGGCCGCCAGAATGTTATTCCCGGCCGTATCGTAAAGGCTGACATGCACATGCATGCCGCTGCCCGGATGCTGCAAGTAAGGCTTGGCCATGAAACTCGCACGGTAACCGTGCTTGAGCGCCACGCCACGGCTGCTGCGACAGAACAGCGCTGCCCAGTCGGCGGCACGCAAGCCATCGTCCAGGTGGCCGAAGTTGATTTCGAACTGACCCGGTCCGAGTTCAGCCGTGATCACCGTGCTGTCGATGCCCTGGGCCCGCGAGGCTTCGACCATGTCATCAAGTACCGGCGCAAAGCGCGACAGTCGTTCGATGTGCATGTTGGGTTGATCGTCGGCATCGTCCGTCAGGTCATCGCGGGGAAATTGCGGCAGCCCGTCGCGCAGCTTTTTATCGAACAGGTAGAACTCCAGCTCGAACGCCACCACCGGATGAATGCCTTTGCCGGCAAGCCTGTCCAGGACCTGCGCCAGCACTTGGCGCGGTTCGAACACGATGGGTTTTGCGGTGCCGTCCGAGGTGATCAGCATTTGCCCCAGCGGTTGCGCTTCCCAGGTCACTGGCTTGAGCGTGCCCGGTACCAGCCGACGCACGGCGTCCGGGTCGCCATCGTTGAAGCAGTAGTCGCCAATCTTGAACAACCCGCCTTGCACGCCCAGCAGCACGCAGTTCTGCGGCAGTTTCAGCGCACTGCCGGCCGCGACCTTTTCCAGCATGTCCACCGGGTAGCGCTTGCCGTAGAAATGCCCGGGGATATCGAGGGAAATCAGGTCGACATAACGCACGTCAGGGTAGCGTTGGCGAAAAGCACGCACCTCGGCCAGCAGGTCAGAGCAGGTAGCATCCATCATTGTGGGTCCTTGTCTTGTTATCAGGTGTAAACCCAGAGCACTCGCGTGAGTTGTCCGGTGAGGTTGCCGTAGCGGCAACGGGTATGGCTGTCGAACTGGAAACTGTCGCCAGCCACCAAAGTCACAGGTTCTTCGTCGTCGCCCAGCCACAGCGTCAACTCGCCTTCGAGCACATAGCCGCCCTGCTCCGAGCTGTCACTCATGTGCCGGTCGCCGCTGCTGGCACCCGCTTCCAGATGACTTTCGAGCATGGAAAATGACGCGCGCATTTTTGGCGAAACCAGAATGTCGGTAATGCCGTTGGCGTAGTACAGCGTGCGGCGTTCATCGGGCCGTGTGACCCATGGCAACTCCTTGGGTTTTGGCAGGCTGTAGAAGTACGTGGTCGGTACGCCCAGGGTTTCGCTGATCGCCGTCAAGTCGGCCACGGTGGGCCGTGACAGGCCGCGTTCGACCTGCGAAAGAAAGCCGACGGAGCGGCCGATTTTGTCGGCCAGTTCCTTCAAGGTGTATTTCTTGTGCTTGCGCAAATCGTGAATCAGGATCGCCAGCGCAGCGATTTCTTCTTGCTTGTTCATGCCTGGAATTCCGTTAGATGACTCATCAGATACTGTCGCGCAGTCGATACCAGGCTTTGCCGATGGCTTCCAGTGGCGCGGCGAGGTATTTGCCGCCGGGAAAGCTGCCGTTGTCCAGGCCCTGATACAAGGACAATTCATCGTCCTGGCCCAGAATGGCGTCGGACACCGCACGGGCCGCGGCCAGTGTCGGCAGCACACCATGCCCGGAATAACCTTGCATCCAATAGCGATCACCGGAGCGGCCAACGTCGGGCGTTCGTTTAAGCGTCAGGTCGATGTGCCCGCCCCAGGCGAACTCCAGTTCCACACCTTTGAGCTGCGGGAACACCCGTTCCAGGAACGGTCGTGTGGCACCGGCGATGTCCTTGGGCATGCCGCCCAGATAGGTGCAGCCGCCGCCGAACAGCAGGCGGTTGTCGGGTGTGCGACGGAAATAGTCGAGGACAAACTGGTTGTCGGTGACGCAGACATTACTCGGCAGCAGCGCAGTGGCTTGCTCCGGCGTCAGGGGCGCGGTCGCCACTTGATACGTCCCGACAGGCAATACGCAACTGGCCAGTTGTGGGTCGAGCCGATCGAGATAGGCGTTGCAGGCCAGCACCAGAACGTCGGCGCGAATCGCCCCGCGCTCAGTGTTCACCACGAAGCGGCCACCCTCCTCGCGATAACTCAACGCTTTGCTTTGCTCATGGATACGGCCACCCGCGCGTTCGATGGCGGCGGCCAGGCCGATGGCCAGTTTCAGAGGGTTCAAATGAGCGCCCTCTGGGTCGTACAACCCTGCCTGATAGCGCTCGCTGGCGATCCATTCCGGCAACTGTTCACGGCTGATGAGCTGCAAACCGTGGTGCCCCCACTTGTGACTGGCCTCGCGCTGCCACTCGGTCAGCAGGCCGATACGTCGTGGCAACACGGAGGTCCACACATGGCCGGCGCGATAATCACAATCGAAGCCGTGGCGAGCTGGCAATTCACGCAGTTCCTGCGCCGCCCAGCGCATGCCGTCCCACAACCGCCGTGCACGCTCATAACCCAGCGCGGCTTCCAGCGGTGGCATGTCACACGACCAGCCGAGGATGGCCTGTCCACCGTTTCGACCCGAGGCGGCCCACGCCACGCGACTGGCTTCCAGCAGTGTCACGCGTTTGCCGGCCAGCGCCAGGCGCAACGCGGTGTGCAGGCCACTGAAACCGGCGCCGATGATCAGGATGTCGGTGTCGTGTTCACCGGCGAGTGCGGGCCGAGTGGTCAGGCGATCCGCGCAGCTGTGGGCGTAGTAGCTGGCGACATGCTGCGTGGACTGCTGGAACATACAAGCCTCATGAAATTATGTTTTTATAATTTCATGAAAAACTACAGGATTAATTTCATATGGGCAACCAGCGTAATTTTTCTATGCCTGGGCTGACGCCATCGCGAGCAAGCTCGCTCCCACAGTAGATCTCCATCAGACGCAGATTTTGTGCGCGACCAAGATCACCTGTGGGAGCGAGCTTGCTCGCGATGAGCCCAGCCCAGACCACCCAAAATCCCGACGTGTCTCAGGCATTGGGCGACTTATGCCACGGATACCCCTTCGCACTCTGCTCAAAGGCGTAATCAAACAACCGCTTCATGTACTCCCCATCGAACTGGCGATTGCGCAGGTGAAGAAAATCCGCCCCGATGTACGCCAGATTGAAATCCGCCCCGTCCTGCTGTGCGATTCGGTAGATCCGCTCCAGGTCGCTGATACCTTGCATCTGAATCAATGCGCTGATGGCGCGACCACCAATGCTCAACGTGCGGCGTTTGGTCCCCGACCACTGCGGTTCCATCTTGCCGTTACGAATCACATAAAAATGCCGATCACGGCGCAAACGCGCGCCGGTCACGCTGTTCAGTGCCATGACGGTGCCTGGCGGATAAAGGAAGACCTGTGTAATGACGCCGCCGTCGACGTGCATCTCCTGAAACGGTTGGCCGTTCACTTCCACGTCGATCATGACTGGAGAAACGGCGCCGGGAATACTCATCGACGCGATCAGGATCCGCCGGAACAAGTCGAGCGCTCCTGGTGCGCCGCTGGCAGCAATGGCGCCCATGTTCCAGGTCACGGGCCGCCCCGCATCGAGGTCGGTGGTGCCGATCATCAGCAAGCGTCCGTTGGCGTATTGCGCGGCAATCGCCGCCAGTATGTCCGCAGAAATGCACTGCGCGACGAGCCGCGCCAATGGCTTGCTGTCCGCAATGCCGTCGCTGGCAAGCCGGGTCAGCACACTGCGTGAATGGAAGACGTCTTTGGGGCCGATGGCACTGCAAATGCGCAGGATGATGTCGTCGTACTGAGGCCCCAGGTACGCGAACGGGGCCACCAGGGCCCCGGCGCTGATGCCCGTGACGACTTTGAAAGGTGGACGCGAACCATGCAACGTCCATCCCGCGATAATCCCCGCCGCAAAGGTGCCGGCATCACCCCCACCGGAAATCGCCAGCATGTTGGCCAGTGGCAAGGTGTCATTCGGCTCCCCTGCCCTGGCCAGCGCTTCGGCCTCACGCAGGTTGGACTGGTGCACATCCCGAATCAGCGGCGCGAGGTCCCGGTCCAGCCAGTAACGCGCCTCGGGAATGCCGGGGACGACCGCCAGTTCCGTCAAGGTCGGCGGCACGGCATCCCGGCGTTGCAGGCACGCCTGGCGCAACATGTTCCACGTTGACGCACCGGGTCCGGGCTGGAATGGTTTCAACACACCTCCTCATGACCTGAGGACGTCAGACACCCTCCGGTCGATCCTTAACCCACTGCCAGAATAATTGGTAACCCACCGCCAGCACCACCGGCCCGATGAACAGCCCGAGGATGCCGCTGGTGACCATGCCGCCCAACGCGCCAATCAACACGACCGGCATCGGCACATCCACACCGCGCCCCAGCAACAGTGGTTTGAGGACGTTGTCCACCAGGCCCGCAACGAACACAAAGACCGAGAAGATAATGGTCCTCGTGTTGGGCCCTTCGGTGGCCATGACATAGGCGATCACTGGTAGCGTAATCAGCGTGGCCGGCAACTGCATGATGCCCAGCAGCAATACGCCGATGGCCAGCAGACCGGCACCGGGGATGCCTTTGAGCACAAACCCGATCCCCACCAGCATCATCTGGATAAACGCGATACCGACCACACCGAGCGCAACGGCACGGATGGTCGCCGTGCACAGCTCGGCGATCTGCGCCCCCTTGTCCGGACCGCTGATGCGTGACGCGATATCCACCGCACAACGGCCGCCGGCTTCGCCATGGGCCATGAAAATACCGGCGATGATCAAGGCAACAATGAACATCAGCAAACCTGCCCCGACGCCCGCGATTTTGGCCAACACGCCCAGCGTGACGCCTTTTATTTGCGGCAGGTATTTCACCATCAGGTCGGGCAGATCGGTTGAGGCCTGCAGCCATATCGCCGAGATCGATTTACCCACCAGCGGCCAGGTTGCGACCGTATCCGGTGGCGGCGGGATATGGAAACTGCCCTCCTTCACCAGGTCGACGACCTTGGCCACCGACTCCGCAATCGAGGTCCCCAACAGATAGACCGGCACCACCAGAATCGCGATGGAAATCACCACAATTACGGTTGCAGCACGCCCCTCGCTACGCCCCATCGAGCCCATGAGTCGCAGTTGCAACGGATAGAGGGTGATTGCGAGGATGACCGACCACAGCATCAGGTCGCGAAACGGACGGAAAATCTCGAAACAGAACAGTACCAAAACGACAATCAACCCGGCACGAATCAGGACATCGAGCATGCTGCGGGTCAGCGATTTCTCGGACAGTGGTAAGGGCACCATGGATGCCTCCTTGCTGATAGCTGCAAAGAACAGTTGGGGAACGGTTAGGGCAGCATAGACGCTGATTTCACCGTGCGACATCCACAATGTGCTCTGTATCGCTGCGCTGCGAAAAAAACCGCAAAAACAGCACATGGACTCAATATCCGCTGCTCAAACCACGCAACCATGGCCCCCTCACTCACCCCGTAAGGACCTCATCATGGCCATTGCGAAAGCAGTTCCCGGCAAAACCCTGCTGACCCCCTCCGACCACACCCTGATCATGATTGACCACCAATCGCAGATGTCCTTTGCGACCAAGTCAATCGACGCCGTGACCTTGCGCAACAACGCCGCGCTCGTGGCCAAGGCGGCTCGTGGGTTCAAGGTCTCGACCCTCCTTACCACTGTGGCCGAGAAGAGCTTTTCCGGGCCGATTTTTGATGAAATCAAATCGGTGTTCCCGGATCACAACGTGATCGACCGCACCAGCATGAACACCTGGGAAGACGAGCGCATCGCCGTTGAAGTCAACAAGTTCGGCAAGCAGAAAATCGTCTTGGCCGGTCTCTGGACCTCAGTGTGTATTGTCGGCCCGGCGCTGTCGGCCATCGACCAGGGTTTCGAGGTGTACGTAATCGCCGACGCCTGTGGCGACGTCACCACCGAAGCCCACGAAATGGCTATGCAGCGCATGATCCAGATCGGCGCTCGCCCGATGACGTCCCTGCAATACCTGCTGGAACTGCAGCGTGACTGGGCGCGCAGCGAAACCTATGACGAAACCGTCAAAACCTCGATCGCCAACGGCGGTGCCTACGGTCTGGGCCTGATCTATGCCAAGAGCATGTTCGGTGCCTCGGAAGCCCATTAAGCAACAACCAGCGACTCCGTAATCGCGGAGTCGCTGCCCGGTGGTGATTGATCGATGACGTTTTCCAAGCGCAAATCCGGTCTGCCTTTCTGGTTATCGGTGATAGTCGCCAGCACGACCGCAACGGCGCACGCGGATGAAGCGATGCAAACCGGGCAAGGGTTCCTCGACGGTGCGACGCTGAATGTGCTCAGCCGCAACTTCTACCTCAACAGTGATTACCGGTCCCCTTCAGCGTCCGGCAAAAGCTACAAGGCGGAATGGGCGCAAGGCTTCATTGGCGCTTTCGAGTCTGGATTTACCCCCGGCCTCCTCGGATTTGGCCTCGATAGCCACGCCTTTTTGGGCGTGAAGCTCGACAGTGGCAAGGGTCGTTCCGGCACCGGATTGCTGCCGGTGGACAGTGACGGCCGCAGTGAGAACAACTATTCCAGCGCTGGCGGCGCGCTGAAAATCAAGGCGTCTAAAACCACCGTGGCGTACGGCGAAATGATGGTTGAAACACCGGTGTTCGATACTGCCGACAAACGCCTGCAACCGGAATACGCCACCGGTTTCCTGCTCAACAGCCGCGAAATCGATGGCATGAATGTGCAGGCCGGTCACTTCACGGCGTTCAAGAATCAGGACAGTTCATCGAGCAAGGGCAATTTTTCCGGTTACGGGGCCAACACCGATGCTGGCGGCATTTCGTTTGTCGGCGCCGACCTGTTCACCCAAAGCCCAGTCGGCGGCGCGCTCTATGCGTCAACGCTGACCGACACCTGGCACCAGTACTACGGCAATCTTCACCTCAAGCAGCCCGGTGTCTTCGTCGACGCCAATCTCTACCATACGCGGGACACGGGTGAGGCATTGGCCGGCGCCATCGACAACACTGCGTTCAGCCTGTCCGGCAAATACACGGTCAATGCCCACGGCTTCACCCTGGCCTATCAGAAAGTCAACGGTGACACCCCCTTCGATTTCGTCGGTGGCGACTCCATCTACCTGGCCAACTCGATCAAGTACGCCGACTTCAACGGCGCCCACGAACAATCCTGGCAAGTGCGCTACGACCTCGACCTGAGCACCTTCGGCGTCCCCGGCCTGGCCTTCATGACGCGTTACGTCAAAGGCACGCAGATCGACGGAACCCATGCGCCCCAGGGTGGCGCCTACAACCCCTTCGATGAGGCGACCGGCACCTTCGTACCGCAACAAGGCGACGGCGGACGGCATTGGGAGCGCGACATCGATTTGCGTTACATCGTGCAATCAGGAGCGGCCAAGGATTTGTCGCTGCAACTGTCCCATGTGTCGCACCGCGCCAACGCGGCGCAGGCAGGCGATGACATCGACCGGGTGTATGTGGTGATCCAGTACCCGTTGAACTTCGGGCCTTTTTGATCGGGAAGTTGGCGGAAGTACGAAACGCGAAACTTCAACGCAGTTTCAGTGGGTCGACCATCTGCGCCGCGATCGCCATGCCCACCAGGTCCGGCAAGGTAGTGGCTTGCATGCGTTTCATCACACGCGAGCGGTACAGGTCGACGGTTTTTGCGCTGACGCCCAGTTGCTCCGCTATTTCCCGGGTGGTGTAACCCTGTACCAGCGGCAGCAAGACATCGCGCTCACGTGGGGTCAGCGTCAGCAACCGCGCCTGCAACGCATCGTGCCCCTGGCTGCCGGAGCGGTTGGCCGCGCAGTTGCTGAGCGCCTGTTGGACGCTGTCCAGCAGCAACTGCTCGTTGTAGGGTTTCTCGATGAAGTCATGGGCGCCGGCCTTGAAAGCGCGAACCACGATCGGCACATCGGCGTGCCCGCTGACAAAGATGATCGGCAGATTCAGTTCACGCGCGCGCATTTCCTCCTGCACGTTCAGCCCGCCCATGCCGGGCATGCGAACATCGAGCAGCACGCAGGCATCGAGCGTGGCATCACAAGCATTGAGAAACGCCACACCACTGGTAAACGGCAAGGCCTTGAGCCCGACCGATTCCAACAACCAGACGGTTGAATCAAGCATGCCCTGGTCATCGTCGACCACATACACCACGTGCTCCGTCACACCTGCCATTACGTTATTCCTGTTGTTGTTTTGTTGGGCCGGCCAGCGGCAGACGGCAGCACATCAGCAGCCCGACCGGTTGGCGCAGGGCCTGTAATTCGCCACCGAAACCTTCGATGATGCTGCGGCTCATGGACAAACCAAGCCCCAGGCCATCAGCCTTGCTGGTATAGAACGGGGTAAATATCTGCTCCAGCTCCGGCTCGCTGACACCCGGTCCCTGGTCTTGCACACTGATTTCCACGGTTGCACTAGCACCCTGCCCCGCGGCCATCACAATCAGTGACGGTTGCCCCGGATGTTGTTCGCGGTTGGCGTCAATGGCATTGCGCAACAGATTGAGCAGCACCTGCTCCAGCAACACCCGGTCGGCATAAACGGGCGGCAGATTATCCGGCAGACAATCCTCGATTGTCACTTGGCAATTGCTCGCCTCCCAAGCACACAAACGCACGGCCTCGCGGGCGACGTCGGTGAAATTCAGGGCTTGCATGCGGCGTTGGCCCTTGCGCAGAAACGCCCGTAGACGGCTGATCACTTGCGAGGCATGGGTGGCATGCTGGGTTATGCGCTGCAGCCCCTGTGCCACTCGTTCGGCGGCCTGAGGATTGGAATCCAGAGTCTGTAAATAGCGCTGGCTGGCATTCGCATAATTGACCACCGCGGCCAATGGCTGGTTGATTTCGTGGGCAATGCCCGAGGCCAGTTCACCCAGCGTTACCAAACGCGCGGTGTGCGCCAGTTCGTCTTGATGACGGCGCTGTTGCACCTCACGCAATTCGCGTTCGGTCATGTCCCGCGCCACCAACGAGTAGTAGCGCTCACCGCCTGCAGATCGGTGCGCCAACAGCACCAGCGACACTGGCACTGACATGCCGCCACCGAGGGGTTGCAAGCGTGCATCGGTGCTCCAGACTCCATCACGTTCGGCGCTGCTCCAGCCATCACGCTGCAGACGTATCAGGTCCGCGCTCGCGAACAGTTCGGCAAGCGCTGGCATCGCCTGTTGCTCCTCGATTCCGAGGATGCGGCGCGCCGCCGGGTTAAGGTAGGTCACTTGCCCTTCAGGGGCGATGAACAACACCGGGTCGATGTTGGCCTCGACGACTTCGGCCAGGCGTCGCTTGTTCTCTTCCGCCTGCACCCGCGCCGTAATGTCCCGAGACACGCTGACCACTTCGACCACCGCACCGGTGTAGGTTTCACGAATCGCCCGGCTCGCGGTTTCGAACCACAGGTAATGCCCGTCTCGATGGCGAATGCGATAGGTCATCGTGTGATAACCGTCCTGCTCCAGGGCATCCCGTGCGCGCTGCACCAGGCTGGCCAGGTCCTGACCATGGAACAGGCCTTGGGCCATTTGCCCGCGCAACTCTTCCGGCCAGTAGCCGAGCAAGGTCCAGGACGCGGGCGAAGCATCCAGAAAGCGCCCGTCTGGAGTGTGCCGGGAAATCAGGTCGGTGGTGTTTTCGATGATCAACCGGTACAGCCGGCGTGCCGTGGCCGCTTCACGTTCGGCCAACACCTGGAGGGTGGCGTCGCGGCAACGGGCGAGCACGCGGTTGTCCTGAGGATCGGGGATAAACGTCCAGATCAGAATCTGTGTTTCGAACTGCGCCTCAACCCCTTCGATGGCACGCTTCTGGTCCAGGCAGGCGCGCACCAGCACGCGGTGATTGACCGGCAAAAAGCCCAGCACATCAGTCAGCGGTTTTTCGGCGAGCAGTGCCAGTAGCGCTCCGTTGAACTCCAGCGGCCGGCCCTGCGCGTCGAGCAACAGACTCGGTTGCGGATCGTGACCCAACAGCGGCGAGCCGCGCAGCATACCGTTGACGCTACTCAGCAAGGTCGTCAGCAAATCCTGGACCCAACCCAGCCAACCAAGGCTCACGCCGTCGCACACCTCCACCAGCAACAACCCCGGCAGTCCCGATTGCAAGGCCAGATCAAACACCTGGCCATGGCTGATTGCGGCCCGACGCAATCGACCGGACAACCAGCAATCGAGTTGCCGCACTTGCGCCAGATCGAGTCGCCCCGCTTCGACCAGCCGATCAAACAACAACTGATCGCTGGCCAGCGAAGGGTCGCCCAGCCCCGGTGGAAAGTGCTGGGCAGCACCCTCATGGCTGTAAATCCGGGCATTGGGTTGCCAACTCAAATAAACCGCGCGGCGCACCTCGGGACATTCCTGCAAGGCACGGCACAACGCATCAGCCCGGGCGGCCAGAGACACACCCTCGCGCTGCAGGCGCAACCAGCTGTGCAATCGAACGGGAGTCAGGGTCATCACAGGTCCGCTTCGTTGGGGAAGCCAAGGATATACCGCCCTTGGCGGTAAGACTGTATTGATTTAGAACGGCCGGAATCAAATATAGTACATATCCTATATGACGTAGGTTGTACTTCCATATCTGTAGCTGAATGTTATATAAAGCAGATCGGACATAAAAGATGCCCTCAGCGGCGACGCTGCAAGGACATCTATAGAGCTAACAATCAGCCACCGAGTACCCGCACATGTCGATCTATGAACAAGGGCTAGGCCCTGCGGCTGTCAACCATATTGCCTTGTCTCCGCTCAGCTTCATCGAGCGCACCGCCAGCGTTTATCCGGACTACCCCGCCGTCATCCATGGCTCTATCCGCCGCACCTGGGCGCAGACCTACACCCGCTGCCGCCGCTTGGCCTCGGCATTGGCTGGTCGCGGCATCGGCAAGAACGACACGGTGGCGGTGATGCTGCCCAACATTCCCGAGATGCTTGAAGTGCACTTCGGCGTGCCGATGATTGGCGCGGTGCTCAACCCGCTCAACGTGCGTCTGGATGCCGAAGCCATCGCCTTCATGCTGCAGCATGGCGAAGCCAAGGTGCTGATTACCGACCGCGAGTTCCATGATGTGATTCACGCGGCGATTGGGATGCTGGATCACCCGCCGCTGGTCATCGACGTCAATGATCCGGAATACGGCGAAGGCAAGGCGGTCAGCGATCTGGATTATGAAGCGCTGTTGGCCGAAGGCGATCCAGCCTTTGCCTGGCAGTGGCCGGCGAACGAATGGCAAGCCATCTCGCTGAACTACACCTCAGGCACCACCGGTAACCCCAAAGGCGTGGTTTACCACCATCGCGGTGCTTATCTGAACTCGTTGGGCAACCAGATGACCTGGGCCATGGGCAACCATCCTGTGTACCTCTGGACCCTGCCGATGTTCCATTGCAACGGTTGGTGCTACCCGTGGATTATTACCGCCATGGCCGGTGTGCATGTGTTCCTGCGCCGTGTTGATCCACAGAAAATCCTCACGCTGATCCGCGAGCATCAGGTCACCCATCTGTGCGCTGCGCCGATCGTGCTCAACGCCCTGGTCAACATGCCGGAGTCGGCTAAAGCCGCGATTGATCACCCGGTCAACGCGATGGTCGCCGGTGCCGCGCCACCGGCCAAAGTAATCGGTGCCGTGGAAGAAATGGGCATCAAGGTCACCCATGTGTATGGCCTGACCGAAACCTATGGTCCGGTGACGCTCTGCGCCTGGCATGCCGAATGGGATGAGTTGCCGCTGGACGAACGGGCGCAAATCAAATCCCGTCAGGGCGTGCGCTACCCGACGCTCGAAGGCGTGATGGTCGGCGACTCGAAGACACTGGAGCCGACTCCGCGAGATGGTCAGACCATCGGTGAGATCTTCATGCGCGGCAACACCGTGATGAAGGGTTACCTGAAGAACCCGACCGCCACGGCCGAAGCGTTCGAAGGCGGCTGGTTCCACACCGGCGACCTGGCGGTGTGTCATCCGAACGGGTATGTCGAGATCAAGGACCGACTCAAGGACATCATCATTTCCGGCGGCGAGAACATTTCCACCATCGAACTGGAAGGTGTGCTCTATCGCCATCCAGCCGTCATGGAAGCGGCCGTTGTCGCCCGTCCCGATGAGAAGTGGGGCGAAACGCCCTGCGCCTTTATCACGTTGAAGGCTGATCACCAGGACGTTCGCGAGGCCGACATCATCAGTTTCTGCCGCGAGCATCTGGCCGGTTTCAAAGTGCCGCGCACGGTGGTTTTCACCCTGCTGCCGAAGACTTCAACCGGCAAGATCCAGAAGTACGTGCTGCGCGACAGGGCCAAGGCGCTCTAACCGAATCGACGTTGTACCCGTCAAGCGGCCGGTGTATTTACCGGCCGCTTCGGGCTCGTGCGGGCCGGATTCGGCGCTGCCCTGCCCTTAAATGCCAAAAGCATCGATAACAATAACAAGGTGGAGCCACCCATGATCGACATCCATTCAACCGATACCCAACGCTGCGAACGCATTCGGTCCAATCCGAAATTCCTTCAATTGGTGAGCAGCCGTTCGCGCCTGGCCTGGTCGCTGAGTGCTGCGGTGCTGGGCACTTACTACGCGTTCATGCTGGTGGTGGCGTTTGCCCCGCAGTGGCTGCATGCGCCGCTCGCCGAGCATCGGATGTTGACCCTGGGCATGCCGGTTGGCGCGGCGATCATCATTTTTTCCTGGCTACTGACCGGTTGGTACGTCTACAGCGCCAACACGCGTTTCGATGCACTGGGTGCCGCCATTCTCGAGGAGAGCAAGTAATGACTCTTCTGCGTAAACTTCTCCTTGCCGCTGCCGGGCTATTGCCGGCCTCCGTCGTGCTGGCTGCACCCGCGCTGGGTGCGGTGGAAAAACAACCCCTCAACCTGCATGCGATCGGCATGTTCTTCGTCTTCGTGCTGGGCACGCTGGCCATCACCTGGTGGGCCGCGCGACAAACCAAATCCACGTCTGACTTCTACACCGCAGGCGGTGGCATTACCGGGTTCCAGAACGGTCTGGCGATTGCCGGCGACTACATGTCCGCCGCCACGCTGCTGGGGCTGTCCAGCCTGGTGTTCGCCAAGGGCTACGACGGCTTCATCTATACCATCGGTTTCTTCGTCGGCTGGCCGATCATCACCTTCCTGATGGCCGAGCGCTTGCGCAATCTGGGGCGCTACACCTTTGCCGACATCGTGTCCTATCGACTGGACCAGAACAAAGTGCGGATCTTCGCCGCGTTTGGTTCGTTGACGGTGGTGTGCTGCTACCTGATTGTGCAGATGGTCGGTGCCGGTCAGTTGATCAAATTGCTGTTCGGCCTCGACTACCCGGTTGCCGTGGTGATCGTCGGCGCGTTGATGCTGGTGTACGTGATTTTCGGCGGCATGATCGCCACCACCTGGGTGCAGATCATCAAGGCAGTGTTGCTGCTTGCCGGCGGCACGACCCTGGCGTTCATGGCCATGTCGCAATTCGGCTTCAGCTACGAAACCCTGGCCACCAAAGCCGTCGAAGCCCACGCCAGCGGCTGGAACATCATGGGCCCTGGCTCAATGCTCGCCGACCCGATCAACACCGCGTCGATGTCGCTGGGCCTGGTGTTCGGGATTGCCGGTCTGCCACACATCCTGATGCGTTTCTTCACCGTGCCTAACGCCAAGGAAGCGCGTAAGTCGGTGTTCTACGCCACCGGTTTCATCGGCTTCTTCTTCCTTGTTGTCTGCACCCTGGGTTTTGCCGCGATGGTCATCATCGGCACTGACCCGCAGTACTACGTCAATGGTGAAGTCGGCGGCGCCTTGATTGGCGGCGGCAACATGGTCGCCATGCACCTGGCCAAAGCCGTGGGCGGCAACCTGTTCTTCGGTTTCCTCTCGGCCGTGGCCTTCGCCACTATTCTGGCGGTGGTCTCAGGTCTGGCCCTGGCCGGTGCTTCGGCGATATCCCACGATCTCTATGCCACGGTGTTCAAGAAAGGCAAAGCCAGCCAGAAACAGGAAATGCGCGTGACCCGCATGGCCACTGTCGGCCTGGGCATCATCGCAATTCTGCTGGGCATTCTGTTCGAGAAGATGAACGTCGCGTTCCTGGTGGGCCTGACCTTCGGCATCGCTGCGTCGACCAACTTCCCGGTGCTGATCATGGCCATGTACTGGAAAGGCCTGACCACCAAAGGCGCAATCACCGGCGGTTTCGCCGGCCTGATCTGTGCGCTGGTGTTGGTGATCCTGTCGCCAGCCGTCTGGGTCACCGTGCTCGGCCATGCTCACGCGATCTTCCCGTACGACCACCCGGCGCTGTTCTCCATGCCGCTGGCGTTCTTCGTGATCGTCGTGGTGTCGAAACTCGACCGCAGCGTGCGCGCCGACAAGGAACGCGACGCTTACGCCGACCAATTCGTTCGCGCCCAGACCGGCCTCGGTGCCGCCAGCGCTTCCGCTCATTGATAGAAAGGGCACGGCCTGCTCTAGCGGCGCCGTGCCCATCGCACAACCTTTTGAGGTTCACGCTATGCCCGAATTCAACGCCCCGCTGCGCGACATGCGCTTTGTCTTGCATGAAGTATTCGACGCCCCGGCCCTGTGGGCACGCCTGCCAGCCCTGGCCGACAGCGTCGACGCCGCCACCGCTGACGCGATTCTTGAGGAGGCGGCCAAAGTCACCTCGCACCTGATTGCGCCATTGAATCGCAGCGGCGACGAGGAAGGCGCCCAGTGGGTCGATGGCCAGGTCAGCACGCCAATCGGTTTCAAACAGGCTTATGCCACCTACATCGAAGGCGGCTGGGTGGGTCTTTCCGGTAGCGCCGATTTCGGCGGCATGGGCATGCCGAAGATGCTCGCCGTGCAGTTCGAAGAAATGCTCTACGGCGCCAACTCAAGCTTTGCACTCTATTCAGCGTTGAGTTCCGGTGCCTGCCTGGCGCTGGATGCCCACGCCAGCGACACCTTGAAAAAGCTCTACCTGCCGCCGATGTACGAAGGCCGCTGGGCCGGCTCCATGTGCCTGACCGAAGCCCACGCCGGCACCGATCTGGGGATCATCCGCACCCGCGCCGAACCTCAGGCCGACGGCAGCTTCAGCATCACCGGCAGCAAGATCTTTATCACCGGTGGCGATCAGGACCTGACCGAAAACATTGTCCATCTGGTGCTGGCCAAATTGCCGGACGCACCGGCGGGGCCGAAAGGCATCTCGCTGTTCGTCGTGCCCAAAGTGCTGGTCAATGCCGACGGTTCCCTCGGCGATGCCAACGCCGTAAGTTGCGGTTCGATCGAACACAAGATGGGGATCAAGGCTTCGGCCACCTGCGTGATGAACTTCGACGGCGCCAGCGGTTGGTTGGTCGGCGAGCCCAACAAAGGCCTGGCGGCGATGTTCACCATGATGAACTACGAGCGCTTGTCCATCGGCATTCAAGGCATTGGCTGCGCGGAAGCGTCCTATCAGAGCGCTGTCACCTATGCACGCGAACGTGTGCAGAGCCGCGCGCCGACGGGTGCCATTGCTGCGGACAAAGTGGCCGACCCGATCATCGTTCACCCCGACGTGCGCCGCATGCTGCTGAGCATGAAAGCCATGACTGAAGGTGGCCGTGCGTTTGCCAGCTATGTCGGGCAGCAACTGGACCTGGCGAAGTTTTCCGATGACGCCAAGGAACGCGACAGCGCGCAAACCCTGGTTGCGCTGCTCACTCCGGTGGCCAAGGCGTTCTTCACCGACACCGGCCTCGAAAGCTGCATTAACGGCCAGCAAGTGTTCGGCGGCCATGGCTACATCCGCGAATGGGGCCAGGAACAATTGGTCCGTGACGTGCGCATCGCGCAGATCTACGAAGGCACCAACGGCATTCAGGCCCTGGACCTGCTCGGACGCAAAGTGCTCGCCGACAAAGGCTTCGCGCTGCGCCAGTTCACCAGTGAGATTCGTCATTTCGCCGATCAGCCTGATGCGCCCTACTGCGCTCAACTGCTCGATGCCGTGCAGCGTCTGGAAGACCTGAGCGACTGGCTACAGGATCAGGCCGCGACCAACCGCAACGAAGTCGGCGCCGCTTCGGTGGAGTATTTGCACCTGTTCGGTTACGTCGCCTACGCCTGGCTTTGGGCGCGCATGGCACAGGTTGCCAAGCAAAAGCTGCCCGAAGACGAAGGGTTTTATGGCGCGAAAATCGCCACCGCCGACTTCTATATCCATCGCCTGCTGCCACGCATTTTGAGTCTGGAGCAATCCATTCGCGCGGGCAGTGCCTCCTTGTTTGGCCTTTGCGCCGAACAGTTCTAACGATTGAACCGCACGCGGCGCCACGCTCCTCTCTTTTGGCGTTCGCGTTTTTTATTGATAAGCCCTCGCCCACCTGGCGAGGGCCGCGGGACCTGTCTTTCCATAATAAAAATAAAGGGGCTTCACCATGGACCGCAACACCCGCATCCTCGCTACCCGACTGTTGCTGTCCGGCGGCGTCATCAGCCTCTCGGCCCCCGCCGCTGCTGACTTTGTCAAAGACAGCAAGGCCAGCCTTGAGCTGCGCAACTTCTATTTCAACCGTGACTATCGCCAGGACAACGCTGCGCAATCCAAACAGGAGGAATGGGCACAGGGTTTCCTGCTGCGCTATGAGTCGGGGTTCACCGAAGGGTTGATTGGCGTGGGATTCGATGCGATCGGACTGGTCGGCGTCAAGCTCGATTCCAGCCCTGATCGGGCAGGCTCCGGACTGCTAAAACGCCACCGCGACACGAGCCAAGGTGCGCAGGACGAGTATGGCGAACTGGGACTGACCGGCAAAGTGCGCGCCTCAAAAAGTACGCTGAAACTCGGCACGTTGCTGCCGAAACTGCCGACGGTACTGGCCAACGATTCACGGCTGTTGCCACAAACCTTCAAGGGCGGTCAGTTGACCTCGCTGGAACTCGAAGGCTTGACCGTGGATGCCGGGCGACTGACGCAGGTCAATCAGCGCGACTCCTCGAACTACGAGGACATGGGCATCACCCGCACTGGCGCCAAGGGCATCACCACACGTCATGTCGATAGCGACAGCTTCGATTTCGCCAGCCTGAACTACAAATGGACCAGCAACCTCGCCACCGGCTACAGCTACGGTCACCTCGACAACTTCTACAGCCAGCACCTGGTCAACCTGACCTACGTGTTGCCGGTCACAACCGGCCAGTCGCTGAAGACGGATCTGCGCTTCGCCCGCTCCACGGACGATGGTGGCAGTAATGTCGATAACAATGCCATTGGCGCGATGTTCACCTACAACCTTGGCGGGCATGCGTTGGGCCTGGGCTATCAAGGCATGAGCGGCGACACTGGCTACGCCTACATCAACGGCACCGACGCCTTCCTGGTGAACTTCGTGCAAATCGGCGACTTCGCCAGCAAGGACGAAAAGTCCTGGCAGGCGCGCTACGACTACAACTTTGCAGCCATCGGCGTTCCGGGCCTGACCTTCATGACCCGCTACCTCACCGGCGACAATATCGATCTGGGTGGCAACCGCCCGGAAGGCAAGGAATGGGAACGTGATACCGACATCGGTTATGTCGTGCAGGGCGGGCCGCTGAAGAATGTCGGCGTGAAATGGCGTAATGCGACGGTTCGCTCGACCAACTTTGGCAACGATCTGGATGAAAACCGCCTGATCGTCAGCTACACCTTGCCGATCTGGTAAGCCGATTCAATTTCTCTGAGGGGGGGCACGCTACCGGCGGGCTCCCCTTTTTACGACTTGGGAATCTTCGATGTGCTGGAGGGCCTCATCGCGGGCAAGCCCGCTCCCACAGGGTTCTTCTTTGAATGCAGAATTTGTGAACAACAGAGAATACTGTGGGAGCGGGCTTGCCCGCGATGGCGGCCTGAAGACCACCAATGTAGGTTAAGATGCCTACAAACCAGGCCCGCCGCGAGACGCCCCGCATGACTGATACCTCCCCCCGCCTGATCAAGAAGTACCCCAATCGCCGACTGTATGACACCCACACCAGCAGTCATTTGACACTGGCGGACATACGGCAATTGGTGGTCGACAAAATTGCCTTTCAGGTGGTCGATGCCAAGAGCGGCGAGGACTTGACGCGCAGCATCCTGCTGCAAGTGATTCTGGAAGCTGAAAGTGGCGGTGAGCCGATCTTCACTACCGAAATGCTGATGGGGATTATCCAGTTCTACGGCCCTTACCAGGGTGTACTCGGCAGTTACCTGGACAAGAGCATTCAGACCGTAATCGACGTTCAGTCCCAGACCGGCGCGCAGTCGTCCGAAGCCTGGAGCGACTTCATGCATCAACAGGCCCCAGTGATGCAGGACCTGATGCGCCAGTATGTCGACCAGTCCAAAGCGTTGTACCTCAATACCCAGAACCTGTTTGGCATGTTCGGCGGTAAACCCGGCACCGATAACGGGCCGAAAAAAAATGGCGATGGGGAATAAACCCATCGCCATTGGTGCCGCTTGCTTGACGTGACTTACTTGTTGCCGCTGGTAGCCTTGGCGCTTGCTTCCGGGGCCGCTTTGGTGGCCGCGGCAGTCGCTGCGTCGAAATTGCTCTGAGCCACATCGGCAGCCTGTTTTACGGCTTTCTGTGCGCTTTCGAACACGGTACCGGCATTCGC
The DNA here is from genome assembly GCF_000514395.1 of Pseudomonas sp. URMO17WK12:I12. NCBI lineage: Bacteria > Pseudomonadati > Pseudomonadota > Gammaproteobacteria > Pseudomonadales > Pseudomonadaceae > Pseudomonas > Pseudomonas sp. URMO17WK12:I12. The sequence goes on from NZ_AZVV01000007.1 coordinate 277,420, forward strand.
CAGGCTCGACTTGAACGCTGCCACAACGGGTTCGGAGCCGGCCGGTGCATTCTTGCCGATGGTTTCAACGAATTCTTGCACCTGTTGGGTGCCCGCTTCGACCTGACTCGAAGTCAATTTGGCGATGTCCGACTGAGTACCGACGATCAGTGCTTGAACCTGACGATTGAACTCGGCCAGACGTTCGGCCTGCGCGCTCGGCTGGGTGAAAGAAGCCTGCAGATCGGCGAAACCTTGTGGATCACGGACGGCCAGCAGCTTGCGAACGCCTTCGAAGTGCTCTTCGGTGGAGTCGCGCAGTGCCTTGAACTGCAACTGGCTGAGCTGTTCAACGCTGGCGAAGACTTTGCCGCTGATTTGCTGCAAAAGATCGAGGTTGGCTTTCTGAGCGGTTTGCAGTTTTTCCGTATTGAAAAAAGACATGCTTGAATCTCCTGGTACTGGAAGGCCCTGATGGGCCTGAGGACGCGATAGCGATCCGGCCAGTCATCGCGTTAGCCTTGATATTGCAGTGCACAAAACCATTTGGCAACGCCTATTTTTGTGCAGTGCAAAATATACTTTGCTAAAGCCCTCCTTATACGCTGTAGACTCCTGCTCATCGAACGGCCAGGCTAGCGCTCTTTAACCAAAGGGTTCAGACGGGCCGGTCCCCATGCACCGCGTCAGGAGATTACGATGGGTCAGGAATTAAATATTGCGCTGCAAGATGAAAAATTCTCCGAACCCGCTGGCTTGTTTGAACACCTCAATCATCTGCAACGCCTTAATACCCGCAACGTCCTCGACGCCGTACAGAAGCGCCAGGCAAAAACCTTCGCGCCTTTAAGCCTTGGGCAACTCCGGCAGCCAACGCCTGCTGACTGGCAGGAATACTTCACGGACCTTGGCCAACGCAGCGTGTTGTTCTGGGATACCTTGCGTCAGCGCGGCGACAACACCCTGGCCCACGAACGCGCCGGGTATCCGCTGCTGCTCAAGTTCAATCATGAAACGCTGGTCGCCGGGGAAGCCCTGCCCCGCCCGGTCAACTATTCGTTGTTGCAAATCCTCGGCGGCCCGGGGCAACCGATCGACAGTAAGAAACAGCCCGTGATCATCATTGACCCTCGCGGCGGTCACGGCTCGGGCATCGGCGGTTTCAAACAGGATTCGGTCATCGGCGAGAGCCTGAGAGCCGGCCACCCCACCTACTTCATCTCCTTCAGTCACTCGCCTCGCCCAGGGCAAACCCTTGCCGATATCACAGACGCCCAAGCGAAGTTCATCGAGGTCGTCAGCGCCCGCCATCCCGACAGCGCCAACCCCGTGCTGATTGGCAATTGCCAGGCCGGTTGGGCATTGATGGGGCTGGCGGCTACCCGGCCGGAGCTGCCGGGGTTGATCATCGTCAATGGTGCGCCGTTATCGTATTGGGCCGGTGTCAATGGCTGCAATCCGATGCGCTACACCGGTGGTTTGCTAGGCGGTGGCTGGATGGCACGCCTCGGTAGCGACCTCGGTAATGGCCGTTTCGACGGTACCTGGCTGGTCAGCAACTTCGAAAGCCTGGACCCGGCCAATACGTATTGGGGCAAGTACTACCACCTGTTCAGTGAAGTCGACAGCGAGGCCGCACGCTTTCTGGATTTCGAACGCTGGTGGGGCAGCCCGACCCTCCTCAATGGCGAAGAGATCGAGATGATTGTCGACGACCTGTTCATCGGCAATCGGCTGTCTGGTGGCCTCGGTCGCAAGAGCACCGGGCTTGACCTCAAGCTGATCGAAGCGCCGGTGGTGGTGTTCTGTTCGTATGGCGACAACATCACCTCCCCGCAGCAGGCACTGGACTGGATCACCGACGTCTATCCCAGCGATCTCGCGTTGCAAAATGCCGGGCGCACCATCGTGTACCTGCGACACGCGAGCATCGGTCACCTGGGCATCTTCGTGTCCGGTGAAGTGGCGCGGCGTGAACACCGTGAATTGCTCGGTGCGGTCGATGCGATCAATGCGCTGTCGGCCGGGCTGTATGAGATGCTGATCGAAGACCTGCCGGAGAATTCGCCGACGCCGTATGCCGTGCGTTTCGAACGCCGGCGGATCGCCGACATCCATGGCCAGGTGCAGCCGCCCCGTGATGACGATCGGGAATTTGCGCTGGTCCAGCGCGCGTCCACAATCAACAATGGCGTGTACGACGAATTCATACGCCCGTGGTTGCGCCAGCTGATCAACGAACCGAGCGCCGAAATGCTGCGCCGCACCCACCCTTTCCATCAGCAGCAAGTGGCCTGGAGCAGTTTGAACCCGGCGCTGTGGTGGCTGGCAGGCAGTGCCGCTCAGGTGAACAAGGATCGTCACCCCGCCAGCCAGAACAACCCGTTGCTGGTCTGGCAGGAACTGTTTTCCAACCAGGTGCAGGACGCCTTGAACGGCTATCGAGACCTGCGTGATGCAGCACAGGAAATGTGTTTCTACGGCGTATATGGCGTACTCAATAGCCTCGCCGGCACTGCGCCTGGGCGAGATCTGCAGGCGCACGCCGAGCAGCACGACAAGGTCTTGATCGATCGTCTTCAGGACGCCCTGCCCCTGGGCGGTCTGATGGAAGCCTTGGTACGGATCCTGTTTCTGCTGGACCGCGACAGCGACGAGCCTGGCAAGGAAATCGTCGAACGGTTGATCCAGCAATTGCAGGTACTGCTCCAGGACTACAGTGCCCAGCCGTTGGACCTGCGCGAAACGTTGCGCCTGCAAAAACTGCTGGTCGCCACTCACCCGCAAGAAAGCCTTAACAGCCTGTCCTTGATGCTTGTCGAGGTTGAGGAACGCCAACAAGTGCTGGCGGCCGTCGCCAATTTGTTGCCGGAACTGTTGATCAGCGGCACCCATAACGCGTTATGGTGTGAACTGCACGCACTGCTCGACGTCCCGCTGCCTGGTTTCATCCTGACCCAGCCAGCCGCTGAAGCCGATGTCATCGCAGCACCGGTCCCGGTCATGACGCCTGAGCCGATCGTGCAGATACTCGCCGCGGAGCCCCCACAACCGACGCCCGTCGCCAAGGTCAAGAATCCGGTACGCCCCCCTGCCAAGGGCAAAAAAGGCGCGAAGAAACCGCCGGTGACATAACGCTGAGTGGTTGGCGAGAAGCGCGTCAGACGGGCGCGGCTTCTTCCATCTCGAACGACTCGTCAGCCCGATACTGGCCCGGGGTCATGCCAAACCATCGGCTGCACGCTTTGTTGAAGCTGCTGTGGTCATGAAAACCAAGGAGGTACGCGACATGCTTCATGTTGAAGTGAGAATGGCGCAGGTAGAAATCGGCCAATTGCCGGCGCACAGCGTTCTGCACGTCCTTGAATTGCGTCCCGTCTTTTTCCAGGGCCCGTTGCAGCGTGCGCTTACTGATGTTCAAGGCGGCAGCGATCGATTCCATGTCGCATTGCCCCTGTCCATGGCTCAATCGCTCGGTAATCAGCGCCCGAATCCTGCCGGTAATGGACAAGCCGAACAGCAGATCCAATTGCGTCTCGGCAAAACTGTCATGCAATACCGCTAAGGCCTCATTGGCCATACTCAACGGTCGCAGCAGCTCCTGCCCGTCAAACAGAATGCTGTCGTAGGCCGAACCAAAAGTCAGGTCGCAATCAAAAAGCCGTTGATGCGCGGAAATGTCTTTCGGTTCGGGGTAACTGAACTCGACGCTCAAGGGTTGCGGTAACTTGCCACCGCCCAGCCAACGGCAGAAGCCGAGCAAAGAAGCCAACCCGGCATCGGCATACTGACGGGGCTTGATGGAACCGGACTGTTGATGATCGAGCGAGGCGAGCCGGTAATGCTGCTGCTCCGGAACAAAAAACAGACTGAACCCGTTACCGATCAATGGGCTGAAGCGCACCAGGCGCTCCAGCGCCCGTTTGAGGTTGAGGCTCGACATCATGGTGTAACCGACGATTTGAAAACTGCCCGGATGAAAGTGCCCGTAGGCCTTCAAGCCGATGTCCGGATCACCGCTGGCCTGGGCGGCCAGTTGCCACAACCGATAGATCACCCTTCGCTCGCAAAGCGCCCCGGGCGTGTTCGCGATCTGCATGTCCAGTCCGGCTTCCCGACACAGGCTGGCAACATCCAGTCCTTCGGCCGAAAGCGTATTGACCAACACGTTGGCATAGCCTGAACTCATTCTGTACATGGGGTCCTCACTGACCTGTGGAACCGGACATCCTGTCCGGAGCCATGACTGATCTACGTTGAATCAAAGAGTAACCGACCGTTCAATGCCAAGAATTGATCCCGGTACCGGTAAAGGTCATTGACTGCCAGTGATCCGAAAACACCTGCATGGCACCTATGGACACCAGACAGTCACCTCCCAACACTTCCGCACACCCCGCCAATACCGAACAATCTTCCCATCTTGCAGCGCAAAAAATAAAAGGGAAGCAATCTATGAAGTCGCTTGGTCGTATTGCGTTGGTCACCGGTGGTATGGGTGGGATTGGTACGGCAATCAGCCGACGCCTGTACACCGAGGGATTCAAGGTCATTGTGGGTTGCAGCGCTGATTCAGCCCGCAAGAACGATTGGATCGCCGCTCAGTTGGTAGCGGGTTATCAGTTCGAATGCATCTATGGCGACATCACCGATTGGGAATCAACGCGAAAGGCCTTTGAGGGCGCGCGGGAGCAATTCGGACCGGTCGATGTGCTGGTCAACAACGCCGGAATCACTCGCGATGCCTCCTTTCGCAAACTCACCCCCGAAGACTGGAACGCCGTGATCGGCACTAATCTCAGCGGCTTGTTCAACACCACCAAGCAGGTGATCGAAGGGATGTTGGCCAAGGGATGGGGACGGGTCATCAACATCTCCTCGATCAACGGTCAGCGTGGCCAGTTCGGCCAGACCAATTACAGCGCGGCCAAAGCCGGCATCCATGGTTTCACCATGGCACTGGCCCGGGAAGTGTCCGGCAAGGGCGTGACCGTCAACACCGTTTCGCCAGGCTACATCCAGACCAGCATGACCGCGGCCATCCGCCCGGACATTCTCGACACCATGATTGCGTCCACACCGGTCGGGCGCCTCGGTCAACCCGAAGAAATCGCCTCGATCGTGGCCTGGCTGGCGTCCGGCGAGTCGGGTTACAGCACGGGTGCCGACTTCTCGGTCAACGGCGGCATGAACATGCAGTAGACCTGTGGGCATGGCCCCCAGCTCTCGCTCGATGCTAAAGACTCAAAACTGCCTGCGTGCTTGCTGACGGCGGTGCCGAAGTCCGGCGCCGCTGCTTTTTTTCTGCCCGTTTTACGTATATGGGCAAGGAGTTCCATGGACAACAACGCACACACCTTCAACACCTACTGGTCAGGCCAGGTTCCGTTCATTGCATCCTTTGCAGTGCAACAATTACGTGTGTGGGTCAGCACTAATCCGTGGTTTGACGGCCAGGAGTACAACGAGTGGTTCGAGCTGCCGGGCGATGTCCTGGACAGCCTTCAGTCGGACTATCAGCTGCAATGGAGCGACCTCGGCCACCGTATGTTGACCGGTCAGCCCTTCGCCTTTGAAGACCGCCGTTTCGCCAGCGGAAACTGGAGTGATCCCCTGTTCGGCTCACTCGCCGCGTTTTACCTGCTCAACGCCGGTTTTTTGCTGAAACTGCTCGACAAGCTGCCGATCAAGGACAAGAAGCCGCGCCAGCGCTTGCTCTACCTGGTGGAACAAGCCATCGCTGCCGGCGCCCCCAGCAACTTTCTGGCGAGTAATCCCGATGCGCTGCAACGGGTCGTCGACACCCAAGGCAGCAGCCTCCTCACCGGCATGCTGCACCTGGCCAGCGACTTGCAAGAAGGCAAGATGCGCCACTGCGACAGCGGCGCGTTCAAGGTAGGCGTCGATGTGGCCAATACCCCCGGCGACGTAGTGTTCGAGAACGCACTGTTCCAGCTGATTCAGTACTACCCGCAAAGCGAAACCCAGTACCGGCGCCCGGTTTTTGTCGTACCGCCCGCCATCAACAAGTTCTACATACTCGACCTGCGACCGGACAACTCGATGGTTGCCCATCTGTTGAAACAAGGGCATCCGGTGTTTCTGATGTCGTGGCGCAACTTCGACCAGGAACACGCAGGCACCACCTGGGATGATCTGATCGAAACCGGCATCATCAAAGGCTTGCAGGTCACCCGCGAAATCAGCGGCGAGCAACGTCCCAACTGCGTGGGTTTCTGCATCGGCGGCACACTGTTGAGTACGGCGCTGGCGGTACTGGCGGCGCGCGGGGACAAAGAGGTCGGCAGCATAAGCCTGTTGACCACATTCCTCGATTACCTCGACACCGGCCCCATCGACATCTTCGTCGACGAACAACTGGTGGCCTACCGCGAGCGCACCATCGGCGGCGTGAATGGCCCCCTCGGCCTGTTCAAGGGCGAGGACATGGGCAATACCTTCTCGCTATTGCGTCCCAACGATTTGTGGTGGAACTACAACGTCGACAAATACCTCAAGGGCCAGAAGCCGATGGCTCTGGACCTGCTGTTCTGGAACAACGACAGCACCAACCTGCCTGGGCCGATGTATTGCTGGTACCTGCGCCACACCTATTTGCAGAACGACTTGAAGTCAGGCGAGCTGGACTGTTGCGGGGTCAAGCTGGACCTGCGCGCCATTGATGCGCCCGCCTATATCCTCGCCACCCATGACGATCACATCGTGCCGTGGAGAAGTGCCTATGCCAGCACCGAGCTGCTCTGCGGGACCAAGCGCTTTGTGCTCGGCGCCTCGGGGCATATCGCCGGGGTGATCAATCCACCGGCCAAGGAAAAACGTCACTACTGGACCAATAACCGACTCTCCAAAAACCCCGAAACCTGGTTCATGAACGCGCAGCAGCATTCCGGCAGCTGGTGGAATGACTGGTTCGCCTGGCTCGACGAACATGCCGGTGAGCGCCAGCCGTCGGTGCTGCACACCGGGAATGCGCAATACCCGGCGCTGGAGTCGGCACCCGGGCGATATGTGATGCAATAAGCCACGAGCCTGTTCGGAGCTTCGAAAGCCCGCTCAGCAAAAAATGGCGGAAGGCAGCCGGAGTCGAACCTGCCCGGGAACGGATGCCGTCCCCAACCGGGTTTGAAGCCCGGCCGCGCCACCGGGCGCGATTGCCTTCCTTGAACTCAGTGGTGGTCTTTTTGCGCCAAGGCACTGTCGAGACGGATCTGGCGTTTGTCGCCCAGGCGTCGAGTCAGGCCGATGCGGTCAAAGTACTCCAGAATCTGAATGCTGCGCTTGCGGCCCAGGCCGACCGCATCGCGAAACGCCGCGACCTGAATCACCGGGTCGTGCTCGGCCAGTTGCAACAGCATAGCCGCCAATCGACGGATCATCGCGTCGGTGTAGAACAGGTCCCGCACCACTTGATGCAGCAACCCCAGCCGCGCCATTTTGCGCAACAGCAGGCGCACGCTCGCCTCGTCATGCCCCAGTTGACGCACCCATGGCGGATCGAAAGCGGCCTGTTCAAACAACGGTTGCAAGCGCTGCCACAGGGCCTCGTCTTCTTCACTCAGGCGCACTTGATGACCGGGTAAATGCAGCCAGGGTCCGCTGGTGGCGATAGCGCCGCTGGCGAGTAAATCGTCGAGCAGACGGAGGAAGGTCGGGCGTTCCAGCGTGGTGGCGGTGAAGCGACGCAAGCGATCACGGTCCGGGCCCATTTGATCCGGCTCAAGTTCATGAAAGCGTGCGAGGTGTTCCAGCAAAGGGGCCTTCAGGGCTTCCCAGCGGGCCGAACTGAACAGCAGCGGACCTTGGCGGGTCTCGATCAAGCGCACGTCATCGGGTAACACCCAAGTCCCGCGCGGACGGTTGAACTGGCGCTCCAGTTGCCGTGGATCGAGGCCGCTGTCGCTGTTGGCCAACAAGGCCGGCAGGAGTTCCTCCAGCGAATGGCGGGTGGCGAGCGCCTGAAGTTGCGCCAGTCGTTCGGGGCTGCGACGGTGTCGGGTCGGGGCAAACGGATCAAGCACCCGACCACCGCCGAGGGTACGCTGGGCGCTCTGATCCCGCAGGATCAACGGATCGCCTTTCACCGCGTGCACCGGGGCATTCAGCAGGATTTGCGCAAACATCCGCCCGCCCGGCGCGAGGTTCGCACCTTCCAGCAACGCCACCCGCCCCGTCACGTCTTGAGTGCCAAGGTGAACATGCACCGGTTGAAAATGTTCGAAGGCTTTGGCTTCGCTGGCCAACAAACGCAGCTTGATGTCCAGTCGTTGAGTCGGCGCAGAGAGCCACTCCGCCAGCAACCATTGACCACGGTGGATGTGCTCCAGCGCCAGGCGCTCTGCACTCAGGTTCAATGCCACGCGTTGGCCGGCAACCGCGGTGTTCGCCGCCTGATTCTGCGCATGCAAACCGCGCACTCGAACAGGTTTGCCCAATGGACTCAACACCAGTGTGTCGCCCACCGTCACTTGCCCCGACAACGCCGTACCCGTCACCACAATACCGGCGCCGGCGACGCTGAAGGCGCGATCAATTGCCAGACGAAAACCGCCGTCGGTACTGCGTTGATGCACGTCACGCTGTGCGTCGAGCAATGCCTGACGCAGCGTCTCGACACCTTCCCCGCTCACACTCGACAGCGCGATTTGCGGCGCATCGGCATAGGGGCCGGGCGCCAATAGCGTGGTCATCTGTTCATGGACGACTTGCACCCTGGCTGGCTCGACCCGGTCGCACTTGGTGATCGCCACCAGCGCCCGGGGAATGCCCAGCAGTTCAACAATCGCCAGGTGTTCGCGGGTCTGCGGCATGACGCCGTCATCCGCCGCGACCACCAGCACCACCAGATCAATGCCCTGCGCCCCGGCCAGCATATTGTGGGTGAAACGTTCGTGACCGGGCACGTCGATGAACCCGGTCAATTCCGCGCCCGGTTCCAGCGCGGCATACAGGTAGCCAAGATCAATCGTCATGCCGCGTTCACGTTCTTCCCGGCGCCGGTCACCGGCCTGCCCGGTCAACGCCTGCAACAGCGCAGTCTTACCGTGATCGATGTGCCCTGCGGTGCCGACGATCACCCTGCCCGCCCCTCGACGGCTAACTGATCGAGTTGCTCCAGCCATGCAACTTCATCGTCCAGTTGGCGCAGATCCAGCCACAGCGCGTCGTCGTCGATGCGGCCCAGTACCGGAATGGCCAACTGACGGAACGCGGCTTCCAGCCCCAGCAACTGCCGGCCGCGCAGACGTTTGGACACGTTAGGCCGCAGGCACAACGCGGCACTCGGCAAGCGCGCCACCGGTTGGCTGCCGCTGCCGATCATGCCCAGCGCCGGCAGCGCACTGACGCTCCAGCCTTCACCCAAAACGTGGGCCAGCGACGGTTGCAGCCGTTCGGCTTGCGCGAGGATGTCGGCGTGCGGGCGAGTCAGCAGGCGCAGGCTCGGCAGGCGTTCGGCCAGGCGATCCGGGTCGCGGTACAACCCCAGCACCGCTTCGAGCGCGGCCAGGGTCAGTTTGTCGACCCGCAGCGCACGCTTGAGTGGGTTCTTCTTGATCTTCGCAATCAGGTCCTTGCGCCCGACAATCAACCCCGCCTGCGGGCCACCCAACAATTTGTCGCCGCTGAAAGTGACGATGTCCGCGCCATCGAGCAGCGCCTGGCGCACCGTCGGTTCGGCGGGCAGGCCCCAGCGGGTCAGGTCCAGCAGGCTGCCGCTGCCAAGGTCTTCCAGCAGCGGTAATCCATGCCGGTGTGCCAACTGCGCAAGTTCGGCGGTCGGCACCCGTGCGGTGAATCCTTCGATACTGTAGTTGCTCGCGTGCACGCGCATCACCAGACCGCTGCGCGGGCCGATGGCCGCCTCGTAATCACCGGCATGGGTGCGGTTAGTGGTGCCGACTTCATGCAGGCGAACCCCGGCCCGCGCCATGATGTCGGGAATGCGGAACGCGCCGCCGATTTCAATCAGCTCGCCCCGGGAAATGATCCCTTCCTTGCGCGCGCCTAAACTGTTGAGCGTCAGCAGCACCGCTGCCGCGTTGTTGTTGACCACGGTCACCGCTTCGGCGCCGGTGAGTTCGCGGATCAGGCCTTCGATCAGGTCATCACGGTCGCCACGTTTGCCGCTGCTCAAATCAAATTCAAGATTGAGCGGATAACGTGCGGCCATTCGCACGGCTTCGATGGCGACATCCGGGAGCAGCGCTCTGCCTAGATTGGTGTGCAGCACCGTGCCGGTCAGGTTGAACACCCGGCGCACATGACTTTGGTGATGCCGGGCCAGACGCTCACCGGCCCGCCCCGCCAAGACCTGCGGGCTTATTTCCACGGCATCGAGTTGCCCGGTCAGCACCGGTTCGCGCAAGTCATCGAGCAATTGCCGCAGGCTCCCCAGCAGCGCGTCACGCCCATAACGCTCGGCCAGGGGTTGGCAGGCGGGATGGCGCAACAGACTGTCGATGGAAGGCAGCCGCAAGGTTTGACTGGCGGAAGGTGAAGGCATCAGGCGCTCCTGGAAACGATAGACCGTCGCGCCTGAGTGTAGCCGTTGAGTGTTCAGTCGCCTCCGGGGGCCAGCAGCAAGTTCGGCGCCGGACGCAGGTAGCCTTCCTGTTCCAGGCGCATGTCGAGCATCAGGCTGCTCAAGTCTGCCGACAGCGCTTCCGCTTCTGCGTCGTTTTCCAGGTAGAGCTGTTTCAGGTAACTGCGACAGCCGGGGCAGGTTTCGGCGCGCAATGGCGCTTGATTGGCAGCGTGGCGGTCGTCATCGAGGCTGACGTATTCCAGGCCTTTGCTCTGCTCGCAATACACGCACTTGACCCGCACCACGTGCCATTCGCAGGCGCACAAGGAGCACACCAGATAACGCAAACCGTTGTGTTTGCCGCGATGGCGAATCACCCCGGCCATCGCCGGTGAACCGCAGGCCGGGCATTGATTGAGGCTGTCGCCGGGTTTCAGCGCGAGGTCCGGCGTGCTCAGCAGCCAATGACTCCAGGCCGCTTGCAACGCGGCGCCAAGAAACGGCACCAGCGCCGCGGGCAACAGCGTGAACTGGCCGCTGACCAACGCCACCGCCCAGGCCTTGCGTTGCCCGGCGTCGGTACTGCGCAACGTCGCCAGGGCTTTCGCTACCGCCGGTTGCGGCGCTGGCGGGCAGTGCTGCAACAAGGCGTCAAGGTACGGCAACCAATGGCCCTCGCGCACCAATGTGTCGGCGGCCAACGGTGGCAGGCCGTGCGCCTGGCAGACCTTGATGCGTTCAGGATCAGGCAAGGTGGTGACTGGCGGAGCGTCGATCAGGCGCTGCTGCACATGACACAAACCGGCCACCAAACGCAGGTAATCGGCCAGCGGATGCCCTTCGGCCAATCGTTCCAGCCGCAAGGCACGCAAGGTGAACAGGTTGTGCGGCGGCAGGTACAGAAACGGCGGTGAACTCGCCGCCGCTTCAATCTCTCCAGGTTCAAGAATCGTCGCCAAGGGCTTATCCTTTTTTGCTGATCGGCGGATCGGGGTGTTCGTCGCGCGTCACTTCGCGGTACCAGAGTTCATGGTGTTTTTTTGCCCAGGCGCGGCTGACCCAGCCATGCACCATGGCGCTGACCGAGCCCTTGATCCAGATACCGGCGTAGATGTGGATGATGATGCTCAACACCAGCACAAACCCCGCCAACGCGTGCAGCAGCATGGCCCAGCGAATCGCAGTGATGCCGAAATAATCGCTGAAATACGCGCGCCAGATGACCAGTCCGGTCAACAACAGCGCAAGCATGCAGGCCAACAAGGTCCAGAACAGCAGCTTCTGTCCGGGGTTGTACTTGCCAATGGGCGGCACGCCCTCCTCCTCGTTTTGAATCACTCTGTCGATCCGCTTGAGCCACAAGCCGTCATTGCGGATGAAGAAGTTGGCCCGCCAGAAGCGAAACACCAACCCGAGGAACAGCACGAACATCACCACGCCCATGAAGGGATGCAGGATCCGCGTCCACGGGCCACCACCAAACAGGTTGCTGAGCCAGAACAGCGCCGGATGAAACAGCGCCAGCCCGGACAATGCGGCCATGAAAAACAGGATCGCCACCAGCCAATGATTGGTGCGCTGGCCAGCGGTGTAGCGCAGGATCTGTTTGCGGATCATGGTCTGTCCTCCCCGCGCGGATCAAAGGTATGCACCGATGGATCGACTTCGTGCACCGCGTTGTCCTTGAGCAGCGGCAACTCATCCTCCTCCACCACCTGCGGCCCGGTGCGCACGTAATGGAAGAACCCGGCCAGCACCGCCAGGCCCATCGCGAGCAAGCCCAAGGGTTTGCTCACGCCTTTCCACAGCCCCACCAACGGACTGATCGCCGGGTCTTTCGCCAGCCCGGCGTACAGTTGCGGCGTGTCGGCGTGGTGCAGCACGTACATCACGTGAGTACCGCCGACACCGGCCGGGTCGTAGAGGCCAGCGTTTTCAAAACCACGGCTTTTAAGATCGACGATCCGTTCGGCCGCATGTTCCTTCATGTCTTCCTTGGTACCGAAGACGATGGCGCCGGTCGGGCAGGTTTTCACGCAGGCCGGTTCCAGTCCGACTTCAACCCGGTCCGAACACAAGGTGCATTTGTACGCCTTGTGATCCTTTTGCGAGATCCGTGGAATGTTGAACGGGCAACCGGTGATGCAATAGCCGCAGCCGATGCAGTGGTCCTGGTCGAAATCGACTATGCCGTTGGCGTGTTTGATGATCGCGCCGGGGCTGGGGCACGCCGCCAGGCAACCGGGTTCGGCGCAATGCATGCAGCCGTCCTTGCGGATCAGCCATTCAAGGTTGCCGGCGTCGGTTTCATGCTCGGTGAAGCGCATCAGGGTCCAGGTTTCTGCGCTCAAATCCTGCGGATTGTCGTAGGTGCCGAGGTTGTGGCCGACGTCGTCGCGCAGCTCGTTCCATTCAGAACAAGCCACCTGACACGCCTTGCAGCCAATGCACTTGGTGGTGTCGATCAGCTTGGCCACTTCCTCCTGATTGCGCACCGAAGGCGGGACAGTCGTGGTGGCCGAACGGGCAATGATGTCTTGGCTGGCCATCTAGACTTTCTCCACGTTGACCAGGAATGACTTGGATTCCGGGGTCTGTGTGTTGCCATCGCCGAGGAACGGCACCAGGGTGTTGGTCAGGTAACCGTGACGCGTGAGCCCGGTAAACCCCCAGTGCAGCGGGATACCGATCTGGTGCACCACTTGGCCGTTGACCTGCAACGGACGAATCCGCTTGGTCACCACCGCTACCGCTTCGATGTGCCCGCGCTTGCTGCTTACCCGCACACGGTCGCCGGCGACGATGCCTTTTTCCTTGGCCAGCACTTCGCCGATTTCGACAAACTGCTCCGGTTGGGCAATCGCGTTGAGCTTGCAGTGCTTGCTCCAGAAGTGGAAATGCTCGGTCAAGCGGTAACTGGTGGCCGCGTACGGGTAATCCTTGGCCACGCCGAGGGAATCCCACACCGAATCGAAGATCCGCGCCGCCGGGTTGCTGGTGGCTTTTTTGTTGGTCGGGTGCAGCGGGTTGATGCCGATCGGCGTTTCGAACGGCTCGTAGTGTTCGGGGAACGGGCCTTCGTTCATCTTGTCGACGGCGAAGAACCGCGCCACGCCTTCGGGGTTCATGATGAACGGATTCATCCCTGCTTCCGGTGGCACGTCGGCCTTGTAGTCGGGCACGTCGGTGCCGCCCCAGACCTTGCCGTTCCACCACACCAGGCGTTTTTTCGGGTCCCAGGGCTTGCCTTGTGGATCGGCCGAGGCGCGGTTGTAGAGAATCCGCCGGTTCGCTGGCCAGGCCCACGCCCAGCCTTGGTGCTGGTGCATGCCATACGGATCGCTGTTGTCGCGCCGGGCCATCTGGTTGCCGGTTTCGGTCCAGCTGCCACAGAAAATCCAGCAACCGGACGCGGTGCTGCCGTCGTCCTTGAGCTGGCTGAACGCGGCCAGTTGCGCATTGCCCTTGATCGCCGCGCCCGTGGCATCGGTGAAGTCAGTGGTGGCGTAGCCGTTGATTTCCTTGGCCAGTTCTTCCGGTGAAGGTTCGTCGGGGACCTTGTACTGCCACGACAGTTTCAGGATCGGATCGGGATAGGCGCCGCCCTTCGCTTCATAACGCTGACGCAGGCGCAGGAACAGTTCGGCCATGATCCGGATGTCGGTTTGTGCTTCACCCGGCCCGTCGGCACCTTTCCAGTGCCATTGCAGCCAGCGACTGCTGTTGACCAGCGAGCCGTCCTCCTCGGCAAAACAGGTGGTGGGCAGGCGAATCACTTCGGTCTGGATGTCGGCACTCTTGACATCGTTGTACGGCCCGACATTGCGCCAGAACTCCGAGGTTTCGGTGGACAGCGGGTCCATCACCACCAGCCATTTCAACTTGGCCAGCGCCGCCATCACCCGGTTTTTGTCAGGCAACGCCGCGATGGGGTTGAAGCCCTGACACATGTAGCCATTGACCTTGCCCTGGCCCATCAAGTCGAACACTTTGAGGATGTCGTAGTTGGGAATGTCCAGTTTCGGCAGGTAGTCGTACGCCCAATTGTTCTCGGCCGAGGCGTTACCGCCATACCAGGCTTTCATCAGGCTGACGTGGAACTTGCTGTAGTTCTGCCAGTAGGACAGTTGCCCCGGACGCAACGGTTTTTGCGTGCGTTTGGTGATGTAGGCGGCGTATTCCTGCTCGGCGTCGGTCGGCAAGGTGAGGTAACCCGGCAGCGAGTTGGACAGCAAGCCAAGGTCAGTCAGGCCCTGAATGTTGGAGTGTCCGCGCAAGGCGTTCACGCCACCGCCGGGCATGCCGACATTGCCCAGCAGCAATTGCACCATTGCCGCGCTGCGGATGATCTGCGAGCCGATCGAGTGCTGGGTCCAGCCCAATGCATACAGGATGGTCATGGTCTTGCCCGGCACCGAGCACGTGGCGATCTCATCCCAGATTTTTTGCATGGCATCGACCGGCATCCCGCAAATCTGGCTCGCCAGGTCGATGTTGTAGCGACTGTAATGCTGCTTCATCAGTTGATAGACGCAGCGTGGGTCTTGCAGGGTCGGGTCGATCCTGGCAAAGCCGTCCTCACCGAGTTCATAGCCCCAGCCGGATTTATCGGTGTAGCTGCGCTTGGCCACGTCGTAACCGCTGAAGATCCCGTCCTCGAAGCCATAACCGGCTTTGACGATGAACGACACGTCGGTGTAGTTGCGCACGTATTCGTGCTGGATCTTGTCCTCGGTCAGCAGGTAATTGATCAGCCCGCCCATGAAGGCGATGTCGGTGCCGGTGCGAATCGGCGCGTAATAGTCGGCCACCGAGGCCGTGCGGGTGAATCGCGGGTCGACCACGATCAGCCGCGCCTTGTTGTGCGCCTTGGCTTCCGTCACCCATTTGAAACCGCACGGGTGCGCTTCTGCTGCGTTGCCGCCCATCACCAGAACCAGATTCGCGTTGGCGATATCGGTCCAGGTATTGGTCATGGCACCACGGCCGTACGTCGGGGCAAGACTTGCCACCGTCGGGCCGTGTCAGACACGCGCCTGGTTATCAAACCCCAGCATGCCGAGACTGCGAATGACCTTGTGGGTGAGGTAGCCCGCTTCGTTCGATGCCGCTGAGGCGGCGAGGAAACCGGTGGTCAGCCAGCGGTTCACCGTTTGGCCTTGGGCATTCTTCTCGATGAAGTTGGCGTCGCGGTCGGCCTTCATCAGGTCGGCGACGCGGTCCAGCGCTTCATCCCAGGAGATGCGCGTCCACTCGCTGCTGCCGGGCTTGCGCACCTGCGGGTATTGCAGGCGACCGGGGCTGTGAATGAAATCCAGCAGGCCCGCGCCTTTGGGGCACAGGGTGCCGCGGTTGACCGGGTGGTCGGCGTCACCTTCGATGTGGATGATGCTTTGCGCGACATTCTTGGCCGTATCGCCCTGGCTGTACATGATCAAGCCGCAACCGACCGAGCAATACGGGCAGGTGTTGCGGGTTTCATGGGTGGCGGCAAGCTTGAAGTGACGCACCTGCTCGGCAAAGGCCAGCGTCGGGGCCATGCCCAACGCGCCCAGGCTCGAGCCTGCAAGGCCGATACCAGCGACCTTGAAGAACTGACGACGGCTGAGGTCCATCGTGCACTCCTGATCAGGTGGAAATCCGGGACGTTGCCGGACTTTTCAATCAATCACGGTGACGGCAGCCGGGCTGCCGACACTAGAAACTCTAGACAACGCCGACGCGCCCGGTGTGAAAACCGACCGTCGGGCACGCCGGGACATCAGCCAAACCACAAAACCTGTAGGAGCCGAGCTTGCTCGCGATAGCGGTGTATCAGCCCCCCTCAATGCCGACTGTAGCGGCCTCATCGCGAGCAAGCTCGCTCCCACAGGGATTGGCGATTATCATGGCGACCATTACCAGCCCGTAGTTACGAGACCGCGCATGACTTTCGATTTTGATCAGGTGTTCGACCGCCATAACACCGGTAGCACCAAATGGAGCCGCTACCCGGCCGACGTGCTGCCGATGTGGGTGGCCGACATGGATTTTGCCGCGCCGCCGATGATCATCCGGGCCCTGCAAAAACGCCTGGAACACCCGATGGTCGGCTACAGCGTGGCCCCGGATGACCTGCGCGACGCCATCGTCGCCGACCTCTGGAACAAATACGCCTGGCGCGTCGAGCCGCAAGAGCTGATCTTCCTGCCGGGGGTCGAGTCGGGTTTCAACATGGCCCTGAAAGCGCTGGTCCAGCCGCCCCAGAACGTTGTGGTGCAAGTGCCTAACTATCCGCCGCTGCGTCACGCGCCGGGGCATTGGGGCCTGAACAAGGTCGAGCTGAATTTCGATGCGCAGGCGGACGGCACCTACACCACACCGCTCTCCACCCTCAAACAATCGCTGCAAGGTGGCGGCGCCTTGCTGCTGAGCAACCCGCACAACCCGCTGGGCAAAGCCTTCCCGCGCGAAGAGCTGCAAGCGATTGCCGACATCTGCCTGGAACAGGGTGCCTGGATCATCTCGGACGAGATCCACGCCGAGCTGTGTTTCGACGGACGCAAGCATGTGCCGATGGCGACCCTGAGCGCGGACATTGCCCGGCGCACGATCACGCTGATGTCAGCAAGCAAGGCCTACAACATCGCCGGCCTGAAAACCTCGTTCATGATCATTCAGGACCGCGCCCTGCGCGAGAAGGTCAACCACGCCCGTTGCGGCATGGTCGACAGCGTCAACCCGCTGGGCCTGGAAGCCACCCGCGTCGCCTACAGCGAAGCCGGGCCGTGGCTGGCGGAACTGAGCGCGTACCTGCAAAGCAACCGCGATTACCTGGTCCACGCCGTTCGCACCCGCCTGCCGGGCGTCACCATGAACGTGCCGCAAAGCACCTACCTGGCGTGGCTCGATTGCTCGGCGCTGGGCCTGGACAACCCGCAGCAGTTCTTCCTCGAGCAAGCCAAAATCGGTTTGAGCCCGGGCCTGGACTTCGGCGATGACGCCGGGCAGTTCGTGCGTCTGAACTTCGGTTGCCCACGGGCGTTGCTCGAAGAAGGTATCGCGCGGATGGAGCGCAGCTTGCGTAATCGCAGGACCTGACCCACACCACATTTCCCTTGTAAGAGTGAGCCTGCTCGCGATAGCTGAGAGTCAGTCGACATAAATGCTGACGGGTGTACCGCTATCGCGAGCAGGCTCACTCCTACAGGGGGGATGTGTGGGGAATTTGGAATTGTCGGCACCTCAAATCCAACCGAACTCAAGACAAAACCCCAGGGTCAACCCTTTGACCCGATTGCCTTGAATCCGGAGATTGAAGATGACTGACTATCCAAACCCCCCCTTCCCCAAACAACCGCAAGCCGTCCCCGGTTCGCAGCGCATCATGCACCCGGTGCCTGACTGTGGCGAGCAGTCCTATAAAGGCTCGGGCCGGTTGCAGGGCAAGATCGCCCTGATTACGGGAGCCGACAGCGGCATCGGCCGTGCGGTGGCCATTGCCTTCGCCCGTGAAGGCGCAGACGTCGCCATTGCTTACCTGAATGAACACGAAGACGCGCAGGAAACTGCGAACTGGGTCGAACAGGCCGGTCGTCAAACTCTGCTGCTGCCCGGCGACATCGCGCACAAAGCCCAGTGCCAGGCCTTGGTCGACAAGACGGTCGAGCGGTTCGGGCGCATCGATATTCTGGTCAATAACGCCGCGTTCCAGATGAGCCACGACAGCATCGAGGACATCACGGACGAAGAATGGGTGATGACCTTCGACGTGAACATCACCGCCATGTTCAGGATCTGCAAGGCGGCACTGAAACACATGAAGGCCGGCAGTTCGATCATCAACACCAGTTCGGTGAACTCGGACCTGCCCAAACCCACTCTCCTCGCCTACGCCACCACCAAGGGCGCGATTGCCAATTTCACCGGTGGATTGGCGCAGATGCTCGGGCCGAAAAACATCCGGGTGAACAGCGTGGCGCCGGGGCCGATCTGGACGCCATTGATTGTCTCGACCATGCCCGATGACGAAGTGCAGCATTTTGGTTCAGAGACTCCGCTCGGGCGGCCAGGGCAACCGGTGGAAGTGGCGCCGATTTATGTGTTGCTCGCATCGGATGAGGCCAGTTACATCACCGGCCAACGCTACGGCATCACGGGCGGCAAGCCGATCCTGTGAACCCGACCTGTAGCAGCTGCCGAAACCGGCCCCTGTAGCAGTTGCCGAAGGCTGCTACAGGGCGCGGGTTTCAGCGGAAAAAATGAACCCCCGGCGAATATCCCCCCTCAATAGTGTTAAGCCCCCCATCACGGGTCGCTGAGGAGGTCGTCATGTCCGCACCTATCGTGAAACTCTTCACCCAACCGAACTTCGCGTGGACTGATATCCGTCGCGAAGAAGAAGCGCACCCGCGCCACTATCTCGCTCATTTGCTGCTGCTCGCCTTGATCCCCGCCGTGTGCCTGTTTATCGGGACCACCTATGTCGGCTGGAGCCTGGCCGAGAACGAAACGGTCAAGCTCAGCAGTGCCAGCGCCCTGCAGCTCTGCGTGTTGCTGTACATGACTATTGTTGCCGGCGTCGCGGTGATGGGCGGTTTCATCCGCTGGATGTCGCGCACGTTTGACGCGCGCCCTACCCTCAATCAATGCATCGGGTTTGCCGCGTATACCGTGACGCCGTTCTTCCTGGCAGGCATCGCCGGGCTGTACCCGAGTCGCTGGCTCGCGATTCTGGTGCTAGGCGCCGCGTCGATCTACTCGACGTTCTTGCTGTTTGTCGGCTTGCCGACCTTCATGCACGAGCGCAAGGAACAAGGCCTGCTGTATGCCGCCAGCGTGTGGGGCGTGGGCTTGCTGGTTTTAGTGACTATTCTGGTGGAAATGATTCTGGTGTGGTTCAACCTGCTGTCGCCTGAATACCTGCGCGCAACGGTTGGGTGATCGCCTCAATTCCTGTACCGCACCTCCTGCCCGGCGAGTTAAGACATGAGCTTCATTCTATGGGTGGCGGTGCTGGGTGCCGTGCTGTTGACACTGGCGTTGACGTCGTCGTACCTGCGCTGGATGCCGGTGACCACCTCGGCAGTGTGCCTGGTGCTGGGCGTGGCCATCGGACCGGGTGCACTTGGTTTGCTGAAGCTCAACACCAATGACGCCGCTGACTGGATGGAGCACCTGACAGAAGTCGCGGTGCTCTTTTCGTTGTTCGTCTGCGGGCTGAAATTGCGCCTGCCGCTCAAGGACAAGGCCTGGCGAATCGCTGTCGGGCTGGCCGGGCCGGTCATGGTCTTGACCATTGGCGGCGTCTGCCTGCTGTTGCACTACGGCTTCGGCGTATCGTGGGGCGCCTCGGTCCTGATCGGCTCGATTTTGGCGCCGACCGACCCGGTTTTGGCTGCCCTCGTACAGGTCAACGATGCACGGGATGACGACCGGGTGCGCTTTGGTCTGTCGGGCGAGGCCGGGCTCAACGATGGCATCGCGTTTCCGTTCGTGATTCTAGGATTGCTGTTGTTGCAACACGACGGCGATCCCGGCTGGCTGGGCCACTGGGCGCTGAACAGTCTGCTCTGGGCCGTCCCTGCCGGTTTACTCACCGGTTATTGGATGGGGCGCGGCATCGGGCGCGTGACGCTGACGCTGCGTATCCAGAATGATGACAGTACGCTGTCGCCGAATGACTACCTCGCCCTTGCATTGATTGCCTTGGCCTATGTCGGGGCCGAAGCTATTCATGCCTATGGATTTCTCTCGGTGTTCGCCGCCGGCCTCGGCTTGCGTCAGGCCGAAGTCAGTACCACGGGCGAATCGCAAGAGCCCGCCGAGCATCTGGTCCAGCCCGTGGTGGGTCATCAGAATGTCGAACCGCAACATGCGATGCGTGGCAACACCGACCATCTGGAGGACGGCCAGGTGGCGGCGGGCATCATGATGAGTGACATGCTCGCCTTCGGCGGCCTCGTGGAGCGGGCCATGGAGGTGTTTCTGGTCACGCTGCTGGGCGTGGTGCTGATTGCCCACTGGGATTGGCGCGCCCTGCCCATCGGTGGTGTGCTGTTTTGCCTGATCCGACCGCTGAGTGTGGCCATCATGCCTTGGGGCCGCTTGCTTGACTGGCGTCAGCGAGCCTTGATCGGCTGGTTCGGCATACGCGGCATCGGCAGTCTTTATTATCTGTTTTATGCGTTGAACCACGGGCTCGGGCAGTCGGTTGCGTCGCTGTGCACTGATCTGACCTTATCGGTGGTCGCGCTGAGTATCCTGATTCACGGCATCACCACCCAGCCGCCCCTCGCCCGTTACGAACGCCTGAAAAAACAGGTTATTTGATTTTTTCTCTGCATTTCATCTGCGGATTTATCGAATTTTCGCCTGCAAAAAATTGAAATCCCTTTTTCTCCCGGCAGTCACATATTCAATCCCGCTGTGTTTGTGTCGCGCGGGCTCCGACAGGTTCGGTTCCACTGTGGCAACGACGCCTATTCAAAGGAACCCTGGAAAAGAAAAAGGTGCCGGTCATGATCGAATGTTCCTCCCCCGATGAAATCAAAGCCTGCCGGGCATTCGCCCTGGAACGTAACCGTCAGATGTTCGAAGAGGCCCAGGACCTGAGCCGATGTGCGTTCGAGATGCTTGATGGCGGCGATCTGGATGTGGAACTGTTTGATCGCTATCGCGCATTACGCCGTAAAGCCGATTTGAAGTTTCAGGAAGCGATTGACCATTTGCGCCTGCTCAACGAGGACTTCCCGCCGATTCCGCTGTCCGTCAGCAATTCTCATCCTCTGCGCCAGCAACTTGAACACCGAGCCTGAGCGTAAAAGAAGCCCGGCGATTGCCGGGCTTTTTTTTGCCTCCGAAACGACGCGTTGTCCGGGTTGCTCGTGCGGCACTGCGAACTGCATGAGGCAAATGCCGGACTCATGCAGCCTGCACGGGTGAAATTGCCCATTAGGCGGCTTAACTAATTGATTTAAAAGACGGTTGATTCCAGCCAAAAATCGGCACGACTCCTGCTCTATTCCCTCAAGCGACTATCGGCCACTGAGACCGTGTGCGCTCATCCCCGTGACGACTTGAGAGACTTGACCATGAACGCCATCGATCTGTTGAAAGCTGACCATGAACGTGTAAAAGGCATCTTGAGCCAACTGAGCGAATCCACTGAACGCGGCGTTAAAAAACGCACGGAGTTGCTGGCCAAGCTTGAGATGGAAATCAGCATTCATACGCGACTTGAGGAAGAAGTCCTGTACCCGGCTTATAAAAAGGCCGGCGGCAAGGAGCAGGACGTGATGTATTACGAAGCCAAGGAAGAGCACCGCACCGTGGACTCGCTGGTGCTACCGGACCTGAAAGTCACCGACCCTTCCACCCCGGAGTTTGCCGGTCGAGTCAAAGTGGTCAAGGAACTGCTGGAACACCACATCGAAGAGGAAGAAACCGAGATGTTCCCGCAGGCGAAAAAACTGCTGGGCAAAGCGACGCTGGACGAACTGGGCGCGCAGATGGAAACGCTGAAGGTTCAGTACAAAAAAGAACTGAGCGACCGTAATCTCGCCGCTTGAACATTCACTTAAACTCGACGCTGTATCGGTGGCGAGGGAGCAAGCTCCCTCGCCACAAGTTACCCGTTGTCACTTCATGGCCTGGGCAATGATTTCAACAAGGTTGAGTTGAGTAAACGGCTTGGACAACCGCGGCAGTTCGACCGCAAAGCCTTCCAGCCGCTCGGCATACCCCGTGGCAAGGACAATCGGCTGGTCCGGCTGCAGGATCCGGATCGCGTGTGCCAGTTGTGCGCCATTCATCAGCGGCATGGCCATGTCGGTAATGACCAGATCGATACCCGGCGTGCTCGCGAACAGCTCCAACGCTTGGGCGCCGGATGTCGCACTGATCACCCGGTGGCCGAGGTCTTCGAGCAACAGGCCGGTGCTGGTCAACACCAGGCTGTCGTCGTCCACGACCAGGACGCACAGCCTGTACTCGGGGGACACTGCCTCGTCATCGGCAACCTCGGGAATGATCGAAGCCGTCGTGGCGGCAGGTATCCACAGTTCGGCTCGAGTGCCACTGCCCACCTGGCTCTTGAGGATAAATCGCCCGCCCAGTTGTTCGAGAAATCCATGAACCATCGACAACCCGAGGCCGGTGCCTTTGCCGACGCCTTTGGTGGTGAAGAAAGGGTCCATTGCCGACGCCAGGGTAACGGCATCCATGCCATCGCCCGTATCGGTGATGCTCATGCAAACATATTGGCCCGGCGCCAGGGCTAGCGCGCAATGTTCGTGAACCTCTTCAGTCTGGGCGCCGATGACGATTTTGCCACCATGGGGCATGGCATCGCGGGCATTGGTGGCAAGGTTGAGCACCGCCAGTTCGAGCTGATTATTGTCCGCCATGACCGGCACCAATCCTGGTGAAAAGCGGGTCTCGAGTTGCACTGACGGGCCGAGAGCGCTGCGCAACAGACCGCTGATTCCCTCGATCAATCCGGGTATTTGAAGTGATTCGGATTTGAGTTCCTGACGTCTGGCGAACGCCAGCATGCGCTGGGTCAGGGAAACACCGCGCAAGGCGCCTTGGGTGGCGTTGTCGATCAGCCGCATGACCTTCGGATCATCAGCGACGCGTTTGCGCACGATCTCAAGGTTGCCAAGGATCACCGTCAACAAGTTGTTGAAGTCGTGGGCAATCCCGCCGCTGAGTTGGCCGATGGCCTGCATTTTTTGCGCCTGGAACAACGCCTCGCGGGTTCGCTCAAGGTCTTGCTGGGCCAGGGTCGCCTCCGTGATATCGCGGGTAATCTTGGCAAAACCCAGCAGCGTGCCGGTATCGCCCCAGATCGGGTCCACCACGACATGAGCGTAAAACCGTGTACCGTCCTTGCGCACGCGCCAGGCCTTGTTTTCGAATCGTCCCTCTCGTATGGCCGTTTCCAATGCCCGTTGCGGTTCACCGGCTTCTCGGTCTTCAGGGGTATAGAACATCGAGAAGTGTTTACCGATGACCTCTTCGGGCCGGTAGCCCTTGATGCGCTGGGCGCCCTGATTCCAGTTGGTCAGGCATCCATCCGGAGCGAGCATATAGATGGCGTAATCAGTGACGCTTTGCACCAGCAACCGGAACTGTTGCTCGCTTTGCTTGAGGGTTTCCTCGGCCATTTTACGGTCGGTGAGATCCCGGGTGATTTTGGCGAACCCCAGCAACTTGCCGGTCGGGTCGAGAATGGGGTCGATCACCACGTGCGACCAGAAATGCGTACCGTCCTTGCGCACCCGCCAGCCCTCGCCTTCGAAACGGCCTTCATCAATGGCCGTGTCCAGTGCGCGCTGGGGCAAACCGGCACGTCGATCTTCTTCGGTATAGAACCGCGAGAAGTGCTGGCCGAGAATCTCCGCTTCCTCGTAGCCTTTGAAACGCCGGGCGCCGGAGTTCCAGCTGGTGATGATGCCATCGGGATCGATCATGTAGATCGCGTAGTCCACCACAGCATCAATCAGCAGGCGAAAACGCATCTCCTCGATGGAGTTGGTTTTGGACGGCACATCACTCATCGATCACACTCGCGACTATCGTTTTTATGGAGTATGCGGCAAACCATGGGTTTGGAAAGCCACAACTCGCTTGTTCAGTGGAGTACAGGCTGCAGACCACCTATGCTCGACGCCAACGGCCATTTCCGGCAGATAAAAGGCGCCTCCATGATCCTGATGTTATTGCCGACCTGCGACTACGACCCGACCGAGAGCAGCGTGCCCTGGCAAGCGATGCGCAGCGCCGGGATCGAGGTACGTTTTGCCACACCGCAGGGGTTGCCTGCCTACGCCGATTCGCGCCTGGTGGAGATTGGCTTTGGTCCGCTCAACCCGTTGCTGATGACACGCAAGCCCGACCTTGCCAGCTACAGGCAAATGACCGAAGACGCATCATTTCGTAAACCGCTGTCCTATGACGCTGTGGACCCGAGCAAGTTCGACGGGTTGTTGATTCCTGGTGGCCATGCCAAGGGCATGCGCAGCTTGCTGGAATCTGCTCAGGCACAGCGGATCGCCCTGCACTTTTTTTACGCAGACAAACCGGTGGCCGCAGTGTGTCACGGTGTTCTGCTGCTGGCCCGCACCCTCTACCCCGAAACTGGATTATCTGTACTTCGGGGGCGCAAGGTTACCGCGTTGGTAGCCAACACCATGGAGCTGCCTGCCTGGGCAATGACCGCGCCCTGGCTTGGTCGTTATTACCGAACTTACCCGCAGACGGTCGAGGCGCAAGTCACTGCCGCCCTTTCCAGCCCCGCAGATTTCCTGCGGGGCCCCTTTCTCGCCGTACGTGATTCGGCGGACCAGCCACGACGAGGTTTTGTCGTCAGCGATGGCCAGTTATTGACCGCTCGCTGGCCGGGAGACTGTCATCGCTTTGCCGCCGAATGGGTACGGCTTATCGGTACACGTATTTGACGATGTAGGCATACAGGTCGTTGTAAACGAAGTCAGGCACCAGTGTGGCGTGTGCCTGGGTTTTGAGTAATGCCAGGTGGCATTCCTTCAGCATCTCGTCACGCTCCCTCTTGGTGTAGACGTGGTTATTGATGATGTCGGCATAGGTGCTGTACGCGGTCGGAGCCGTTGGAGGGGTTACCTCGGTCGCGTCTTTGGTATAAGTCTTCTGGAAGCGCGACACCCGCTCTTTCAACCCGCCGAGGCCGCGTTCATACACCGTGATCTGTGAGCCGCTCACCGCTTTGGAAGCGGTTTCAAAAGCCAGGATGATCGCCTGTGCATTACTCATGCTGGCGTCGAGGGAGGCGAGCGTGACGAACCTTTCCAGTTCCTTTTTTTCCAGGCTGCTCAGCGCTCTTTTGATGCTCGACACGTGAGCGAACGCTTGAATGCATCCAACGATATGTGTCTCGAACTGATAACCGGCGGCGGTTGCCAAGGGAGGAAAAGTGGCGAAGTCGAGGCTGTCGAACGCGCATTCCATGATGATGTTGTATTTGAGGGTGAAGGCTTCAGTGAAAATCTTACCGCTGACCTCCCGGACAAAAGCTTCCGTATGCTTATACGCATGCAGGACGCCACGCTTGATCATCTCGGCGTATTGGGGGTGTTTTTCTCGATACTCGGGCAAATAAAGGCGAACAAAATGCTCATAGCGCTTTGAAGGCAGAAGGTTTTTTTCCAGTAGATAGGTTTTGCCCGAGCCTTGCAAACCGGCAACGATCAGGACTTTGGGCGTCGCCTGGGCAGTGATGCCGCGAAACAACGTCGCTTTGATCTCATTGAAGGCGGCAGTGACCTGCTCCTGGGTGTAAACGTATTGCGGCGTTAGTGACATACCTTGATTTCCTTATCAAAGAATCGCTTGGAAGTGATGACCTGCCCTTTCAATAAAGCGCCGATTGGGCGTTTGTTCAAATCGGTGTGTCTTTCAAGATATATCACTGTTTTTTAAAAGGAATATTCCTACTCGATAGCGCGAAAATGCGTCGGTTCAACCGACCACCAACGTGGGAACAGCTGTTTAACCTTGCTCTCGCCAAACCGGTCATCAATAAGCATCACCACCCCCTGATCCTGCTGGGTGCGGATCACCCGTCCTGCCGCCTGCACCACTTTTTGTACGCCTGGAAACAGGTAGGTGTAGTCATAACCGGCACCAAAAATGGCGGTCATGCGGTGTTTAATCTGTTCGTTGATCGGGTTGAATTGCGCCAGGCCCAGTGTGGCGATGAACGCGCCGATCAACCGTGCGCCCGGCAAATCGATACCCTCACCAAATGCACCGCCCAACACCGCAAAGCCGACACCCTGACTGTGCGCGGTGAACTGGTCGAGAAAGTCCTGGCGCTGCGCTTCACCCATTCCCCGGGATTGCGACCACAGCGTGATATGCGGATGACGCTCGGCCAGTAACTGCAAGACTTGCTGCAAATAGTCGAAGCTGCTGAAAAACGCCAGGTAGTTGCCGGGGCGCTGGCCAAACTGTCGGGCGATGAGTTCGACAATCGGCTCAAGCGACGCCTGCCGATGAACGAAGCGTGTGGAGATCTGGCTGACGATGTGCACCTGCAACTGGTCGGCATGGAACGGTGATTCAACGTCGATCCATACCGTGTTCGCCGGGGTGCCCAGCAAATCGCTGTAGTAATGTCGCGGGCTCAGTGTCGCCGAAAACAGCACTGTGCTGCGCGCAGCGGTCAGGCGTGGACGGATGAAACCGCCCGGCACGACGTTGCGCAGGCACAGTTGCGACAACGGACGCTGGCGGTCGAGGTCGCGTTTGCTGATGTCGAACAGGAATTGTTCATCAAAAAGTTCGGCGACCCGACAAAACTGCAGCATCTCGAAGTAGAAACTTTGCAGCGTGCTGTCCAGTCCCTGCGGGTGATCGTTGAGGTAGTCGCCAATGCTCGCGTTGCATGTAAACAAAGCCTGGAGCAGTTTTTCCGGTGCCTTGTCGTACGCCTGATACGCACCGGGTTGCTGGTTATGCAGGGCATTCCATTCCCGGTTGACCCGCTGCAAGGATTTTTTCAGTACTTCAGGCGCGGTTTTGCGCACGCCGTTGAGGGTCGACTGGTCGAGACTGGCGCTGTACATCTGCCGGCCGCGCTCCACCAGATTGTGGGCCTCGTCGACCAGCACCGCGACCGTCCAGTTGTTGGCTTGGGCGAGACCGAACAGCAACGCACTGAAATCGAAGTAATAGTTGTAGTCTGCGACCACCACGTCTGCCCAACGGGCCATTTCCTGGCTCAGATAATAAGGGCAGATCTCATGGGCCAGCGCCACCTCGCGCAAGGCCGCCTGATTCAACAGGCTCAATTGGCTGGCAGCTTGGCGAGCGGCGGGTAATCGATCATAGAACCCTCGCGCCAACGGGCAGGATTCGCCGTGGCAGGCTTTGTCCGGGTGCTCGCAGGCTTTGTCCCGGGCGATCATCTCCAACACTCGAAGCGGCGGTGCACCGGTGCTTTGCAGGATCACCTGCGCCGCATCCAGCGCGAGCTTGCGTCCCGGCGTCTTGGCGGTGAGAAAGAACACCTTGTCGAGTTTTTGCGGCGCCAGAGCCTTGAGCATCGGGAACAGCGTGCCCACGGTTTTACCAATGCCGGTCGGTGCCTGCGCCATCAGGCAGCGCCCGGTACTGACGGCTTTGAACACGGATTCGGCCAGGTGACGCTGACCCGGACGAAAGCCCGCATGGGGAAACGCTAATTGTTGCGCGGCCTGATTGCGCACATCGCGATGGGCCATTTCCTGCTCGGCCCAGTGCAGAAACAGCGCGCAATGTTGTTCGAAGAACGGCTGCAGTTGCGCCGCGCTGAACGCCTCGACCAGACAGGTTTCCTTTTCGCTGACGATGTCGAAATACACCAGCGCCAGGTTGATCTGCGCCAGGTCCAGCTTGCGACACATCAACCAGCCATAGATCTTGGCCTGCGCCCAGTGCAGCTGTCGGTGGTTGGCCGGTTGTTTGCTCAGGTCGCCACGATAGGTTTTGACTTCTTCCAGGCAGTTTTGAGCTGGATCATAACCGTCCGCCCTGCCCTTCACGCTCAAGGTTTTGTACGTACCTTCCAGGGCCACTTCGCTTTGATATCCGTCACTGCGCCGGGACGCGACCGTGCGGTGCCCGACGATGCCTTCCAGCGCCGTCGGTGACGGGGTGAAACGCAAGTCCAGGTCGCCGACCTTGGCGGTGAATTCACACAGGGCCCGGACCGCGATGCTATAGCTCAAGCGCTCTGCTCCGCCCATTGCACATAGCAGACCGCGATGGGCATCTGATGCTCATGACAGAATTCCAGCCAGCGCAATTGGTTGTCTTGCAGGCGGTCGCCCGGGCCTTTGACTTCGATCATGCGGTAGGTTTTTTGCTGCGGCCAGAACTGGATCAGGTCGGGCATGCCGGCGCGGTTGGCCTTGATGTCCAGCAGCAGGCGGTTGAACCAGTGCTTCAGATGTTCTGCCGGCAGACAATCGAGCGCCTGATCCAGCAACGTTTCGTTCAGGATGCCCCAAAACACGAACGGTGACTGCACGCCCCACTTGGCGGCATAACGTTCGCGAATCGTCTGCCGGTAACGAGCGTCATCGAGTTCGGCCAGGCATGCCTCGAACAGCTCGGCACGGCGCGCGCAAAAGTCTTCATTCAACAGGTCAACCGGCCCACGCTGGAACGGATGAAAGAACGCCCCCGGCAGCGGCGCGAAAATGGCCGGCCAGCACAACAACCCAAACAGCGAATTGATCAGGCTGTTCTCGACGTAATGCACCGGTGCCTGTTCTTCCTCCAGATGCGCCTGTACATAATATTCCACCGACAGCGCCAGATCGGTTCTGGGCAACTGCAGATCCAGCCGTTGCATGGGCCGCGGGGCGGCTCGCTTGAGCGCCGGACCGCCGAGTTTGCGACGCAGTCTGGGCAGTACACGCAGTAAATGCTGATGCTCGGTGGCACTTTCCGGCAACTGCTGTGCGTGGTTCGCCAGGTCCAGGGCGAGCTGGTACTCACCGCAGCGCTCCAGCACACGAATCATCCGCACCCGAGCGCCGGGGTAGGCGCAATCGCGGTAAATCGCCAGCGCGCTGGAGAAATCGGCAATACGCTCACAGTGCTGACCGATCTGGAACAGCAACTTGCCACGTCGACGCTGCAACCACGGGTTGCCGAGTATCAGCCCGTTGACCTGCTCGACGATGGCTGCCAGCGGCTCACCCGCTTCGAAATGCTGTTGGCACTGATGGAGGAACAGACAGGCGTCCACGTCGTCACGGCTGCGCAAACCCCGGGATTCGGCGCTGAATTCAACTTTTTCGTAGGTAAAGATGCCAAGGTCGGCCAGCACGAACTCGGACCAGTCCTGATAGAGGTTGCCGAAAAACATCAGTCGGAGCCGGTCACACAGGTCCATGATGGTCAGGGTGAACAGTCGGTCATCCAGTGCCGGGCACCATTGGGCAAAGCTTTTTGGTTCTGGAAACTGCTCGCTTAACAGCGGCAGCCAGTCACTTTTCTTGCCTTTGGGCTGATCAATCGCAGCGCCAAGGCAGTGAACAATCTCGGCCTTGAGCAGCACGTCGAACAACTCCCCGATGTGCAACGGCGACTCATCAGAGATCCAGCCTGCCGCCAGCAACGGTTCGGCCGCGCTGACGATGTCACCGATTTCGGCATAACTCAGTTTACCGGCCCTGAAATGCACACCCTTACGCATCACCATCCTGACCAGCAGCCCCCGCGACGCCTTGGGTAGCCGAATGAAATCACCGATGAACGCTTGCTCTTCTACACTTAATACATCGGCATAACGATGTTCAAGCCAGTCAAGCACTTGCATGAAGTTGTTGAGGTAATAGAACGGGTCATCGAGGGGATTTGCAGTCACAAGGAAAAGCGCCATGGCAAGCGAGTACTGGTTATGCGTACAGATAACAGCTACCCACCGTGTGGTGCAAACGGAAAAAGATAAGCGGCGGCGTTATTCGGTCATTTTCGGGCGGGCATCGAACTTTCTGCCAATCGATGGCACCAACCGGCATAGAGGTTTTTTTCAGCATTGTGAGAGGTGGACATGAACATCAAAGCCCTGGGTTTTCCGCTGGCCGCAGCGGCCTTGTTGGTGCTGGCCGGTTGCTCGACGCCAACGGTGGTAACCCTGCAGAACGGCACCCAGTATTTGACCAAGGACATGCCGAAAACCAAGACCAAGGACGGCTTCTACGAATTCGAGGATATTTCCGGGGCGAAAATCAAGGTCAATGCCAAGGATGTGGCGACGGTTCGCCAGGAAGACTGAGGACCCAGTTATCGTTCTTCGCGAGCAGGCTCACTCCTACAGGGGTTTTGTGCCGTTCACAAATCCCTTGCAGGAGTGAGCCTGCTCGCGATGAGGCCCTTACCGGCGCCCCAAAAGCATCAGGCAATCACAATCCCTGTACCAGCCAGACTGTCCAGCCCAACCCCCACCAACGTCACCGAATCTCCACCAAACGTCAGCACCGTGTCATGCCCCACCGCCGTGGCGTGCGCCCTAAAGTCATCATTGGCCACCACGCCCTGAACGCCGAGAAACACCAGTTTGTCGTTCGCCTGATAACCCACGACCCGATCCTGGCCAAACGAACCACTGAACAGGAACGTATCGACCCCGCCGCCCGACTCCATCACGTCATTCCCTGCGCCGCCAACAAACACATCGTTGCCCTTGCCGCCGATCAAATGGTCATTACCGTCCAGACCAAACAGCCAGTCGCCCGTCGCCTGCGCCTTGAGCGTATCCGCCCCGCCACCGCCCTTCACCGATGAGGCGTACGCGGTCAAATGGTTACCGACCGCCAGGCCATTGGCCGTCACGCTGTGCGTCACGTCATCCTTGAACAGCCCCCAGAGAAATCCCGGTTCCTTGCTGACAATGCTGCCGATGTCACGGGTAATGCTGATGCCGCCATTGGCGTCGCGCAGGTACAGCGTGCCGGCGCCGTCATGGGCAAATTCGACGGCTTTCACAGACTGCTGCAAGTCCAGGACATTGTTGCCCTTGCCACCCAACAGGATGTTGTAGCCGCCGCCATCACGGAACGTGTCGTTACCGTCGCGCCCCTCCAGGTAGTCGTTGCCGTTGCCGCCCTGAATCAGGTCGTTGGCGTCGCTGCCGATGATGAACGTGCTGCCCTTGTGGGTTTCAGCGTTGCGATTGAGGTCTTGCACCCAAGTGTTGGCCCGTGCCGGGTCGGACAGGTTGGCCACGACGATCGTCGAGTCCTTGCTGGTGAGGTCGTAGAACTTCGATTCAATTACCCGGTTCATGCCGTCGCCGTAAGCGGTGGGCAGATGTGAGATCCAGGTCGGAATGTTGAGGATGGAATACGGCAGTACATTCCACGCCGTCGACGCGTAGTGATCGTTGAAGCTGACGATGTTATCGGTGGCCGACTCTTTGGGCGCATCGTGAACCCCCACCGACGACAGGTTGAACGATGAACCATCGAGCGCACGAAACACCGGATCGTTTTCATAGCCGACGTTGAGCACGTTGTCGGTGGCGCTTTGGGTGGGTGATGCGTAGGCGATGTAGTTGGAGTCCTTGAAGAACCCGCCCCAGGTGTCCGTGCTCAAGTCCGCCAGGCTGTTGACCGCCAACCCGCCGAGGCTATGGCCGCTGACCAGGACGTCTTTTCCCGACAAGCCATTGGCCTGGGCAAACGCCACAACGTCGCCGAGCAGGTTGCCGAACGCTTCGCCGACGTAATTTTTCGCGTAATCCTTGGGACCCAACGCTGCCAGCAGATCGTTGATCACGTCGCCAATGGAATCGCCGATCAGGGTTTCCCGTGGGCCGCTGGTGCCGCGAAAGGCGATGCCGATTTCGGTCAGGTGCCCCTGGGCATCGTACTTGCCGAGGATCTCGACTTGCGCCGTGTTGTAGCCGGCTTTTTCACCGAAGAAGGTTCCGTGCGCATCGACCTTGCCGTCATAGCCCAGTTGGGAGGCGGTGATGGGTGTCCAGCCGGCTTTTTGCACGGCATCCAGTGCGGCTTTTTCCGAATCGGGGTTCCAGGGGATGCCGGGAATGACGCCCTGGGAATTGGTGCCGCCGAGCAGCGCGGTGACCAATGTCGCGGGCAAGCCCAGGCCAAAACCGTTGTGCTGATACCCGGTGGCAAAGCCGTTGTCGAGGTTGTGATAGGAATACAGCGTGATTGCCATGGCGTCAGTAAACAACGCTTTGGAGTCCGCAGTACTGAAGTTTTTGTAGTCGTACACACCCATTGGTATTGCCTCTCTTTTGTTGGAATTGTCAGAGATGGCTCACAACCAGGACGCCTCGATCACGAAGCGCCCCGGAGCCTTTAGTGCATGATCAGAACCGCCAGTCCAGCGTCAGGCCTACACCGTGGTCTTTCTCGTTGGAACCGATCAGACCGTTGTAATCCAGGCTCACGCGAACATCCTGCGCCACCGCCAAACCGGCGCGGGCACCGATCACGGCGGCGTTGCGGTCCAGCGACACGCTTTGCACGCTGAACGCAGTATTGCCATTGACGAACGCCAAGTGATCTTCGGACTGGGTACTGCTCAAGTTGTGCTGCCAGCCCAGGGTGCCGGACAGTTCCAGCTGTTGTTTGTCCGACAGGGCAATCGCTTTGCTCGCCCGCAGGCCCAGGGTTGAAAGCACCGCATCACGGTTGTCTTCACCGCCCTTCAGGGCGGCGGCATCGCCTTTTTCGGTGAAGCTGTCGCTGTTCAAGTGCACGTAAGCCAGGTTGGCGAACGGCTCCAGCGCCAACGGTTGCACGTCGAGGCGATAGGCCGCTTCGGTGAACAATTGCGCCGTGGTCGCATCGCGTTTGGATTTCTGTTTGCCGCTGACGTCGCCGAATTGCAGGTCACGTTTGACGTCGACGCGATGCCAGCTGTAAGCACCGCCAACGCTCAAGCGCAGGGCGTCGATTTCATGGCCCAGATACGCGCCCAAGTGATAGCTGTCGACCGAGGCCGACGAATGCGTGCCATCACCCATGCTCAACGAGCTGTCGCTGTAACCGGTGACAAAACCCAGTCGCGTGTGGTCAGCGATCAGACCATCAACCCCCGCCAGCAAACCGCCGATGGAGCTGTTGGAACTGGCGTTGTCGTGCCCGCCATCGCTCTTGCCCCAGGCGCCGAGGACTTTGAGCCAGGCGTTGCTGCGGTCATCGGTGGGTGCGGCGGCGTTGAACAGGTCCCGCTCACGCAGGCGTTCGCCGACGGCATCGCGCAGGTAACGGCTGTCGTTGATCAGCAGCGTGCCAATGGCCGGATGAATCTCGCCGGACAGTTGCTGGAAAGCCTGCTGGGCCACGGCGGCGGTGGGTGACAGCAGCAAGGTTTCGTACAGCGCATTGCCGGCGCCAAGTTGCTCGGCAGCCGCGGCGACCGCGCGTTGGTTCGGTGTCTGGCCAGCGCTGCTGAACGAAGTGGCGTTGCGTACTACCGACAGTTGAATGCCATTGGCCGAGTAATCAAGGGTGCCCCCGAGGAACAGGTAGTTCGGCACCACCGCGCCGAAACGCCCTTCGATCCCACCGGCCGCCTGCAGAATGGTGTATTGATGGCCGAGCAGGGATTTCACTTCGCGGGTAGTCAATAATGTCGGGCTGTTTTCCAGGGACAGGCTGACTGTGGCGTTGTCGATGACGGCTTTGCCACTGGCGACGATCTCGTCACTGCTCGTCGGCGACAACTCCACGGCGTACGTCGAGCCGCGCTCGAAGGTCACGTCGCCCGACACTTGCAAGGTCCCGATAGAGTTGCCCGGCGCCACAGTGCCGCCGCTTCTGGCGATCAACCCGCCGATGCGACCGTTACCGCCGAGAATGCCGCTGTCATTGACGGTGACCGTCGAAGCCAGCGAACCGTTGATGGCCAACCGGCCCTGATTGACCAGCGTCGGGCCCGCGTAGGTATTGGCGCCGGTCAGGACCAGCGTGCCGATGCCCTGCTTGGTCAGGCCGCCATGGCCCGAAATGTCGTTACGCCAGACGTCGAGTCCGCAGTGCACGTCCGTGCACACACGTTCGGTCGGTTTGCCGGCGTCGATGATCGCGCCGATGCCCGGCAAATCGGCCACAAACTGGCTGGAGCCGTAGGCGCCCTGAATGCGAAATTCCTCGGGAATGTCCTGCTCGGTGACAAACATCCCCGGGCCATCAATGCCTTTGCGCAGGTTGATCATGCCCCAACCGTACAACGCGTCGACACCCGGTGCCCCGAGGTCAGTGGCCGTGGTGCGCAGAACACTGGCGACCTGCGCACCGGTCATGTACGGGAAGCGTTCCATCAGCACCGCCATGGAGCCTGCAACATGCGGCGCGGCCATCGAGGTGCCGTTGTAATTGGCGTAACCGGTGGTGAGGTTATCTGCGTTGGTGCCGCCGATGATCGAGCTGTAGATTTTGCTGCCGGGCGCCGACACGCAAAAACTGGCGGTGTAGCCGCAGCGCGACGAAAACGTACTGATGTTGTAGAGGTCCGGGCTGGTGAGGTCCGGGTTCTTCTGCAACGCCGCGACGGTCACCCAGTTCGGCGCGATCTGCGGTATGAAATAGCCGAGGCCGGCGATGGCGTCCGGGTTATTCAGGTTGTAGTCGTTGCCGGCGGCGAAGATCGTGACGATGCCGCTGCGGGCGGCGGCGATCGCACCGTCGTAGGCACCGCCCGGTTTGGTTCCGAGCAGTGGCTGGATCTCGTTGAACTGCAACTGCGCATCCTGCACGGTGAAGTGCGGGTACGCCGGATCGCGTCCGCCGAGGTCGAAGCGATCGGTAATGCCGATGCCCCAGCTGTTGTTGATGATCCGCGCGCCGCTGGCGATCAGGGCATCCCAACCTGCCTTGTACACCGCACCGTCGTTGCCACGAATAATGCCGTCCTCCGGGCCCGGGTCGCCGTTATCGGCGCTGATGATTTGCGCGTTGTACGCCACGCCGTGCATCGGCCCGCCATCGCGGCTGCCGGCAGCGATCCCGCCGACGTGGGTGCCGTGGGAGCCGAGCTTGCCGTCGTAGCCCACCGTGGGGGCGCCGTCATAGCGAAACGCATCCCCGGCTTTGACCGGGATGTACGGATCGGTGTATTCACGGATGCCGCTGGTGATCAGGGTGACGACTTTATTGGCGCCGGAGAACTCCGGGTGCTGGGCGTAGACCGGTTGGTCGAAGATCCCCAGTTTCACGCCTTTGCCGCTGTAACCGGCGGCGTAGGCATCCTGTGCGTTGATCGCGCCTACGCCCCAATCGGCGTTGAATTCGGCGCTGCGCCAGCTGTTGGGGTCGCCAGCGCGTCCGCTTTCCACGTAAGGCGCGGCGTGCGCCTGACCGAGTGCGGCCAGTGCGCAGAGCACGGCCAGTGTGTTGTGCTTGTTATTCATCCAGCTACCGTCCTTAGTTGTGTTGCCAAAATCCCTTTTTGCCTCGAAAGGCGCCTGCAAATTCACACGTCCCGTGTCGCAGCCGAACGCAGCCTTCGGCAGCTGCTACAGATCCATCATTGAGTCTTTGGGCCCTGGCCGAACGCTTCGTCTACCTTGGCAAGGTCCTGCTCGCTCAAGGTTCCGGCGTAGTAGTGCAATTTGGTCCAGGCCATCAAGTAGTCATAGCGTGCCTGCGCCAAATCGCGGCGGGTGGTAAATAGTTGTTGTTCTGCATTCAAAGCATCCAGGTTGACGCGTTCGCCGCCCAGAATGCTTTGCTTGGTCGAGACCACCAGCGCTTCGGCAGACACCAACGCCTTTTGATAGGCGCGCAATTTGTTCACGCCCGACAGGCAGGCGCTGAACTGTCGGCGCAGCTCGATCATGGTTTCGCGGGTCTTGCCGTCCAGTTCGTACTCGGCCTGTTCCATGGTGCGGCTGGCCTGACGGGTGGACGCCGACACCCCGCCACCGGCATACAGCGGCACGTTGACTTCGATGCCGATGGTGTTGGTGTCGTAACGTTGGTTGTAAGTGTTGCCGCTTTCCGATTCGTTCTGGCGCACCGAGGCGTAGGCACTGACTTTCGGCAGATGCCCGGCGCGATTGCGTTCAACTTCGTAACGCGCGACGTCCACCGCATGGCGCTGGGAGGCCAGGTTCGGGTTATTGGCCACGGCCATTTCGTGCCAGGTGTCGTAATTGGCCGGTTGCAGGCTGAAGGTCTGGAAATTCTGGTCCAGCGGCGCCAGGTCGGCGATGTCGATCGTCGGTACGCCGATCAACGCGCCCAGTTCACGCAAGGACGCGTCCTGTTCGTTGCGGGCCTCGATCTCCTCGGCGGTCGCCAGTTCGTAACGGGACTCGGACTCAAGTGTATCGGTGCGCGTGCCCTCGCCTTGGCGGAACATCTGCTCGTTCTGCTGGAACTGCTGCTCGAAGGCTTTCTTCTTCGCCAGCGCAATGTCGATCTGATCTTGAGCGAACAGCGCCTTGGTGTAGTTCTCCAGCACCCGCACCAACAACTCCTGGCTCTTGCCGCGAAAGGCTTCATCGGCAAACAACGACTGCGCCACGCCTTTGCGGTACGCCGCATAGGCTTCGTAATCGATCAGAGGCTGTTGCAGGGTCAGGGTCGAGCCGTAACTGCTGTAGTTGCGGTCATCGGTCTGGTTTTGCCCGCGGTCATTGAGGTAGGTGGCCTTGGACGAGTTGCGCCCCTTGTTGTAGTTGTATCCCAGCTTTGGCAGCAAGCCGGCACGGCCAATGAGGCGGTTTTCCAGGCCGGCATCGCGTTCCTTGAGCGCGCCGAGGAACACCGGATCATTGCGCAACGCTTGCTCGTAAATGTCGAACGGCCCCATGGCCATCACACTGTTGCACGTCAGCAACGCCAGGGTCGCTGCGAGCAGGGAAAGCTTATTCATACAGCCGAACATCCTTATTCCTCGGTCAACGCGGAGCCTGCCCGGTCGAGCAGCGGTTTGAACAGATAGTTGAGGAGTGAACGTTCACCGGTGCGCACGAACATTTCCGCCGGCATGCCGGGCTTGATCACCAGGCCATTGAGCTTTTCCATCGCCTGATCGCTGACGCTGCTGCGCAGCACGTAGTACGGCGCGCCGGTTTTTTCGTCGACCATCTGGTCGGCGGAAATCAGGCTGACTTCACCGGGCACTCGCGGTGTGCGGCTCTGATTGAACGCGGTGAACAGGATATCCACGGGCAAATGGGTGCCGACTTTGTCGATCAGGTTGATCGGCAGGTGCCCTTCGACTTCCAGCCGAGTGCCCTGCGGAACGATTTCCAGCAAGGTATCGCCCTGACGCACCACGGCGCCTTCGGTGTGCACCCCGAGGTTGACCGCAATGCCATCAGCCGTGGCGACGATCTCGCTGTGTTGCAGGTTGAACCCGGCGGAGGTCAGTTGCTCTTTGAGGGTCACGCTCTTGAGTTGCGCGTCAGCCAGTTGGGTGCGGACTTCTTTCTGATATTCCTCGATGTGCTGTTGCAGCTTGAGCTTCGCTTCGAGGATGCCCTGCTCCACCCGACCGCTTTCACCGGTGTTCTCGGCCAGTTGCTGCTGCACTTGCGACAGCTGACGCTGGTATTCCATCAAGCGGTTGCGCGGAATGTAGCCGTTGTCCGCCAAGGGCTGAAGGTTACTCAGTTGTTGTTGCAGCGAGTTGGCTTGGGCCGTCAGGTCGGTGCGCGCACGACGCATGCCGGCCAATTGCGCGCTGGCGCCTTCCATGTTGGCGCGCAACGCACCCTGCTCGCGGAAAAACGCCTCGCGGCGGCTGCTGAACAATTGCCGCTGGCCTTCGAGCACCAGCGCCAGTCGCGGGTCGGCATCCTTGCTCAGCTCGGCCGGGAAATTCACTTGCTTGAGGTTATCCCGTTCACTTTCCCAGCGCGCAACGCTGGCCCAGGCCATGCGGTACTGCGCCTGCAGCGAATCGACGTCGGCCGCGACCTGGGTCTGGTCGAGCTGGAACAGCGGCTGCCCCAACGTCACCACTTGACCCTCGCGCACCAGGATCCGGCTGACCACACCGGGGCTCATCGATTGCACGGCTTTGCGCTTGCCCGACACCACGACCGTGCCCTGCACCGGTATACCTTGATCGAGCGGCGCGAGGCTGGCCCAGGTGAAGAAGCTGCCAGCGCCGACGATGGCCAGTATCCAGCCCATGCGCGCGAAGAATCGCGCATCACGCTCGGGCCGTTCGGCGATGTAATCGTGTTCCATCAGGGCTTCGCTTTCAGAGTTCATGCGTGCGCTGCTCATACACCCGAATTCCTTGTCGTGGGCTGATACTGTCGACTCATGCTGAGCCCGCCCGGCGCCTGCGCGGCTTTTTCACGGTGTTGTTCCTGAGCGCCGGACAGTGCCTTGAGCACGTCCTGGCTCGGGCCGAAGGCCTGCAAGCGTCCTTCGTTGAGCACCAGCAATTTGTCGGCCTGGGCCAAGGCCGAGGACCGATGGGTCACCAGAATCACGCTGGTGCCCTGGGCTTTCAGGTGCGCGATGGCGCTGGCCAACGCAGCTTCGCCCACGGTGTCGAGGTTGGAATTGGGTTCGTCCAGCACCACCAGGCTCGGGTTGCCGTACAACGCACGGGCCAGTGCCACGCGTTGTTTCTGGCCACCGGACAAGCCGCTGCCGTCTTCGCCGAGCAGCGTGTCGTAGCCTTGCGGCAAGCGCAGGATCAATTCATGCACGCCGGCCTGTTGCGCAGCCTCGACGACTTTCTGCGGATCAGTTTCGCGAAACCGGGCGATGTTTTCGGCAATGCTGCCGCTGAACAATTCGATGTCTTGTGGCAAGTAGCCGATGTAGGGCCCGAGGTCGTCGCGGTTCCAGCGATGAATGTCCGCGCCGTCGAGCCGAACTGTGCCGCCGAGGGTTGGCCAGACGCCGACGAGTACCCGGGCCAGTGTCGACTTGCCTGAGCCGGAGGCACCGAGCACGCCCATCACCTCCCCGGCACCGAGGTTGAAGTTGACCATGTGCAGCGTCGCCGCACGTTGCCCCGGAGGGCCGGCGCTGACCTGTTCGAAAGTGATCTGCCCTTTCGGTGCCGGCAGCGCCATGGCTTCGTCAGACGGTGGAAAGGCTTGCAGCAACGCATCCAGGCGACGGTAGGCCAGCTTCGCGCCACTCCACTGTTTCCAGACCGCAATCAACTGATCGATGGGACTCAGGACGCGGCCCATCAGGATCGAACCGGCGATCATCATCCCGGCAGTCATCTCGCCCTTGATCACCAGCAACGCACCCAGCCCCAGTACCAGGGATTGCAAGCACAGACGCAAGGTTTTGCTCAGGGAACTGATAACCGCGCCGGTGTCACTGGCCTGATTCTGCAAACTGAGAAAGCGCGAATGCACTTGAAACCAGCGTTTGCGCAACACGCCGAGCATGCCCATCGCCTGGATGGTCTCGGCATTGTGCAAGTGGCTGGTGGCCAACTGGCTGGACTTCTGGGAAAAACCGGCGGCTTCGCCCAAGGGCTTTTTGGTCATCGTTTCGTTGAGGAAAGCGAGGCCGATCAGGACCACAGCCCCCACCGTCGCGAAGACACCCAGCCAGACATTGAACAGGTAGATCACGAACAGATAGACCGGAAACCACGGCGCGTCGAAGAAGGCAAACAGCGCGGGGCCGGTGACGAATTGGCGGATGTGCGTCAGGTCCCCCAGGGATTGCCCGGCATTGCCCTCGCCTTTGAACAGGTTGCGCTCGAACGCGGCTTGATACACCCGCAGGTTGAAGCGTCGTTCCAGTTGGCTGCCGATGCGGATCACGATGAAGCTGCGCACGATCTCAAGCAGGCCGATGAAGGCAAAGAAGCCGACCACCATCAGCGACAACATGGCCAAGGTCGTTTCGTTCTGCGAAGACAACACACGGTCATAGACTTGCAGCATATAAATCGACGGGACCAGCATCAGTACGTTGATCAATGCGGTAAAACAACCGACGCTGATCAAGATGCTTTTATAGTCGCCCAGTGCCTTGAATAACGGAGCGGTGGCTGGGGCCTTAGCCATCTTCATTGATTTTTCCCGAGGTGAAATTCCCCGTCCTGATCTGACGAGGTTTAATTAACTGTGTGTGCGCGGTTCGAGACATTTTTTGTCGGTAATCGCTTACAAATTAACAACCCACTTCCATGCTCGATAAAGAGTTGGCGTATTGTTTTGCTACTTATAACTACAACAGCGGGCTCTCTATTTAAATTTGCACGGTCCGCCCACTAATTGCTCTTACGCGCAGCGCGCTCAAGCGTAATGATCAGACCGGACTTCAAATTGCCTTGATAAAGCCCATCATGCTGTCGGCTGAAAAAGAAAATTCTTGAGCCTTCCTTGCCGGTGATCGCAATCCCGTCCGGTTCTGTGAACCAGCCAATGGCTGACTCTTGCAGCCAGGCCCCAAGGCACTCGGCGCCCTCGGCCAGGGTCTGGTTGGGTTGAAGGTCAATCAGGCAAACGTTCGACGGTTTGTCCTGCACAGTGCGGGGCTCGGACGCATCCTCTTTGGTCATCAAGGTGGCTCGCCAATGTCCGGCGAGTTCAGAGGGGTCCGCTAATTTCAGGCTGCTTGCCATGGCTACATCTCCAAGAAACATAATCAGCGTCGCCAATAGCCACGCGGTCATTCTGTAGGTAAAGGCGTCAGGGGCCATAGGATCTGTCACTCCGGCGCGTAGCCTTACGCAGTGCGCGCATCGATGCAAGGACAGAGCGCGGCGCAACGTGCACCGCGCTCCTTTTCAGCCTTGAATCAGGCCACGATGTCCGAGAACGCCGCCTGGCCTACGGTGCTGACGAGGAAATCCGCCACACCATGCCCTGAGAAGTCCACCGACAGCAGGCTGTTCCCGCCCGAGTTAGTCAGCACGGCATCACCGACCGCCCCCGTGAACGAACTCACGAAGTGCAGGCCCGCGCCTTTGGTAATACCGGTCAGGTCGATCTTGTCCAGGCCACTGACAAAGTCGAGGATCTGATCGGCAACACCTGGCTTGGAGTCACTGCTGGCGGCGAACACAAACGTGTCCGAACCGGCACCCCCCCACAGTTTGTCCGCACCGCCGGCACCGTAGAGGATGTCGTTGCCGGCACCGCCCTTCAGCTCGTTGGATACGCCATTACCGATCAACAGGTCGTTGCCCGAACCGCCGATTGCGTTCTCGATGATCGCGCCCTTGGCAATGGAGACGTTGCCCACCAGGCCGCCAACGTCGGAGAACGAGGCCTCATTGAGGTTGATTTTCTGGTTTTGGGTGAAGCCGGAGAAATCCAGAGTGTCCTTGCCGCCCGCGTCCCACACCGAAAACACGACCTTGTCCGACGACGAAGACGCGCTCAGGAAGTCGCGACCGGCGTTGGAGTTGAAGCCGTAGGTAGTGTCGCCAGTACGGGTGGTGGTGTTGGCCCCGTAGAGTTTCTGAATGGCAGCAATGTCGTCCATCAGCGGGCCGGACGAATACGCCTCGACACCGCCCTTGCTGAAGTTCTGGTTGGTATTGCTTTCGCTCCAGTAGCTCATGACGCTGTAACCGCGGGTGTCTTGCCCGTAGGTGGCGTCGTTGTAAGTCGGCGCGCCTTCACCGGCGTTGTAGTCGCCAGGGTGGGCCAGGCCCAGGGTGTGACCGATTTCGTGGGTCAGGGTTTGACGACCATAGTTGTTCAGGTCCGGCGTCTTGTTCGGCGTATAGCTGCTGTTGGTCAGGTACCAGGAGGTCCCGTCGTAACCCGCGCCCGTGCCCGGCAGATAAGCAAATGCCGCAGCGCCGTCCTGGCCACCGCTGTAGTTGCCGAAGGTCATGTGCCCGTCGCCGCCCGTGGCCTTCTCGGCGAAGGTGACGTTGGCGACATCGGCCCAGGATTGCATGGCGAGCACCGCCTGGGCTTTTTGCTGAGCACTGAACTGACTGAAACCGGTAATCCCGTGCTTGTTCATGGTGCTCGACGACGCCGAGGTCAGGAACGTATAGGTCAGTTCGATTTTGCCGCTGCCATCCTTGTCCTGGTAGGCAGCACCGTCGCGCAGCAATTGGGTCGCTGCCTGGTCGACGGAATAGGAGGGTTTGCCATTGACCGTGAGATTGCCGCCGCGGTCATACAGATGGCTGAAGCTGTCGATCTGGCTGAAAGCAGAACTCGGTGCTGCCAATGCATGCGAGGGGGCAAAGGCCAGTTCAGCAAGATCAATAGCGTTGTTTTTTACTTTCGACATAAACACACTTCCTTGTTTGGCTATGGAACAGTTTTTTCAGATAGCGACAATCTCTGGCGAGATCGTCCTATCACTCGCCCAATGCAGGCGAAAGAAAACTGACACAATTCGAAATCAAACGTCTACATTTTTTTTGACGTCAAATTGTGTTGTTCCAGCAAGTGCCCGTAAACAATGCCTGAGGTGTCGAAAGTTTGTTTGGAGGCATGTGCGTTTGCGCAAATTGTCTGACGATTTGATATTTAAATATTAAATAGGGGTAAGTTTGTTTTTTGTCTAAGAGGTCTCACTTTTGTTGGACTTATTAATAGGAGTGCCAGCGGATTGATATCAGTTAAATGTGTGTTGAATTTGATTATTTACGACTGCTGCGCAGCCGAACGCAGCCTTCGGCAGCTGCTACAGGATTTTCGTACGCCGCGATCCTTGTAGCAGCTGGCGCAGCCTGCAGTCGGTGTGCCACCAATCACTACAAAATATGAACCCTCAACTCCCCGTCCGAATCTTGTTCCACACCCGCGTACGCACCCGGTCAATGTTCAGCGGCATCGCCTCGAGCGCGAACAGTTTGCCCATCATCTCTGGGCTCGGATAAACCTTGGTGTCGTTTTTGATCGTCGGGTCGATCAGGCTGTCGGCCTGTTGGTTGCCGTTGGCGTAGTGCACGTAGTTGCTGACACCGGCCATGACGTCCGGGCGCAGCAGGTAGTTCATGAAGGCGTAGCCGGCCTTCTCGTCCGGTGCGTCGGCGGGCATGGCAACCATATCGAACCAGATGGCCGCGCCTTCCTTGGGAATCGAGTAGCCGATGTCGATACCATTGTGGGCTTCCTTGGCGCGGTTTTCGGCTTGCAGGATGTCACCGGAGAAGCCGACCGCCACGCAGATGTCGCCGTTGGCAAGGTCGCTGGTGTACTTGGATGAATGGAAATAACTGACATACGGCCGGACTTTCAGCAGCAGCGCTTCGGCCTTTTTATAGTCTTCCGGTTTTTTGCTGTGGTGCGGCAGGCCCAGGTAATTCAGGGCGGCGGGCAACAGTTCCGGGCCGTTGTCGAGGATGGCAACGCCGCATTTCTGCAGCTTTTGCATGTTTTCGGGTTTGAAGATCAGGTCCCAGGAATCCACGGGCGCGTTGTCACCCAGTACGGCCTTGACCTTGGCGATGTTGTAGCCGATGCCAGTGCTGCCCCACAGGTACG
Source organism: Pseudomonas sp. URMO17WK12:I12 (assembly GCF_000514395.1). NCBI lineage: Bacteria > Pseudomonadati > Pseudomonadota > Gammaproteobacteria > Pseudomonadales > Pseudomonadaceae > Pseudomonas > Pseudomonas sp. URMO17WK12:I12. The sequence goes on from NZ_AZVV01000007.1 coordinate 320,838, forward strand.
GAAAGCCATGTTCGTTACCCGGATCGTTGGTCTGCAACGCTGTGAGCAATACCGGATTGAGGTTCTTCCAGTTCGGCAATTGAGCCTTGTCGAGCTTCTTCAGCGCTCCCCCTTCAATCTGTCGCGCCATGAAATGGTTGGACGGGAACACCACGTCGTATCCCGATTTACCGGTCATCAACTTGCCGTCGAGGGTTTCGTTGCTGTCGTAGACGTCGTAGGTGAAGGCGATACCGGTTTCTTTCTGGAAGTTCTTGGTGGTGTCCGGGGCGATGTAGTCTGACCAGTTGTAGATTTTGACCGTTTCAGCAGCGTGGCCAAGGGTCGCGACGAGTGCAAGGGGCGCCAGTGTCAGTGTCTTTCGGATCATGAGTCGATTCCTGTAGGGGCTTTTGTTATTGGCAGGCAATCAGAAGATCAAAAAATCAAAACGTAGGTCTTGCGCACGGTTTCCTGGATATCCCAGATGCCGAGACTGTTGGCCGGCAACATCAGTGCATCGCCGGCTTCTATGAAAAGGGTTTCGCCATCGTCCGGGGTGAAGGTGCAGCGCCCCTGGATGAAGTGACAGAATTCCTGGGCGACGATCTGCCGACGCCAGCGTCCGGGCGTGCATTCCCAGACACCCGTTTCGACACCATCGTCGCGTTCGACGCTGGTGGTCGAGGCCACGGCCACCGGTGTTCCCAGTGGCACGGCAACCGGGTTGGACTCTTCGAGCTTCAGGGTGGCGGTATTCTTCAATTGCGTGATGCTCATGGGCGTACCTGTCGATGGATAAAGCGCTGTTCAGTGCATGAAGCCTTCCATGAACCCCGCAACCCCGCTGGCCAGTTTTCGGCGCCAGGGTGCGGTGGTCGGGTTGGCCAGGGTCTGGTCTTCGTGGACGAAGCTGCGAATGATTGCGTTGTAACCGAGCCAGCGGCAGGGTTCCGGCTCCCAGGCCTTGAGCGTGTCGAGCCCGCCCTGGGGCATGACCCAGGGCTGGCGGACCAGTTCGGTATCGCGTTCAAGCATCAGATCGGCGAGGGTTCTGCCACCCAGGTGGCTGGCCCCGACACCCTCCCCGCCATAACCGCCGGACAAGGCGATGCCGCTGGCGTGATCACAGAGCATGTGCGGCTTGAAGCGCCGCGACATGCCCAGGTTGCCGCCCCAGGCGTGGGTAATCCGTACATTCTTGAGTTGCGGGAAGAGCTCGCCGAACAGATAGCGCCGTAGCTCCACTTCATTAGTGGTCAGGTCGAAGTCATGGCGCAGCTTGCCGGCAAACTGGTAGCCGCCCCGTGCCCCGAATACCAAACGGTTGTCGGCGGTGCGCTGGCCGTACGTCACCTGACGGCTACTTTCGCTGAAGGCCTGGCCGCGATCCAGGCCGATGTCGTCCCAAGTCGCGGCGGACAGAGGCTCGGTGGCAACGATCAAGCTTTGCACCGGCAATTGATAGCGACCCAGCGGCGGTAACGTCGTCGCATAGCCTTCTACCGCCGGGACGATCCAGCGACTGCGAACCGAGGCCTTGGCCGTGCGCAGACTCCCCGACTGCCACTGCGTGACCGGGCTGTTTTCATAGATCTTGACCCCCATGTTCTCCACCGTGCGTGCCAAACCTCGCACCAACTTTGCCGGGTGAATGGTCGCGACGTGCGGTGCATAGATACCGCCATAAGGCTTCGCAACTCTGATCTGTTGCGCCAGTTGTTCGGGGCTGAGCCAGCGGTAGTCACTTTCGGTCAGGCCTTGGCGGTAGAGATCGTCCAGATAACGCCGAAGGCTGGTTTCTTGCTCGGGGTAGCGTGCGGCGCAGTAAAGCACCCCGCCTTTGCGATAATCGCAGGCGATACCTTCACGTTCGACGACAAGTTCTACTTCATCAGGGATGCTGTGCAGCAGGTCAAATGAAGCGCGGCGATGGTCGGGAGACAGGCCGGCCAGCAGCCGGTCTTCACCGAGGATATTGCCCATCAACCAGCCACCGTTACGGCCCGAGGCACCAAAACCGGCGGTTTGCGCTTCGACAATGGCAATGTTCAGGCCCGGTGCCTGGCGCTTGAGGTAATACGCGGTCCAGAGCCCGGTGTAACCGGCGCCGATGATGGCCACGTCGACATCCAGATCGTGTTCCAGCGCCGCACGCGCCGCTAACGGCTCGTCGAGTTGATCCATCCATAAACTGATAGTGCGCCACGCCGACATGCAGGATTCCGCCACTCAAACTTCGATGGCGTCGATCCTAGTGCGTGAACTCAGGGGCTGTCTTGCGCGCGGGCACGCAAGGAAATTTGTTTGGCATAGGCCTTGGGCGACAGGCCGGTGTGCTGGCGGAAACACTTGTAAAACGCCGACAGCGAATTGAATCCCGCCGCAAACGCCAGTTCGTCGATACGCAGCGGTGGCGTCGCGGTGTCCAGCGTGTCGAGCAGATGTTGCAGGCGCGCCTGGTTCACGTAGCGATAGAAACTCTGGCCCAACACTTGATTCAACAGGTAGGAAATCTGATTGCGACTGTAGCCGCACTCCTTCGCCACCCGTTGCAGGTCGAGTTCGGGGTCAAGATATGGCTGCTGGCGCTGGAAATACTGCTGCAAGTCGTCGGCCATGAAACTCAATTGGCGCGGGGACAGCCCGAGTCGACTGACCGCTGGGCGCAAAGTTTTAGTCGCCGTGCTGGACGGCTGCTCGTGGACCAGCGTGGCGTATTCGTTGACCCGCCAGATCAACCCGTCGCGGACCGTGATTGCTTCGCTGGTGTGGAAGGACACCAGCCCCTCACCGCCACGCAACGTCATTCGGTACTGGATAAACGCGGTATTACCGTCCAGGCGAATCCGGTCCGAGTGCTCCAGCGCTTCGCCCGGATTGCGCGGCATGCTGACACGCACGTACTCGCGCAGTTCGTCGAGCCCCATCACGCGGTTCTGGAAAAAATCGTGGTACTGGATGCCTGGGTGATAAAGCGCCATGACGCCGTCCAGGTCGCGGTGCTTCCAGCACAAGTGGTAGCGCATGACCGTCTCGCCCGTGGCCCGGGTTTGTTGCGGCCCATCATCATCGGCGTGCATAAAGGTCTCGAGGGGAAAACGCCGAGCTTGCCGAAGTTCTCCACCGGGTTCAATTGCTGAAATACCAACCCGGCAAGACCCGTCGCCGAGCCAATGCGTGCCGGGACATGACCTCGATCATGAAAATCCCATTAACTGCCGAACGGCCCGAAAAAAATCACATGGTTTTCACATACCGATGCTACTTTTAAAGGCAGTCACCGGTTGAGCCATTGAAGGCTCTTCCCTCCTAACATGAGCTAAAGGAAGCGCTCGATGAAGAAGGCGGGCAACATATGAATAAAGGATCTTTCAGCAAAGTCACGTTTCCAAACGCCTGCCAGCTGATGCGCTGGCATTTTCATCCCATGGGATTTGAGGCGAGCATGGACGCACCGGGCAGCATGATCGCCCGGCTGTTTGATCGTGCCAGTGGCGAGACCATGATTGCCATTGCCGGTATCCCTTGCGCAACGGTCATGAATGCAGCGGATGTCGAGCGAATCATTGAAGCCGTCGAGGATGAACTTGAAGCATTCATTCCACCTGTGGCCCTCAGAAGCTATGCCTGAAGGCTGAACACTTAACAAAAAGCCCACGTCATGTGGGCTTTTTAGTGGGAGACGACTCAGGATCACGCCCCTTTCTGGCCGACCCGATGATCGGCGAAAAACGCTTTGCCGCTGCCGATCCGGTCAGATGCCTTGGGCATATTCGCCGCCGTGTCCTGCCCCTCGACATACCAGTAGCAATGACTGACGGCACGGGTGATACCGACGTAAGCCAGTCGCAGAATTTCGTCCCTTTGCGCGCTGTCATAGGGCTCGCTGTCCCCGGACTTGCCGAGTCCCGCCATCCTGTACACCTGATTCTTGTACGGTGAGCTGGTCAGATGCTGGCAATCGCCGAGCAAGAACACCGCGTCGGCCTGCAAGCCTTTGGCACTGTGATACGTCAGTTGTTTTAGTCGGCGTGACTCATAAGGCAAGCTCGAATCCACATTAACTACAGGCTGAATATGCTGTTCAATCAATAACTTATCGCTGCTTTTTCGATAAAGCATCAAGATTGAATCACCCTTTCGGTAATGCTCCATCAAGCGCTGGGCCATGCCTTGATCGTCCCGGTCCAGGACGTTTACCGGCAATAGCGCTTTAGGCTCGCCGCTGGCTTTGGCTTTCTTGCCAGCGATGGCCGGTGCCGCTCGAACGATATGCTCGGCGGCGTCGATGATGTTTTGATGGCTGCGATAGTTGTCGCTGAGCATGACTTTGGTGGTGTTGGGCGACCGGAACTCTTTGTTGAACTCCATGAAGTACGTCGGCGAACTGCCGCGCCAGCCATAAATGGACTGCCAGTCATCCCCCACACACAGCAGAGATGAGCGTTGTGCACCGCGCCCAACGTGCATTGCCGGGCCTCGACTGCGGATCTCGGTCAGGCTGGCGCGAATCCAGGAGACGATTTGTGGCGATACGTCCTGAAATTCGTCGATCATCAGGTGTGACAGTGGCCGCAGCAGTTCATCGCTCAACAACTTCAGGTTTTCCGGTGAGTGCTCGCTGAACAAGGCAAACATCCGGTTGTAGGTCATCACCGGTGGTTTCTGATCGAGCAGATGATCTTCCAGCGCTCGCCAGAACAAGCTCAAGGCCTCGAAGAAGAATCGGTCAGGGTCGTCCTTGGCGAAACTCATCTGGCCAACAGCGTTCGGAACATCCAGGCCGAGGTTTTCTATAAAACCGGCAGCCGCGACAAAACAGTCGAGTAACGGCGCCGAAGCCAGCTCACCTTTGACCTTGTAATCAAAGCCCGGACCGGCGCTGGCATCACCTCCCAGCGAGGCCAAAACACGCTTTGAAGACTCGTAACTATCAAGCCATATCAATGGTTTACGGCAGAAAGCTTGAAATAGGGTACGCTTTACTGCCCATTCTGCACGGACAGTCAACTTGGCATTCGGGCGGCAGACCTGCGGGTTTTCCCGCGGATCAAACCCCAGCACGACCCACGCATCGAGGCTTGGGATGTAACCGTGACAATGGAACGTCGCGCCGTTGATATCGAAGGATTGCCGATTGGGTTCGATACCCTTGATCGGCCAGGCACCCGCGCGAAACCACAGGTCTTCAATGGCGTCGCACAGTTCTTCATCGCGCCTGGCCGCCAGTTCGGTCACGGCCACGCGTTTTTGCACGTCGGGATGGTCGCGTTCCAGCTCCTTGAGCTGCAAGGCATGGCGCGACAAAGGCCTGATCAACTCGCGAAAGCGTTCATTGCGGGTATGCAACTGGTGATAGCAGGCATTGAGCTGCTGTCGCTGAGCGTCATTGATTCGCAGGTCGAACGGATTGCTGTCGACGTCTTCGTCGGCGTTTTGCGTGCAGTTGCTTAGGTTTTCGAAGGCTTGCAGGCGCTCGAACCCCGGCAGGCTGCGAACCATCGGCAGAATGCGCGAATGGAAGGTGCGCACCAGATCACGCGCCTCTTTGAGGCTCAGCGGCCGGCCCCACAGCGCGAACAGTTCGATCAGCTTATTAATGAAGTCTTTGCGCGATTCGCGGGTAAAGGTCACGACGGTCATCGAATCCAGTTCGAAGCCCAGATAGTGGGTCAGCAACAGGATACGCAGCACCAGCGTGGTCGACTTGCCGGCGCCTGCCCCGGCAATCACCGACGTTGACGGCGTATCGCTGAAGATCATCTTCCACTGCGCAACGCTCGGCTGGGCATGGGGTGGCAGCAGCCGGGCCACATCGGCCTTCATGCGCTTCTTTAACTCCGCACTTAATGGCAGGCGCCAGTCGTCAAACAGATTGTCATCGACATTGGGCGGCCGATGTTCGGTTGAGCGCGAATCGCGGATCAGCAGCACTTGCCGGCCTTGCTCCAGCCCTTCGTCCTTGCCTTCCTTGAAGCCGTACTCAAACCCCGCGCTGTGACCGCTGCGAAAACCGTCGGCTTGCCCGTGTAGCCAGGAAGCGCGGTGCTGCGCACGCAGTCGGGTCAAGCCATGACCGAAGAACCGGGCGGCCAGGCGCTTGAGCAACGGCATCTCGGCCAAGGGACGAAGTTCGGGCGGAAGATCGGGGGTGTGTTGCGGCACGCGGGCTGACTCCAGGGTGTGAGGCTGTTGCGGGCTATGGTGTCTGCATTTGCCTTTGAGTTCTAGTGAAATGCTTACAGGTCATTGGCTTATGCGATGAAGTGAAGGCTGGATGAGAAACTTTCGAGGTTATTTCACATCAGTAAATTCGATGGTAATGCAGCATTTTTTACGCTTTTTATCGATGAGTACCTGATAGATGATGCTCGCCATTAACCCCCCTTTCAGGAGACGATCATGCTCGAACTCAGACCCTTCAACTCCCTGGGCGGTGCCCATCATGGCTGGTTGGATGCTCATCACCACTTTTCGTTCGCCGAGTACCATGACCCCAAGCGCATGAACTGGGGCAACTTGCGGGTCTGGAACGATGACGTGATTGCCTCCGGCACCGGGTTTCCAAAACACCCGCACCGGGACATGGAAATCATTACCTACGTCCGTGAAGGTGCGATTACTCACGAAGACAACCTGGGCAACAAGGGCCGTACCGAAGCCGGCGACGTTCAGGTCATGAGTGCCGGCACCGGCATCGCCCACAGCGAGTACAACCTGGAAGCGACACCCACCAAGATCTTCCAGATCTGGATCATCCCCAACGAATCCGGGCTTGCGCCGTCCTGGGGAGCCAAGCCATTCCCCAAAGGTGATCGTGAAGGTTTCGTCACGTTGGCCAGCGGCAAGTCCGGCGATGATCAGAGCCTGCGCATCCGTGCTGATGCTCGGCTGGTGGCGGCGAACCTGAAGGCTGGGGAATCTGCCGAGTATCATCTGGACAATGGGCGTCGCGCCTACCTGGTTCCGGCCACGGGTGTGATTGAAGTCAATGGCTTACGTGCGCAAGCTCGAGACGGGGTTGCGGTGGCCGATGAGCAGGTGTTGCGAGTGACAGCGATTGAGGACAGCGAAATTGTCCTGGTAGACCTCGCGTGATTCAGTAAACGCCAGGCACAAAAAAGGGGCGACCGTGATGGTCGCCCCTTTTTACTGTCTGGATTACTTGGCTGCGATGGCGCCATCCACCAGCGTTTGAGCCTCTGCCACCAACTGCTTGAGGTGGTCATCGCTCACAAAGCTTTCAGCGTAGATCTTGTAGATGTCTTCAGTGCCCGACGGACGAGCCGCGAACCAGCCATTTTCGGTCATGACCTTCAGGCCGCCAATCGCCTGGTCATTGCCGGGTGCGTGGCTGAGAATGCTCTGGATCGCTTCGCCCGCCAGTTGAGTCGAGGTGACCTGGTCTGGCGACAGCTTGCTCAGCAAGGCTTTCTGTTCAGGGTTGGCCTTGGCATCCACGCGCACCGAGAACGGTTCGCCGAGTTCATCGGTCAACGCGCGATAGGCCTGGCTTGGGTCGCGACCGGTGCGAGCGGTCATTTCTGCGGCCAGCAATGCCGGGATCAGGCCGTCCTTGTCGGTACTCCAGACGCCGCCGTCCTTGCGCAGGAACGAGGCACCAGCGCTTTCTTCTCCGCCAAAACCCAGGGAACCGTCGAACAAGCCGTCGGCAAACCATTTGAAGCCCACCGGCACTTCATACAGACGACGGCCCAGACGCTTGGCCACGCGATCAATCAAGCCGCTGCTGACCACGGTTTTGCCCACGGCAGCGTCGGCGCGCCAATGCGGACGGTTCTGGAACAGGTAGTCAATCGATACCGCGAGGTAGTTGTTCGGTGCCAACAAACCACCGGACGGCGTAACGATGCCGTGACGGTCGTGATCCGGGTCGCAGCCAAACGCGACGTCGTAGCGATCTTTCAGACCGATCAAGCCTTGCATCGCGTGGGTGGACGATGGGTCCATGCGGATCTGACCATCCCAGTCGACGGTCATGAAGCGGAACGTCGGATCGACCTGTGTATTGACCACGTCGAGGTCCAGACGGTAATGCTCGGCAATCGCCGACCAGTAGCGCACCCCTGCTCCGCCCAATGGATCAACGCCCAGACGCAGCTTGGCGTCACGGATGGCGTCGAAGTCGATCACGTTGATCAGATCAGCCACGTAAGTGTTGAGGTAATCGTGGCGATGGGTTGTGCTGGCTTTCAGCGCCTGCTCGTAGCTGATGCGTTTGACGCCAGCGAGTTTGGCCGCCAGCAGTTCGTTGGCCTTGGCTTCGATCCACTTGGTGATGTGGGTATCGGCCGGACCACCGTTGGTAGGGTTGTATTTGTAGCCACCGCTTTGCGGCGGGTTGTGCGACGGCGTAATGACGATACCGTCCGCCAGCCCCGAAGTACGGCCACGGTTGTAGCAAAGGATTGCGTGGGAAATGGCCGGGGTCGGTGTGTATTCGTCCCCTTCGGCAATCATCACCGTGACGCCGTTGGCGGCCAACACTTCCAGGGCGCTGGCACCGGCTGGCGTGGACAGTGCGTGAGTGTCGATCCCGACGAACAACGGACCGGTGATTCCCTGGGCTTCACGGTACAGGCAGATCGCCTGGCTGATCGCCAAGACGTGCCACTCGTTGAAACTCAAGTCGAACGAGCTGCCCCTGTGCCCGGAAGTGCCAAAGGCTACACGCTGGGTTGAGATGGCGGCGTCAGGCTGGCCAGTGTAATAGGCCGTTACCAGTCGCGGGATATCGACCAACAATTCTGCCGGTGCCGGTTTGCCCGCAAAAGGACTGAGTGTCATGCAAAACCTCTGAAATTGAGTGGTTCAGGAATTGGATCGCAGTTTACTGGCAGTTCGACCGCAACGCGATGTTATAGATCCATGAGGCTCGCGGATGTTATCCCGCGTCGCTCAATCGATCGCTTCCAGACGCAAGGCATCCCCCAGCAAACCCAACGCTACGCCGAGGTCATGCTCACCACCAAAGGTATGGCTCAGCCGCAAATGTTGCGCATGCAGCCCGCGCAAGCTGAATAATTCCCCGGGGGCCACCACTACCTGCTGTTTGAGCAGGCGGTGGAACACGCCGCGCACATCAACCTGACGTAATGAGCGCACCCAGATCGTCGCGCCGCCCTGGGGGTCGACGAAGTGCAACGCGTCTGCCAGTCGTTCCTCCAGCAATTGGGTCATCTGTACTTTGCGCTCCTTGAGTAGCCGGCGCAGCACCAACAAGTGCTGATCGATGCGACCATTGTTGTACAGGCGCGCAATGGCTTTCTGACGGATCGGCGACAACCGGAACGAGCGCAGCAGAAAGTGTCGCTGCAGCTCACCTCGCAGTTGCCGCGAAAGCACATAGCCGTAAGGCGCTTCAGGCCCGATAACCTTCTCGAATGTGGAAAACACGATCAGTCGGTCCGGGTCCAGCAAATCGCGGAACCGTGGGCCAGCGGGTTCAAATTCAAGATCGCCGTAACAGTCGTTCTCAAGCACCCAACTGCCGTGCCGCGCCAGCAACTGCACGGTTGATAGCCTGTTGCTTTCATCGACCACACTGCCGCGCGGCATGTTCAGGCCGGATGACAACATCATCAGTCGAACGGGTTCGGTCTCCAGCAGTGTTTGCAGATGGTCAAGGTCCAGGCAGCCATCCGCTTGTAACGACACCTCAATGACCTTGACGTCCAAGTCCTGCAACAACCGCAAAATCGACCAGTCGCACGGAGACTCCACCACAACCGTGGCGTCCTTGAGGCAAAGCACCGCGATCAATATTTCCAGCACACCCCGCAGATCAGCACCGATGTAGACATCGTCGGCGTGCCAGCAACGTGTCGGAGAGGAGGTATATCGCGCCGCCAGCGCTGCGCGCAGCTCCCGTTCGCCACAGGGTTGAGACGTCGGTTGCGGCTGGCGCGGATATTGGCGCAACAGTTCTCTCTCCAACAGCAATAGCGGGCTGTCCAACGGCTGCAGCAATGCGGGTTCGTCAGCGCTCAATACCAGCATTCCCGGTCGCCTGGCATTCACATAAACCGTCTCGAGCAGGTCATTGCCGCTGCACGGTGGCCGGATGAACGACACCGGAAGTGCGTAATAACCGGATTTGGCCACCGAATAGACGCGCCCTTCCTTTTCCAGCAGCGAATAGGCGTACTGAATGGTCGATATCGACACGCTCAGACGCTCCGCCAGCTGTCGTAATGACGGAAGCCGCACACGTGTGTCGCTGACCGGTTCGCTGATCAGATGAGTCAGGTAGCGATACACCGCCTGATAAGCGAAGTCGGTTTCTCGGGGGCCTTTCATGAGCGATGACTGCACACGATGGGCGCAGCCCGATGGATCCGGACGGGCGTTATCAAGCGAGGCACTTTCAACGCCCCGTTGACCGTTCGCCCGTCACGGCGTCAATCACCCTCATATCGGCTTGCAGCCCCTTGCCCGCAGTCTCGCCACTGGCCACCGGCCCCATGTGGTACAGCGTACCGATCAGGCTGACGGGCAGCCCGCTGACGTCGACCATCCATTGCAACACCTGCTCGGGCGCAGGCTTGCCCTGCATCGCGCGATGCAGTTCGGGTAGCGCCACGAGCATGCCGGGATGGCATTGACGCAGAAAGTGCTCAAGCGACGCGCCTTTCTCGACAAAGGGTGCGAACAGTAAGCACACCAGTTGAGCTTCGTTCAGGCAGAGGCATCTTTGGGCCTCGGCCGCCGCCAGTTCACGCTGATCTGGATTGCCATATGCCCGCAATACCTGCTCGTATGCATACTCCGGAAGGTGCTTGCGACGCATCATGACCAATTGCCGCTGAACATAGTCAACAATGCCGGCTTCATAGGTCCGACCCTGCACGAAACAGGCTTGTAGCCCACGCAGATGCGCAGAAATCGAAAAGCTCACGTATTCGTTATCACCCGACTGAGCCGTCAGCTCGTCAGGTTGAAACTTGAGGAACTCTGTGAGCAGCGGCCAGCGCTCCTCCAGATTGCTGACCAGCATGTCGTGGATGTCGATGAACGTTGCGCGGCGACACGCCTCAAAACGCTCTGCTGGACGCCATGCCGGCTGATCGTGGCCGGGGTAAAACTCGCGATAGCAGTCGCTGCCCAGCGCATCGAGCCGTGCGAAGAGCTGCTCATAGCTGGTCTCTGGCTGAGCCGACATCGCAAACCCCGCCTTCGCCGCAGCACGGTTCAATCCATCCATGAACTGCTTTTGCTGGCGAGGTGAATCGCTGCTGACCAAGGCATCGACACCGCGGTCCCAACGGGCAATTTGCCCATAGAACTCGCCGGTTGCCAGGTACCCGTCATCCCACAGGTCAAGGGGGTCGTGCCAGGTTCGACGGTGACCGACCATCAACAGATTGAGGCGATTTGATTCGCGACCGCCTTCGGAGATCGCCACGGCGTGATTGAACGGCAGGACCTCGCGGTTATCGACCATCAACACTTCAACCCGTGGATCGTCGTAGAGAAACAAGGCGCTGCAGCTGTGATGGATGTTTTCAAGCGCCGTCGAAGCGATGCTGTTCGAGCGCAAGGTCGCCACACGCAGCTGGAAGGTCGCCGGTGCGCGCCCGGCGATGCTCAATTGCGCGGCACGCAGCAACGCCAGGGTGTAACAACTGTCACGGCTCCCAGACTGGATCGTCAGCACCTTGAACTCGCCAATTCGCTCCATGCCACCGGCGGCGACCACCACGCGCTGAATCATCAACTGCAATGCAGTGCGCTCGGCCCGGGAAAAGAAACTCAGTAATCGCTGCAGTACTTGCTGATAAACATAGTTCATTGCCTGATCATGGGTATTGGTCATTATTGTCTACCTGTTACTCATAGGTTCGATGTCACGCAAACAACGCCATGCATTGCGCAATGGGTTGCCGGTCATGATTAGAGTGTTGCGCCTGATATCAAATGCTAACACTTAGTTTTTAGTCATTATTTGAAATGATTGCAGCCGACCGTTAACCCTCCTGACAACCACGCGCCTCCAAGCCCCACAAGCCGGGCACCGGGCGACGACCGGAGACATCCTAGGAAATATCCGACAACGTCCCACAGACAAGTAGCACGACAAATAAAGAAAGAAGTTACCTGTGTTTTTTCGGCAACCGATCGATAACTCATTAATAGTTGAGTTTGTATTGCCGGAGCGCATTGAAAAGTATCTGCCCGATACCTGGCCATAGCTCATTCCTTGAGATGAAAGTAATCATTCAATTATCGGGGCTTATATGATGATTAGAAGATACAGATTGAGGGCAAAAACCAGTTCAGTTGCTGAACTGACCCGTCATGAATTGACGGGAGCCTCATATTTTCGGAGGGAGAACGAAAAAGTCCGTGCAAGCACGGACTTTTATTGGGGCGTGTTACGCAGGTTCGACCTGAAGGGCAACCCGCTCGCGGCATGGGCATTCGTCCATATAGCGGTGTGCCTCGACAAACTCGGAAAACGGAAAGACCCGAGTCTTGAGCGGCAGCAGCACACGGTCAGCCGTCATCTGATTGATGTCACGCAACGCACGTTGCAGTGCGACCTCATCCTGGATGATGCCCAGTTCCGGCTTGCCGGTGAAGTTGCCGATACAGTGCACAAAGAACTGTATGTTCTTCTGGAACGCTGCACAGGCCGGGAACGGCGTCTGGTTGCCGCCTTGAAGGCCGTACAACACCAGGCTGCCACGCGGTGCGAGCACATCGCCCAGCAACGACATCTGCGGCCCGCCCAACCCGTCGAACACCACATCCACACCGCGGTTATCGGTGATTTTGTTGATCCGCATCAGCAGATCTTCTTCTTCGGTGACGATGACTTTCTCGGCACCCAGTGCCAACAGGTTTTCGCGTTCTTCCGCCGTTTTGGTGGCGGCAATCACACGTACACCCAAGGCTTTGCCCAGTTGTACGAACGATGGTCCGGCACAATGGCTAGCGTCAGTCACCAGCACGAACTGCCCGGGTTTGATGCGTGCCAGATCGACGTAAGCGAAATAAGCGATCAACAACGGCGTGTAATGCACGGCCGCTTCGACCGGAGTCAGCACATCCGGATACCGGGTCAGTGCCGAGCGCGGCAAAACAATCTGCTCGCCGTACACGGGATAGTCGTTCGGGCTTTGAGACGGGAAGCTGGCGACCTTGTCACCGACTGCCAGGTCATCGACACCCTCACCGAGCGCCGTCACGACACCTGACATTTCCTGGCCGATGCCTGCAGGCAGACGAGCGTGGGACGACGCCAGGTTCTGGCGCCAAAGCGTGTCATACCAGCTGATGCCAATCGCCTCGACACGCACCTGCACTTCGCCCGGAGCAGGAAGTGCCGCCGCATGCTCTTCGCATTTGAGCACCTCGGCTGGACCAAACTTGTGAAAACGGATCGTGCGGGACATCGCAAACCTCGTCAAAGTAACCTCTAATGCCATGAACTCTATCTGGGCTTTCTACCCAAGACTATCAGTGGCTATTAATAGTCGACATGCCTGTCATTGATTCCGCAGCACCGGCGACATCATCAAATGTCGTGAAAATCGAAGCGGCCCTTCAGGAAAAACTGAATTACACGGTGCAGAGTAGCAGCCTTTCCCCGTAAGATTCATGCCGGCCATTGTTCTCATATGGCCGCTCTCGTCAAGCTTGATGACTCTGCCAGGACTCCAGATGAATCGTAATGACCTGCGTCGTGTCGACCTGAACCTGTTAATCGTTTTCGAAACACTGATGCACGAACGCAGCGTGACCCGCGCTGCAGAGAAGCTGTTTCTCGGCCAGCCGGCCATCAGTGCGGCGCTTTCACGCCTGCGCGGGCTGTTCGATGATCCGTTGTTCGTGCGCACAGGTCGCAGCATGGAACCGTCCGCCCGGGCGATAGAAATCTTCGCCCTGCTCTCCCCCGCGCTGGACTCGATTTCCACGGCCGTCAGCCGTGCGGCGGAGTTTGATCCGGCCACCAGCACGGCGGTGTTCCGCATTGGGCTGTCGGATGATGTCGAATTCGCTCTGTTGCCGATGCTGCTCAAGCGTTTGCGTGCCGAATCCCCCGGGATCGTGCTAGTGGTGCGCCGGGCCAATTACATCCTGATGCCGAGCCTGCTGGCGTCGGGCGAGATTTCCATCGGCGTCAGCTACACCGCCGACCTGCCGGCCAACGCCAAGCGCAAAGTGCTGCGCCGCAGCATGCCGAAGCTATTGCGCGCCGACACCGTGCCAGGGCCGTTGAGCCTGGATGACTTCTGCGCCAGGCCGCATGCATTGGTGTCGTTCGCCGGTGACCTGAGCGGCTTTATAGATGACGAACTGGAAAAGCTTGGGCGCAAACGGCATGTCGTGCTGGCGGTGCCGCAGTTCAACGGGCTGAGCACGCTCATCAGTGGCACCGACATTGTGGCGACCGTGCCGGATTACACCGCCGAAGCGTTGACAGCGGCTGGCGGTGTCCGGGCTGAAGACCCACCGCTGCGGGTGCGCAGTTTTGAATTGCACATGGCCTGGCGTGGGTCGCAGGATAATGACCCCGGTGAACGTTGGTTACGGTCGCGGATTCAGATGTTTTTTGGGGATCCGGATAGCCTCGCCTGATCTTGAGTTTGGGTTAAGGCTTCCGGCCTCTTCGCGAGCAGGCCCGCTCCCACATTGGAATGCATTGCCCTGTGGGAGCGTGGCTTGCCCGCGATGGCCACGACTCGGTTCCAAGTCTGTCCTTTGCATTCCCCGCAACACTGAATTGTCATCAATTCAATTGATCACGGATTAGCCAAAGGTGCATGCTAGAGAGCTCGCCCGAGCCTCATATCATTCCGAATGATAGTTACCTTCGCTTCATTCGATTCGTGAGATACACCCTCGCCGCTCATCATCCGTCCATTCTCAATACATTGGCGGATGCATCCATGGAACAGTCACTCAAACATTTGCGCTTCCCATTGGCCATGTTGGCCGTACTGGTGATGAGCGCCTGCGGCAAGGCGCCGGAGTCTGCCGCGACCATGCCCGCGGCGAAGGTCAGCGTCGCCAAGGTGCTGGAACAACCGATCAACGAGTGGGACGAATTCACCGGGCGCCTTGAAGCGCCGGAAACCGTAGAAATTCGTCCACGGGTCTCCGGTCAGATTGATGACGTAGCGTTTACGGAAGGCGCTCTGGTCAAGAAAGGCGACTTGCTGTTCCAGATAGACCCGCGTCCATTCCAGGCCGAGGTTCGCCGTCTCGAAGCCCTGGTTGCCCAGTCCCGCGCCAACGCCACCCGCAGTGAAAACGAAGCCCAGCGCGGCGAGCGTCTTCGCACCAGCAACGCGATCTCCGCCGAACTGGCCGATTCGCGTACCAGTGCCGCTCAAGAAGCCCGCGCCGCTGTCGGTGCCCTGCAGGCGCAACTGGACCTGGCCAAACTGAACCTGAGCTTCACCCGCGTCACCGCGCCCATCAGTGGTCGTGTCAGCCGTGCAGAAATCACTGCGGGTAACCTGGTGACTGCGGACACCACGCCGCTGACCAGCGTTGTTTCCACCGATAAGGTCTACGCCTACTTCGACGCTGACGAACGCGTATTCCTCAAGTACACCCAACTCGCTCGCCAGGGTAAACGCGGCGCCACCACCCCGGTTTACATGGGCCTGTCCAACGAAGACGGCAACCCGCACCAGGGCGTGATGAACTTCGTCGACAACCAGGTCAACCCGAAAACCGGCACCATCCGTGGTCGCGCAGTCTTCGACAACGCAGACGGCAGCTATACCCCAGGCCTTTATGCGCGTCTGAAACTGGTCGGCAGCGGCACCTACTCCGCCGTGCTGATCAATGACGAAGCGGTCGGTACCGATCTGGGCAAAAAATTCGTACTGGTGATGGATGCCGACAACAAAACGGCGTACCGCGCCGTCGAACTGGGACCAAAGATCGAAGGTTTGCGCATCGTGCGCACCGGCCTGAACAAGGATGACACCGTCATCGTCAAGGGGCTGCAACGGGTTCGCCCTGGCTCGCCGGTCACCCCTGAAGTGATCCCGATGGCCAGCGAACAAACCCTCGCGGCCTTGGCTCAACAACGACAAGCGCTGGAAGCCAGCAACCTGCCCCAAGTCGCACCTGCCAAGGTCGCGCCGGGTGAGGTTGTGAAACTGGCTGCTGCGACTCCACGCGGTTAAGGGACAACGACTCCGATGAATTTTTCCCAATTCTTCATTTCACGGCCGATCTTCGCAGCGGTGCTCTCGCTGTTGATCCTGATCGCCGGCGCTATCTCGCTGTTCCAGTTGCCAATCAGTGAATACCCGGAGGTGGTGCCGCCGACCGTTGTGGTCCGCGCCAACTTCCCGGGTGCCAACCCTAAAGTCATCGGTGAAACGGTGGCCGCTCCGCTGGAGCAAGCCATCACCGGCGTCGAGAACATGCTGTACATGTCCTCGCAGTCCACCGCTGACGGCAAAATCACCCTGACCATCACCTTCGCGCTGGGCACTGACCTGGACAATGCGCAGGTGCAGGTACAGAACCGGGTCACCCGGACCGAGCCGAAACTTCCAGAAGAAGTGACGCGCATCGGTATCACTGTCGACAAGGCTTCGCCCGACCTGACCATGGTTGTGCACTTGACCTCGCCGGACAAACGCTACGACATGCTTTACCTGTCCAACTATGCCCTGCTCAACATCAAGGATGAGCTGGCGCGTCTGGGCGGGGTCGGTGATGTGCAATTGTTCGGCATGGGCGATTACTCGCTGCGCGTCTGGCTCGATCCGAACAAGACCGCTTCGCGTAACCTGACCGCCACCGATGTGGTGACCGCGATTCGTGAGCAGAACCGTCAAGTGGCCGCCGGTGCACTGGGCGCTCCTCCTGCGCCAAATGCCACGGCTTTCCAGCTGTCGGTCAACACTCAAGGTCGTCTGGTTTCTGAAGAAGAGTTCGAGAACATCATCATTCGCTCCGGCGATAACGGTGAAATCACTCGCCTCAAAGACATTGCCCGCGTTGAACTGGGCTCCAGCCAATACGCCCTGCGCTCGTTGCTGAACAACCAACCGGCGGTGGCGATCCCGATCTTCCAGCGCCCTGGCTCCAATGCGATCGAAATCTCCAACGAAGTGCGCGACAAGATGGCCGAGCTGAAGAAGAACTTCCCGGAAGGCATGGACTTCAGCATCGTCTACGACCCGACGATCTTCGTTCGCGGCTCCATCGAAGCCGTTGTTCACACCCTCTTCGAAGCACTGATTCTCGTTGTGTTGGTGGTGATTCTGTTCCTGCAAAC
Organism: Pseudomonas sp. URMO17WK12:I12; assembly: GCF_000514395.1. Classification (NCBI taxonomy): domain Bacteria; kingdom Pseudomonadati; phylum Pseudomonadota; class Gammaproteobacteria; order Pseudomonadales; family Pseudomonadaceae; genus Pseudomonas; species Pseudomonas sp. URMO17WK12:I12. The sequence goes on from NZ_AZVV01000007.1 coordinate 338,095, forward strand.
CTGGCGCGCCTCGATCATTCCATTGGTAGCCGTACCGGTGTCGCTGATCGGCACGTTCGCGGTGATGCACTTGTTCGGCTTCTCGTTGAACGCCCTGTCGCTGTTCGGGTTGGTACTGGCGATCGGTATCGTGGTGGACGATGCCATCGTGGTGGTGGAGAACGTGGAGAGGCACATCGAGCTGGGAGAAACGCCCGTAGAAGCCACCAAGAAAGCCATGCGGGAGGTGACCGGGCCGATCATCGCGACGGCGCTGGTGCTGTGTGCGGTATTTATCCCGGCGGCGTTCATTTCCGGACTCACCGGCCAGTTCTACAAACAGTTTGCCCTGACCATTGCCATCTCGACCGTGATCTCGGCGTTCAACTCGCTGACACTGTCCCCTGCCCTGGCCGCCGTGCTGCTCAAGAGCCACAGTGCGCCGAAAGATCGCTTTACCAAAGTGCTTGATAAACTGTTGGGCGGTTGGCTGTTCCGTCCGTTCAACCGGTTCTTCGAACGCGCCAGCCATGGCTATGTCGGCACCGTAGCCCGGGTTATCCGCAGCAGCGGTATTGCCCTGCTGTTGTACGCAGGCCTGATGGTGCTGACCTTCTTCGGTTTCGCCCACACCCCGACCGGCTTCGTACCCGGCCAGGACAAACAATACCTGGTGGCCTTCGCGCAACTGCCGGACGCTTCGAGCCTGGACCGTACCGAAGACGTGATCAAACGCATGTCCGACCTGGCCCTGAAACAGCCTGGCGTGGAAAGCGCAGTGGCCTTCCCCGGCCTGTCGATCAACGGCTTCACCAACAGTCCTAACGCCGGCATCGTGTTCGTGACCTTGAAGCCGTTCGACGAGCGTAAAGACCCGAGCATGTCCGCCGGTGCCATTGCCGGTGCCTTGAACGGCCAGTTCGCCGGGATTCAAGAAGCCTACATGGCGATCTTCCCGCCGCCGCCAGTACAGGGTCTGGGCACCATCGGTGGTTTCCGCCTGCAGATCGAAGACAAGGGCAACCTCGGCTACGACGAGCTGTACAAAGAAACCATGAACATCATCAACAAAAGCCACAACGTGCCGGAACTGGCCGCCCTGTTCACCAGCTACACCGTGAACGTGCCGCAGGTCGATGCCGCCATCGACCGGGAAAAAGCCAAGACTCATGGCGTGGCCGTCAGTGACATCTTCGACACCCTGCAGATCTACCTGGGTTCGCTGTATGCCAACGACTTCAACCGCTTTGGTCGTACCTACCAGGTCAACGTTCAGGCTGAACAACAATTCCGTCTTGAACCGGACCAGATCGGTCAGCTGAAAGTGCGCAACAACAAAGGCGAAATGATCCCGCTGGCGACCTTCATCAAGGTCAGCGACACCTCGGGGCCGGACCGCGTGATGCACTACAACGGCTTCATCACCGCTGAAATCAACGGCGCCGCCGCCCCGGGCTACAGCTCTGGCCAGGCCGAAAAAGCCATCGAGAAACTGCTCAAGGATGAACTGCCGAACGGCATGACCTACGAATGGACCGACCTGACCTACCAGCAGATTCTGTCCGGCAACACCGCCCTGTTCGTCTTCCCGCTCTGCGTTCTGCTGGCGTTCCTGGTACTCGCGGCTCAGTACGAAAGCTGGAGCCTGCCAATGGCAGTGATCCTGATCGTACCGATGACCTTGCTGTCGGCCATCACCGGTGTGATTGCTTCGGGTGGAGACAACAACATCTTCACCCAGATCGGCTTGATCGTACTGGTGGGGCTTGCGTGTAAGAACGCGATCCTGATCGTCGAGTTTGCCAAGGACAAACAGCAGGACGAAGGCCTCAACCCGCTCGCTGCGGTGCTGGAAGCTTGCCGCTTGCGTCTGCGGCCGATCCTGATGACGTCCTTCGCGTTCATCATGGGTGTCGTGCCTCTGGTGTTCTCCAGCGGTGCCGGTGCCGAAATGCGTCACGCCATGGGTGTGGCGGTGTTCTCCGGGATGCTCGGGGTGACCTTCTTCGGTCTGTTGCTGACGCCGGTGTTCTACGTATTGATTCGCAACTTTGTGGAGCGCGGTGAAAAGCGCAAGGCGGCCAAGGCGCTGAATCTTCAAAAGCAACTGGAGTCGCAACAATGAGCTTGAAAGCCTTTCTTCCGAGCCTGCTGGTACTGGCCCTGAGTGCCTGCGCCGTCGGCCCGGACTACAAGACCCCTGCGACTGAACCGGCGCATATCACCACGGCTACCGATGGCGCTGCCGGCCAGAAAAACTTCGACCGCTCGCACTTCGAAGGCATCTGGTGGCAGCAGTTCGAGGACCCGACCCTTAATCAGTTGGTGACTCAATCGCTGCAAGGCAACCGTGATTTGCGCGTGGCCTTCGCCCGCTGGAAAGCGGCCCGGGCGATTCGCGATGACATCAGCAACGACGCCATGCCGACCATCACCAGCCGGGCCAGCAGTGAACTGGGCAAAGGGCAAATCCCTGGCCAGACCACCAAACGGGTCAACAGCGAACGCTACGACCTGGGCCTGGACATGGCGTGGGAGATCGACCTGTTTGGCCGTATCCAGCGCAACCTGGAATCGGCCAACGCCGAACAGCAAGCCATCGAGGCCGATCTCTACCAACTGCAAGTCACCATGATTGCCGAACTGGTGGATTCCTACGGTCAGTTGCGTGGTGCACAACTGCGCGAAAAGATCGCTTTGGCGAACCTGGAGAACCAACAGGAGTCACGCAAGATCACCATCAGCCTGCGTGATGCTGGCGTCGGTGATCAATTGGACGTGGAGCGCGCCGATGCACGTTTGGCGTCCGTCGAAGCCAGCGTGCCGCAATTGCAGGCCGAACAGGTTCGGCAAAAAAACCGTATCGCCACCCTGCTGGGTGAGCGCCCGGACAAGCTGACGGTCGACCTGAGTCCCAAGAGCCTGCCGGCCATCGCCAAAGCGCTGCCGATTGGCGATCCGGGTCAACTGCTGCAACGTCGTCCGGACATCCTTAGCGCCGAGCGCAAACTGGCGTCTGCCACCGCCCGCATCGGCGTGGCCACGGCTGATTTGTTCCCACAGGTCAGCCTCAGCGGCTTCCTTGGTTTTACGGCAGGACGCGGTTCGCAAATTGGGTCCTCGGCAGCCAACGCCTGGGCACTGGGCCCAAGCATCACCTGGGCCGCGTTTGACCTGGGCAGTGTAAAAGCCCGTATTCGCGGTGCGGATGCGGATGCCGAAGGCGCGCTGGCCAGTTATGAGCAGCAAGTGCTGTTGGCACTGGAAGAGTCGGAAAACGCGTTCAGCGATTACGGCAAGCGTCAGCAACGCTTGATCTCTCTGATTCGTCAGAGCGAGTCGAGTCGAGCCGCCGCCGACCTCGCCGAAATTCGCTATCGCGAAGGCACGGCGGACTTCCTCGTCCTGCTGGACGCGCAACGCGAGCGACTGGCGGCGGAAGACACCCAGGCATCGGCCGAAACCGAACTGTATAGCGGCATTGTCGCGATTTACAAAGCCCTTGGCGGTGGCTGGCAACCGGAGACCGTCGCCAGCAAGTAAGTTGTTAAAGCGCTCCTTTGGTTGGCCGCAACCGACCATTTTTTTAGCCCCGCGTCTCATTCGGTCGCGGGGCTTTTTTTTGTCTGCTGATTCTTGAATCCACTCCTACAGGGGGGTTAGCGGTGATCTTGGGGGGTGCGGTTTTCGAGGACGGTTACGGTGGCAGTTGTGCCGGCGCGCAGGAGGTTTTTGCCGGCATAGTCATCATCAATCTTTATCCGAACCGGCACCCGTTGCGCCAGTTTGACCCAGGTGTAGCTGGGGTTGATGTTGGCCAGCAAGCGTCCGCCCGGCAGGTTTTCCCGGTCGGCGATGGCGAAAGCGATGCTTTGCACGGTGCCGCCAAAGGTTTCGCCGCTCATCAATTCGATGTCGACCCGGTCACCCTCTGCGATTCGCGGCAACTTGGTCTCTTCGAAGTAACCGCTGACATAAAACGAATCGCTGTCCACCAGTGCCAATAACGGGCCGCCAGCGGTGGCGTAGTCGCCTTGACGGGTCAGCAGGTTGGTGACAAAACCGGTGACCGGCGATTCAACGCGAGTGCGTTGCAAGTCCAGTTCGGACTGGGTCAATGCTGCGATGGCCAGTTGCACGTTAGCCTGAGCCAACACCAGGATGGCCTGGTTACGCAGCAGATCGGCCTGAGCCACAGCCACTTCCGTGCTGGCTTTTTCCCACTCTTCACCAGAGACGGCCGAGCGTTCCTTCAACGTACGCCGGCGTTGCTCCTCGCTCTGCCGCTGTTTGAGCAGTGCTTCGCTGGCAACGATCGCCGCCTGTGACTGCCCCAGTGAAGCTTTCGCCACTTCCACCGAGCGTTTGGAACGTTCCACGGCCAGGATGTAGCGAGCCGGATCGATTTCCAGCAGCAGCTGGCCTTTTTCAACATGCTGGTTGTCTTGTACACCCAGTTTGACGATGCGCCCCGAGACATCGGCAGACAACGTCACCACGTCAGCGCGAACCCGTGCATCCCGTGTCCAGGGAGCTCGGGTGTAATGCTCCCAGGCAAACCAGCCAAGAATGAAGGCCAACAGCACAACGACCAGTGTGGCGAGTCGGGGAAGAAATTTCTTCAAGGCATCAGGCTCCCATTACCAGAATCAACGTCGCGCACACGCAGGCATACAACGCGCCCTCGAATAAAGCTTCATGCCAGACGAAACGCAGCACACCGAGGCGGCGTAACACCCAGTCCAGCGCCAGAAAAATCGGCAGCGCCAATAACAGCGCTTGGGCGATGGGCGGCAAGTACACGCCACCCAGTTCAAAATCAATGGGCAAGGGCCGGCACTCCTGTTGCAACTACCGGTTGAAAGTATTCGCGATATCGCCGCACGAACGACTCCACGATCAGCAGCGCCACGCGCATTCGGAACACCGACCACAAGTGCTCGTGGACCATCAGGTGCAAATCGTCCAATTCGTCGCCCAGTACGCGCAATTCCCCAAGCAGCCGATCGGGGTCTGTCCCGGACCGCCCGGCCACCCATCTTGCGCAATCGCGGACCGCAGCCGACAACCGCTGCTGTTGCTCCGAACTCAATAAGGTATTGCCCTGCCCCTGTTGCCTGAGCTGGTTCAACGCAACGCCCAGGGCCATGCACCCGAGGCTGACCTGAAATAACTCGTCGGACTGCTTATCGCTGGTCGCCGGCAACAACCCCAGCATCATGGTCAGTCGATCGACCATGCGGCTTTCGAAGGCAAATTGTTGTGCATCGGTGGCCGGCGTCTTCATCAAGGCGTAGACCTGCTCCGCGTTTTCCTTGAACAGCCGGCGAATCCGCAGAACAGGCCTGAACGGGAAGATCAAGGCGAAGACACTCAATGCCAGGACCGTTGCGCTGACATAGGCTCCGGCAAACTCGAACCACTGAATCGCACTGTTCTGGCCGATCCCGACGTTTTGTGGACCTAACAACAGAAAGGTCGACAGACCAAAGCCGATGCCTGTCCCGGTGGTTGCCGGCGTGGAGAGACCCACCGCGACCGCATACAGCAATGGCGCCAACAACAAGGCCATTAGCTCGAAATTACTGATCATGGGCACCAGCATGAATTGATAAAGCGCCGACACAATCAACGCCAGGAATAGCCCCCTTGCATAGCTCTGCGCCGCCAGCAACGGTCTGGGGAAGGTTGCCATCAGCGAACAAAGAATCCCGACCAGCACCATGCCGCCCCGCGCTCCGTCCCAGCCGGTCTCGATCCAGATCAGTCCGGCCACCAGCAATGCAATAAAGGCTCGAATGGCGTTCATCCCCGCCAGGGTGAAATCCAGATGCAGCGGATTCGCCTGTCCCCGGTAGACGCAACTGGCCTGGCGTTCCTCCTGAATGGCGTCACTCAGTTCCAGAATCTGTTCCAGTTGCTGTAACAACCGAGCCTGTTCCCAGCGCAGGGCCCACGCCAGCGATCGCAATGTGGCCGGCATTGTTTCGGTCAGTTGTTCTGCCTTGTACGCCTGATCGTCGAAACGCTGCTGCAATGCCGAAAAATGATGACGCGCATCGGCCGATAGCGAGCGGCCCTTTTGGGCCAGCTCATCGAGAAACGCCAATTCTTCGGCGCGTAAATGCTGTATTTCCAAGGGCAACTCCCCCTCCCAGCGCTCGGTCAGCAGCTCACGCTGGTGGCGCAGCGCCGTCAGCCGGGACGTCAGTAAAACCAATTGGTTTCCCAGCAGTTGCACCAGCTCATCGGCGCTGCGTAATCGTGGGGCATCGTAATAAAGGTGCCGGCGCAATCCTTCCAGAACGCTGATTTCGCCTAACAGCTGCATTTGCCTGCGATGAAAATCGGCTTCGCTTTCTTCGGTTCGAATGACCGCCGCGGCGTGAGTCGCCAACAACTTGATCACCTGATCAATCTTGGCGAAGTAGCTCCGGGCCACGGTCTCGGGTCGTGCGGTCAGGAGGCTGACGACGCAGACACACGCCACCGCCAGCAGCGTCTCGGTCAAGCGCGTCACCGCCAAAAGGAAGGTGCCGTCCTGATCAGGCACGGCCAACAGCGCCACCACCACCGCCGTGTAACCACTGAGCACAAAGGCTTGGGAACTGGTGTAGCGCAATAAGGTGCCACCAGCGGTGCACAGTGCCAGCCACAGTGCCAGGGTAATGATGAAAGGCAACGGCGCCTGGGGGAAGATCGCCATGATCACGACTGCCGCGACAGCGCCCAAGGTGGTGCCGATGACCTGCCCGAGACTGCGGGCCAGCGCCATGCCGCCCAATGGCTGGCTGACGATGACCACCGCCATGATCGACCATTTGGGCTGATCGAGGTCGAACAGGAACGCTAGGTACAGGGTTAGTAGCCCGGCGGCGATGGTTCTCAAGGCAAAAAGCAGCACACCGGGCCCGGGGTTGAGGATTGCCTTGAAGTATTGAAGCAGCGGTTGCATGGGAGCTCCCTTCGATTCACCTTCAGCAAGCGTAGTCACTGCTTCAAGGCCTCGACAGGTTTCGATGTCGACGCAAGCTGTAGGCAAAATCCTCGACATTGAGCCCCCTCAGGGTTTGACTCACAGCCCCAGCTGACCGAAGCTGACGGCCTTTGCACAAGCTTGCCAGCTCCCGGATTCCTGCATGCCCCAGTCCCGCCGCTACTTGCTCATCAGTCTCTGTGTGCTGTTTGCCATTGTTATGGCCTGGTTGTTCCTGCGCAGCACAACGCCTGAGGTGCCCGAAGCGATCAAGCGCGGTTACAGCGAAGCGTTGACCCAGGCCCGTTCCGGTCAGCCGGGTGCCGCACGGGTGTTATATCAGCAACTGGGGCGACCTGATCTGTCGCCCAAGCGGCGTATCTGGTTGCTCGCCGAACTCCCCAACTACCCAAGCCCGCAGGCCTTGAAACTGGCGGATGCGGACCTGCAGCATCCGGATGAAAACGTACGGATCGCCGCCATAAAGAGCATCAGCGGCCTGGTGTCTGCCGGCCAACGCAGCTTGTTGATCGGCCCATTGCTCGATGACAGCGTAGAAAGCGTGCGATTTGCCGCCGTCAATGCACTGTTGGGACTGTCACCGGATGACCTGGGGTTATATTTCGCGCCACTGGAGCAAGCCATCGATGCCTGGGAACTGGCCCTTAACAGTCAGCCACCCAGCGCGCAAAACCAATATCAATTGGCGCGCCTGCACCTGCACAACGCCGAATTGAAAGAGGCACAAGAAGCGCTGGATCGCACATTACAGCTGGACCCCGGCAATCTGCCGGCGCTGGTGATGCAGATCGATGTGCTCGACCGCCAGGGCCAAAGCGATGCCGCACGCCAATTGCTGGCGAAACAGCTCAAAACGCAGCCCGACTCGGCCTACCTGCAACATGCCCTGGGGCTCTGGCTGCTGAATCACGGGCAAAGTGAGTTTGCCGTGCTCGGCCTTTCCAAAGCTGTGGAGCTGGAGCCCGACAACAAGGATTATCGCTATGACCTGGCGACCACCTTGCACCTTGAGCAGGAGCTGGAAGCCGCGCAGAAGCAGTTGCAAGAGATCGTCCAGCGCCACCCGGCCGACCGTAAGGCGCGTGTGCTGCTGATCAATTACTGGAAAGAAAGCGGACAGTTGCAGAACGTGCAGATCCTGTTGGCTCAGCTGGAGCAGCTCAACCCGGATGACCCCGCGTTGCAGCAAGGCTTGTAACAGCCCCCTCTGTAGCAGCTGCCGAAGGCTGCGTCCGGGTGCGTAGCGCCCGCCCGGCATCCGATAACGAGTGCTACGCACTCGAACGCAGCCTTCGGCAGCTGCCACAGGTCAGTTCTGCAAAAAGGTTGAACCGTCGTCACGGCCAAAGGTCAAGAGAAAAGGCAGTCCAAACAGGCACCTCAAGCCTGCTGCCTCGCTTCCCCTGGTCATGAGAGGGTTTTTCTTGTCTACATCAACCGAGCTGTTCAGTGCAAAAGCCGCCACCGGCATCGAAGGTCTGGATGACATCCTGGCCGGAGGCTTGTCTCGTGGACATGTATTTTTGCTGGAGGGCGAACCCGGTACCGGCAAAACCACCGTTGCTTTGCATTTCCTGTTGGCCGGCGCCCGAGCCGGCGAACGCTCGTTGTACATCACCTTGTCAGAAACCGAGCGTGAGCTGCGTCAAGGCGCCCTGTCCCATGGCTGGGAGCTGGATGAGAACATCCACATCTTCGAACTGACCCCGCCGGAAAGCCTGCTCAACGCCGAGCACCAGCAGAGTCTGCTGTACTCCTCGGACCTTGAACTGGGTGAAGCCACCAAGCAGATTTTCGAAGTGGTCGAGCGGGTCAAACCGACGCGCGTGGTGCTCGACAGCCTGTCCGAAATCCGCCTGTTGGCCCAGAGTTCACTGCGTTATCGGCGGCAGATTCTGGCGATCAAACACTACTTTGTGCGTTACGACGCTACCGTGTTGTTGCTGGATGACCTGACCACCGAATCCCTCGATAAAACCGTACACAGCGTCGCGCATGGCGTGATTCGTCTCGAAGAACTCACACCCAACTATGGCGCCGAACGCCGCCGCATCCGCGTGGTGAAGTACCGCGGCCAGAAGTATCGCGGCGGCTATCACGACTTCACCATCATGGGCGACGGTGTGCACGTATTCCCGCGCCTGGTCGCGGCCGAACACCGAGGTGGCTACATCCGCCAACAGTTGACCAGCGGCATCAAAGAAATGGACGCCCTGCTCGGCGGCGGTATCGAGACCGGTTCCAGCACGCTGATTCTGGGGCCGGCCGGTACCGGCAAATCGCTGATCTCGATGATCTTCGCCGCTGCTGCCGTGGCGCGTGGCGAAAAAGCCGCGCTGTTCATTTTCGATGAAGAGCTGGGGTTACTGTTCGAGCGCATGAAAAACATGGGCATCGACCTGCAGGCCCTGCAAGACACCGGCAACCTGCTGATCGAGCAAGTCGACGCCGCCGAACTGTCCCCCGGCGAGTTCTCCCACCGGGTGCGCCGCTGTGTCGATGAACGTCAAATCAAAACCGTGGTGATCGACAGCATCAATGGCTATCAGGCCGCGATGCCTGAGGAAAATGCGCTGGTACTGCACATGCACGAGTTGCTGCTGTACCTCAATCGCCGAGGCGCTGCGACGTTCATGACCGTCGCCCAACATGGGCTGGTCGGTGACATGCAAGCGCCGGTCGACATCACGTACCTGGCTGACACGGTAATCCTGTTGCGCTACTTCGAAGCCCTGGGCAAGGTTCGCCGGGCGATCTCGATCATCAAGAAACGCACCGGCAGCCACGAATCGACCATTCGCGAATACCGCATCGGCAGCCGGGGCATGACCATCGGTGAACCTTTGGATGCGTTCCAGGGCGTATTGCGCGGCGTACCGACCTATCTGGGCGCCAGCCAACCGCTGCTCCAGGACGATGTCCGGTGAGTATTGTCGAGGCGATGTCCGAGCGCGCAATCATTCTCGCGCCACTGGGACGTGACAGCCAGATTGCGCTGATGATGCTCAACGAGGCGGGATTCGAAGGCATTGTGACCCGGGATCTGGTGGCGCTGTGCGGGGAGTTGGTCAAAGGTGCCGGCCTGCTGCTGATTTCTTCGGAAGCCCTGATAGGGTGTGATCTTGACCCTCTGCGGTTGCTGATCGATCAGCAACCGGCCTGGTCCGATCTGCCGATTGTATTACTGACGCACCACGGTGGCCCGGAGCAGAACCCTGCGTCACGACTCGGCCCGCAATTAGGCAACGTCACCTTTCTTGAGCGCCCTTTTCATCCGGTGACCTTGATCAGCCTCGTCACCACCGCGTTGCGCGGTCGTCGACGACAGTATGAAGCCAGGGACCGGTTGATCGATCTGAGCCAAAGTGAACTGCGCCTGCAAAACACCCTCGAAACCCTCGAACAACAAGTCGAGGAACGCACTGCACAGTTGCGCCACAACGAAGAAGCCCTCAGACAATCCCAGAAGATGGAAGCGGTCGGCCAGCTTACCGGCGGCATTGCCCATGACTTCAATAATATGCTGACCGGCATCATCGGCAGCCTTGAGTTGTTGCGTCGGCGCCTCGCCAGAGGACGCACCGAGGACCTCGACGGGTTGATCGACCTGGGCGTGACCTCTGCCAACCGCGCCGCAGGCCTGACTCATCGGCTGCTGGCATTCTCGCGCCGTCAATCACTGGACTCCAAACCCGTGGAAATGAACACCCTCGTGGTGTCCATGGGCGAACTGCTGCAACGCAGCATCAATGAAAGTATTCATCTGGACATGCAGTTGAGCGATGACTTATGGGTGGCCGAGGCCGATCCCAATCAACTCGAGAGCGCCCTGCTCAACCTCGTGCTCAACGCCCGCGATGCCATGCCCGAAGGCGGCACGCTGGTGGTCAATACGTCCAATCAAAAGCTCGATTCGGGATTCGTTGCGGCCCACGGTAATCTGTTGCCCGGTGATTACGTGGTGCTGCGCGTGACCGACACGGGCTGTGGCATGCCCGAAAGCACGATCAGTCGTGCCTTTGACCCGTTCTTCACGACCAAGCCAATTGGTCAGGGCACCGGGTTGGGGTTGTCGATGATTTACGGGTTCAGCAAGCAGTCGAACGGTCACGTCACCATCCACAGCGAAGTGGGTCACGGCACATCAGTGAGTGTGTTTTTGCCGCGTTACAGCGGCGGGGACCAGGCCGAGGAAAACCTGATGGACATCCAGCAGGCGCCTTATGCTCAGGACGGTGAAACCGTGTTGATTGTCGAAGACGACCCGGCGGTTCGCGTGCTGGTCAGTGCCGTGTTGAGTGAGTTGGGTTATGCCTTCGTGGAGGCCGGTGATGCCGACAGTGCGGTGCCGATTCTTGATTCAGCGCAACGGATTGATCTGTTGATCAGCGATGTCGGGCTGCCGGGCATGAACGGCCGGCAACTGGCGGAAATTGGTCGGCAGTATCGGCCTGACCTGAAAGTGCTGTTCATCACCGGTTATGCCGAACACGCGGCCGTGCGGGGTGGGTTTCTGGACCCCGGCATGCAGATGATCACCAAACCCTTCACCTTTGACCTGCTGACGGCCAAGGTGCGGGAGATGATCAGTATCTGATGCGCCCCGAGGGCCTATGGCAAAGAGCTCAGGACAGCATTCGCTGCATGAGCTCTTGCAGTTCATTCAGGTCGAATGGCTTGGCCAGGATCGGCGCGGTCTTGGTGATCGGGCTGTCTGTCTCGCGGATTTCCTGCGGATAACCGCTGATAAAAATCACTTTGAGTTCCGGTCGCAGTTTCACTGCCGGCTCGGCGATCTGCACGCCGGAAATCCCGCCGGGCAGACGAAAGTCGGTGATCATCATGTCCAGGTGTGGCTTGCTCGCCAGAATTTCAAAGGCCTGCTCGCCATTTTCGGCTTGCAGCACCCGGTAACCTTCACCCGACAAGTACGCGGACAGTACCATCAGAATCGAGGGGTCATCCTCGACGACAAGTACTACATCTTGTGCATCTTCACTCATGGGAAGCCTTTGTTCGGTCAATAGCTGCTGATACGACCGTGGGGTCGCTCAGAGGTTGCGTTTATCTGGCTCATTTCCTAAAGCGGCAGACAAACGCGAAATAGAGCGCCTTCGTTGATTTTGCTCTCGACGGCGATGGAACCGCCATGGGCGGCGATAATCTGCTCGGAAATAAACAGTCCAAGACCCAGCCCCGCGACCACGGTCTTGGCGGAAACACGCTCGAACTGTTGAAAAATACGCTTCTGGTTTTCTTCACTGATGCCGATCCCTTGATCCTGCACCTCGACCCGCGCCTGACCGTCCTGTACGTACACCCGCACATCAATCTGGCTTTTGCCACCATAACGCAAGGCGTTGGTGAGCAGATTTGAAATCACTTGCTCGATGCGAAATTCATCCCAGTGGCCGACCACTGGCCGCTCGGCAGTAAAGCGCGTGGAACACTCGGCGGCCTCGACTTGCGGCTTGAAGTTATCCAACAGATTGCCGACCAATTGCACCAGGTCGAACTTTGTGGGACGGATCGACAGCTTGCCGGTGCGAATGCGCGACACATCCAGCATATCTTCGATCAGGCGGATCAGGCTTTTGATCTGCCGCTCGTCACGGTCGACCATGGCGTGCATCTTGTCCAGGGTGAACGCCGAGGCGTTATCCCGGGCCAGGTGCATCTTGCGCAACTGGGTTTCAAGAATAAGGCCGTTGAGTGGCGTGCGCACTTCGTGAGCGACAATCGACATGAAGTCATCGCGCATGCGCACTGCTTGCTCCAGCTCCAGTTGAGTGCTCTGCAATTGTTTGAGCAACGCCTCCTGCTCGCGACGGCTCTGCTCCAGCGCTTCAACCTGCTGTTTCATCGCTTTGCTTTGGCGGTACAGGTCGACGAACACATTGACCTTGCTCTTGACCGCGTGAATGTCCAATGGCTTGTGCAGGAAATCCACTGCACCGCTTTCGTAGCCTTTGAACGCGTAGTTCAACTCCCGGCCGGCAGCGCTGACGAACACAATCGGGATGTTTTTGGTTTTTTCCGTGCCCCGCATCAATTCAGCCAGCTCGAAGCCGTTCATGCCGGGCATCTGTACATCGAGAATCGCCATGGCGAATTCGTGCTGCAACAGCAGCGACAAGGCTTCGTCGGCGGACAAGGCCTTGTAGACCATGCGGTCTTCGCGCTTGATCAGCGCTTCGAGCGCCAGCAGGTTCTCCGGCAGATCGTCGACGATCAGCAGTTTGGCTTGGATGTTACTTAGCATGCTATTCGTTCCAGCTCGACAAGCAGACGGCCGATGCCGCCGATAGGGAGAATATGGTCCGGCTCATGAATATCCAGCGCCGCCTGGGGCATGGTTGCGACCTGGGCTTCATTCGGGTCTTGCACGATGGTCATTCCACCGCGACTTTTGACGTGGGACAAACCACGAGCACCGTCACGGTTGGCCCCGGTCAACAACACCGCGGCCAGTGCTGAACCGTAGGTGTCGCCAGCGGACTCGAACAGGTAATCGATGGCGGGTCGCGAATGGTGGACGCGCTCTTCCAGGCTCAACGAGAAACTGCGGTCATGTTCCACCGACAGGTGATAACCGGGCGTGGCGAAATACAACGTCCCGGCTTCAATCCGGGTTTTATCGCTCGCTTCCCGAACAGGCATCGAAACCCGGCGCGCAAATACTTCGGCCAACAGGCTGCTACGCTCGTCGGGCAGGTGCAACACGACGATGATCGGCAGCGCGAAGCCTTCGCGCAACGGGCTGAGAATAGTCAGCAACGCCGCTACGCCGCCGGCCGAAGCGCCGATCACGATGGCTTCAATAGAAGGAACAGCTGCAGCGTTGTTCATGATTTGCGGTAGATCCGTTCTTGTTTGACCAGCGGCTCGAACTGGTTGCCGAAGGCCGAAAAATCCGGGGTTTCCTTACTGCCCAACACCAGGAACCCGCGATGACACAGCGACTCATGAAACAATCCGAACGCACGATCCTGAAGTTTTTTATTAAAATAAATCAATACGTTACGACACGAAATTAATTGAGTCTCGGAAAAGACACTGTCCGTCGCCAGACTGTGGTCGGCGAAGGTCACGTTCTCGCACAGGCTCTTGTCGAAAATGGCGTAGCCATAGGCCGCCGTGTAGTAATCGGCGAACGAGCACTGGCCACCGGCCTGCTGGTAATTAGCAGTGTAGGCCCGGACATTCTCCATGGAGAAAATCCCTTGCCGGGCCTTGTCCAGCGAGTGTGGGTTGATGTCGGTGGCATAAATGATGGCGCGTTCCAGCAAGCCTTCTTCACGCAGCAGAATCGCCATCGAATAGACTTCTTCACCGGTACTGCACCCGGCAATCCAGATTTTGATCGAAGGATAGGTCTTGAGCAGCGGCACCACTTCCTTGCGGATCGCGAGGAAGTGCGAAGGGTCGCGGAACATCTCGCTGACCGGGATCGTCAGCAGTTGCAGCAACTGCATGAACGCCGTCGGGTCGTGCAGGACCTTTTCCTGCAAGGCCGAGATGGTGTTGCACTCGAACTGAACCAGCGCATGATTCACCCGACGCTTGATCGAAGCGCCGGAGTAGTCGCGAAAGTCGTAGCTGTACTTGAGGTAAATCGCCTCGATCAACAAGCGCAATTCGATGTCGCTGTTTCGCTCCACTGAATAAATGCCTTCCACTAAATGCGTTCCATCTTCGGTAACCACACGCGAATCAGCGAGAACAGACGATCCAGGTCGATAGGCTTGGCCAGGTAATCATTGGAGCCGGCCTGCAGGCAGCGCTCCTGATCGTCTTTCATGGCCTTGGCCGTCACCGCAATGATCGGCAGCTTGCGCCAGCGCGGGTCCTTGCGGATCTCGATAGTGGCTTCGAAGCCATCCATCTCCGGCATCATCACGTCCATCAACACCAGATCGATGTCCTCGACTTCATTCAACCTTTCAATCGCTTCACGACCGTTTCGGCCAATGACCACGACTGCGCCCTTTTGCTCCAGTGCACTGGTGAGGGCGAAGATGTTGCGTACATCGTCGTCCACCAGCAGCACCTTGCGACCCTCGAAGACCTTGTCGCGGCTGCGCGCGGTCTTGAGCATCCTCTGCCGTTCATGGGACAACTTCGATTCGACTTTGTGCAGAAAGAGTGTGACCTCGTCCAGCAAACGCTCAGGCGAGCGCGCGCCTTTGATGATGATCGAGCGCGAATACTTGCGCAGTTCGGTCTCTTCATCGCGGGTCAGGTTGCGCCCGGTGTAGACAATCACCGGCGGGAACGAGCAGATGTCTTCCGTGGACATGCGCTTGAGCAAGTCGTTACCGAGCATGTCCGGCAATTTCAAGTCGATGATCATGCAATCGAAAATCGTCGTGCGCAGCAGGTCCAGCGCGTCCTGAGCCAGGCCTACCGCCGTGATTTCGATGTCCTCGTCACCGATCAGCCGGGCAATGCTGTCGCGCTGCAGATCATCGTCTTCCACCAGCAACACGCGCTTGACCTTCTGGGTCAGCTTGGCTTCGAGGCGGGCGAACACATCCTTGAGTTCTTCGCGAGTCGTCGGCTTGACCGCGTAACCGATGGCGCCCATGTGCATGGCGGCCTCGACCCGGTCTTCAACGGAAATCACGTGAACCGGAATGTGCCGGGTTTCGGCGTGCTCTTTCAGGCGCTGCAACACGGTCAGCCCGGAATGATCGGGCAGGCGCATGTCCAGCAGAATGGCGTCGGGAATGAACTCCTTGGCCAGGTCATACCCTTCGTCGGCCCCGTGAGCAACCAGGCACTGATAGCCCAGTTCGTGCGCGAGGTCGAAAAGAATGTTCGCAAAGTTCGGCTCATCCTCCACGATCAGAATGCACCGTGTCTTGAACGGCGCCTGGCCGCGGTCGTCGTTGAAACGAGGAATATCAACCGGGGCAACCAGTGGAGCCAACTCCGCCGGTGCCGCGCGGGGGGTGATTGCGACGGGTGAAGCCTGCATCGGCTCGACAGGCTCGTCGCCCGGCTCGACGTATTGCTGAGGCAACACCAGCGTGAACACACTGCCCTGCCCCGGCTCACTGCTGACGCTGATCGAACCACCAAGCAACGCCGCCAGGTCCCGGGAAATCGACAAGCCCAGGCCGGTGCCGCCATAGCGGCGATTAGTGGTGCCATCCGCCTGACGGAACGCTTCGAAAATGCTGTCCTGCTGGTCTTCGGCGATACCGATGCCCGAGTCGCGGATGATGAAGGCCACGCCCTCATTCGGTTGCGAGGCCACGGTAACGCTGACCGAGCCCTTCTCGGTGAATTTCACCGCGTTCGACAGCAGGTTTTTGATCACCTGTTCCAGACGCTGGCGGTCGGTGAAAAGCATCTTCGGCGCACCGGGTTGCAGTTCAACGTGAAACGCGAGGTGCTTGTCAGCCGCCATCGGCTCGAACATCCCGCGCAAGCCGTCAACCAGACGCTCGACGCTGACGTTTTCCGGACGCATCTCCAGCTTGCCGGCCTCGACTTTGGAAATATCGAGAATGTCGTTGATCAGGTTGAGCAAGTCATTACCGGCGGAATAAATCGACTCGGCGAATTTCACCTGTTCAGCGCTGAGGTTTTCCTGAGGGTTTTCGGCGAGCAATTTGGCCAGGATCAACGAACTGTTCAGCGGCGTGCGCAGTTCGTGGGACATGTTGGCGAGGAACTCGGACTTGTACTTGCTGGAGCGCTGCAGCTCCAGGGCGCGGTCCTCAAGCTGCACCTGGGCCAGGTTGAGCTCGGTGTTCTTCTGATCCATGGCATCGCGCTGGTCTGCGAGGATCTGCGCCTGCTCGGCGAGCTGCTCGTTGGTCTGCTCGAGTTCCACCTGCTGGGTTTCCAGGTGCGCCTGGGACTCCTTGAGAATCCGCGACTGTTCTTCGAGTTCTTCGTTGGCGGTCTTGAGCTCTTCTTGCTGCACTTGCAGCGCTTCGTTGAGCTGCTGGGTTTCGGCCAACACCTCCTGCAAGCGCTGGCGATAGCGTGCAGCTTCGATGGAGGTGCCGATGTTGCCGGCAATCAACTCCAGCAACTCGATGTCACGATCAGACAACGGACGCAAGAAGCCCAGCTCGATCACACCGTTGACCCGGTCATCGTCACTGGTCGGCACTACGAGCACGCTGTGCGGCAGGCCTTCGCCCAGGCCGGAACTGACCTTGAAGTAATTGCTCGGCACATCATCCAGACGAATCAGGCGGGCCTGGTTCGCGACTTGGCCGACGATGCCTTCATCGCTGTAGATCTGCTGATTTCGCTCTTCCTGCTCGCGAGAGAAACCGTAGGAAGCAATACGCTTAAGGCCACCGTGGTCTTCGCGAACATAAATGGCGGCGACGGCGGTGCCCAGGTACTGCGCGCAAAACTGCAGAATGTTGCGACCCAACAGATTGAGGCTCAGTTGCCCCAATACTTGTTCGGCCAGCTCGGTCTGGCCGTTACGCAGCCAGGCTTGTTGCTCCAGGCGCAAGGCGCTGGATTGCTGCGCCGCGAGGTTGGCACTGTAGATTTGCGAGAGATTGAGCAGGTCGCGTCGACCAATGAAGGCGAGCATGGCGCTGACACCGGCGACGAACAGCAGGTACAGGCCGATGCTCCAGAGCGTGGTACGGCGCACTTCGTCGCTGCGCGTGGCGCGCAGCTGCTGCTCCATGTCGACCACGTCTTCGAACTGCTTGCGGATTTCATCGGTCAGGCGCTTACCGCGCCCGGCCTTGACCGCACCGCGATAATCGCCGCTGTTACGCTGCAAATCGATCATCGATTGCGCGTAGCTCGCCCACTCGGTCTGCAACGCTTGCAGACGACGCAAGCGATCGGTTTGCGCCGGGTTGTCGGCGGTCAGTTCAAGCAAGGTATCAAGGGCCACCGCTATTCTCGGCTTGGCCGTTTCGTAGGGGTCAAGAAAGTGCTCGTCACCGGTCAGCAGGTAACCGCGCATGCCGGTTTCCAGGTCGATGGTCAACTTGGCCGCTTCATTGGCGTTATTGATCACCCGGTCGGTGTGCTCGACCCATTGGATTACCGACAACAGATAAGTGATCAGCGAAACAAAAAATACCGCGCTGATGACACCGACGCCCAATGGCAGGCTGACGTTGCGGCTCAGGAGTTTGCGGAATCGTTGCTCATCAACCGAAGACGCAGTGGTCATGGGGAGGCCTTGTCGAACTGTTCAAAAGCACGGAGTTTGCCCCAAAAGAAGCACGTTGATCCAATTTTCTGCCTTGTATCAGGGTAAATCCCGCATTTAGCTGCGCGAGCGCGAAGGGAGCGGTTATCCTTGCCATCTTGTACAGCTGTTCTTTTTTGCACAACGCTGGGAACTTGTCGGGATCCGCCACTTACTCATGCAAGAGCCCGGTGATTTCAATCGACCGCCCCCCCTGAATTCAATCTTTGCGAGTAACCATTATGTCCACCGACGCCTCCATCATTTTAGTAGTCGAAGACGATGCCATTGTGCGCATGCTGATCGTTGACGTGCTGGAGGAGCTGGAGTTCAACGTCCTTGAAGCGGATGGCAGCGAACAGGCGCTGAAGTTTCTCGAGGATAATAAAAAGGTCATCAACCTGATGATGACCGACGTCGGCCTGCCCGTGATGGACGGCCGAGAATTGGCCACCCAGGCGCGAATGCTGCGCCCTGAGTTACCCATCCTGTTTGCCAGCGGCTATGCCGAAAGCATTGAGGTGCCTGACGGCATGCAGGTGATCGGCAAACCGTTCTCGATTGATCAGTTGCGGGACAAGGTCAAGTCCATGCTCGCCTGACTTCTCAGTTCTGCTTCTCAGTACTGCCCCTCCCTATTACCCGCACCAAGGAATACCCGTTAATGAGTCAGCCCCGCGCAACCAAAGTTCTGGTTATTGGTTACGTTTGGCCCGAGCCCCGCTCTTCAGCGGCCAGCGGGCATGTCATGCAACTCCTCGATACGTTCTTGCAGCAAGGCTGGGACATCACTTTCAGCAGCCCGGCCGGCACCGGTGAACACCGGGCGGACCTGACGGCGCTGGGTATTCGTGAAGTCGCCATCGAGTTGAACAACAGCAGCTTTGACGCGTTCATCACCGAGCTGGCGCCGGATATCGTGCTGTTC
Source organism: Pseudomonas sp. URMO17WK12:I12 (assembly GCF_000514395.1). Classification (NCBI taxonomy): domain Bacteria; kingdom Pseudomonadati; phylum Pseudomonadota; class Gammaproteobacteria; order Pseudomonadales; family Pseudomonadaceae; genus Pseudomonas; species Pseudomonas sp. URMO17WK12:I12. The sequence continues at coordinate 357,187 of NZ_AZVV01000007.1, forward strand.
GATCAGTTCATGATGGAAGAACAGTTTGGCTGGCGCGTTGAAAAGCACTGCCCCGACGCGTTGCGTGTGCTTGAGACGTCGGATTTGCAAAGTCTGCGTCATGCCCGGCATCAACGACTCAAAGACCGATTGAAAGACCGTGATGACGCCAACGACTTCAGCGAGTTGTTTGCCCCGGCATTGCGCGAAGAGTTCGAGTTGATGGCGGATACGGACCTGGCCAAACGCGAAATTGCCGCGCTGTATCGTTGCGACGTGAACCTGATGATTTCCGAGGTGGAAATCGAGTTGCTGGTCGAGCAATTCAAGTTGCCGCGCAACCTGTTGCACTGGTGCCCCCTGATGGTCGATCCGCCCAGTGCGCCACCGTTGCCGTTTGCAGACCGGGCACATTTTTTGAGTATCGGTAACTTTCGCCATGCGCCGAACTGGGATGCGGTGCTCTGGATGAAAACGGCCATCTGGCCATTGATCCGCGAACAATTGCCCAAGGCGCAGTTGCATATCTACGGCGCTTACACACCGCCCAAGGCCACGGCCCTGCACAACCCGGCGCAGGGCTTTCATGTAATGAACTGGGCTGAAGATGCCTTGCAAGTCATGTCGGCGGCACGGGTGTGTCTGGCACCGCTGCGTTTCGGTGCAGGTATCAAAGGCAAGATCGTCGACGCGATGTTGTGTGGCACGCCTACGGTCACAACGCCCATCGGCGCCGAAGCGATGCAGGGCGAACATCTCTGGCCCGGCGCAGTGACCCAGACAGCTCAGGCGTTCGCCGATAGCGCGGTTCGACTGTACAAGGATGAGACACTTTGGATAGAAGCCCAATCCCTGGGGCGGACGTTGTTGGCCGATCGCTATCAACCGTCTGTACATGGTCCAGCATTGATCGATAAATTGTTGTACTGCCAGCAACATCTGTCGCAACTTAGAAGTGATAACTTTACAGGCAGCATGTTGCGTCACCACCACCATAAAAGTACGCAGTATATGGCCCAATGGATTGAAGCAAAAAACAGAACTCCGCTATAACACTTTAACAATAAACATTTTGCATCAGCCGTATTATTGACCCCGCCCGGCATCCCCCTTCTTAATACCAAGCCGAACGTGCAAACTTTCAGTCACGTTCGGCACAGTCTTTTTATTTAATCTTTCAATGCAGGGATGCACCCCATGAATTACGCTGTTCAAAATAATGACGCGCTCAACAACTGGATGTCCGCCCATCCGGCAATTGATACATTGTCGCTCACTGAATTAACACTGCCGGGCACTCACAACGCTGGCAGCGACTGGAAAGCGTCCTGGCCATTTATTCCGGGTGCTCACTGGCTGGCCTGCCAGCATCAATCCTTTTCCGCGCAACTGAACCATGGGGCTCGAGCACTCGACATTCGTCTGATGTACGACGCGGGTGCACCCGATCCAGGGAAATTTCGCATTCACCACAATGGCTACCGCAATAACCGTACCTTGGGGAACCTTGTCACCGATGTGCAACACTTTCTTCGGGAGAACCCCGATGAGTTCATCATTCTGGACTTCCATGATTTGAAGGGGGACCCGTTTGATTACGCTTACTTCAATAATATGATCAAGCTATTTCTCGGCCATTGCCTGATCCCCAGAAAAAACCAATCCCTGAGTCTGCATCAACTCAAAAAAATCAGCCCCCTACAAAGGGTGTTGGTCGCAGCCCCATGGCATCCCGCACTTGATGAAAATTTGTTTATCCGGCAAATCGAACACCAATGGTCCGGCAGTGGCATCACCAACGCCAAGGAGTTGGAGAAACACATTGCTGACGTGTTGAAAAACCCGCCAGGAACGTGGGCACCCTGGTCGCTTTCCGCCACCAGCTACAGCGCGCTCGGCGGCCCGGTAGATATACACGAAAAACTTGATTCCTGGTTTGATCCAAAGACCAGTAATTGGGCCGAGAAGTGCAACATTATCAATGTCGACTTCATTGAAGAATCCCAACTGGTTTCTTATTGCAAAACCGTCAACCTGAAAAAAGCCGGCTGGCGCAATGCTTAGTTGCCGCGCCACTAAATCGCTATTTTTGTGCAAGTGTTTCTGTGACTGGCAATGCTGGCAGGCACTTCTACGCTGGGTCATGAGTCTCCCCCACGGATGGGGCAAATCACCGACAAGGAAACGTCATGACCTATAACACTGCAACCGCACTCGACACACAAAAATGGATGAGCAACGTACTGGACATCGGCCATTTGAAGTTGACCGATATTGTCTGGCCCGGCACGCACAACGCCGGGATGGACAAAAAGGCCCCCAACTACGAGGTCGTGGTCGGCAATTGGACGACGTGCCAGAACGATTCATTTGCCTGGCAACTGGCCAACGGCGCACGGGCATTCGATATCCGGCTCGGCTGTACCGCCGGCCCGGAAGTGCCGGTCTATTATTTTCATCACAACGGCTTTCAGTCCCACCGCATTCTTGATGAGCTGATCGAAGCGGTAGCGACATTCCTGACTCAAAACCCGGACGAATTCATCGTCCTCGATTTCCATCAGTTGGAAGATGGGCCAAAGATTTTCGACTACCGGCAATTCAATGACTTGCTGATGCGCCGCCTGGGTTCGCGCTTGATTCCCTATTCGGATGCATTCAGCACCGTGGAACAACTCAAACGTGCCAGTTCGCGGCGCCGCATCGTCTTGGCGGCGCGCGCGAAACCCGGACTGGACAATGAATATTTCTGGCCGCAGATTCCTCATAAGTGGAACGGCAACGCATTCACCGATGCCATCGATCTAAAATCACACATCGAGACCACCCTCGCGGGAGCCCCTTACGAGACCTTCCTCTGGTCGTTGCCAGCAACCTGCTATTCGCTGCTGGGTGGCCCGCAACACTTAAAAAATCAAATCAACGATTGGTTCCACAGCTCTCGCGATTGGGTCACGCGGTGCAGCATTATCAGCACCGACTTCTTTGATGAAGCGGACATCGTCCGCTATTGCTGGAGTGCCACCAGCATGAAGGCGGTATACGGGCACCGATTGCATGAGCCGGCATAAGTGATCGTCATTGCAGGCTGGCATCGCAGGTGCCAAAAGGGGCATGATCCGGTAGCGATAACAAGAAAAGCGTCCTGACATGACCCGAACAGCCCGCGTGACAGACCCCTCCTATGAACTGATGGATGACCATAACGGGTTGTCCATCATTTACCGCCAGCACGGGTTCCCCTGCCCTTTGGTGCGCTGGCATTTTCATAAGGAATACGAACTGCACCTGATCGTCGCCAGCTCCGGCAAAGTGTTCATCGGCGACTACATCGGCAACTTCTATCCGGAGACATTGTTCCTTACAGGCCCCAACCTGCCGCACAACTGGATCAGCCAGGTCGAGGAAGACGAAGTGGTGCCCAAGCGCGACATGCTGGTCAACTTCACTGACGAGTTGTTCGAAAGCGGCCATCAGGTGTTCGCCGAACTCAAGACCTTGGCGCCACTGCTGGAGCGCGCGCAGTACGGCATCGAGTTCCGATGCAAGCGCACCATCCGCCAGGCCATGACACTGATGCAACGGATCGCCGACACCCAAGGCGTGACCCGCCTCGGACACTTTTTCATTCTGCTGGAGCTGCTGGCGGCCTCCGACGATTTTCAATTGCTGTCAGGGGCAACGACGCCGCAATTGGCTGATGAGCATAATATCGATCGCACCAACCGAGCCGTGGATTACATCTTCGCCCACTACGCCCGGGAGCTGTCGCTCGAAGAAGTCGCCGAGCATTTGGGCATGAAGCCGACTTACTTCAGTCGCGTCTTCAAGCAAGCCACCGGGCGCTGCTTCATCGAATTCGTCAATCGTCTGCGCATCAGCAAGTCCTGTGAGTTGCTGGCCGATGGCGACAAACCGGTGACCGACGTGTGCTTCGAGTCGGGTTTCAACAATATTTCCAACTTCAACCGGCGCTTTCAGCAACTCAAGGGCATGACACCATCGCACTACCGGCGGCTGGCAGTGCAGCGCCTTACTGAGCAAAATCAGCACTGACACCTTGTCCGGCAGCTGCTACAGAGTGCAGCGCGTTAAATCCTGCCTTTCTCTAACCCGAGTGCAAAATAGTATCGATCCAAGTGCGATGGATGATTTGTCTCATCTTCAATTGAGGGCTGTAATCAGCGCACATTCTTCCTGCCGCAGGAAGACACAAAAACAATAACTGTCCTTCTGTAACCCTTGGGTCGCAGAAAAGGAGTGCACGATGCAACCTTCTGTAAAAGCTCTGCTTGCCCTCACCTGCATGACCCTCAGCAGCATCAGCCTCGGCGCTCAAACGCTGACCATCGCCACCGTCAACAACAGCGACATGATCCGCATGCAAAAGCTCTCGAAAACCTTCGAGGCCGAGCACCCGGACATCAAGCTCAACTGGGTGGTACTGGAAGAAAACGTCCTGCGCCAACGCCTGACCACTGACATCGCCACTCAGGGCGGACAGTTCGATGTGTTGACCATCGGCATGTACGAAGCCGCACTGTGGGGTGCCAAGGGTTGGCTGGAGCCGATGAAGGACTTACCGGCGTCTTATGCCCTGGACGACGTCTTCCCGTCGGTGCGTGAGGGCCTTTCTGTCAAGGGCTCCCTGTACGCCCTGCCGTTCTACGCCGAAAGCTCGATCACCTATTACCGCACCGACCTGTTCAAGGAGGCCGGGCTGACCATGCCCGAGCGCCCGACCTGGACCCAGATCGGCGAATTCGCCAGCAAACTCACGCACAAGGATAAAGAACAGTACGGCATCTGCCTGCGTGGCAAGGCCGGCTGGGGCGAGAACATGGCGCTGATCACCACCGTCGCCAACGCCTATGGCGCACGTTGGTTCGATGAGAAATGGCAGCCGGAATTCACCGGTCCAGAGTGGAAAAACGCCCTGAACTTCTACGTCGAGACCATGAAGCAATCCGGTCCGCCGGGCGCTTCCAGCAACGGATTCAACGAAAACCTCGCACTGTTCAACAGCGGCAAATGCGCAATCTGGGTCGATGCCAGCGTTGCCGGCTCGTTCGTCACTGACAAAACCCAAAGCAAGGTGGCCGACCACGTTGGCTTCACCTACGCCCCGCACGAAACCACCGACAAGGGTTCGGCGTGGCTCTATTCCTGGGCGCTGGCGATTCCGACCAGCTCCAAGGCCAAGGACGCCGCCAAAACGTTCAGTGCCTGGGCCACCTCCAAGGAATACGGCGCGCTGGTCGCGGAGAAAGACGGCATCGCCAACGTGCCGCCCGGCACTCGCGCCTCCACCTACAGCGAGGCCTACATGAATGCCGCGCCGTTCGCCAAGGTCACGCTGGAATCGCTCAAGGCAGCGGACCCAAGCAAGCCGACGCTCAAGCCCGTGCCGTATATCGGTATTCAGTTGGTGACCATTCCTGAGTTCCAGGGCATTGGCACCCAGGTGGGCAAGTCGTTCTCGGCGGCGCTGATTGGGCAAACCACGGTCGATCAAGCCTTGGCTGCGGCCCAGCAAACCACCGAACGCGAGATGAAGCGCGCCGGTTATCCCAAGTAACTCTCGCAACCGATCCAGAGTGGGCTTTTGTGGCGAGGGAGCTTGCTCCCGCTCGGCTGCGCAGCAGTCGCAAAGCTATTGGGGCCGCTTCGCGACCCAGCGGGAGCAAGCTCCCTCGCCACACAAGCCCGCTCCCACATGTCGATCTTCGTATGTCTGTTCCTAATTGGTTTAATGCCATGAATATTTCAACTGCCAACGCTCACATGGACATACCCCAACCGGTGCGTAAAAGCCGGTTGGCCAATCCCGGCTGGTTTCTGGTCAGTCCTTCGGTCGCCCTGTTGCTGCTGTGGATGATCGTGCCGCTGGGCATGACCGTCTACTTCTCGACGATTCGCTACAACCTGCTCAATCCGGGTGAAAACGAGTTCGTCGGGCTGGAGAACTTCACTTACTTCCTGACGGATTCCGGCTTCCTGCCCGGCGCCACCAACACCTTGTTGCTGGTGGGCAGCGTGTTGCTGATCAGCGTGGTGTTCGGTGTGCTGATCAGTGCACTGCTTGAAGCCAGTGAGTTCATGGGCCGCGGCATCGTGCGGGTCATGCTGATTTCGCCGTTCTTCATCATGCCCACCGTCGGTGCGCTGATCTGGAAGAACCTGATTTTCCATCCGGTGTCGGGGATTCTCGCCTACGTCTGGAAACTGTTCGGCGCGCAACCGGTGGACTGGCTGGCGCACTACCCGCTGCTGTCGATCATCATCATTGTGTCCTGGCAATGGCTGCCCTTCGCGATCCTGATCCTGATGACCGCCATGCAGTCCCTCGACCAGGAACAGAAGGAAGCCGCACGCCTCGACGGCGCCGGGCCTGTCGCCATCTTCTGGCACCTGACCTTGCCGCACCTGGCGCGGCCAATTGCGGTGGTGGTGATGATCGAAACCATCTTCCTGCTCTCGGTGTTCGCCGAAATCTTCACCACCACCAACGGCGGCCCCGGCTACGCCTCGACCAACCTCGCCTACCTGATCTACAACCAGGCGCTGGTGCAGTTCGATGTCGGCATGGCATCCGCCGGCGGCTTGATCGCGGTGGTGATTGCCAACATCGCGGCCATCGTGCTGGTGCGCATGATCGGCAAAAACCTGACAGACAAAGCCTGAGGCCTGCGCCATGACCCTTCAACAATCCCGCCGCCTGCAAAGCCTGCTGCTCGGCACGCTGGCCTGGGCCATCGCCATCGTGATTTTCTTCCCGATCTTCTGGATGGTGCTGACCAGTTTCAAAACCGAAATCGACGCGTTCGCCACGCCACCGCAGTTCATCTTCACGCCGACGCTGGAGAACTACCTGCACATCAATGAACGCAGCGACTACTTCAGCTTCGCCTGGAACTCGGTGGTGATTTCCTTCAGTGCCACGGCATTGTGCCTGTTGATCGCCGTGCCGGCGGCCTACTCGATGGCGTTCTACGAAACCCAGCGCACCAAGGGCACGCTGCTGTGGATGCTCTCGACCAAAATGCTGCCACCGGTGGGCGTGCTGATGCCGATTTACCTGCTGGCCAAGACCTTCGGCCTGCTCGACACGCGCATCGCGCTGATCGTGATCTACACGCTGATCAACCTGCCGATTGTGGTCTGGATGATTTACACCTACTTCAAAGACATCCCCAAAGACATCCTCGAAGCCGCGCGCCTCGACGGCGCCACGCTGTGGCAGGAGATGGTCCGGGTGCTGCTGCCGATTGCCAAGGGCGGCCTGGCTTCAACCGTTTTGCTGTCGCTGATCCTGTGCTGGAACGAGGCGTTCTGGTCCTTGAACCTGACCTCATCCAAAGCCGCGCCGCTGACCGCGTTGATTGCCTCTTACTCAAGCCCTGAAGGCTTGTTCTGGGCCAAGTTGTCGGCGGTGTCGACCCTGGCTTGCGCGCCGATCCTGATCTTCGGCTGGATCAGCCAGAAACAATTGGTCCGCGGCCTGTCGTTCGGTGCCGTGAAATAGCCCTCAAAGAATAAGCACAAAAGGAGCGCCACCATGGCCAACCTGAAAATCAAGAATCTGCAAAAAGGCTTCGAAGGCTTTTCCATCATCAAAGGCATCGACCTGGAAGTGAACGACAAGGAATTCGTGGTGTTCGTCGGCCCGTCGGGTTGCGGCAAATCGACCCTGCTGCGCCTGATCGCCGGCCTGGAAGAAGTCAGCGGCGGCACCATCGAGCTCGACGGCCGCGACATCACCGAAGTCAGCCCGGCCAAGCGCGACCTGGCGATGGTGTTCCAGACCTACGCCCTGTACCCGCACATGACCGTGAAAAAGAACATGTCGTTTGCCCTCGATCTGGCCGGCGTGCCGAAAGCGGAAGTCGAGAAGAAAGTCGGCGAAGCTGCGCGCATCCTCGAACTCGGTCCAATGCTGGAACGCAAACCGAAACAGCTGTCTGGCGGCCAGCGTCAGCGCGTGGCCATCGGCCGGGCGATTGTGCGCAACCCGAAAATCTTCCTGTTTGACGAACCGCTGTCCAACCTCGACGCCGCCCTGCGGGTGCAGATGCGCCTGGAACTGCTGCGACTGCACAAAGAACTGCAAGCGACGATGATCTACGTGACCCACGATCAGGTCGAAGCCATGACCATGGCCGACAAGGTGGTGGTGCTCAACAGCGGCAAAATCGAACAGGTCGGCTCGCCGCTGGACCTGTATCACCAACCGGCCAACCTGTTTGTCGCGGGCTTTCTGGGCACGCCGAAAATGGGTTTCCTCAAGGGCAACGTCACCCGCATCGACAGCCAAAGCTGTGAAGTGCTGCTCGACGCCGGTGCTCGCATCACCCTGCCGTTGACCGGCGCCAACTTGAGCGTCGGTGGCGCAGTGACCCTGGGCATTCGTCCGGAACACCTGGAACTGGCACAACCCGGCGACTGCACGCTGCAAGTCACCGCCGACGTCAGCGAGCGTTTGGGCAGCGACACGTTCTGCCACGTCGTGACTTCCTCCGGCGAGGCCCTGACCATGCGTGTTCGCGGCGACCTCGCCAGCCGTTACGGCGAGTCGCTGAGCCTGCACCTGGACGCCGAACACTGCCATTTATTCGATGCCGACGGCGTGGCGTTGACCCGTCCGTTGCGCGCTGCGGCCTGATATCGAGACTATGTGATGAAACTCAATAAACAGAATCTCCACCATCTCAAACCCGAGGTGGTCCTGCCCGCCTACGCCCTGAGCGATACGCGCCAAGGCATCGCGCACATTGGCGTCGGTGGTTTTCACCGCGCCCATCAGGCGTATTACACCGACGCGCTGATGAACACTGGCGAAGGCCTGGACTGGGCGATTTGCGGGGTCGGCCTGCGCGCCGAAGACCGGCGCGCCCGGGACGATCTCAAAGAGCAGGATTACCTGTTCACCCTGTTCGAACTCGGCGATACCGATGACACCGAAGTCCGGGTGATCGGTGCGATTCGCGACATGCTGCTGGCCGAAGACGGCGCGACCGCACTGATCGAAAAACTCGCCGGCCCCGAGATCCGCATCGTCTCGCTGACTATCACCGAGGGCGGTTACTGCATCGATGACAGCAACGGCGAGTTCATGGCGCACTTGCCGCAAATCCAGCACGACCTGACGCACCCGGATGCGCCGAAAACCGTGTTCGGTTTCCTCTGCGCCGCCCTGGCCAAACGGCGCGCTGCCGGCACCCCGGCGTTCACGCTGATGTCCTGCGATAACCTGCCGCACAACGGCGCGGTGACCCGCAAAGCGCTACTGGCCTTCGCCGCGTTGCGCGATGCCGATCTGTGCGAGTGGATCGACCGCAACGTGAGTTTCCCCAACGCCATGGTCGACCGCATCACGCCGATGACCAGCACCGAACATCGCCTGCAACTGGCTGACAAACACGCGGTTGACGATGCCTGGCCCGTGGTCTGCGAACCGTTTGTGCAATGGGTGCTGGAAGACAAATTCGTCAACGGTCGCCCGGCCTGGGAAAAGGTCGGCGTGCAGTTCACGGACGACGTCACGCCTTATGAAGAGATGAAGATCAAACTGCTCAATGGCAGTCATCTGGCGCTGACGTATCTCGGGTTCTTGAAGGGATATCGCTTCGTTCACGAAACCATGAACGACCCGCTGTTTGTGCGCTACATGCGGGCTTACATGGACCTGGACGTCACGCCACAACTGTCGCCGGTGCCGGGGATTGACCTGACAGACTACAAAAACACCTTGGTTGAACGCTTCTCCAATCATGCGATTGCCGATCAACTGGAGCGAGTGTGTTCGGACGGCTCGTCGAAATTTCCCAAATTCACGGTGCCGACGATCAACCGCTTGATTGCCGACGGTCGAGAGACCAAGCGTGCGGCGCTGGTGGTGGCGGCGTGGGCGCTGTATTTGAAGGGGGTGGATGAAAACGGTGATACCTATTCGATTCCGGACCCACGGGCGGCTTTTTTTCAGGGGCTGGTGGCGGATGATGTGTTGATTACCCAGCGGTTGCTGGCGGTCGAGGAGATTTTTGGCACCGCGATTCCGCATTCGGCCGAGTTTGTGGCGGCGTTTGAGTGGTGCTGTAACAGCTTGCGGGAGGTGGGGGTGACGCGGACGTTGGAGCGGGTGCTGGCTTAAGTACTGCGGTGAATGGACTACCGTCATCGCGAGATCGACCTGACACTCCAAGGACCTGACATGGCAAACCAACACCTTTTCCTGGGCATCGACTGCGGCACCCAAGGCACCAAAGCCATTGTCCTCGACGCAGTCAGCGGCCAAGTGCTGGGCCAGGGCGCCGCCGCCCACACCCTGATCAGCGGCGCCAACGGCCGCCGTGAGCAGGACACAGATCAGTGGCTGGAAGCTTTCACCCTCGCCACCCGAAACGCCCTGCTCGCCGCCAACGTCGACGGTCAACACCTCCTCGGCATCGGCGTCTCAGGCCAGCAACACGGACTGGTCCTGCTCGACGATCAGGGCCAGGTCCTGCGCCCCGCCAAACTCTGGTGCGACACCGAAACCACAGCCGAAAACGACCGCCTGCTGGAGCACCTCGGCGGTGAAAAGGGTTCACTCGAGCGCCTCGGCGTCGTCATCGCACCCGGCTACACCGTGTCAAAACTGCTCTGGACCAAAGAGCAGCATCCCGAGATTTTTTCCCGAATCACCCGCATCCTGCTGCCCCACGACTACCTGAATTACTGGCTCACCGGCCGTAGCTGCAGCGAGTATGGCGACGCCTCCGGCACCGGGTATTTCAACGTGCGCAGCCGCCAGTGGGACTTGCAGCTGCTGCGCGACATCGACCCCAGCGGACGCCTGCAAGCCGCCCTGCCGGAGTTGATCGACGCCCATCAAGCCGTCGGCACGGTCCTGCCGAGCATCGCCGAACGCTTGGGCATCAACCCGCATGCGCTGGTTTCAAGCGGCGGCGGCGACAACATGATGGGCGCGATCGGCACCGGCAACATCAAGCCCGGCGCGATCACCATGAGCCTCGGTTCGTCAGGCACCGTTTACGCCTATGCCGATCAACCGAAAGTCAGCACGGACGCCTCGGTGGCGACCTTTTGTTCCTCCAGCGGTGGCTGGCTGCCGCTGATCTGCACGATGAACCTGACCAACGCGACGGGTGTTATTCGCGAGTTGTTCGACCTGGATATCCAGCAGTTCAACGATTTAGTCGCGCAAGCCCCCATCGGTGCCGAAGGCGTGAGCATGCTGCCGTTCCTCAACGGCGAACGCGTCCCCGCCCTGCCCCATGCTACCGGCAGCCTGCTGGGGCTGACGATGACCAACCTGACGCCGGCCAACCTGTGCCGCGCGGTGGTGGAAGGCACGACCTTCGGTTTGCGTTATGGGCTGGACCTGCTGCGCCAGAATGGCTTACAAAGCCGCAGCATCTGCCTGATCGGCGGCGGCTCGAAGAGCCCGGTGTGGCGACAGATCGTCGCCGACATCATGGATACGCCCGTAATCTGCACCGAACAAAGCGAAGCCGCCGCCCTCGGCGCGGCGATTCAAGCAGCGTGGTGCAGGTCCTGGGCGAACGGGCAGGAAGACAGTCTGGCGGACCTGTGCGAGCGCTGCGTCAAACTCGACCTGGCCAGCGAAACCTTGCCGATTGCAAAGCATGTGGCGGCCTGTCAGCAGGCCTACGAACGCTATCAACAGCATGTCGCAACCCTTTAAAGAGTGAACAATTATGTATCTGGTGTGTGGCGAAGCGCTGTTCGATTTCTTCAGTGAAGACGACGCCAGCGGCCTGGCTTCAAAAGTGAATTTCAAGGCGATTGCCGGTGGCTCGCCGTTCAATGTCGCCGTCGGTTTGCGCCGTTTGGGTGTGGACTCGGCGCTGTTTGCCGGACTGTCCACCGACTACCTCGGCCGGCGCTTGCAGCAAGTGCTATTGAACGAAGGCGTGCGCCCGGACTTCCTCGTGGACTTCGCCGCACCCACGACATTGGCGATGGTTGCGGTGGGCGCCAACGGCTCGCCGCATTACAGCTTTCGCGGTGAAGGCTGCGCGGACCGTCAGTTGAAACCGGAACACCTGCCGGAACTGGGGACTGAAGTGCGCGGCTTGCACATCGGTTCGTTCTCGTTGGTGGTGCAACCGATAGCCGACACGTTGCTGGCGCTGGTTCAGCGTGAAAGCGGTAAACGCCTGATCAGCCTCGACCCGAACGTACGGCTCAATCCTGAACCGAACATTGACCTGTGGCGTTCGCGGATCGCGACGCTGGTCGAATACGCGGACCTGATCAAAGTCAGCGATGAGGATTTGAGCCTGTTGTATCCCGAGCAGGACCCACAGCGCGTGATTGAAGGCTGGCTGCAGCATCGCTGTCAGTTGGTGTTCCTGACCCGGGGTGGCGAAGGCGCGACGGTGTTTAGCCGGGCTCATGGTTCGTGGTCGGTGCCGGCCAGTTCGGTGAAGATTGCCGACACGGTGGGGGCTGGCGATACGTTCCAGGCGGCGTTGATTACGTGGTTGACCGAGCAACAGCTGGATTCGGTGGAAGGTGTGCAATCGCTCGGCCGTGAACAGATTGACGGGATGTTGAAGTTCGCGGTGACGGCGGCGGCGTTGACGTGTAGCAAGACCGGGCCGGATTTGCCGTATCGGCAGCAACTCATCTGATAAATCGTCCCTCCGCCATAAACGGAAACTGCCGGGGGCGAGTCCTTCACGACCAGAAAACAACGATCTCAACCGGCCAGTACATACACTCTAACAGTGGCCGTCCACTGTTAGATCTGACAGTAGTCGAGCTTCATTTTTTGATATTAACTCTTCTTGCAGTGTTGCTGTTACGGACCTGAACAACAGTCTGGTTCGAGCCCACACGCTAACAAGATGGAGCAGAAAATGAAACGGAAGATCATTAAAAATCTAACGTCGCTGAACGCGATACTGGCCGCATTTGCTTTGGCGTACGGAACGGACACGATGGCCACTACTAATCTGCAAATTCGCATGGCCAAAGAGTTTTCCTCGTGCGAAGTGATCGACATCAACAACTATAAACGTGCGGTGGGTAACTGCACGGCATCCAACGGAGCGGTGATCGTCTGGAGCTCAGATAACATTACCGGTTCGATCGTCCTCCCAAGCCTTGTGCAAGGGCAGGATTGTAGAGTTCTGGGAATTGGTATCGACGGAACTGTCTCAGGCAACTGTAAAGAAACCAACGGCCTGGAATTCGGGACAATCTGGAAACCGCCCTATACCGTCGCCACTAAACTGGAGCCACTTCGCAGCATTTTTCAGGACCAGAGAAACCCGGACGATGTCAGTACAAAAGCAGTTGCCTACAACAACAGTGGGTTTGTTGTGGGGCAAAGCATCGACAAAAATGGTCGTGCCACTGCAACGATGTGGACCTCAGTAGACGCTAAAACCCCGATGACGGTGTCAACCCCCAGGGATAACTGCCAAGCGGTTGCGATCAACGATCAGATGGCACCTGACGCGCCTCGTGTCGCGCTCAACTGCCGTGATGAGGCGGGGAAAGGCGTTGCGAAAATTGCCTACAGAGATATTTCTGGCTTCATCGCCGTCAATGTAAACGTCCCGGCGAATTACTCGTCTTGCGAGATTCGAGCGGTCAATAATGCAAACCGATATGTAGGGAGTTGTGTTTCATCGAACAACAAGCCCATGGCAACCTACTGGGATGGGGAAAATTCCGAGCCCAAAGTCCTAGACTTGCATAATTTTATGTCAAGCGTTGTTGGTGTGGCCGTTAATAGCAGCGGGAACATTGCCCTCGACTACCACACTTTGGACGGCACTCCAAACCCCGGCTTTTGGCACCCTCAAGACATTGCCATCAACATTGTCACTGCGCCAAAAGGTCAGACTTACGGTCGGGTCAAACGGGTCAGCGATAATAATGTCCTGCTGCTGAAAAAAGAAAACGATGGACGCAAAGTGGTTGGCAATATCGTGGGGTCGGAGCCGCCGGAGTTCACTATGGTGGGAGGGGGTGAACCCAGTCCATTCACTGCCATTTCTCCGAATGGAGCGTTCATGGCTGAAGTCCTGCCCTGAGACGACGTCGCGAAGAGGCCCATGTTGAAACCTTCGCGCAATACAAATACTTAGGGCGCCGACACCGTAGGCTCAGGTGATACGTTCCAGGCGGGCAGTTGGAATTGCGCTGAATGTAAGGCCCTCATCGCGAGCCGGCTCGCGATGGCGGTGTAACACACACCGCCAATCTCAGGGTCACCACCCCGAAAGTCTGAAAATGACTGTCGATTCCCGGTCGCCGCAATTGCGTGACGCTGTCGTGTTCAGGAACAGATGACGAAATATGCCCCGCATTCATTGACCCATACCTTGTGCCTAAGGGTTTTCCTGATAGCACAAGGCATCCGCACGTACGCCATTTGCGCCTTGAACGAGGCCGTTTAATCCTGCACCATCCGCCCCAGCTTATCCAAAGGACGGAATTCAAGGCATGCTGGACGCTAACGCAACCCATATTTCCCTCACGCTGGAAGGTGTTTCCGCCGACCTGCAAGTCCTCAGTTTCGTCGGCCGTGAAGCCCTCAACCAGCCGTTCTGTTTCGACATCGAGCTGGTCAGCGCCCGCCCCGACCTGAAACTCGAAGACATTCTGCACAAACCAGGTTGCCTGACCTTCGGCGCAACCGGCAAAGGCCTCATCCACGGCCTGGTCTATCGAATCGAGCAAGGCGACTCGGGTAAAAAACTGACCCGCTACAGCATCAGCCTGTGCCCGCAATTGGCGTACCTGCGCCACAACCACGACCAGCAAATCTTCCAGCAGTTAAGCGTGCCGAAGATCATCGCGCAGGTCCTGGAAGCGCGCGGCATCCTCGCGGACGCCTACAGTTTTCAGCTCGGTGCGGTTTACCCGGACCGCGACTACTGCGTGCAGTACGACGAATCCGACCTGCATTTCATCCAGCGCCTGTGCGAAGAAGAAGGCATTCACTTCCACTT